>JBPBPU010000050.1:0-33759 GCA_050954465.1 Janthinobacterium lividum
AGGATGAGGCCCTGCTCGCCGCCGTGCACCAGCGAGCGCAGGCCAATGCCCCAAAACACCCCCTAACCCACTCCCCCTAACCTGCCAAAGTAGAGTTAGTGGCCTGTTTCGCCCTCCGTGGGCTGCCCACGGAGGGCGATGTACACCAACCAGGAACTAGGAACGTGGAACCCGCCGCGCCAGCGACACGCTGAAAATGCCCCACTGGTCGCTCAGCTGCTCGATTTTTTCGAAGCCGGCCTGGGCCACCAACTCGTCCATCTCGGCTTGCACGCGGCGGCGCATCACCCAGGCGGCACCTTCGCGGTGGCTGGTGAGCGAGCGCGCTATCATTTCGAGCTGCGGGTGCCAGGGCTGGTTGGTATACACCAGGTAGCCACCCGATTCCACAGCGGCGGCCAGGCCCGAGAGGGTCTTTTGCACCAGCGAGTTATCGGGGAATAATTCGAACAAGCCCGACACCACCGCCAACGTGGGGCGCGGCTGCAAGCCCGCCAGCGACGCCTGGTCGAAGGCATCGCCCTGCTCGAACCGGGCCACGGCAGCCAGGCCTTTATCGGCAATAAGGCGGCGGCCGGCGTCCACGTTGGCGGAGCTGTAGTCGCGCAGCAAAATGGCGTCGGCCCGGCCCGGCTGACCAGCCAGTGCCTCCAGGATGTAGCGCCCGTGCCCGGCGGCTACGTCCACGATGCGCACCGGCTGGCCAGCAGCTTTGAGCTGGTCGATGGCGCTGTTGATAAGCTGCTCGATATGGATTTTGCGGATGCGGATGCCGCGCCAGCCGATGCTGTTGAGGAACACCTTATCCACGAGCTTGCCGATGGGCGTGAAGCCCTGGTACTGGTTGCGGTACACGTAGTCGAGGGTGCTGCCCGAGTCGAAGCCCGTGGCGAGGCTGTTCTTGATGCCCGTCGAAAACCAGCCACCTACCTTTATCCAGAACCGCCCCATGGCCCAGTAGAGCCGCGCCAGGGCCGAGGTAGCCGGCTGGCTAAGGGCATCGAACTCGGTTTTGGTGTGGCCCTGCTGGTCGGCGGCCAGCAGGCTGGGCCGGGCCGGAGCCGTGGCAAACAGCCGAGCAATGAAGTCCCGCGCCAGCTTGATAGGTTGCGCCCGGTCGCGCTCGCCCAGAGTGTCATGGAAAAAGCCATCGAATACGTGCCACTCCTTCACCGGGCTGCTCAGGTTGTCGAAAAACTGCCGTTGCGGGGTTTCGTACACCACCGCATCGTCGCCCGAAACCAGCAGCTGCGTAGGCACCTGGATGGCCGCCGCATCGGCCACTACGCGGGTGGCGGCCTCGTCTACTTCCAGCAGAATATTTACCGCAATGGGCCGCGTAATAAGCGGGTCGGCGGCGTAGGAGGCAATGCGGGCTTCGTCGTGGGTAAGCTGGGTGGGCTTCACGTAGGAATTGACGAAATAATTGCCGCGCACCGCGTACAGCGCCTTCAGCCCCAGCAGCGCGCCGGGCACGATGAGGTTGATTTTGAAAGCCGGCGAGGCCAGCACCAGCCCGCGCAGGCGGGGCGCGTAGTCGTGCACCCAGGTAGCCACCAGCGCCGCCCCGAAGCTTTGGGCCACTACCACCACGTTCTCGGCCGCGATGCCGTGCTGCGTGGCAATGTGCCGCACAAAGGCATCCACGTCGCGCACCAGCACCCCGAAGTTGTCGGCGTAGCCCCGCTCGCCCGGCGAGAGGCCCAGCCCGCGCTGGTCCCAGGCAAAAAAGTCGTAGCCCGGCAGGGCCAGCTCGTCTGCGAGGTGCGCCATGCGCCCGCCGTGCTCGTGCCCCCGGTGAAAGAGCACAATGGCGCGTTTCTCGCTGGCTGGCTCCGTGGCGGGCCAGTGCCGGTAAAAAAGGGCAGCTGCGTCGTGGGAGGCGAAATGCAGCTCGTTGCAGGGGCGGATGGTGGGGTAAGTCATAAGTTGTGGGGGGTGAAGATTGGAATCTTTGGCGCGGGCCTCTGGCCCGTGCCGACCTGCTGTAGGCCTCTGGCCTGCCACGGGGAGGGCGAAATCGTTCGGGTGTCGTTCTGCGGTGCAGGCCAGAGGCCTGCAGCAGGTCGGCACGGGCCAGAGGCCCGCGCCAGGGGGAGGGCGATGTCATTCCTCCTCCACGGGCCGGTATATTTTCTGTTTCAGCCAATGAAACTGCTGGCGCAGGGAAGTCATAAACTGGGTTTTGTCGGCTACCCACGGGAGTACGTGGCCCACGGCCACTTGCACAAAGAACGGCACCGGAATAAGCGTGCCTTTGGGCATGGCCTTGCCCAGGCCGTAGAGGTACACCGGCACAATGGGTACCTGTGGAAACCGCTGGGCCAGATACCAGATACCTGATTTCAGCTCGGCCAATTCCTCGGGTGCCCCGCGAGTGCCTTCGGGAAAAATAACCAGCACCTTGCCCGCTTCCAGCGCCTGGTAGCATTCGAGCAGCGGGTCGGCCTCGCCCTGCTGCACGGCCCCGCGCCGCACGGGAATAATGCCGATAACGTACTTGGCAAACCAGCGCCGCCACCACGTTTTGAAGAAGTAGTCGGCCGCAGCGGCTGGCTGAACATGGGGAATACTGAGCAGCGGAAACAGCGAGAGCAACGTCAGAATATCGAGGTGGCTGTTGTGGTTGGCCGCGATAATGGCTGGCCCGCGCACTGGCAGCCGCTCGCGGTGCCGCACATGGATGCCCAGCCACAGCCACACCACCGGGTAGGCCACCAGTACCACAAACAGGATTCGCAAAGCAGCGCGCATGGAGAGGATGTAGAGTAAGCTTTAGCTTGCCTTTCGGGCGGCTGGCAAGCTAAAGCTTACCCTACACAGCTAATAATAGAAGTAGTACACAAAGTGAAAAAACAGCGGGGCCGTGTAGGTGAGCGAGTCGAGCCGGTCGAGGATGCCGCCGTGGCCGGGCAGAAAGGTGCCGGCGTCTTTCACCCCAATGTCGCGCTTGATGGCCGAAATGACCACGTCGCCGGTGAAGCCAAAGAGGCTGATGCCCAGGCCCGCCAGCACCGAGAACAATGGCGAGAGGGGCGTGAACCACGGCCCCAGCACCCAGGCCAGCAGCGTGGTAGTGCCGATGCCGCCCAGCAGCCCCGCCACCGTTTTGTTGGGACTGACTTTGGGCGCTATCGGGCGCCGCCCCAGCCACTTGCCCCACAGAAACTGCGCCACGTCGTTGAGCTGCGTGAGCACCAGCAGGTAAAACACGAGCATCTCGCCGCGCACGGTGCCGTGCGCCCCGGCGTGGGCCGGCAGCACCAGCAGGTACGCTACGTGGCTGATGCTGAAGGCCGTCGTCATCAGCCCCCAGTGAAGCGTGCCCGCCGCCCGCAGAAAGCCCTTGGTTTCGCCGCCCATCACCATGCGCAGGGGCAGCAGCAAAAACACGTACACCGGAATGAAGATGATGAACATGCCGTACCAGGCCATATTCACCCACAAGTACTGCACCGGAATAGCCAGGTACGCCAGCAGCAGCACCCCATTGTCCATCGGCCGGGTAGGGATGAGCGAGAGAAACTCCTTGAAAGCCAGGAAGCTCAGCACCGCCAGCACCACCACGGCCACCGAGCGGTGGAAGCTCAACGACCCGAACAGCAGCGCCGCCAGCCACCACCACGTCTGGATGCGCAGCTTCACGGAGGTGTAGTTGCGCGCCGGGTGCAGCCGCATGAGCAGCGCCGTGACGGCGGAGGCCGTCACGAGCAGCGCCAGGATGGCCCCGAAAGCATAAGGAAGAATACCGTACAAGACTGTATGTGAATTAACTAAAGAAGAATGTCATTCCGAGCTCGCCGAGTAATCTAATCGGTAGCGCCGTCTTGTTCAGCGGTTGAGTTAGTTGGCGAGCGAGATTCCTCGGCAAGCTCGGAATGACGTTCTTTTAACCGTTTGCTTCTACCCGGCGGCCAGTGCCCGCCGCACCCGGTTCCAGGTGGTGAAAGCTAGCAGTAGCGCCAGCCCCCCGAATAGGTAGTCCAGATAAGGGCCAACGGGCAGGCCCAGCGCCACGGCCACGGCCACGGCCCCGTAAAGCAGGGCGCGGTCGCTTTTGCCACAGGGGCCGTCGTAGCGCCGGATGCTGCCCACCACCTGCCCCAGCACGCCCACAAATTCGGTGAGGAAAGCCAGGAAAACCACCAGCAGCCCCAGGCTGGCGTGGGCTCCCGGCAGCAGGGCAAACGGCACGTAAAGCGCCGTATCGGCCACCACGTCGCCGGTTTCGTTGAGGATGGCGCCCAGCCGGCTTTGCTGCTGGTACTCGCGGGCCAGCAGGCCGTCGAGGGCATTGAGGGCCATGCGCACGAGCAAAAACGCGGGCAGCAAGCCCCAGGCCCAGCGGCTGCCGGGCTGCCACCAGAGCCAGCCGCCGTAAGCCACCGACGCCAGCAAGGCCGCTACCGTCACGGCATTGGCCGAGATGCCTGCGCCGTGCAGCGCCCGCAGCAAGGGCCGCAGCAGCTGCTGGAAGCGGGGTTTCAACGCATAAAGGGAAGGCATGGGCGGAGGGTAGCGGAAGGGCCGACAAAGATGCCAGGCCGTAGCCAGTAGGGTTGGAATGGGGCAAAGCTAGGTGCTCCTGCCAGGCGGCCACAAACAAAGATTTGCTTTAATCAGACAACAAAAAAGGAGCCGCAAGGCTCCTTTTTAGAGGTAACTAATTGGTATTCAGAATACAAAAATGCGCAGAATCAGACTTTTAAAATTGCCAGCCAGGGCTGTTCAGGCAGCTTGCCGAAACCCATTAGGGCTGGTAATCTGAGCAAGCGGCCGTACCGGAAACAAGGGTTGCGGTAGTTAGGGCCACACGAGGTACGCTTTTTCTTCCGAGCTGACGGTGCCCGTCTAGGCGGGTCTGGTTTTGGTGAAATAAAGAAAATGCGGGGGCGGGTCTTTCTCGTCGTGGATGGAATAGATGGCACGCATCCGGCAACAGATTCCGTTCTGGGTAAATCCGGGCTCTTTACGAATAGAATTTACCCAAACACCGCCTGCGGTAGAGTCGGGTTCGAAGTCTACGTCGAACACGTAGCAGCCATGCGGCGCAATGGTGATGGTAGAAGGGAAGTTCTTGGTCCAGTAACGGAGCCCTTTATACGATGCCACCTTTCGGCCGTCGGGGTACGTTATCTCGAACGATAAACCGTAGTAGCCCCAGCTGTTCCATTCCTCATAAATGGCCAGTGAGTCGGGCGAAGTGTTGGTAAGCAGGACGTGAAAACGCTTATGCAGGGAAATGGTCGCCCGTTCGGGGCCGCCAGCGTAGTTGGTAGGCACAATGGTGAGCGTAAAAGCCGGTGAGCTTTGTGCCACGCACACGCTGCTGGCTGCCAGTTGTAAAATGCCGATAAGCAAGAACAGCTGTTTCATCTGGTAGTAAGTGAAGGCGGGTAACTGGCAATGATAACGGCTTTTGCACCATTGCGGGGCACTAACGCTAATCTGCAAAACGACCAGTCCCGCCGCCTGTCTCCGCAAGCAGGCTACGGCCGGCTGCCACTCTCGGCCTCGGTGTACCTGCGGCTGAATGGCCGTGGATGCAGGCGATGTGAGAGATGGTGGGTAGCAGACTATTTTTTAATTGTTATAAAATAATTGACAGTATTGGCTCCCTCCACGAAAATTCTTAGAATGCCTGACGCTGTTTTATTTGCTGGAATTCCAGATTTCAAAATCATCTGTTGGACATCAATTTTAGCGAAATCGGCTAATGAGAATTTTTGTTTGACTAGACAGTAACCAGTTGCAGAAATTTCAAACTCCCCCGTAATAGCAACGCCAGTAATGGCGCTGTTTTTATATTTTGGAACAAGCTGTAATTCATTGAATTGCTGCGGTGTAAATGTCTGTCTATCAGCAGTGTGGCCATTGTAAAGCAGTTGTACTGTCCACACCTCCGGCTTCTTCTGTTCGGGAATCTGGCTGATAAATTTTCCATCCTTCCAATATTCCGAATAAAGCCTGCGGCCCGCTTCATTGAAATACGTCCAGATTCCATCGCGTTCGCCGAATCCTTTCTTAAAAAAATTTCTTTGAATTCCAGTGTCATTTTCTTTATAGTGCCCAACTATTTTCACTTTTCCAGTCGGAAAGTATTCTATCCAGAAACCCACCGGGAGGTCCATAAACTGGATACCTTTATGAATCGGTTTTTCATCCAGGCCATAAATTTCCAGAATACAAGGTGTGCATTGTTCGACATTGTTCTGGTTATCATGATAATGGTCGAAAACCGTTTTATCAACCTCTTTGCCGTTTACCTTATATATACTGGTTCCACCCGGTAAGCGCTCCTGCTGAAAGGTACCTGTATACACCTTTCTGGTAACCAGCCTTCCATAAGCTGATTTAGTGGTATCAGTCTGGGCGATTCCTTTCTGCGCGAGCGCGGCATAACAACCTGATAGCAGCACAAGCAACAAAGCAGCTTTCATGGTGCGGGATTAATGGGCTGGTTTATAAAGATAGTCAAAATATATTCATACTATTACCCCGGCACTTCCGCCCACAGCAGCAGCGCCTCCGACAACGGGTTCACGTCCAGGTCCACTAGCCGCACCCCATACCGCAGCTCGCCGTTTTCCACAATTTCGCGGCTGCCCAAGCTGATGACGCGCCGCAGCCGCTAGGCGTTGCGCCAGTCGCGCAGGGCCACGGCATTAAGGGATACCTTAGCTTCTCGAAATATTTGCTTAGTATCTGCATGGTCAATTATTTTTTGGGAGGTGGCTGCGCCCTGCTTACCGGGCTAAGCCTCGCCACCTGGTTTCGCCACCGGGCCACGTTGGCTATGCTGCTGCTACTAGGAGCCGCCTTGCTGCTGCGGCTGCTTATGGCCGGCCTCGACCCGTTTTTGCACGACTGGGACGAGCGTTTTCACGCCGCCGTGGCGCACAACCTGGTGGCCCAGCCGCTGCGGCCGGCACTGCGCCCGGTGGCCTGGCTACCCTACGACTACCAGGCCTGGTGCTGCAACTACATCTGGCTGCACAAGCAGCCGCTCTTTTTGTGGCAGATGGCCCTTAGTCTCAAGCTTTTTGGCAGTACTACCCTGGCTCTGCGCCTGCCTAGCGTGCTGCTGAGTACGGTGCTGCTGTGGCCGGTGTACCGGCTGGGCAGCCTGATTTTCGGCAGTGCGCTGGTGGGCTACCTGGGGGCCTTGCTGGTAGCTTTTGCGTATTACCAGCTCGAAATGGTGAGTGGGGCGCTGGGTATGGACCACAACGACATAGCCTTTTTGACCTACGTAACGGCCAGCATCTGGGCCTACTACGAGTACCGGGCCGGGGGCGCGGCCAGCCGCTGGCTGGTGCTGGTGGGGCTGCTAGCCGGGGCCGCCGTGCTCTGCAAATGGCTGCCGGGCCTGCTGGTGTATGCTGGCTGGGGCCTAGACCTGCTGCTGCGGGCCCGGCAGCAGCGCCCGCTGCCCGAGTTGGGGCGGTTGCTGGCCTCGCTGGCCGTAGCTGTGGTGGTACTGCTGCCCTGGCAGCTGTACACTGCCTGGCAGTTTCCGCGTGAGAGCGCGTACGAGCTGGCTTATAATGCCCGGCATTTTACCCAGGCACTGGAAGGCCACAGCGAGCCCTGGTACTTCCACCTGCGGCTGGGGCCTATTCACTACGGGCTGCTGGTATTTGCCATCCTACCGGGGGCCGGGCTGGCCCTGCGGCGGCCAGCCGCCTGGCCCTTGCTGGGTATGGTGGGCTTGGTGTACGGGTTTTTTACCCTGGCCGCCACCAAAATGTATTCTTACGCCTACCTGGTTAGCCCGCTGCTGCTGTTGCTGGCGGCCCTGGCGCTGGGGCAGGCTGGCCGCTATGTGGCTGCCCGCCCGGCCCGCCCGGCCCGGCAGCAAGTGCTAGCAAGTGTGTGCCTGTTGGCCCTCATTGCCTGCGACCTGCGGCCCTGGGGCATTAGGAAGTATCATTTTCAGGAGCAGACCTACGGCGTGCTCAGCGGCCCGCTGCGTCGACAGGCCCGGCAGGCGCGGGCGGCCGCCTACCGCCAGCTAACCCAGGCAGTGCCCACCAACACCGTGGTCTTCAACGCTCCCTCCAGCGACGAGCAGGCCATCTTATTTTTCTCGGGGCGGGCAGCCTACTCCGGCATCCCGGCCGAGGCCGATGTGCGTCGCCTGCGGGCCCAGGGGGTGCTGGTGGCTACCTACCCGGCTGCCCCCGGCCAGGAGCTGCCGGCCTACCTGCGCGAGCCGGGTGTGCAGCAGCTTGCTGAATTGCCAGGTGCCTGGTAGCGCGACCTACAGACAATGGCACAGGCAATGACTTATGAATGAGCTGTTCAGCACAAGCTATAAACGTCTCCTTCCCGGCTATTCGCGCCAGGCTAGCGTGCTGGTGCCGTTTGAAACATAATTTTCGTGTCGCCAAATCTCAGGTTTATATTCCGCTGCATCTTCTTTTTTATGTAGGCCCCTAGCCCGGTCAAATTTCGGTGCCTGTCATAAACAACCACCCAAGTCAGCTTTAGGTCAGCTAGTATAAAGTCAGAAATTTTATGCTGGTTTAAAAAAACTTCGATGTCTCCGCTAGGCAGTTTGAATAGCTCGTTCGCGTCTGTTATCGGAATTAAATAATGCACCGCTTGTGGTAAAAAATTACAGAACTCTTTCAATATATCAGCTTCATTTTCAAACCTTACCTGCAGGAAATTACGAAAAGAAAACCCATAATGCCCATACTTGCTTACAAAATCTTCAAAGGACAAAACAGTGAAGTCCCGATACGAGTCCAGGTCAAAAAACCGATTCAGTTTTTTAAGAACCTGTTGCTTCTCGGCATCATCAACAAGAAGCATGGTGAAGCTTTTTTAAAAGTGAGGCTCAGCTTGATTTCTAGCAACTATTGATTCTTCGGCGAATTAAAGACGTTACCCCGGCACCTCCGCCCACAGCAACAACGCCTCCGAGAGCGGGTTCACGTCCAAATCTACCAGCCGCACCCCATACCGCAGCTCGCCGTTTTCCACAATTTCGCGGCTGCCCAAACTGATGACGCGCCGCAGCCGCTGGGCGTTGCGCCAGTCGCGCAGGGCCACGGCATCGGCGCAGGCAGTGGCGGTAGCCGGAATGCCGTAGCCAAGGATGAGTGGGCCGCTGTCCACGTCGCCCGCGCCGGTAGCGTAGTGGCCGGGCCGTTCGCGGTAGAAGCGCCACACGCCCAGATTGGTGCTGTTGGTGGCCTGGTAGCGCTGGTACTGCTGCCGGGCAAACGCCGGGTCGACCCACGCCAAAAACCAGATACTCCAGCCCAGCATAGAGCCACGCGGCTCCTCGGTCACCCGCCCCTGCGCATCTACCTGCGAGGCTAGCAGCCCGGTAGCCGGGTCGAGCCAACTGGTTTTGGCCCGCGCCACCCAGCGGCGGCCGGCCGCCGCATACGGGCTGCCCGTGAGGCGGCTGTGCAGCGCCAGCGAAGCCAGGGCCACGGTATTGTCGGGTAGCCAGCGCTGGTGTGGGTATGAAGGCAGGTTGCCCGACGGTGCCTCGCCGTAGCGCCGGCACAGCGCCGCCGAGAGCGTGTCGTGCAGCTGCCGGTAGGGCGAGTCCGGCACCAGCTGCCGGTGGCAGCCCAGCATTAGGTTCAGGTGGCCCAGGTACAGCACCGAGCCCGCCGTATCGGCCGTGGCGCTACTGCCAACTGGCTCTTCGCCAAAGCTTTGCCGGATGGCCGGGGTAAGCGCCAGCTTAATGGCTAGGTCCGTGTAGGTGGCCGCCTCAGCCCGCAGGCTGGAATCTAGGTGGGCCAAATTGGCCAGGGCGTAGGTCGTGAACGAAAGCGAGAACAGCTCCCATTCGGGGTTCTGCCGGCCCAGGCGACCCAGCAGCGTATTCGGGCCATTGCCGTCCTTGATGACGTGCTCCAGGTAATTGAGCCGCAACCGCATGTTGTGGTGGTCGGGCGGCACATAGGGCTGCCGGCTGAGATAAGCACCGAAGGCCAGCAGTCCCAGGAGTAAAGTGAACAGGATGCGCCGCCGGGTCATGGGAGGTAGCAGTTTTGACTATTGCTTTTCCGAAATTACACTCCGAAAGAATAAGCAGGGTGCAACTGAAGGCCTACCCAAGCGACTCTTGCTACTATTCTCACCCCCCTTCATCTCTTCCTCATATGAAACGTTTTTTTCTTTTTTTAGGAAGTAATGTGTTCCTGGCGGGCTTGGCTCAGGCGCAGGTGGGTGTACGCCTAGGCACCAATCTACTGGCTTTCGCCACAGAAGCTTCTGCTGGTGCGCGCCCCGCTACTTCCAGCCAATTGGGTTATCAAGTAGGCGTCTATTACCAGCAGCCGCTTACTAATCACTTTTCCCTGGTGCCTGAAATACAATTCAGCCGCGAGCAGACTCAGGTGGATTTTGAGGAGTATCGCAATGCGCAGAACTACGCCCGCGGTACCTATCACCTAAACTTGTCCTACGTGAACGTGCCTGTGCTGCTACGATTCAGCCTGGGCCGGGTACACTTCGAAGCCGGGCCAGAGGCGAGTTTGCTGGTTGGCGGCCGGGGCACCGGCCAGACCAACGCGCTAATCGGCGGCGATGGCACAGTTGCCCGCAAGATTGACCAATCAGCTGTCTACCGTTTTCGGCGCGTCAATCTCGGTGCCTGCGTAGGTATTGGCGTGTTGCTGCCCGCGGGCCTGGGCCTGGATGTGCGCGCCTACCAGGGCCTTGTTTCCGTTAATCAAGCTACCCAATCCCAAGCCCAGGATTACATCCCCTATTGGGGCGGCGACATGTACCGGCAGACCCTGCAAGCGTCGCTTACTTACCAGCTAACTAGCCGATAATCAGTATGAAGAGCTTTTGTTCAACCGAGCAAAGGCTAACAGAGAAGCCCCCGCGTACTCAGCAAACGCGGGGGCTTTTCTGTTATTTACACCAGCCCCTGCGCCACCAGATACTCCGCAATTTGCACGGCATTAGTAGCCGCACCTTTACGCAGGTTGTCGGCTACCACCCACATATTGAGGGTATTAGGCTGGGTGTCGTCGCGGCGCAGGCGGCCCACCAGCACGGCGTCGCGGCCGTGGCTGTCTTTGGGCATGGGGTAGTGGTTTTGGGCGGGGTCGTCTACCAGCTCTACGCCGGCGGTGCGGCGCAGAATGTCGCGCACTTCGGCCAAGTCGAAGGGTTGGGCAAATTCCACGTTCACCGACTCGGAGTGGCCGCCCAGCACGGGCACCCGCACGCAGGTGGCCGTGACGCGGATGCCGTCGTCGCCCATTATTTTCTTCGTCTCGTTCACCATTTTTAGCTCCTCCTTGGTGTAGCCGCCCGGCTGAAACACATCAATGTGGGGCAGCACGTTCAGGTCGATAGCGTGGGGGTAGGCGGGGTTTGTCACTGTCTCTCCGGCACGTTCCTGCAGCAGCTGGTCCACCGCTTTTTTGCCGGTGCCCGTCACGCTCTGGTAGGTGCTTACTACAATGCGCTGGGCCTGGTAGTGCTGGTGCAAGTCGTTGAGGGCCACCACCAGTTGAATGGTCGAGCAGTTGGGGTTGGCAATAATTTTATCGGCCTTGGTGAGTACGCCCGCGTTCACTTCGGGCACCACCAGCTTCTTGCCGGGGTCCATACGCCAGGCCGACGAGTTGTCGATAACCGTAGTGCCCACGGCCGCAAATTGCGGGGCAAACTCCAGCGACACGCTACCGCCCGCCGAAAAGATGGCAATAGCTGGCCGCGCCGCAATAGCGTCGGCCATGCTCACCACCGGGTAGTCCTGGCCCTGGAAATGCACCACCTGGCCTACCGACCTAGCCGAAGCCACCGGCAATAGCTCCGTAACGGGAAATTGGCGCTCGGCCAGCACTTTCAGCATCTCAGTGCCCACCAGGCCGGTGGCACCCACAACCGCAATTTTCATTTTAATACAGGTAATCAACTCATTAAGCCGGCGGCTCGTTGCCGGCCGGGGTCGAGCAAATGTCGGGATAAATTACGGCTGTTGTTCCCCCTAGTCCCCCTGGCGCGGGGCTCTGCCCCGTGCCGACAAGTCGCAGGCCTCTGGCCTGCACGGGGAGGGCGAAATCGTTCGGGTATCGTTCTGGCGTGCAGGCCAGAGGCCTGCGGCAGCTAGTCACGGGCCAGAGGCCCGCGCCAGGGGGCTTGGCAGTAAAAAAGAGGAAATAGCGACTTAGCGGTTAAGCTGTTGAATCCTTTTTCTCTTCTTTTTTTATGGCTATTCAACCAAAAACCAAGGGGCTCGCTCACGTAGCCCTACGCACCACCAGCTTTGCCCGCGCCAAAGCATTTTACCACGACTTGCTGGGGTTCCCGGTAGCCATTGAAACCCCCGAGGTGCTGGGGTTTCTGGTGGGCTCTATGTTTATCGGGTTTAAGCAGGCGGCCCCCACCCACCCGGCGGGCGACGTCTTTACGCCCTTCAACGTGGGGCTCGACCACATTGCCATTGCCTGCGAAGACGAGGCCGAGCTGCACCGCGTGGCCGAAGCCCTGCAAGCCGCTGGTGTAGAAAACACGGGCATCAAAACCGATACGCTGGTGCCCAAGCAGTACGTGGCCTTCAAAGACCCCGACCGCATCGCCTGGGAATTTTACATGGTGTAAGGCCCTAGGCGGGGTCAGCGGCTTCTGCGCCAGGGGCATACTTGCGCTTTCGGGTGCTTATTTGTAGCAGTTATTGCCGCTGGCCCCGCCTTTTATGAAGTACCTGTTACTCCTGCTCCTGTTGCTACCGTTCGCTGGCCGCGCCCAAGTGGTCGATGCCTTCACCGATGGCGACTTCACCAACAACCCTACCTGGACGGGCGACGCCACTAGTTTCCAGGTAACGAGCCAGGTGCTGCAAAGCAACGGCCCGGCCGTGACGGGCACCCAAATCCAACTCGTGACCGGGTGCCAGGCCAACACCGGCACCACCTGGGAGTTCTGGGCCAACCTCAAGCTGGCCACTTCCTCCGGCAACCTGGCCGACGTGTGGCTCGTGTCCTCACTCGCCGACCTCAAAAGCACCGCTACCAAAGGCTACTTCGTGCGCCTGGGCGGCACCGACGATGAGGTAAGCCTCTTCCGCCGCGACTCTACCAAGGGTATTGTTTACGTGATTGACGGGCTGAACGGCACGCTGGCCTCGACTACCAACAACCTCGTGCGGGTGCGCGTCACGCGCTCCACCACCGGGCAGTGGACGCTCAGCCGCGACCTCACCGGCGGCAGCACCTTCGTAGCCGAAGCCACCACGCCCATCGACAATACCTATCAGCGCAGCGTGGCGGTGGGCGTGTCGCTGCTTTATTCGTCGGCCAACGGCAAGGCGTTTTACTTCGACGATTTTAAAGTCACCGACACCGCCGCGCCGCTGCTCACGCGGGCCGGGGCCATAGACAGCCGCAACGTAGACCTGCTTTTTAACGAAGACGTAAACCCGGCTTCGGCCACCGTGGTCAGCAACTACCGGCTTAGCACTGGCCTGGTGCCGCTCACGGCGCAGGCGCTGACTACCAATCCGGCCGTGGTGCGCCTCACGTTTGGGGTAGATTTTCTGGCCAGCAATACCGTGGAAACCCGCAACATCTCGGACCTCTACGGCAACGTGGCGGCCGGCCCGCTCACGGGCACCTTCGGCGGCCCGGCCGTGGCGCCGAAAGTAGGCGAGCTGCTCATCACCGAAATCATGGCCGACGAGACACCGCAGGTAGGGCTGCCGGCCTCGGAGTTTGTGGAAATTTATAACAACACGACTACCAAAACATTGAGCCTGAGGGGCGTGAGGCTCTTCAAGCCCGGTAGCAGCACGGCGGCCCAACTGCCCGATACGGCCCGGCTGCGGCCCGGCCAGTACGCCGTGGTGTGCGGCTCGACCCGCGTGGCGCAGTTTGCGCAGTACGGCAAGGTGTATGGGCCTACCAACTTTCCCTCGCTCACCAATGTCGGCGACGACCTGGCCCTACGCGGGCGCGACGGCGTGATTCTGCACGAAGTAGCCTACACCGACGACTGGTACCGCGACCAGGTGAAAAAGAACGGCGGCTGGACCCTCGAAATGATTGACCCCGCCAACTACTGCGGCGGGGCCGAAAACTGGCGGGCCAGCAACGACCCCAGCGGCGGTACCCCCGCCCGCCGCAACAGCGTAGCCGCCACCAACCCCGACCAGACCGCGCCCACCCTGCTGCGCGTGGTGCCCCTCACGGCTGGCACCCTGCGTCTGTATTTCAGCGAAAATCTCGACAGCGCCACCGCCGCCAACCCGGCTTTATACAGCCTGCAAAGCAGCACCGGCACCGCCCCGGCCGTGAGCGCTGCCCTGCCCGTAGCCCCCGATTTCCGGGCCGTAGACCTCCTCATCAGCCCCGGCCTGCTGCCTAGCCAGCCGGCTACCGTGCGCGTGTCCCGCGCTACCGACTGCGTGGGCAACGCCAGCGGGGCGCTTGCCTCGGCTTCCGTGGCCCTGCCTGAACCCGCCCAGGTCGGCGACGTGGTACTCAACGAAATCCTGTTCAACCACCGCAGCGGCGGGGTGTATTTTGTGGAGCTGCTCAACCGCTCGCCGCGCTACCTCAGTCTGCAAGGCTACCAGCTCACGGTGCAGAAAGCCAGCGGCACCAGCACGGTGCTGCTCACGCCCACGGTGCCCTATATTCTGGCACCCGGCCAGCTCGTAGCTCTCACCAGCGACGCGGGTATTTTGCAGGCTCAGTATCCGACCAGCAGCGACCCGGCCGCTTTCCTGGAAGTGCCCTCCTTTCCGGCCCTCGACAACGACGCGGGCACGGTGAGCATCCAGAGCGCCACCGGCCTCGCGCTCGACCAGTACACGTATGATAAAAGTCAGCACCTGGCCCTGCTCAGCACCCAGGCTGGGGTGTCGTTGGAGCGCATCCGCACCCAGGGGCCGAGCTTGCCCAGTAACTTCCACTCGGCGGCGGGCACGGCGGGCTACGCCACGCCCGGCCGCCCTAATTCGCAAACCCAGGATGCGGCCGGCAATGGCCAGGACATTGCCGTAGTGCCCGAAATCTTCACCCCCGACGACGACGGCCAGCAGGATTTCACCACCCTCAACTACCAGCTCGACCAGCCCGGCTACGTGGGCTCCGTGACGGTGTACGACGCCCTGGGCGTGCTCACGCGCCGCCTGCTGCGCAACGAGAGCCTGCCTACCACCGGCTTCGTGCAGTGGGACGGCGTGGACGAGCACGGCCACAAAGCGGCCGTGGGCTACTACATCCTGTACGTGGAGCTGTTTCGGCCCGCCAGCGGCGAAAAGCGCGAGTACAAGAAGACGGTAGTGGTGGGAGCACGGCTGTAGATTTAATGACGTTACGTTCCTGGCACGTGCCAGGAACGTAACGTCATTAAACCCCGCGCCCCTTCCGCCCTCCAACCAGCATGAACGCACAGCAGCAGCTCCAGCACTTGTATTGGCGGGCCGGGTTCGGCCCGCGCCCCCAGGATGTGGCGGCTGGCCTTAGCCCCGCCAAGGCATTGCGCCAGCTCCTGCGCGATGCCGCCCACTATCAGCCCATTACTGCGCCCATCTCGGCCGATACCGACCCGCAGGGGGCAGTGATGGCGGTGCCTGCGATGGGAGCGGCTGGCCCGGCGGCGGCCGCGCCGGCTTCGGCAGTGTCGGCGCAGCCGGGTACGGCCCGCCCGGCACCGGGCGAGGGGGCGCTGGTGATGACGCCCTTGCGCCCGCGCCTGGCACCGGGCGTGGGCCGGCAGGGGGTACCGCTGCTGCGCCGCAAAGACCTGACGCCCGAGCAGCGCAAGCTGCAGAATAATGCCATTCGGGATGCCTACATTGACATGAGTACCCGCTGGATGGACCAGATGGCGACTTCGCCCACCCAGTTGCGCGAGAAGGTGGCCCTGTTCTGGCACGGGCACTTTGCCTGCCGTACCCGCCGCCCCGACGACTCGCTGGCCCTGCTCAATACCATTCGGGAAAAGGCGCTGGGCAAGTTTCCCGACCTGCTGCTGGCCGTGAGCCAGGAACCGGCCATGCTGCAGTTTCTCAACAACCAGCAGAACCGCAAGCAGCACCCCAACGAAAACTTCGCCCGCGAAGTGATGGAGCTGTTTACTCTGGGCCGGGGCAACTACACCGAAGCCGACGTGAAGGAGGCCGCCCGCGCCTTCACCGGCTGGAGCTACGACAGCCAGAGTCACTTTAAGTTTCGGGAGCGGGAGCACGACGACGGCCCCAAAACCTTCCTGGGCCAGACCGGCAACTTCGGCGGCGAGGATGCCCTGCGCATTATCCTGCAGCAGCCGGCGGCGGCCACGTTCCTGGTCACGAAACTCTACCGCTTCTTCGTCAACGACGTGCCCAACCCGGCCCACATCGAGCCGCTGGCCGCCGCCTTTCGCAAAAGCGGCTACGACATCAGCGACTTGGTGGAGCGGCTGTTTTCAGCTGACTGGTTCTACGACGCGGCCAACGTGGGCACCGTTATTAAGAGCCCGGTGGCGCTGGTGGCGGGCCTGCGCCGCACTTTGAGCCTGCAAGTGGATAACGATAAGGCGCTGCTGGGCTACCAGAAAGCCCTGGGCCAGACGCTGTTTATGCCGCCCAACGTAGCCGGCTGGCCCGGTGGCCGCGCCTGGATAGACTCCACTTCGCTGCTGCTACGCCTGCAGCTGCCCAGCATCCTGTTCAAAAACGCCGAGTTTGCGGTGCGCCTCAAAGACGACGAAAACGACATCACGCCCCAAACCACCGGCAAAGAGCGCCTGGTGAAAAACACGAATACCACACACCTGCCGCTGGCTCCCTTGCAGCTGCTGCTGGGCGGCACCGCTGCCGAGGCCCAGCCCCGGGCGCTGGCTGGCTTCCTACTCCAAGCCCCCCTGCGCCCCGAGAACCTGGCCTTGGTGCAGCAAATAGCCGCCAAAGCCGCCACGCCGGAGGAGCGCTTGCGCAACACGCTGGTGAGCTTGTTAAGCTTGCCGGAATACCAACTAGCGTAAAGCATTTGGCGCGGGCCTCTGGCCTGGGCCGACTACCCGCAGGCCTCTGGCCTGCAACGTCAGAACGACTGGCGTGTGTTTCGCCCTCCACGTTGCAGGCCAGAGGCCTGTAGGTAGTCGGCCCGCGCCAGTAGCATTAACAATCTAACCGTTATACCCTTATGCAACGCCGCCGCTTCCTCCAACACTCGGCCCTGGCTAGCACGCTGCTGCTGGTGCCCAAGTTTCTGCACGCCCTCGACCGGCCCGAAACTGCCCTGGCGGCCCGGCTGCGCGATGCGCCGACGGGCGCGGCGCGGCGGCTCATTGTGGTACAGCTCGGCGGTGGCAACGACGGCCTTAATACCCTCGTGCCGTATCGCAACGACCTGTACTACAAGGCCCGGCCCACGCTGGCGCTCCGGGAAAGCGAGGGCCTGCTGCCCCTGAGCGATGAGCTGGCCTTGCACCCGGCCATGAAGGGTATGAAGGCGCTTTTCGACCAGGGCCAACTGGCTATCTGCAACGCCGTGGGCTACCCCAACCCCGACCGCTCGCACTTCCGCTCGATGGACATCTGGCAGACGGGCTCCGGCTCGGAGCAGACGCTGAGCACCGGCTGGCTCGGCCGCTACCTCGACAGCAGCTGCGCTGGCTGCGGCGTGCCCTACCAGGCTCTCGAAATAGACGACACCCTGAGTTTGGCCCTGAAAGGTGCGACCCACAACGGCCTGGCTTTCAAGAACCCCACCAAGTTTCACCAACTCACCCAGAGCCGCTACTTAAGCAAGGTGAGCCAGGAAAAAGCCCCTACCGGCGGCTCGGAGCTGGACTACCTCTACAAGACGCTGGCCGAAACGGCCTCGTCGGCCGACTACCTCTACGACAAAGCGAAGGTGTACACCAGCGCCACCACATACCCGAATACCGAGTTTGGCCGCAACCTGAAAACCACTGCCGAGCTGGTCAATTCCGGCGTGGAGTCGCGGGTGTATTACCTGGCATTATCGGGCTTCGACACCCACGTAGGGCAGCACGGCCGCCAGGCGCAGTTGCTGGGCGAACTCTCGGACGGCCTCGCCGCCCTGGCCGCTGACCTGCAAAAGAGCGGTGAGTGGAACAATACGATGGTGATGGTATTCAGCGAGTTTGGCCGCCGCGTGGGCCAAAACGCCAGCAACGGCACCGACCACGGCACCGCCAACAACGTGTTCCTGCTCAGCGGTGCCCTGCGCAAGCCGGGCCTGCTCAACCAGCCCGCCAGCCTCGCCGACCTCGACCAGGGCGACCTGCGCTACCAGCTCGACTTCCGCAGCCTCTACGCCACCATTCTTAAAGACTGGCTCGGTGCCGACGACCAACTGGTGCTGGGCCCCGGCATCGAGCGGCTAGTGGGGTTGGTGTAAGGAAATGAGTGAATGAGGGAGTTGGTGAATGAGTGAATTTTGTTAGGCAATTCACTCATTCACCAACTCCCTCATTCACTTAAAGCGGCACGTTGAACCCGAATCCGTAGCTCCACTGGGCGGAGCCGAAGTGGTGGGTGACGCGGCCCTGACGGTCGGCACCGATGTAGGAGTTGGTGTAGTCGGCCCAGGCGCCCTGCAGGTCGGTTTGCAGGAAGAAGTAGCGGTAGAGGTCCAGGTGCAGGCCGCCGCTGACGCCGGCTACTACGCCCTCGAAGTGGAAGGGACCTTCGGCGTGGCTGCCGAAGATGGTTGAGATGGTGTAGGAAATCATGGGGCCGCCGCCTACTTTACCGATGGCGCTGAAGGCTACGTGGCGGCCGGCCTTTAGCTGCCAGCGCTTCACTAGGTTCACCATCAGGTAGTTATTGCCGTTGGTGTGCTGCAAATGCACGAAGTCGGGCGTTACGAGCGTGTCGCGGTCGAGGTGCCTGCCCCGGATTTCGCCCGACACGCGCATCACCTGGTCGTCGTCGACCACGTACTTGAGGTGGTTCCAGGCTACTTCGATGCCCAGGTCGTGCTTGTCGTGAAACAGGTAGCCCACCGACAAGTCGTATTGCGGCACGGTGAGGCTCTGCAGCTTCCAGAACTCGCTCATGGTGGGGTGGTCGTGGGCCACAGCATCGTGAAAGACGAAGTCGTAGTCGTCCGACTTATCGTTGCGGAAGCGAATGTCCGACTTGGTATACCAGTCGCGGTTGTATTGCCAGGTGAGGTAGATGCTGCCGTGGTTGCGGGGGCTAGTGGGCACGCCGGCCAGGGTAGGAGCGGGAGTAGTGGTTTGGGCCGTGGCCGCGCCAGCGGCACTCAGAAATAAGCCGGCCAGTAGTAGATAATTCTTCATCGATAGCGGATAGAAAACCTTGCCGTAGATGCAAGGCTATTCAAAGTTACGGCTGGGGCTTGTAGCGAGCGGGGCAAACGGACAGCCGGTTTCTGTAGAAAGCATTAAGGAGAGGAGCGGGCTGGCCGGTCAGTTGTAGGAATGGCAGCTATATTTAGCCGATTCTACCTCAATTACCTATGCCTACCGTTCTCCCGTCCTGGTTCCGGCCGCAGCTGGCCACCCTCCTGTTGGGGCTGGCGAGCTTGCCCACCCACGCCCAAACGGCACCCGCCGGGGCCGCCTACACCGGCCCACGCTTCCCCGGCGGCCCCGATTCCCTGCGCCTGGCCCTGCAGCGCCTGGCCAAAACCCCGGATGCCCCAGCTACCGGGGAACTGTTCATTCGGCTGGAGCTTGATAAGGCCGGCCGCTCACGCGATATGACGCCCCTGAACCCGCCGCCCGGCCCCCAGGCAGTACGCCTGAACAAAAAACAGGCGCGGGCCCTGGACGCGGAGCTGGCGAAGTGGCCCGCCTGGCAGCTTCCGGCCAGCAGTTCGCCCGCTGGCCCGGTCACGATGACCGTGCCCGTGGCATTTGGCGCGGCCGCCAGCTCCGCTGCTTTGGCCTACGGCGATACCGACCCCATTTTTTCGGCCAGCAGCCTGGGTTTGCGCCCGCAGCAGCCCGTAGGCCATCAGGAGCTGATGAGCTTTTTGCAACGGCAGTTTCGCTACCCGGCCGACGACCTGCGGGCGCGCCGTGAGGGCCAGGCGTTCGGTTATTTCGAGGTGAGCGAGCAGGGCAAAATCGAGCAGCGCCGCATTGTGGGCAGCCTCAGCCTCACCACCGATGCCGAGCTGCTACGGGTGCTGCGGCAGCTGCCCGATGCACGAACCCCAGCTTTTTACCAGGGCCATCCGGTGCGGGTATTTTGCCTGGTGCCCATCACGCTCCACATTCAGTAGCTTTGCTGCTGACTACCTTACCGCTCGTGCTAGCGTAGTTTTTGGCGGTGGCACTACTTTGTAGCAGCGACTTTGGCTTATGACTGGTAAAAACTTATTTCCCGGATTTATGCAGCCTGCTGCTGGCCAGCTCACTGGGCTGCGGCTTGGTAGGTACCTGCTGGCGAGCCTGCTACTCACGCTGCCGGCCCTCGTCAGCCAGGCCCAAAAAGTAACTCCGGCGGCCTACGCCGGGCCACGCTTTCCGGGTGGGCCCGACTCGCTACGGGCGTACCTGGGCCGGCACCGGCTTCGCCAAACGAGCGAGCCGGTATTTGTGCAGTTTGCCATTGGGCCGGGCAGTGAGTTGAAAAACATTCGCCTCCTGACCACACCCGGCCGCAAAGCCTGGGGTGCACCCGTCGTAACTGAGGCCACCCGGCTGGTGCGGGCCATGCCCGCCTGGGTGCCCGGCCGCCAGAACGTGGAAACTCCGGTTACAACGGTAACGCTGGGCTTAAACCCAGCTCCGCAGGACTTGCCGGCCTACGCCTACGCCGACGAAATGCCGGTATTTGCCAACATGGAACCCGGCATCAGCGGCCTCTACCACTACCTGCCTACGGTGCAGGTAACGACCCCCGCCATCCTCCAAAACAAGCTGACCGGCGACGTATACGCCTACCTGGAGGTGTCCGAAACCGGCCGCCTGGAGCACATACGCATCTTGGACGGTGCCGTGCCCGCCCTCAACAACGCGGCCCGGCAAACGGTGGCCCGGCTCCCCCAGCAGGCCCAGAAACCCGCCAAGCTGCACGGGCAGCCCGTGCGCATTTACTACGTGCTCTCAATGGGCTTCGAGAGTAAGTAGTTCTACTCCCCAAACGCCCCCGCTGCCAGCGCCAGCACGGCCCGGCGCGTAGCCTCGGGCTGTTCGAGGTAGGCTTGGTGCCCGCTGCCGGCCAGGAATAGCGCCGCGCCCGTAGGGGCCAGTGCGGCCTGGGCCACTGAGTCGGCCAGGGGCACGGCTACGTCGTGCTTGCCAGCCACCAGCAGCACCGGGAAAGATGCCCCACGCAGCACGGCGGTGCGGTCGGGGCGGGCGGCCATGCCGCGCAGGGCCCCGGCGATGGTGGCCTCGGGGGTGGCCTTACCGATGTCTTCGAGCAGGGCCAGGGCTTCGGGCAGGCGCTCGCGGTTGGTGGGGGCGAAGAGCGGGCGCACGAAGCTTTCCATGAACTTGGCCAGGCCATGGCGCTCCACGAAGCCGATATTTTTCTCGCGGTTCTGGCGCTTCTCGTCGGTGTCGGCGTAGGCCGTGGAGTTGACCAGGGCCAGGCCAGCCACGCGGTCGGGGTAGCGCTCGGCCAGGGCCAGGGCCACGTAGCCGCCCATGCTGTGGCCCACCAGCAGCACCGGGCCGGCCACGTTTTTTTGGTCGAGGTACTGATTGACGTAGCGGGCCTGGGCCTCCATGGAGTAGTCGGGCACGGCGGCGCGGTTGGTGCCGTGGCCCAGCAGGTTGGGCATAAGCAGGCGGTAACCGGCCGGGAAAGGCCGGGTGAAGTCGGTCCAGACCTCGCGGCTTTCGGCAAAGCCGTGCAGGAAAACGATGGTGGGCTGCATGGCGGTAAAGGTATTAGGTGTTGAAGCTGTTTAGGGAGTCGGTTCTGCGGCCGTTGTTCCGGTCTGACCGCCCTAGGCGGTCTGACCGGCTGCCGCAAGCACAGCTGGAACTAGCACTCGAACGGCCCAGGCGGCAGCCGGTCAGACCGCCTAGGGCGGTCAGACCGGAACAACGGCCGCAGAACCGATTTCCTAAACAGGCTTGTTGGGTTTTTGGTGTTAGGCATTCAGTGTTCGAAAAAAAACGTACTAACCCCAATACCAAAAATCGAATACCCAACACTGATTTCTATGCGTCCTTCTCTCTTCTTAACTGCCGCTGCCGCCCTGGCCGGCAGCCTCGCGCTCTACGCCAGCCGCCCCGCGCCCGTGCTGGTGGCCCCCGACCCCGGCAATGCCGGCCTGAAGCTGCCCGCCGGCTTTGGGGCGCTGGTGGTGGCCGAAACTGGTGGCCGCGCCCGGCACCTGGCCGTGACGCCGCAGGGCCTTATTTATGTGAAGCTCAACCAACCCAAAAACGGGCAGGGCATCCTGTTTTTGCGCCCGCAGCCCAACGGGAAAGCGCAGGTAGCGAGCGGCTTCGGCAACTACGGCGGCACTGGGATGTACGTGAAAAACAACTACCTCTACGCCTCGTCCAACTCGGCCGTGTACCGCTACAAGCTCAATGCCCAGGGTGAGGCCGACGGTGCCCACCCCGAGCTGGTGGTGCGCGGGCTGAAACTGGCCAATGAGCACGAGTCGAAGTCTATTGTGCTCGACAATGCCGACAATCTCTACGTCAACATCGGGGCCTACTCCAACGCCTGCCAGGAGCAAGACCGGGTACGCGGCTCCAAGGGCCAGGCCAACTGCCCGATTCTGGATTCGGCGGGCGGCATCTGGACTTTCAAGGCCAGCCGGCTGGGCCAACGCGAGCAGGACGGCACCCGCTTCGCCACCGGCCTGCGCAACGTGGTGGGCCTCGACTGGAACCAGCAAAATAACCAGCTCTTCGTGATGCAGCACGGCCGCGACCAGCTTCACGACAACTGGCCCGCCAACTACACCGACCAGGAGTCAGCCCTACTGCCTGCCGAGTGCCTGTACGCGCTGAAAGCGGGCGACAACGCCGGCTGGCCTTACCTCTACTATGACCAGCAGAAGCACCAGAAAATGCTGGCCCCCGAGTACGGCGGCGACGGCAAAAAAACCGCCACCGGCACGTATATCGACCCGGCCGCCGCTTACCCCGGCCACATGGCCCCCAATGCGCTGCTTTTCTACACCGGCACCATGTTCCCGGCTAAGTACCGCAATGGCGCGTTCATCGCCTTCCACGGCTCCTGGAACCGCGCTCCCGAGCCCCAGGCGGGCTATTTCGTAGTGTTCCAGCCCTTCGCCAACGGCAAGCCCAGCGGCCAATGGGAAGTATTTGCCGACAACTTCGCTGGCTCGGCCGCCAAAACCGCTTCGGGCCGCGCCGACCACCGCCCCTGCGGCCTCGCCCAGGGACCCGACGGCTCGCTTTACGTGTCTGACGATTCGAAGGGCACCATTTATCGCATCGTCTACAACGCCAAGAAATGAAGCTGACTCTGCAATTTCTGCTGGTGGCGGGGCTGCTGGGTAGCAGCCTGGTGCTGCCCGCCCAGCACCGCCCGGCGGCTAAAGCCAAGCCCAAGCCCACCACCGTCCCGGCCTTGGCCGCGTCTATTGGTCGGGGGCAGGTAGTGTATAAAAACGTGTGCCTCACCTGCCATCAGGCCGATGGTTATGGCGTGCCCAACTTGAACCCGCCGCTCACCAAAACCGAGTATGTGCTGGGCGATAAAACCCGGCTGGCGTACATCGTACTGGCAGGCCTCAACGAGCCGCTCGAAATAGACGGCAACTCCTACCATCAGGCCATGCCAGCCCAGGCATATCTTACTGACCAGCAGGTAGCCGACGTGCTCACCTACGTGCGCAATAAGTTTGGCAACAAAGCCAGTGCCGTGCAGGCAGCCGAGGTGAAGGCAGTGCGGGCGGGGCTGAAATAGAGAGTTGTTGACTAACCAGCAAGCATGTAGGGTGCGGGGCTTAGCTACGCTGACCTTCGGTTGCTCCCGCCCGTCGTTGAACGATTACACCTGGTTCGTTCAACAACGGGCGGGGGCAACTGAAGGTCAGCGTAGCTAAGCCCCGCACCCTACACCATAACGAAACCTCTGGCAAGCTGTTTAGGTAGCAGTACCATAGCTCTTGCTCTATGCGACCCGCCCTGCTGCCGCCCGCTCACCGCCTCACCGTTGCCTGGGAACACGGCTTCTGGCTGTATGCCAACCTGGTTATCGGCCTGGGTTGGGGGCTGCCGCACCTCACCTGGGGGCGTAGCCTGGCCTCAGCAGGCTTGATGGTGCTTACCGTGGGGCTGGGCCACGCGGTAGGGCTGCACCGGGGCATTATTCACCGGGCGTTTCAAACGTCGCGCTTCTGGCGCGGGGCGCTGGCATATCTGAGTGTACTGGCGGGGCTGGGCGGGCCGGTTTCGTGGCTGCGGTCGCACTACTACCGCGACTACTGGCAGAACCAGCCTAGCGCTCCGGCCTACTTCCGCTACGACCACTCCATCTGGCAAGACTACCACTGGAACCACCACCTAGCCTTGCACTCGGCCGATGATACGGCCTACGACATGCCGGCCGCCGACTTGCACGACCCCTGGCTGCAGTGGCTGGAGCGCACCTGGCTGTTGCACTGCCTGGCGCTGGCCGGGCTGGTATGGTGGGGCTGGGGCTTCGAGGCCATGGCCGCCGTGGTGTGCCTGCGGGTGGCTGGGTCTATGCTCGGGCACTGGTTTGTTACCTACGTGTCGCACACCTCCGGTTACGCCCGCTACCACGTAGCCGGGGCCGTGGAGAGCGGCTACAACAACTTGCTGCTGGGTATTTTCAGCTTCGGCGAGGGCTTCCACAACACCCACCACGCCCACCCGCGCTCAGCCCGCATGGGCACCGCCTGGTACGAGCTGGATTTGGGCTGGCTGCTGGTGCGCGGCATGGAGCGGCTAGGCCTGGTATGGGCCGTGGAAGCCGCCGGTCGCACCGCTACCCAGAAACCCCAGGCGCAGGTACAGGCCGGCCGCCGCTGGCCGTGGCAGTAGATGGGTATTGGAAACCAAAAGAACGTCAGGCCTCTACCTATCCTCACCTGCTAATTTTTCCTCTCACCTCACGCCTCATGCTTAACCCTCGCTACCGGCCCTACCTCATTTCCATTGCTGTGGGCGTGTTTTATGCGCTGGTAGCGCGGTTTGCCTTTAGCAGAGACTTCGGCGGCGGCGACAACGATTTTCTGCTTACCGTGAGCTTCCTGCTGGGTACGCCCGTGGCGCTGGGGGCCGTGTCGGCGCACTTCACCGCGCCGGAGGCGTCGGGCTGGTGGCGGCAGTTGTGGGCGCCGCTCCTCAATACGCTGCTGTTTCTGGCGGCGGCGCTGGTTTTTCACCTCGAAGGCATGATTTGCGTGCTCATGATGGCCCCGCTCTTCCTTATCCTGGGCTACATCGGGGCCACGCTTTACGTCAACTTCACCGAGGATAAGGACGACCCGCGCGACAAAACGCTGGTCGTCGGCCTGTTTGCCGTGCTGCCTTTCCTGGCCGCGCCCATCGAGCACCAGCTTACCACGCCCGACACCATCCGGCGCGTCGAAAACTCGGTCATCATCAACGCCCCGGCCCCGGTGGTGTGGCAGCACATTATCCGCGTGGCCCCCATCCAGCCCGCCGACCTGGGTTCCAGTCTGGTCGACAAGTTGGGCTTCCCGCGCCCGGTGGAGGCCACGCTCACCCACGAGGGCGTGGGCGGCGTGCGCCACGCTACCTTCGAGCGCGGCGTCGAGTTCATCGAAACCGTGGATGACTGGCAGCCCCAGCGGCGGCTCTCGTTCAGCATCGTGGCCAATACGGCCAGCATCCCGCCCACCACTTTCGACGAGCACGTAACCGTAGGCGGCAAGTTTTTCGACGTGCTGCGCGGCACCTACGAGCTACAGCCCGCCGGCCCCGGCCGCACCCGCCTGGTGCTCTACAGCCAGCAACGCCTCAGCACCAATATCAACTGGTACGCCAGCTTCTGGACCACCTACATCATGAGCGAAATCCAGCGCCGCATCCTGGTCGTGCTTCAGCACCGCTGCGAGGCTCAGGCGTAATTTTGAATAATCAGCAGCCTCCCCGCCATGAACGAGCAACTAGTAGTCAAGAATTTCGGGCCGATTAAGGACACTACGGTGGATTTCAAGCGCGTGACGGTGTTTATCGGGCCGACGGGCGGGGGGAAGAGTACGCTGGCGAAGCTGGCGGCGATAGTGAAACAAAAACACCTGTTACAATTTGACAAAGCCGATGCGCAAGACCTGATGGTTGAGTATGGGATGTTAAATTATTTTCATGAGGATGAAACCCATATAAAATGGCGTCAGGCTAATGAATTGGGTTTTAGCTTAGGTGCTTCTGATATTGATGCACATGATAAATCCCTTGACATGAACCAAATTTTAATCGATGATTACGAAGAGAATTACGAGAAGTATAAAGAGGAAATAAGTACGACTTTAACTGACCTTATAAATGAGCCTGAGAGGCCCAGACGGCAAAAAGATTTTCTTTCTAGTATTGGGAGTGATATTAATTCATTTATAAAACGGTGGATTGAAGAGAAGTATCAGTCAATCATGTTTGTGTCATTGCCACATTACATACCAGCTGAACGCCTTTTTCTAGCCGCTATTGGAGAATCTTGGCCTGGAATTATTAGAGATGATATTGGTTTACCTAAACTGTTAGTGAGTTTTGCTAACCAATATTCTGTTGCGAGAAAAAGCATTGGTATGCTAGCAATGCCATTTCTCTCTACTCAATACACCCATAACGAGGGCAAAGACTTTATAAAACTCTCAGGAAACGACGCGGTTCTTCCTCTGCATGAAGCCGCCAGTGGCATCCAGTCCGTCACGCCGCTGCTGGTGCTGCTAGAGCACTTGAGCCGCAACACGGAGCAGGCGCAAAGCTTCATCATTGAGGAGCCGGAGCTAAACCTGTTTCCGTTGGCGCAATTCGAGTTGGTGAAGATTCTGGTTGATAAGTGCGCCCGGCTGGACGGCAAAAACGACCTGGTGCTGACTACGCACAGCCCCTACGTGCTCACGGCGCTGAACCTGCTGTGCTACGCCTACCGCATTGCGCAGCAGGACGAGGCCACGGCCAAGAAGGTAGCCAAGCTGATTCCGCGCCACTGCTGGATTGACCCCGACCAATTTGCCGCTTACTACGTGGACCGGCCCGGTACCAAGCGCAAGCAGCAAGTGCGCTCCATCATCAACAAGAAAACCGGCCTGATTGAGGAAAACGAGTTGGATACTGCTTCCGATGAGTTGGGAGCCATTTTCGATAAGCTGGTGCGGCTGCGCAAGCCTGCTGCCAGCCCCAGCCGTGCCAACTAATGAGGGCTAGCCAAGTAAGCCAGCATCCGCGCATTGCCGGGGGCAGTTGCCTCACCTCGCACACGGCCCGCAAAACTGTCATTTACGACCACCCCGGCGATGGGCGCTGCTACATCAGAGTCAGGGGCGACGAAAATGCCGAATTCGATTTCACGTTGCACAATGCTACTGGTCAGCCTTTCCATTTCGTGCAGGTAGATAAGTGCATGTTTTCGGACGAAGCCGATGGCAGCCGTTGTGACTGCCTGCTATTTACTGAGGCAGTAGCGCTGTTTGTCGAGTTCAAAAGTAATAAGTCAGTTTCGGGGCGGCAGAAGGGGCGCAGAAAGGCAACCGACCAATTGCAGGCTTCCATTGAGTGGTTTTTAGCGGAAAGCTTACTGGCCGACAGCGATACGGTAGAAGCCATCTTGGCTAATGGGACGCGCAAGCGCCATCCTCGCTTCACCAGCAATACCATCGAAAAGACGCTAGAACTACAGGAGCAATTCCCGAACCTGGTCATCCGGTACAACGAATTGCCGTTTTACAAACTATAGGCTGTCCCCAAACATTTTGTGCAGCTCTAGGCTTGAACACTGTACCTACATCATTCCGCTATGGCAACTCCCTTCCGCCGCGTTTTCCAAGTTATCGATGGCATCAAGAAAGCCGTGGGCGACGGTTTCGACGTGACCAGTCCCATGCCGGGGCCGCGCATCCGGCAGCTTAGCCCGTATCTGCTTATCGACCACATCGGACCGATGCAGATTGCGCCCACCGAAATACCGCTGGGCTCGCCACCACACCCGCACCGGGGCTTCGAAACGGTGACGGTGGTATACGATGGCTACCTGGCCCACCGCGACACGGCCGGGCACGACGGCACTATCGGCCCCGGCGACGTGCAGTGGATGACGGCCGGCGCGGGCCTGCGCCACGCCGAGCTATACGACCGCGAATTCGCCCGGCGCGGCGGCGCCTTGGAGTTGCTGCAACTGTGGGTAAACATGCCCAAAGCCGACAAACTGGTGCCACCCAAGTACCAGGAGCTACTCGCGGCCAGCATCCCCAGCGTGCCACTGGCCGATGAGCAGGGCAGCATCCGCGTTATTGCGGGCAGCTACGGCGGGGCTACTGGCCCGGCCAGTACCTTTTCGCCCCTCACCCTGCTGGACTTAAAGCTAAACCAGGGCGCGGACTTTGTGCTCACGCTGCCCGCCGCCTACAACGTGGGCCTCTATGTGGTGCGCGGCGCGGTGCTGGTGAATGGCGAGCGGCCCGCCAAAACCCAGCAGCTGGTAGTGCTGGGCTGGAACTCACCCGACGTGCAGCTCACCGCCTCCGAGGACAGCCTCGTGCTGGTGTTGGCCGGCGAAGCCATCGAGGAGCCGCTGGCTACCTACGGGCCGTTCGTGATGAATACCAATGAGGAACTGATGCAGGCCATTGCTGATTTCGAGAGCGGCAACATGGGCAAGTTTCCCGAGGACGAGTAGGCCGTTCAACGCCTTACCGCACCGGCACCGGAAACCGGGCAAATACGTCGGCTACACCCTTATCAATCTGCTTGGCCGAGCGCGTAGGGCTGTGCGAAAGGATGCTGGTAGTAGTGCCCTGCCATACCTGCACGTTGTGGGCAGCGTCTATAAGGTCGATGGTTACGGTCCCCTCCTGGTATTGGTTTACGGGCACTTCCTGGCTTTCCCAGTGGTAGTTGCGCTGGCCGATGTAGTAGGGCGCATCCTGGCGGAAGTTGGTTTCGCGGGTTTGGACGTTGGTTTTGGTCATCAGGCCCAGGTTTACCCACAGGTCGGGCTGGGGGGCACGGCGGAAGCCCCGGGCTTCGAGCTGCTGGGTCACGGCCCGCTTCAAGTCGAAGATATTGGAGCCCGCGCCGACAAAAGCCGAGTCGTTGCGGGCATACTCATCCATGAAATTGTAGGTGTGGTACACCGCGAAGTTGGTGCCGGGGCGCCCGTCGGTGTGCGTCAGCTGCTCGGAGGTGCAGGCCCCCAGGCCCAGCAGCAGGGCGAGTAAGGCGGTGGGAAGACGGAATGACATATGGACGGGGAATAAAGTGCTTTACCGCTTTCTACGTAAAAATCAGCTAAATGCAACAGCCCGCTCCCGAAGCAGTTAGCTCGGAAGCGGGCTGTTGCATAAATGACTTTTTCTACGACTTTATTTTATCCAGCGCCGCCATGTCCTCGGCCGAAAGCTGGATGTCGGCCGTCTTCATATTCTCTTCCAAATGCGCCACCTTGGAGGTGCCGGGAATGAGCAGGATGTTGGGCGAGTGGTGCAGCAGCCAGCTCAGGGCAATTTGCGCGGGCGTAGCGCCGTGCTTCTGCGCGAGTTGGTCGAGGGCAGCCAGCGCCTCGGCGTTGCCGCCCGCCAGCGGAAACCACGGAATGAAAGCCATGCCCTGCTCGCGGGTATAGTCGAGCACCGGTTCCCACTTGCGGTTGTCCACGCTGTACATATTCTGCACCGACACCACCGGGAAAAACTGCTGCGCGTGCTTAATCTGGTCGACGTCGACCTCCGACAGCCCGATGTGCTTAATCAAGCCATCCTGCTGGGCTTTTTGCAGAAACCGGAAGGTATCCTCGGCCGGTACTTTGGGGTCGATGCGGTGCAGCTGGTACAAGGTTATCTGCTCCTGCTTGAGGCGCTTGAGGCTGCCGTGCAGGGCTTCTTCGAGATGCTTGGGGCTGGCATCGAGGGGCCACACATCGGGGCCGGTGCGCAGCAGGCCGCCTTTGGTACCAACGACCACGCCCGGCGCATACGGGTGCAGCGCCTCGGCAATCAGCTCCTCCGATACGTTCGGCCCGTAGCTGTCGGCGGTGTCAATGAAGTTCACGCCCAGCTCCACGGCGCGGCGCAGCACCCGCAGGCACTCGTCGCGGTCCTGGGGCGGCCCCCAGATGCCTTTGCCGGTAATGCGCATGGCCCCGTAGCCGAGGCGGTTCACGGTGAGGTCGCCGAGGGTGAAAGTGGCGGGGTAGGAGGGAGGGGTTGCCATAAAAAATGCTATCGGCCGGGAAGGGAGCGGCCAATAGCATTTAATAGAAGAGGTAGCTGGCCGCGTTTGTTTTCAATTTCCTGGTTTCACCACGTATTGCCCGAGCTTATCCCAGATGGCGTAAAACTCATCGTTGCCTTTTTTATCGTTGATATTGGTGTTGACAATTAATAGGCGGCCGATTTTCGTTTTTGGGTTGAAAAACATGATGGTGGAAACTCCTGGGTCGCCGCCCGTGTGGCCTATGTTGCCAGCCACGCTAAAGCCCATAAAAATGCTGTAGTTATAAGTGTCGCTGTAGGGGTTTTTATCGCTGCGCTTGAGAAAATTAGCGGCAGTTAGCTGGGCCGTAAACAGTTCCTTGTAGCTGGCTTGGTTCAGAATGGTGCCGTGGCCGGCGTAGCCTTTGAGTAGCTCTGTTAAGAAGCGGGCCAAGTCGTGGGACGAGGAAATAAAATTGCCATCCGGGTAAGTGGTGATGGAATAATACGCCAGCGTAGTGTCGGGTTTATAATAGAGGGTAGCGTAGTTCGAGAAAGTCACTTGGTCGAAGCGCCAGCCTGATGACTTCATTTGCAAGGGTTTGAGAATATGCTGCTTAGTAAAAGCGCTGAATTCTTCTTTGGTAGCAATTTCCACAATGTAGGCGGCCAGGGCCGCACCGACGTTGCTGTACTCGAAAATATCGCCGGGTTTGTGCTGCGTAAAACAATTGTCCTTACGCCATCTGCCAGTTGAGCTTAAATAACGCCGTAAGAAAACTGGCAGCGCCACCGCCGAGTCGGCTGGGTTCAGCACCTGCTCGTCTTCCAGCTGCGTTTTCAGATGGGTAAGGTCCTGCTTCGCTTTCAGGATATAGCCTTTTTTGAGGTAGGTTTCGTTGTCGGCTATGGAAGACGTATGTGCAGCCAGCTGGCGGATGGTAATTTCTGCTGCCGGAAAATACGGATTGTAAACCTTGAACGGCAGATAGTTATTTATCGGGTCGTCCAGCTTTAGACTGCCTAATTCCTGGGCTTTGAGCAGGGCCACGCCCACCAGCGTTTTCGAGATGGAGCCAGTATTTTGAATGGTGTTGGCGGTGTAGCGCTTCTGTTGTGCCGCGTTAGCAAGCCCAATTCCGTTCTCGTACACCACGCCACCCTCGTTCACAACGGCCACCGAAAAACCAACAAATTGCCCTCGCTTATAAACCTCCTCCAACTTGTGCGTTAAAGAGTCGGCACTACTATGCTGCTGAGCGAGGCGTTGGCTGAGTGCGCAGGTGCTAGAAAGGCTGAATAAGGCAACAACTAGGAATAGCCGTTTCATAAGCTTGAATGCAGAGCGAAGTCGCATAAAAAAGGCCTGTAACTGCAAGCGTTAGCGAAGCAATTACAGGCCTTTTGTGTAAGTATAGGAGGCGTTTGCAGAACTGCAAGCTACCCCAGCACCGGTACCCGCCTGGCCACCTTGGCCGCCATCTCGCGCACCGCCTGTGCAATGCCGGCCGCATCGAAGCCGCACTCTTTGTAGAGCTGGTCCTGGGTGCCGTGCTCCACTACGCGGTCGGGGATGCCGAGGCGGCGCATCGGCAACTCGTGGCCGTGTTCGCTCAGAAATTCCAGCACGGCCGAGCCAAAGCCACCCATCAGGCAGCCGTCCTCCACCGTCACGATGGCGCGGTAGCGGCGGGCTATGGCGAGCAGCATTTCTTCGTCGAGCGGCTTGCAGAAGCGGAGGTCGTAGTGGCCGGCACTCAGGCCCTCGGCGGCCAGGGCCTCCGTCGCCTTCACAGCGTAGTTGCCGATGTGGCCGATGCTAAGGATAGCGACGCCGCCGGTTTCGCCCTCACGCACTACGCGGCCCGTGCCGATGGCCAGGCGTTGCAAGGGGGTGCGCCACGCGGGCATTACGCCCTCGCCGCGTGGGTAGCGGATGCTGAAGGGGCTGGCGTTTTCGGGCAGCTGGGCGGTGTACATCAGGTTGCGCAGTTCCTGCTCGTTCATGGGGGCGGCCACCACCATATTGGGGATGCAACGCATATAGGCCAGGTCGTAGCAGCCGTGGTGGGTGGGGCCGTCGGCCCCGGCAAAGCCGGCCCGGTCGAGGCAGAACACGACGTGCAGGTTTTGCAGGGCTACGTCGTGCACCACCTGGTCGTAGCCGCGCTGCATAAACGAGGAGTAGATGTTGCAGAACGGCACCAGCCCCTGCGTGGCCAGCCCGGCCGAAAACGTGACGGCGTGCTGCTCGGCAATGCCCACGTCGAAGGCGCGGTCGGGCATGGCGGCCATCATAATGTTGAGCGACGAGCCGCTGGGCATGGCTGGCGTCACGCCCATTATTTTGTCGTTGGTCTGGGCCAGCTCCAGCAGGGTGTGGCCAAACACGTCCTGGTATTTCGGGGGCTGCGGCCGGTCGGGGATTTTGGTGTAAATCTCGCCCGTGATTTTATCGAACAAGCCGGGGGCGTGCCAGAGCGTCTGGTCTTTTTCGGCCAGCTCGTAGCCCTTGCCCTTCACCGTGACGCAGTGCAGCAGCTTGGGGCCGGGAATGGTTTTGAGGTCGTTGAGCACCGATACCAGGTGCTGCACGTCGTGCCCATCCACGGGGCCGAAGTAGCGAAATTTCAGCGCCTCGAACAGGTTGCTCTGCTTCATGAGGGTCGCCTTCATGGCGGCCTCTACTTTGCTGGCAATCTGCTGGGGGTTGGGGCCAAATTTGCTCAGCTTGCCGAGCACATTCCACAGTTCGTCGCGCACCTTGTTGTAGGTGCGCGAGGTGGTGATGTCGGTGAGGTATTCCTTGAGCGCGCCCACGTTGGGGTCGATGCTCATGCAGTTGTCGTTGAGCACCACAATCATGTTGTTGGGCAGTACACCGGCCTGGTTGAGGGCCTCGAAGCTCATGCCCGCCGTCATGGCGCCGTCGCCGATGACGGCAATGTGCTGACGGCCCAATTCGCCCTTGTAGTCGGAAGCCACGGCCATGCCCAGCGCCGCCCCGATGCTGGTGCTGCTGTGGCCCACCCCGAAGGCATCGTACTCGCTCTCACTGCGCTTGGGGAAGCCCGACATGCCGCCGTAGCGGCGGTTGGTGGGGAAGCGGTCGCGCCGGCCGGTCAGGATTTTGTGGCCGTAGGCCTGGTGGCCCACATCCCACACCAGCTGGTCGTAGGGCGTATTGAAGACGTAATGCAGGGCCACCGTCAGCTCGACCACGCCGAGCGAGGCGCCGAAGTGGCCGCCGTAGATGCTTACCGTGTCGATGATGAACTCGCGCAGCTCCTGGCTTACCTGCACCAGCTGCGGGGGGCTGAGCTTCTTGAGGTCGTCGGGCGAGCTTATCGCCGCGAGCAGCGGACCGGGTTCAATCATCATCGGGGCAGGCGGAAAAGGGAAACGAGCTAACGGGTTGGCTAGCCGCCCCAAAGGTACGACAACCGGGGCCGGGCGGTTGTTTAGTAGTGCGTACGAATAGAGAAGGGCGCGC
>JBPBPU010000054.1:0-33723 GCA_050954465.1 Janthinobacterium lividum
CTTTGGCAGCAACACGGTGAGCGTGCGCCTCAACGACGGCACGGGCAATTTTACGGCCCCGGCTACCAACCCCAACCCCGCCGTGGGCAGTAACCCCTACAGCGTGGCACTAGGCGACGTGGACGGCGACGGCGACCTGGATGTGCTCACGGCCAACTTTAACGGCAACACGGTGAGCGTGCGCCTCAACGACGGCGCAGGCAACTTCACGGCCCCGGCTACCAACCCCAACCCCACCGTGGACAGCGGTCCCCAAAGCGTGGTGCTGGGCGACGTGGACGGCGACGGCGACTTGGACTTGCTCACGGCGAACTTTAACTTCGGGGGCACGGTGAGTGTGCGCCTCAACGATGGTACGGGCAATTTCACGGCCCCGGCTACCAACCCCAACCCCGCCGTGGGCAACCTGCCTATCGGCCTGGCGCTGGGCGATGTGGACGGCGATGGTGACCTGGACCTGCTCACCACCAATAGCTACGACAACACGGTGAGTGTGCGCCTCAACGATGGCACGGGTAGCTTCACGGCCCCGGCTACCAACCCTAATCCTACTGTAGGCAGCGGCCCCCAAAGCGTGGCGCTGAGCGACGTGGACGGTGACGGCGACCTGGATATGCTCACGGCGAACGCCGACGATAACACCGTGAGCGTGCGCCTCAACGATGGCACGGGCAACTTCACGGCCCCGGCCACCAACCCCAACCCCGCCGTAGGCAACAACCCCTCCGGCCTGGCGCTGGGCGACGTGGATGGCGACGGCGACCTGGATGTGCTCACGGCCAACTTCGATGATAACACGGTGAGCGTGCGCCTCAACCAGCCGCCGGCCCCGGTGCTTAGCAGCCTCTCGGCCAGCAGCGCAGCAGCAGGCGGCGCGCTTACGCTTAGCGGCACGCTGCTGACCGGCGCGACCCTGGTTACCTTCACCAACACGAGCACCGGCGCGGCGACGACCGTAGCGGCCAGCGCGTTCACCAGCACGGGCTACGCGGCTACGCCCCAGACCATTGGCCTGCTGGTGCCCGCTGGCTTAGCTGGCGGCGCGTACTCGGTGAGCGTAACCACGCCCGGCGGTACCAGCAACGCGCTGCTCCTGACCGTGCGGCTGCAAGTGACAGCGCTGAGCCCGGCGGCCAATGCCCGGGCCGCCGCCCGCAATACCACAGTGGGCCTGACCTTTAGCGGGCCGATTGACGCGGCTACGGCGGGCAACATCCGGGTGTTTTCGGCGCAGTACCGGGGCCGGCGCACGGCCACGGCCAGCACCAGCGGCAACACGGTGACCCTCACGCCGACGGCCAGCAGCGGGGCGGCCAGCTTCCAGCCCGGTGAGACGGTGCGGGTGAGCGTGCCGGCCACCGTGCAGGGCACGGGCGGGGCGGCGGCCGGGCCCTACGTGTACCAGTTTACTACCGCCGTGGGCGGCACGGGCCGGGGCAACTTCCGGGCCCCGGCCACCAACCCCAACCCCGGCGTGGGAAGTAACTCCTTTAGTGTGGCGGTGGGCGACGTGGATGGCGACGGCGACCTCGATATGCTCACGGCCAATGGTGGTGATAACACCGTGAGCGTGCGCCTCAACGATGGCGCGGGCAACTTCACCGCCCCGGCCATCAACCCCAACCCGGCGGTGGGCTTTAATCCCAAAAGCATAGCGGTGGGCGACGTAGATGGCGACGGCGACCTGGACCTGCTCACGGCTAATTCGGGCACTAACATTGTGAGTGTGCGCCTCAACGACGGCACGGGCAACTTTACCCCGCCCGCCACCAACCCTAGCCCCGCTGTCGGCAGCGGCCCCTTGAGCGTGGCGCTGGGCGACGTAGATGGCGACGGCGACCTGGATTTGCTCACGGCCAACTACCTCAACAATACGGTAAGCGTGCGCCTCAACGATGGCACCGGCAATTTCACCCCGCCGGCCACCAACCCTGACCCCGCCGTGGGCAGCAACCCCACCAGCGTGGCGGTAGGCGACGTGGACGGCGACGGCGACCTCGATATGCTCACGGCTAACGCCAGCGACAATACGGTGAGCGTGCGCCTCAACGATGGCACGGGCAACTTCACTCCGCCCGCCACCAACCCTAACCCCGCCGTCGGCAGCAGCCCCAATAGCGTGGCGCTAGCTGACGTGGACGGCGATGGTGACCTGGACCTGCTCACGGCCAACGGCAACTTCGGCAGTTCTGGCACAGTGAGCGTGCGCCTCAACGACGGCACGGGCAACTTCACCCCACCCGCCACCAACCCTAACCCCGCCGTGGGTAGCTACCCGCAGAGCCTGGCAGTGGGCGACGTGGATGGCGACGGTGACCTCGACCTGCTCACCGCTAACCGGGGTGACAACACGGTGAGCGTGCGCCTCAACGATGGCACCGGCAACTTTGCGGCGCTGGCTGCCAACGCCAGCCCCGGCGTGGGCAGCAGCCCGACCGGCGTGGCGCTGGGCGACGTGGATGGCGACGGCGACCTCGACCTGCTCGCAGCCAACTATGGCGCTAGTACGGTGAGTGTGCGCCTCAACCAGCCGCCGGCCCCGGTGCTTAGCAGCCTCTCGGCCAGCAGCGCGGCGGCGGGCGGCGCGCTCACGCTTAGCGGCACCTTCCTGGCTGGGGCCACCCTCGCCACGTTCACCAACACGAGCACCGGCGCGGCAACTACGGTAGCGGCTGGTGCCTTCACCAGCACGGGCTACGCGGCTTCGCCCCAGACCATCGGCCTGCTGGTGCCCGCTGGCTTGGCGGCCGGCAGCTACACCGTGAGCGTGACTACGCCCAACGGCACCAGCAACGCCCTGCCCCTGACCGTGTGCGTGCTCACGGTGGCCGTGCAGAACGTGAGCGTGCCGCTCGGGGCCAGCGGCACGGTGAGCGTGCCGGCCAGCGCCTTCAACAACGGCAGCACCTCTACCTGCGGACCGGTAACGGCGCAGGTGTCGAGCCAGGGCACCGTTACCGGCCAGGTGAACGAAAACGGCCTCCTTACCCTGACGGCCCCCGCGGGAGCCGTCTTCACGGCCGTCACGTTTGCCAGCTACGGCACGCCCACGTATGCCAACGGCACCTATGCGCTCGGCAGCTGCCACGCCCCGAGCAGCCAGTCGGTGGTGGAGGCGGTTGCGCTGGGCCAGCACACCTTTAGTATTTCGGCCGAAAACGTCGTGTTTGGCGGTGACCCCTGCCCGAATACCTTCAAGCAGCTGGTGGTGCAGGCCACGTATACCAACGCTCCCGCCCCGCAGCTGACCTATTCCTGCAACTCGGTGGGCACGTTCCCGGTGCTGGTGACGCTCACCGATGCCAACGGCACCAGCCAGCAGGCGCCGGCCACGGTGACGGTGACGGTGCCGGCGGCTACGAGCACGACCTGGACCGGGACGGCGAGCCCCGACTGGACGGACTGCCAGAACTGGAGCTACGGCCGCCTGCCTAGCGCCACCATTGATGCCGTGGTGCCGGGCGGCCTCGTCAATTACCCCGTGCTGGCCAGCAGCACGGGGGCCGTGCAAAACCTGCTCGTGGCCAGCGGAGCCAGCCTGACGGTGGCTACCGGCGCGACGCTCGAAGTCACGGGCGACTTTACCACGAACGGCCCGGTCAGCCTGGCGGGCACCATCAGCCTGACCGGGAGCGCGCCGGTCCAAGCCCTGAGTAGCCCGGCGGCCTTCAGCACGCTGCTGGTCGACAAAGCGGTGGGTACGGTGGTGCTTCAACGCAACCTGGCGGTGGGCAGCGCCCTGACGCTGGCCAGCGGCACCCTGGCCACCGGCAGTTTCCAGGTCGTATTAGGCAGCGCGGCCACCCTCACCGAGAGCAACACGGCCTACGTGACGGGCGCGATAGCCACCACGCGGCCGCTGGCGGCGGGCACGGCCGAGAGCTTCGGCGGCCTGGGGTTGACGCTGACCCCGGCCACCGGCTCTACCAGCCCCGGCAGCACGGCCGTGGTGCGCACCACCGGCACGGCCCTGCGTGGGGCGGGCACCAGCCAGAGCATCCTGCGCTATTTCGACATCCAGCCCGCCACGAACTCGGGCCTGAACGTGACGTTGGACTTGAGCTACCTCGACCACGAGCGCAACGGCATTGCTGCCGCCAGCGTGGCCTTGTTCAAGTCCGTCAATGGGGTCGGCGGTCCCTGGCAGGCACAGTTACCCATTACCATTAGCGGCAACACGGTGCGCAAAACCGGCATCACCGACTTCTCCGTCTGGACGCTGGGCAGCGCCGCCAACCCGCTGCCCGTGGAGCTGACTACCTTCACGGCCGAGGCGCAGGGCACCACGGCGCTGCTGCGCTGGACCACCGCCTCGGAGCACAACAGCGACCATTTCGAGGTGGAAGCCTCGGCCGACGGCACGGCGTTCGGGCGCATCGGCACGGTGGCGGCCCAGGGCAGCAGCCTCACGGCCCACGCCTACCGCTTCGTGGACGCGCAGCTGGCCGGCTACGGCAGCCCGCAGGTGTACTACCGCCTGCGCCAGGTCGACCTCGATGGCACCTTCGCCTACTCGCCCGTGCGGGTGGTGGCGGTCGGCAGCTCAAGCCAGGCCGGCTTCCAGGTGTACCCCACCCTGCGGGCAGCGGGCGAGCCGCTGCGCTACGTGCTCGCTGGGGCACTGGCCGGGCAGGCGGCCGGGGCCGAGCTGACGGTGTACACCACCACCGGCCAGCAGGTGAGCGCGCAGCACCTGGCGGCCGGGGCCACGGGGCTGGTGGCGCTGCCGCCGCTGCCCACGGGCTGGTACCTGGTGCGCCTGCGCACAGCGGACGGAACCGCCTTCAGCGCCCGCTTCGGGGTGCAATAGGCCGCCCGGCTACCCCCTCGGTCTCAACTCGCCGGTAAGCACGTACCAGGTGTGCTTACCAGCGAGTTGACTAGGCAGCGGGGCAGGAAGGAGCGTACCCTGACCTGACGGATTTGCTCCGCCGCCTGGGGGTGCCGCTAAGCTCACCATCCCGGCATGCAGCGGGGCGGAGGCCGCACTACAAACCGATTTTCTGCTGGAATTGGTCGTGCCTGCAGCCCCCTTCGTGCCGGGTAGAGGTAGTCCGCCCCTTCCCGTTTGTCCGCTCAACGGGCTTGCCCCTTCTTTAGCCAACCCATCATTTTTCTCGATTAGGCAGGTTCCGAAAGGCACACCTTTCGGAGCCAACATATTCGAAAAACATGCCTTCATACACCATCCGGTTTTGCTAGAATATTCCACCTTACCAGTAGCAGTAATGTGCGCTTTAACAGGCAATCTGCCACTAGTTGAGTCGCCCGTAGTTTAGAAGCTCGACCGGCGGCAAACGCCAGAATATTGAATTACAGCCAACCGAGATTGTGCCGTTGCTGCCTGGCCACTCCTGGCGCAGCCAGCGCAAACGCCCCCTGCTCACCAGGTGGGACGGGTTCTGCGCTCTGGCCGGGCTAGAAGCTGCCTGGGCCATAAGGCCAGCGGTCGGCAAGCAGTCGGCAAGCAGTCGGCACAGGGCAGAGCCCCGCGCCAGGTGCGTAACAGCACCTACTTACTCGCCTGCGCCAGCGCGGGTGCCTGCGAGAGCGCGTGCAACTTCTCCGCCAGCTCCTGGGCGGCCAGGGCGCAGGCGGTTTCTATCCTGGAAAACAAGGACAGCAGGCCGGTCATGGTTTCCTGGCTGGCCCCATCGCCCACCGAAATCAAGCTGACGGCCATACCCTGAATGGACTTGGCTATGTCCTCAAACTCCGAGTTCATGCCCATCGTGGCAAAGGTGGGGATGATGGAGTGGGTGGCGCGTTTGAGCGAAATCCAGTCCTTTTCCGCAATGGTCTGCTTCATCGTCTGCACCAACTGCGGTATTTCCTGCAAGTAGAGGCCAATCATTTCGGCCATGCGGGCGTCGCTCTTGGTTATCCGTTTCAGGTAGTCGAAGTTGACGCAGGTCAGGGGGTGCGTTGGCAGGTCGCCGGTGGCCGACGCGGGGGCCGTTTCGTCGGCGCTGGCCTGCTTGAGGTACTTGATGATTTTGCTGTAGAGCAGCTTGTCATCGATGGGCTTCGAGATGTAGTCGTTCATGCCCACGGCCTTGCATTTTTCCACGTCCACCGTCGTCACGTCGGCCGTGAGGGCAATGATAGGCACGGTCAGGTGCAGCTCGTTGCGGATGTATTCGGTGGCCTCAAACCCGTTCATGACGGGCATCTGCAAGTCCATAAGCACGATGTCGTAGCGGGTGGCGCGGAGCTTTTCCAGGGCTATTTTGCCGTTGCCGGCCACGTCCATCTCGAAGCCGAAGTCCTCCAGCAACGTCTTCATCAGTAGCTGGTTGAGGGCAATGTCTTCCACCACCAGAATCTTCACGTCCTGAAAGCCGGTTTCCAGCTCGATGGTCAGGCCCGATTCGGCGTCGGCTTTTTCGGTGGTCTTGCCAAAGCTCAGAATAAAGCTGAACGTGGAACCCACGCCCACCCGGCTTTTCACGTTGATGGTGCCGCCCTGCGGCTCCACCAGGTTTTTGACGATGGCCAAGCCCAGCCCCGTGCCGCCGTACAGGCGGTTGGTGCCGCTGGTAGCCTGCTGGAAGTCGTCGAAAACGGTGCCGAGCTTGTCTTCCTCAATGCCGATACCGGTATCGGTTACGGCAAATTCGAGGATGACGCGCTCCTTGTCCTGCACCAGCATCCGCACGCCCACCGTGATGGTGCCCTCGCTCGTAAACTTCACGGCGTTGCTCACCAGGTTGAGAATAACCTGATGCAGCCGCACCGGGTCGCCCACCAGCACCTCCGGAATTTTGGTGTCGTAGTCCATCACCAGCGTCAGGTTTTTTCCTGAATCTTGGTTTCGAACAAGTGCACCATCGCCGCCACCGACGCCGAGAGCTTGAACGGAATCTGCTCGAACGTCATCTTGCCTGCATCCACCTTGGCCAGGTCCAGGATGTCGTTGATGAGCACAATCAGCGTGTCGCCGCTGAGCTTGATGGCCGTCAGGTACTCCTGCTGCTTGTCGGTCAACTCCGTCTTCAGCACCACCTTCGTGAAGCCGATGATGGCGTTCATGGGCGTGCGGATTTCGTGGCTCATGTTGCTGAGAAACTGCTGCTTGGCTTTCACCGCATTCTCGGCAATTCCGGTCGCGCTCTCGGCTTTGGCCTGCGCCTCCACGGCCAGCACGGTGGCGCGCTCGGCCGCAAATTTGGCCTCAATCAGCTCCGTGGCAATGCGCTTCTGGTCGGTCACGTCGCGGGCCACAATCACCACGCCCAGCACCTTGCCCTCGTCGTTCTTATACACCGACCCGTTGAAGAGCACGTCGGTGAGCTTGCCCGCCTTGTGGCGCAGCGTGAGGGGCGAATCGGCCACCGTGCCCTTGGCAAACACCTCCTGGTACACCTCCCGCGCCATCTGCGGGTCGGTGAAGTACACGAAGAAATCGGACCCAATCAGCTGCGTGCGGTCCATGCCGGTGATGTTTACCGTGGCCTGGTTCATGTCCGTTATTTTCCCCTCCGGGCTGATGGTTACCAGCGGGTCGCGGCTGGCCTCAATCAGCCCCCGGGCGTAGTTGGCCACGCGCAGTTCGGCCGCCCGCTTCACCTTCTCGTCGTTCTGAAACGCCAGCTCCTTGTTGGCAACGACCAGCTCGGCCGCCCGCTTTTCCTTCTCGTCGTTCTGAAAAGCCAGCTCAATATTGGCAATGCTCAGCTCCTGCGCCCGCTTCTCCTTCTCGTCGTTTTGGAAAGCCAGCTCCGCGTTGGCAATAATCAATTCCTGCGCCCGCTTCTCCTTTTCGTCATTCTGAAACGCCAATTCCTTATTGGCGATGCTCAGCTCGGCCGCCCGTTTTTCTTTCTCGTCATTCTGAAACGCCAGCTCGGTATTCGCCACGCTCAGCTCCTGCGCCCGCTTCTCCTTCTCGTTATTCTGAAACGCCAGTTCGGTATTAGCCACGCTGAGTTCCTGCGCCCGCTTTTCCTTTTCATCGTTCTGGAAAGCCAGCTCTTTGTTGGCAATACTCAGCTCGGCGGCCCGCTTTTCCTTCTCGTCATTCTGGAAAGCCAACTCCTCGTTGGCAATGCCCAATTCTGCCGCCCGCTTCTCCTTTTCGTTGTTCTGAAAGGCCAACTCCTCATTGGCGATACTCAACTCGGCGGCGCGCTTTTCCTTTTCGTCGTTCTGGAACGCCAGCTCGGTGTTGGCCACGTTCAGCTCCTGCGCCCGCTTCTCTTTCTCATCGTTCTGAAAGGCCAGCTCCTCGTTGGCAATGCTCAACTCGTCGGCCCGCTTTTCCTTTTCGTTGTGCTGGAAAGCGAGTTCCTTATTGGCAATGCCCAGCTCGGTGGCCCAGTTTTTCTCGGCCACTTCGCGGGCTACTATCACCGCGCCCACTACCGCGCCCTGGTCATCCCGGTTCACGGAGCCGTCGAAGAGCACTTCCGTCAGCATCCCGTTGGTGTGGCGCAGCGTGAAGGGCACGTTGCTGACCGCGCCATCGGCTACCACTGCCCGGTAGGCGTCGCGTACCAGCTCCGGCTCGGTGAAAAAGGCGAAAAAATCCGCTCCCATCAGGGTGTCGCGCTCCACGCCCGTCAGCGTCACCGTGGCCTCGTTCGTATCGAGGATGTGCCCCTCCAGGTTCACGGTGACTAATGAATCCTGGCTGGCTTCGATGAGCTGCCGGTATTTCTTTTCGCTTTCCTTCATGGTGGAGGCACCGGCCGGGCAGGCAAGCGTAAACGTGATGATAAAGAGGGGGTGAGGCGGCCTGGGAAGCAGCCAGGCATCTTACGTAGTAAAGAGTACCTGGAATGGAAATAATTCAAAAAACAGCTCGGGCTCAGGATTCTCATCGAGTTGATTGTCATGCAAAAAACTGCGCACCCACCAGCGCACGGCCTGGCCCTGATACTAGTGCGTCTCGCCCGACTCGTAGCGCAGGGTTGGCGCAAGTACGTGGTGCTGGAAGGCCACCTGGTGCTTACGAATCCGAGCCTGTTTGCCCAGCACCACGTCGCGAATGGTTTGCACCGTCGTGCGTAAGGGTGAGGCCAACGCGCAGGGCGATACCGACTGCGTAATATCGTTCCTCAATCACCTGCCTTAGCTCGCTATCCGTACCAGCTAAATTATCCCAGCCGCTGCCTGGCAGCACTTGCCAGGAATACTACCCGCCAGCTTACGCCCTAACTCCCCACTACCCTATGCGCCTTTGGTTACTTTCGCTGCTGCTGCCCCTGAGCGCCTGCACCCCGCAGGGCAGCGACGGTGGGCCGACCGGCCGGCCACTACTCAGCCCGGTGAAGCTACGCGGTTTCGGCCCGCGCGTGGCGGTCGGGGCAGGCCTGGTGGTCGTTATCCGCGCCGATGGCACCCTCTGGGCCTGGGGCGATAACCGGCTGGGGCAGGTCGGCATCAACACCAGTGATGTAGGTAATGACTACGTAAGCCAGCCCGCCCTCGTGGATGCTGGCCGGAACTGGTACGCCGTGGCGGCCGGCGAAGACCACTGCCTGGCCCTGCGCCGCGATGGCACCCTCTGGGCCTGGGGCGATAACCGCGACGGAGAACTCGGCACCGGACCCGATATGGCTTTATACGCGGGGGCCATCGCGCCGGTGCAGGTCGGTACCGCCACCGACTGGGTGGCGGTGGCGGCTGGCCGGTTTCACTCGCTGGCGCGCCGGGCCGATGGCTCACTCTGGAGCTGGGGCGACAACAACAGCGCCCAACTCGGCAACGTGCCCTGGCCTGGCCCCGACACGGCGTGGTACAACGTACCCCGGCGGGTAGGGCCGGCCGCCGCCCGGTGGGGCGCCTTCTCGGGTGGGGGCACCATGACCCTGGCCGTGCGCGCCGACGGCACGCTCTACTCGTGGGGTGCCAACGATGACGACCAATTGGGGCGGCCGGGCTTAACCCAAACCTTGGTAAAGGACTCAAGCGGGGTGTACCCGCGCCCGCAGCCGGTGCGGGGCGGGCCACCCTGGCGGCGCGTGGCGGCGGGCTGGGGCTTTGGCGCGGGCATCCGCCAGGATGGCTCGCTCTGGGTCTGGGGCCAGGATAGCAGCCTGACCTGCATCAACCAGCCCCGCGACACCACTTGGGTGAAGCTAGCCGCTGGCAGCAGCCACTGCCTGGCCCTGCGCCGCGACGGCTCGCTCTGGGCCTGGGGCAACAATGGCTTCGGCCAGCTGGGCACCGGCAACACCGACTTCCCCGCGTTCGGCCAGTTTGTGCAGGTGGGCAGCGGGCAGCAATGGCGCGACATCGCCGCCGGGCGCGATACGTCGGTGGGGCTGCAGGCGGATGGCAGCTTCTGGCTGTGGGGCGAAAACGGGATGGCGCGGACCAAACAAGGCGCGGAAGCGCCCGCGCCTGAGTTGCGGCCGACGCGGGTGGTGTTTCCGCCTGCGCCCGGTGGCAACCGGGCGGCTTTTTAATAGGCTCCGGCGCAGGCAGAGGAGCAGCTACCTTCTCTACCTTTTCGGAGGAGTACCCGGCCGCGCAAAAGGCCGCGCTAAACGTGGCTATTCAACCCACCCGCCCCCCGCTGCGCCCTCGCGAAGCGGACCGCAAGCCGGGGCCTGGCCTCAGCGGATGGCGTATAGCTTTGGGTGCTGCTTTCAACGCCAAGTTAGCTATGACGACTCCGGCCCCTGGTGCCCGCCCTCCCAACCCCTGCCTCGCCCTGGGCGACGAATTCACTAGCGGCATCGGCATCACGGCGGCCGAGCGCTGGCCCGTGCAGCTAGCCACCAAGTTGCGCGAATACAACGTGGGTCTGGCCGACCCCGAATTCATTGCCGGCCACGGCTGGACTACTGCCGACCTGCAACAGGCCCTCACCAAAAGCGGCAACCACCGTACCGACTACGAGTTCGTGTCGCTACTCATCGGCCTCAACAATCAGTACCAGCACAATAGTCTCGCTTTCTACGACCTCGAGTTCCGCCAACTGCTGGCCGCCGCCCAACACTATGCGGGCGACCGGGCCTACCGGGTGCTGGTGCTCAGCATCCCCGACTGGGGCTTTACCCCCTTCGCTGCGGGCGAAGACCGCGCCCACATCGGCCACGCGATTGATGAGTTCAACTACGTGGCCCGCCGCGCATGCGAGCAAGCGGCCATTGCCTTTATCAATATCACGCCACTTACGCGCGCCATCGGCCCCGACCCCACCCAACTAGTGGCCAATGGGCCCTACTATTCGGGTGAGCAGCTGCGTCGCTGGGTAGCAGCCGCGTTCCCGACCGCCTTTAGCTTGCTGCGCAACGACGGCCGGTATACCGGCGCTACGCACTAGGCTGCCCGGCCAGGGGCCAGCTTTGTTGGCGGGGAGGAAGGCAGTCAAGGCAGAATGGGCAGTAGTAGCCCGTATTTCTGGTTCCGAAAGGCACACCTTTCGGAACCTAGCTCCAAACTAGTCAGGCCTATTGCGTAAAGGTCTGGTTTTAAGAAGACACGTGGAATAAACAAGTAGTCATTGCACTATTTGGCCCCCGCTTTCTGAGCCAGTTTGCCTGGTCAGGAGGATATGCCCGTGCGAGCGAACTGCCGTAGCGGGACTTGGCCACACCTAGTGCGAGTATAGTAGCCCGCAAACACCATTTTGGGCGAACCTTTAGCCAAGTGTGGTCTGGCTTGTTGTTCCTGCCTGGCGGTTAAAGCCCCAGGTACTGGGCGGCGTTAAAACGCTTCACATCATCAAGGCGCGCATAGCGCTCAATCATAGCGTCGGTCTTTTGCTTCGTCTGGTTTTTGATGGCCTTGTTGCTCTGGCCGGCCTCCACGGCTACCGTTACAAACGAGGCTCGCAGGGAATGGGCCGTGTACGCGGGGCCGAGGTGGCGCTGCACCAGGTCGTTGACACTCTGGTCAGAGAGGCGCGCTGTACCGGGCTGGGCCGGGCGTTGGGCTGTGCCGCGGCTCATGCGGGTAAACAAGGGGCCGCTGACCCGGCCGAGCACGGCCAGCCAGTCCTGCACGGCGCGCACGGGGCAGTAGTCGGCCGCCGGGGCATAGAAAACCGCTTTGTCTTCTTCCTCCCCGTACTGGTTGGTCTTGCTGCGGCGCAGGTGAATGACGAGCGCCAGCCGGGTCAGTTCCACATCCTCCACGTTCAACGCCACGAGTTCGGAGCGGCGGAAGGCCCCAGCAAAGCCGAGCAGCAGCAGCGCCCGGTCGCGCAGCCCGGTGGGCGTGGTCAGGTCGAGGCCCCGAATGGCCTGCTTGAGTTCGGCTACGGTGAAGGCCGGCGCCTGGCGCTGGCGCTTGCCGTGCACCCGGGCCACGCCGTCGAGCACCACGCCCAGCGCTTCGTGGCTGGTGGGCGAGGGCTGCCCAGCGAGTTGGTGCAGCTTGGCAATAGCCGCGACGTGCCGCCGGATGGTCGCGTACTTCTTGCCCCGGTCGGCCAGCTGCGAAACGTAGCCCGCCACGGTCGAGACCTCGGCCGGCAGGTAGCTGAGCTGGTGGTGCTGGCAGTAGTCCTCGAAGCTGCGCAGGTCGGCCGCATAGCCGCGCTTCGTGTTGGCGGCCCCTTGCAAGCCAGCCTCCACATAGCGGCTGACCGAGGCTGGCAGTTCCACCAACGCGTGACTACGGGTGGGTACGAGGACAGGGAGCACAGACGATTTTTCCATGGGGCCTATTATATAAGGAGTAGCGACCCAACTTCAGGCTGGTCCCAAAGCTACGAACTTAGTACTGATAAAACTTAATTATCGGTACTAAGTTGCCAAAGGTTGTTAAGCCCACAAAATTGAACGTGATTGAGTAGTCATTGCCCCACAACCTTGTGCAACGGCTTGTTGGTGGGCCTCCTGGAATTGGGTTTCAAAGCTCTGACACCGACAGTGTATAGTGTGGGGGCCTAAGTCGACACTGGCAAAGTCTGCAGCTGACATGTTTCGACGGCTACTTGATTTTTTGAAGTAACTCACGCAAATTGTCGTTGCCTGAGTTTTCTTCAAACATCGCCTCCATGAGCGACAAAAATGTGATGTTGCCACCACCTCCATTACTAATTTTGGTGATGGCCTCACGCCATTGGGTCTTGCCATTACTGCTGGTAGCAATCGCGGATGCATCGCCGCCTGCCTCCACCCAAATCTGGTTATCCAGAATTCCTCTCGGATAGAGTTGAGTAGCTAGGGTAGCTAATTGCTTCTGGTCTTCCAAAGAGAGCTTTTTGGCTGAAGCAGGTTGCGCATACAATGCTTCGATAAGACCAAAAGCAAAGGTTGCTGCATTACGAGTAGCATATGGTTGTGAACCTTCTGCATCCGCGTCCCCTTTACCACTGACCAAATCAGAAATGCCTCTAATCAGCAGCCCCTCTACTGTTGGATGGTGTCGACAAGCCTCTAAAAACGCAAGGCCTTCCATTTCAACTGCTTGAGCATGATTGAAATGTTCTTTCAAAAAGAGATGCAGGTTTGACTTCTCTGAAGCATCAACTTTTTCTCCCGAAACAATTACGCCGCTTATCATTTCCACAGGACCTTTGAAAGAGGTATTATGGAGAGAGGCAGCCTTGAGTTTCCATTCAGCCGAATGCGCATAAGTATTTGCCAACTGCTCTAATTTATAGGATGACTTAGCCGAGGTCGGCCGGGCATTAAACCCGGTATCAGTGGTTTTTCCGCGCTCATAGCCAAATACTTCTTCTCCCAAAACGATATCGCCGATTTTTGAATCTTTCAGGCCGCCCGCTACTCCTACAAAAAAGACATATTGGGGTTGAAAAGCGGCAATGGCCCGCTCGGTTTCAATGCCGGCGTTTGGGTTCGTTTGATTTGTACGGCCTAGAATTACATCTATTAGCCCGGCATTCGTACTAATTTGCCCTTTATAGTACTGCGTACTGGTATCGGGATGACTTACTGGCTCAGGGTTTTTAAGAAAAGAAAGCACAATCTGCCGCTCAACTCCCTCAAGGGCTGATAAGATTACTACTGGCTTAGGCATTTGCGTCATGGAGTAGAAGGTCGTATAAAAGCTGGAACGTCTGGTTGCGCTTGTTTTCCTTCACAAGCGTAGCAATAAACTGCCGGACTGGAATAGGAGGTTTTCTTTGCAATCTATTCAGTAAATCGGCCCATTGTTCCATCCCGTTTTGGTTGTTATTAATTATATCCTCAGAGCCGCCGCTTATTAACCAGATTTTATCATCGGTCGGCCCCTTGGCATATACGAATCGCAACTCGCCTAAGAGCATTTGCCACCAATCTGAGCTTTTGATTGGCACCTTCTTTTCCTTGCGCACCAGGAGTATAGAAGCAAGCTTGTTAAAGACAGAAAGTAGGTTCAAACACTCGGCCAACGCAGTGCGAAGCGCGGGAGTATTTTGCGCAAGAGTGTACAGTTGGTTTGCAGCAGTAGTCCAGGTACGAGATGCAATTAACCTGCCGAGCTGTTGCGATTGAATCGAGTTGATAGTTCTGGGAATGGATGACAAATATTCGGTTACGGCCGGCTCCGAGACACCAAACCAAGTTAGATAGCTCAGTGCAGCGTCTATTTCGATGCCTGGTGTTAAATAGTGGCGGGCAAAAGCAAGGCTGCCAAGTGTAGTAACGAGTGGTGCTTCTACAGCAGAATTTACCTGCTCGTGCTGCACTACGCTTACAGCGGTAGCAAACAGGAAAGCCTGTTTACCTTCATTTAAGTGCCCCCAAATCTCTGCTCTTCTTGGGTAATCCCGCATATCTGCGGCCACTGTTTTTCCAAGCTCACTTAGTAAACCGGGGATGCTACTTCCTCCAGCAATTAAATGGTCGAATAGAATCCACGTTCGGGCAACTAACTTTCTGTCGAGGACTTTAGGCGCAGGCTGCTTCTCTAGCAGGCTTGCCAGCCACACCCGTTGCCAGCCCACGTTAACCACTTCGGCCACTTCAAGTAGCTTAGGTTGAGTTGCGCATACTTCACCTGCCAATTGGATGAGCCGCTCATCCAGCAACTCGGCTGAGATTTTAACGAAGTTTTTTGCGGGCGCTTGCTGCTGGGCGTAGCGTAACGCATTTACGCTGTGGGGAAGAGTGTCTACTTCAAGCTGCTTGCTAAGTGCCGTCTCCAGTGGCCAGCGCTGCAGGGCGCAGGCCATGTGCAGGGTCAACCACTTGCGGCGCTGGGCGAAGCTCACACCCGCCTGGGCCATGTCTTTGCCCAGCGCAGATGGTAGCTGGGCTACTAAATCGGCCTCGATTTCGAGGCCCATTGGCAACAACTTTAAAAGCTGACCGGCTACGGTGCTAGCCTTTTCCCATAAGCTATACACCAGTGGAGCTAATTCAGGCTTCCAGAATGCGAAGATTTTACGCATTCCTGCTTCCATACTTTTACTCCACCAGTTTGGCGCTGCGTCACTGTCCAGCCGCGCAAGCAGGGGGGCCAAGTCAATGGCTGGTTTGCCGCCTACAACCTTAGCAAAACGCTCGGTTACTGCCTGGTCTAGCCTAGTCGCAACGGGTCCAAATTCAGCTTGCCAGCCAAACGTCCGCAACTGAATTAATTCCTCTATACTGCTTGAAGCAACTGCTGTTAACAGGCTTGCCACCAATTCCTGTTTTAGGGCTGGTGCGTGCGCGGGAGAAGGCTGTAGGGTGGCAACAACTGAGGCGAGGGCGAGCAAGTCGGGCAAGGTAGCCTCGGCAAGTCGCGTAGCAGTCTGGGCAACTGCCTGAATGCTAGCCAAGTCGCTTAGCCTAGCCGGAAAAGCTTTTAGGGCCGTGAGCAGGTCAGCGAGGTCAGTTGATTTAGTAAGGTCGCCTAGCAGATAGCGTTCTACTTCGTTAAAACTGCCGTTGGCATCGGTTGGCTTGATGATAGGGTACTCGTGCCAGGCACTCAGAAGTGAGTTGGGCACGGCTACCAGCTGTGGAGTAACAGCTTTTACGTCACGCACTGAAAATCCAATACCAAATTTAAACTGCTGGCGCAACGCGGGCCACATAACCCGCCAAGCTAAACAAACCGCGTCTTCAAATTCTAGCTGGTCAGCCCAAATAATTGGCTTAGTATCGGCATGCAGCACAAGGACTTGCAATAGATTTCCTAAGCGAGGCGTGAGAACAAGTGGCTCAGCTGGCACACCTGGAATTGCTAATTTGAAGCTAGTTAACGCAGAGCTTTTATTTAATTTAGTTGGCAGATTATCCAGCACCAAGCGTAGGTCAGCCACATAAGTTAACTGCTTAGTCTCTAGCAGCAACGCGTGCGAGAATACTCGGTCACGCCGCATACCTGGGGAATTATCCGGGAAGGTTTTCAGTAGCACATAAAAGTCATCCCACGCAAAGCCTCTGAGCGCGGGCTCCCAGTGAAGCTGGTCAGGCGGATACTCGGCCAGGTTAGCAACTGGCGACAGTTTCCGAATGCGCGACGTATCTGGATGAGTTGTATCAAGCAGCGCAAATCCTCGCTCCTCATTCTGACCGAATCGGGCTTGATGAACTGTCAGTTCCACTGATTGAATTTTTTATAAATATCTATAAAAGAAGCAGCGCCAAATCGTTTTCCGACTTGCCATCCGGCAAGATGACCCGGGCGTACTCTTCCGACCCGTTCTGCAGGTACTTTTGTACGTTTTCAGGGGTATCAAGTGCAAATCCCTGCGGCGACAGGCCCCATACGCTACACGCGCCCGTCGCCCAGTTGCTGTGCATAAACTCCACCAATAACGGGTGCCGTCGGCGCAACTCAGTCTCTGGAGTATCTACGCTATGGAGCATGTCCCACAGACTAACGACCAATTTTAGGCGTGGAGTAGTGATACGCTGCTGATAGCCCGTGTTCCGAGCCGCAAGCAGGATTTGTAGCAACTCAATCAAGCTTACTGCTTCGTTTAAGTGAAGTGGTTCGTTGTTCGCTGCTACTGATTGCTGGTCAGCACTCTCCATTTCGGTTGTCAGTGCTTCTGTAACTGGCCGCGTGCTGGCATCAGCTGGCTCAGGAGCATCGTGAATGCGCAAAAACAAGAGCCAGGTATCGCATTCGTTCGCTAGTTTGTGCCAGTGGGCTGGTAGCCGCCGGTCGTCAATAATGTCGCGCACTTGCTCACCACCATAATCCAACAGGTCAAGGTCAAAAGGAACGTCGTTTGCTAGTAGTTGCAGGTTTATAAGAGCCGTTTCCTGAGAAGGCGTTGCTCCCACTTCCTGGCCTTGCGCTAAACGCGACCGTCCGCGCTCAATCGCGGCAATTGATTCAGGCATCTGCCGCAGTTTGGCGCAGCTGAGGTCTAGCTCTACCAAACCGTAAAACTGGTCGATAAACGTAGTTTTAGAGGTGCCGGGCTTACCAATAAGCAATATTTTTCTTGTTGGCTGAGTCATTTTCCGCGGTATAGAAGAAAGGTGTCCTGGCTGTCAGGGTCGAAGTGGTCAGGCGCAGTCGGTAACCAGCGTCGGGCTGCTACCTGCGAAAGGGCTTCATTTACCGCTGCCAGCATATTAAGCTGACGAATTTCCGGGCTGTCGGTAAGCTCATTGCTGATTTCGAAGCTGGTGTAAAAACCAAACCGTAGCTGAAGCTGCTTTGTCACCTTCGCCTGCATTTCGGGGCTGACAGCGGACAAGTAATCCGCTCTGGACCACAGCACGAGAACTGGCCGCCCATTCAGGTTATCGCGTAGCCGGGTTGCCAGCTTAATAACTTGGATAAATGCTGGGTTTTGCCTTTCTGCTAGCGCCCTGCAATCCACGAAAAACAAGAAGGCATCGGCATTTTTCTCAATCCAACGAACGTTGGCGGCGGTTGGGTCGGTAGCTTCGATGGCCCAACGACTAAACACCTCTCCACCCGCGTCGGGAAATAACACCTCACGTAAACGTTGGTCGGGCTGGCGTAAAGTCCAGTGCAGTAAGCTGTAGTAGTCGGGGTCGTCGGGGGTAGGCGTTGACCCGCGCACTTCGCCGCCCTTAAAACGCCATGCCGCCGCCAGCTTCTCCCAGCCTAATAGCGTTAGCGACCTAACAAACGTGTAGTGCCCAAGGGGCCGGCCGCGCAATAGTAACGTGTGTAACAACCCTAGAAACGTGGTCTTGCCGGCATCCGCGTGGCCCACGGTAGCTAGGATAACCGGCGCCCCCTGGCGGCTTACTAACTCAATTTCAGGTAATCGCAGTGCCTCGCCCGACCACGCCACTAGTCTTTCACCCGGGACTTTACGGCTCGGTTGTTTGTCAGTATCGGTTCCGTCGGGCTGCGGGTTGGCAACTGGACTGGCCTTCGACTTGCTTTTCGTGTTCGCGGGCTGCCAGTTAGGGCACTCACTTAGCTCATTGGTAAGTAAACAGTGCTTGGAAAGGGCAGCTGGGCATCCTTCCTTCGTGCATTTTCCTTGTTGCATACGTGGGCTACTTGGTTGCTACCAGTTTCTGCACTTCCAACTCCCGAAATAGCCAGACTGCGAAGTCAGCCCGTGAAACGGGGTCGGTCAGCGTAAGGCCCGTTAGGGACTCGAATTCCTCCTGTTCATTACCGGCTTGCCCCAGCTTGGCTATAAAGGACAATAATGGCCGGCGGCCGGGCTCGGCGGGAGTTGCCGCAGTTAGCGTTGTTTGCCAGCTCGCAACGTCTTGAGTTAAATCGGCGAGCAGGCTTTCAAACGTGTGTCCTTCCTCCGCTTGCGGGTCAGCTACCAGCAGTGTTTCCCGCAGAAAATACTCTACGCTCGCCGGGTATACTTCGGGCACTTCCTTGGTAGCATCATAGGCCAGTGCTACCGGGCGGGCGGCCTGCACTATAGCGCGGTAGCTCTTGCGCTGGCTCACGGAATATTGCGATTCCTTCAACCACAGCAAACGGCTGCGCAGATTGTGGGAAGCTGTTTGGCGCTCCAACTTATCCGCTACAGTGCCTAATTGTTTCGTGATTGCAGCGGCAAACCCATTAAGCGCTTCAATGCTTGCTGCATTGGCAATAACCTTATTGACCTCTCGTATTGCACTATTAGCAACATTTGTGATTGTTTTGCCAGCGATAGAACCAAAATCAGTAGCCCAGTCCTCATTAGCTGACACAGCTGTGTTACTAACATAACTGCTTGAAATCCGATAAAATATTTCATCGTTACTAGTTGCTCCCTCCTCTTCAAACACTGAAGCCTTCATCTGTTTCTCTGCGTAATCAGACGTGAGAGTTAATGCTTGTCCTAGATTAGCATTTGATATTGAAGGCGTGTCAGGCAGCTTTTCCCCTTGCCCAAGCTCCCAACTCTGCCAGCCAGCTCGCTCGTACACTTGGCTTACCGTGGCCAAAAAGCCCTGTAGCACCATTGCTTCGCGGTGCGTAGGCTTGATGTAGCGGAAGTAATTGCTGGCCGTAAGCCAGACAATGCCGGCCAACCGGGCGTCGGCGGCCAGGGCTTCGAGGGCGGTTAGCATCACGGCACGCAGGTAGGTGACGGGCTGGCCCTGGCACTTACTGGCGAAGTTGCGCCACTTGGCTACGACTAAGTCCTGCACTTCCGCGAATAGTGGCTCATTGGCGGGAGCCTCAGGGTCGAACGCTAACAGCACCACTTGCGGAATACGGCTCCTTTTAGCTCGCAGCCGTTTTTCGAACTCAACCGCTGCTTTTTGCAGGCCGGTGATATACTCCTCCTGGTCGGGCTCTATGAACTGCTGGTTGAGAAACTCCTGTAGAATTGGGGTAGCCATTGGGCGAGGCTGCTAAGTTTGGATAGTGGTGGGGCAAAGCTTGGACTCGTACTTCACCTGGTATGAATTGCTAAGGTATAGCCTCGCTATCCAAGCGCACGAAGCGCGGCTACGTACTTTAGCAATTCTTTCGCGCTTCTACCCATCCATGCTTACCCCTGAACAGCAAGCCCGCCAGCTTATCGATGCCCAACTCATGGCTGCTGGCTGGCTGATTCAGGATGCGGCCAAGGTGAACCTGGGGGCGAGCGTAGGCGTGGCCGTGCGCGAGTTTCCGACCCAGAGCGGGCCGGCCGACTACGCCCTGTTTGTGGATAAGAAGATGGCGGGCATCGTGGAAGCCAAGCGGGCGGGCACCTCCCTCACGGCCGTGGCCGAGCAGACGGCCCGCTACCAGACTAGCGCTACTATGTACGTGCAGCGGGCGGCGTCCGAGCTACCCTTTGGCTACGAGGCCAATGGCGATGAGGTACGCTTCCGCGATTTGCGCGACCCGCAGGCCCGCTCGCGCAACGTGTTTGGCTTTCACCGGCCCGAAACCCTGCGGGCGTGGCTGGCCGAAGGAGCTTCGACGGTGCGGCACCGCTTGCTGACGCTGCCCGCGCTAACTACTACCGGCCTGCGGGCGTGCCAGGTCGAGGCCATTCAGAACCTGGAGGAATCGTTTCGGCACGACCGGCCCCGGGCGCTTATCCAGATGGCAACCGGCTCGGGCAAAACGTTTACGGCGGTGTCGTTTGTGTACCGGCTCATCAAGTTTGCCGGGGCGCGGCGGGTGCTGTTTCTGGTGGACCGGGGCAACCTGGGGCGGCAGACGCTCACCGAGTTTCAGCAGTACGTGACGCCCGACGACGGGCGCAAATTCACGGAGTTGTACAACGTGCAGCACCTGACCAGCAACCATCTTGACTCGGTGAGCAAGGTTACCATCACCACCATTCAGCGGCTGTACTCGATGCTGCGGGGCGAGGCCGAGTTTGAGGCCGGCAACGAGGAGCATTCGGGGTTTGAGGCGGGCGCGGCCACGGCCGACATGCGGCCCAGGGAAGTGGCTTATAACGCCGCGCTGCCGCCCGAAACCTATGACTTTGTGGTGATTGACGAGTGCCACCGCTCTATCTACAACGTGTGGCAGCAGGTGTTGGAATACTTCGACGCCCACCTCATCGGCCTCACGGCCACGCCGGCCAAGCAGACGTTTGGCTTCTTCAACCGCAACCTGGTGATGGAATACAGCCACGACCGCGCCGTGGTGGACGGCGTGAACGTGGGCTCCGATACCTACCACATCGGCACGCGCATCTCGCTCAAGGGCTCCACGGTGGAAAAAGACCAGCCGGTGCAGCACGTCGAGCGCCTCACGCGGCGCAAGCGCTGGGAAGCCCTCGACGACGACCTGCCCTACGCCGCCACCCAGCTCGACCGCTCGGTGACGGCCCCCGACCAAGTGCGCACCATTATCCGCGAGTTCCGGGACGTGCTGTTTACCCAGTTGTTTCCGGGTCGCCACATTGTGCCCAAGACGCTCATCTTTGCCAAGACCGATGCCCACGCCGACCTCATCGTGGACATTGTGCGCGAGGAGTTTGGCAAGGGCAACGACTTCTGCAAGAAGATAACCTACGGCACCACCGGCGAGAAGGCCGACGACCTCATCAAGCGCTTCCGCAACGGCTACGACCCGCGCATTGCCGTGACGGTGGACATGATTTCGACCGGCACCGACATCCGGCCGCTGGAATGCCTGCTGTTTTTGCGCGACGTGCGCAGCCGCGTGTACTTCGACCAGATGAAGGGCCGGGGCACCCGCGTTATCAGCCCCGACGACCTGCACCAGGTAACGGAAGACGCGCCCGCCAAAACCCGCTTCGTCATCGTGGATGCCGTGGGCGTGACGCAGAGCACCAAAAAGGAAACCAGTACCTCGGAGCGGGTAAAGGGCCTGAGTTTCGAGAACTTGCTGAAAGCCGTGTCGCTGGGCAGCACCGAGCCCGAGCACCTCAAGGGCCTGGCTACCCGCCTAGCGCGCCTGCACCAGCAGCTCAGCCCCGCCGAGCAGGCCGCCATCGGCCGGCAAGCGCACGGAGCCACGGTGCAGGCCCTGGCCGGCCGCCTCTACGACGCCGTGGACCCCGTGAAAGTGGAGCAGGTAGCCACGGCCCTCGCTGGCCCGACCGGCGCGGTTACCGAGCCCACCGAAGCGCACTTTGAGCAGGCCGAGCAGCAGCTGGCGGCTACCGCCGTGGCGGCCTTCGATAGCCCTGACCTGCGCGAGGTGTTGGTGAAGCTGCACGCGCAGAAAGACTTGATTATCGACCACCTGAGCGTGGACGAAATCGTGACAACGCAGTTTGGCGAGCGGTTTTCGGGGGAGCAGGCGGCCGAGGCGCTGGCCCGGCAGCAGGTGGGCCGGTTTCGGGCGTTTCTGGAGGCGCACCAGACCGAGATACTGGCCCTGCAAGTACTGCACAACCAGCCCTGGCGCCGCCGCGAACTCACGCACCGGCAACTCAAAGACCTGGCCGAAGCCCTCAAGCTCGAAAGCCCCGACCTGACGCCTGCCCACCTCTGGACGGCCTACGAGCGCCTCGAAAAAGCCCGCATCCGGGCCGGGGCCAGCCCCGTGGGCAGCCGCGACCTGCTCACCAATCTTATCAGCTTGGTGCAGTTTGCCCTGGGCCACGCCGACGTGCTGGAGCCCTACCCCAGCACTGTGGAGCAGCGCTACCAGCAGTGGCTGCACCAGCAGGCACTCGCGGGCCGCCAGTTTACGCCGCCCCAGCAGCAGTGGCTGGCCATGATGAAAGACCACATTGCCACCTCCCTCACCGTCGAAACCGAGGACTTTGGCTACGCGCCCTTCGAGGACCACGGCGGCTTCGGCCGCGCCCGCGCCCTGTTTGGCGACGAGCTGCCGCTGGTGGTGCAGGAATTAAACGACGTACTGGCCGCGTAGGCGGCTGACTTTTCAGGATGCAGGAAAATCAGGAATTACCGCAGAGGTGGGTTTGGTCGTCGGTTGGCGAATTAGGCAATGTAAGTGGAGGTCTTACCAAAAATGCAAAAAGGACAGAGTTAGAAGTACAGCTTCCATACTTGCGAGTGGCTAATGTGCAAGCAAATCGACTGCATCTTACTGAAATTGAAACAATAGGGGTTAGCGAATCTGAGATAAATCGTGTACTTCTGCAGAAAGGAGACTTGCTGGTTGTAGAGGGAAATGGCAGTCCAGACCAGATAGGCCGTTTAGCAATTTGGGATGGCAGCATCTCGCCGTGCTTGCATCAAAACCACTTAATAAAAGTGCGTTTACACCCGCTTCTGCAAGGTCCATATGTTGTGAATTGGCTTTTATCAAAAGAGGGAAGGGATTATATAAGAGAAGTAGCAAGCTCAACATCGGGGCTTTATACTCTTAGCATATCGAAGATTGCAGCGTTGCCCGTTCCCCTCGCTCCCCTCCCCGAGCAGCGCCGCATCGTGGCGAAGCTAGAGGAGCTGTTTAGCCGCCTGGATGCGGGCGTGGCTACTCTGCGCCAAACCCAGGCCCAGCTGAAACGCTACCGCCAATCGGTGCTGCACGCGGCCGTGACGGGCGAGTTGACCCGCGCCTGGCGCGAGGCCCACCCCGCCCCCACCGAATCGGGTGCGGCGCTGTTGCAGCGCATCCGCCAAGAGCGCCGGGCGCAGTGGGAAGCCGCCCAGGTCGCCAAGCGCGGCGGGCAATTGCCGATGGGCGATGCTTGGAAGAGCAAATACGAAGAGCCCGCCGCCCCTGACACGAGCGAGTTGCCGGAGTTGCCGAAAGGGTGGGTATGGGCAACATTGAGTCAGCTTGGTTCGTGGACTGGTGGTGGCACGCCAAGCAAAAGCAACCCAGATTTTTGGTCAGATGGCACTGTTCTTTGGGTTTCACCCAAGGACATGAAGTCTTGGCGGCTCAATGATTCAGAGGATAAAATCACAGAATCGGCTGTGGAGGGCTCTACAGCAAAACTTATTACTACTCCTGCGCTGCTGTTTGTTGTCCGCAGTGGTATTCTGCGCAGAATTTTACCAGTGGCAATACTCGAAAAGACTGGCACGGTGAATCAAGACATCAAGGCTTTAAGTCCTTACCTAGCTGAACTGGCAGATTATCTTTTGTACGTTGCTCAAGGCCTGAACAACGATATAAGAGCTTCGTGTATGAAGAGTGGTACTACCGTCGAAAGCATTGAAGTGATGCAGTTACAAGAATATGCTGTTCCTCTTCCACCTCTCGTAGAGCAAGCTCAAGTTATCGCCGAAGTAGAGCGCCGCCTCTCCGTGCTCGACAACCTGGAACGCACCCTGAGCGCCGAGCTAACCCGCGCCGAGCGCCTGCGCCAAAGCATCCTGCACCGCGCCTTCACCGGGCGGCTTGTGCCGCAGGATGCCACCGACGAGCCGGCTGCCGCGCTGCTGGCCCGCCTGCAAGCTGCTCCCGCTGCCGCCCAGGCCCGGCGCGGCCGCCAGCCCAAAGCCGCGCAGACCGCCCTGGAACTGTAACGGAGCCGCGCCATGACCGAAAACCACGTTTTTGAGAAGAAGAGCTACCGCAAGGCGTTCGGCCCCACCGCCGACCTCAACGACCTGGCCCGCACCTGCGTGTGCCTGGCCAACGCGCAAGGCGGCACGCTGCTGATTGGCGTGGAAGACAAGCAGGAGCTGCCGCCCGCCGACCAGCGCCTCGACCAGGAAGCCGTGAACCTGCTGCTGAAAACGCTGGCCGGCCGCGCCCTCAACGTGGGCATCGCCGACCCGCACATCATCACCAGTCCCAACGGCGGGCAGTACCTTCAGCTCTGGATTCACCCCTCCCTGAGCACCATTGCCACCACGGCCGATGGCCGGGTGTATATGCGCCTGGCCGAGCAGTGCCGCCCCGTGGTGGGCGAAGACCTGCTGCGCCTGGCCGGCGAAAAAAGCGGGTTTCAGTGGGAGTTGCAAGCACCCCAGCGCGTACCGCTCGCCGACCTGAGTCCCGCCGAAATCAAGTTCTTCGTGCAGAAAATCCGGGAAGCCCCGGCCGAGAAGGTCAGCCCCTTCGAGAAAAGCAAGTCGAACCCCGAGCTGCTGGCCCACTACAACCTGATTCGGGAAGACGGCCTCGCCACCAATCTCGGCATCCTGTGGCTCGGCACCCCGGCGCAGCGCGCCCGCCTGCGCTACGGCTTGGCGGTGCAGTACATGGTGTACGACGAAGCCGAGCGCCGCATCCGCAAGGAAATCTGGCTCGACCACCAACTCAATCCCCTGCGCCTGCTCGACGACGTGCTGGCGCGGGGCATCGAGCTGCACTACTACCACGAGGTGCCCGATGGCCTCTACCGCCGCCAGGTGCGCCGCTATCCCGAAGCCGTGCTGCGCGAGCTGCTGGCCAATGCCTTCGCCCACCGCCTCTACACCACGGCCACCGACGTGGCCATCCATGTGTACCCCGACCGGCTGGAAATAGAAAGCCCCGGCCACCTGCCGCTAGGTGTCACGCCCACCACCATTCTGCACGAGCGGGTGCGCCGCAATCCGGCCCTGATGGACACCTTCCAGGCCGTGGGACTGATGGAGGGCGAAGGCTCGGGCTACGACCTCATCTACGAAAAGCTGAGCCGCGACGCCAAGCCCCTGCCTGAAGTAGATGACTTGTATAACAACCTGCGCGTCACCATTCAAGCTAAGGCTCCCAACCCTACCGCCGTTACCTTACTCGATACCCTGGCCAAGCATTATGATTTCAAGCAAAAGGAAATCATTACGTTAGGCATCATTGCGCAGCACAGTCCTATCACCGCCCCGGCCCTTACCCAAGCCTTGCAGCTGCGGCAGGAAGAGCGCCTCCGCACCTGGCTGGGCCGCCTACTGGAATGGAACATCGTGCTGGCGCGCGGCGTGAAAAAGGGCACCGAATACCTGGTGAACCCTAAAGCCTATGCCGCCGCCAACCTTGATGTGAAACCGAGCCTGAAGACAATGGAGCCGTACCGACTGCGGGCTTTGATTGCGGAAGACGTAAGGGCATATCCTAACAGCTCCATTACGCAGATACATCGGCGGCTGGAAGAGCTACCCCTGGCTGAAGTTAAGCGGGAAGTATATGGAATGGTGGCCGAAGGCCACTTAGTGCCGAGTTCCGGCGGCACACGCAACCGAACCTATTCGTTGCCATAAAAAACGCAATTGAGATGCAATTGAAATACAAAAGTGCATTTCCAGCTCGAATAGCCCTTTTTATTGCTTCTCATTGCCTTGCGTTACGATGCAAAGTGCCGCAAAGCATTGCAAAAACTATAGTCAGTTAAACTTCCAATATGAACATTCAGGCTTCCCAACTCGTCCAGCGCGTCTGGAACTACGCCACCGTGCTGCGCGACGACGGCGTGGGCTACGGCGACTACGTCGAGCAAATCACCTTTTTGCTCTTCCTCAAAATGGCCGACGAGCAAGCGGGTTCCGCCAATGCGCCGGTCGTGCCCACCAACAAGGACTGGGCCTCGCTGCGCCACCTCGAAGGCGACGCGTTGGAAGTGCAGTACCGGCACCTGCTCACCGACCTGGGCAAGGAGCCGGGGATGCTGGGCGTCATCTTCAAAAAGGCGCAGAACAAGATTCAGAACCCTGCCCGCCTGCGCCACCTCATCGCCCTGATTGACAAGGAAAACTGGTCGGGCATGAGCTTCGACGTGAAGGGCGAGATTTACGAGGGCCTGCTCCAGAAAAACGCCGAAGACGTGAAAGGCGGCGCGGGCCAGTACTTCACGCCCCGCCCGCTCATCCAGGCGATGGTGGATGTGGTGGCCCCGCGCCCCGGCCAAACCATCTGCGACCCGGCCTGCGGCACAGCGGGCTTCCTGCTGGTAGCCCGCGACTACCTCGTGCAGCACTACGAAGCCACCCTCGACCGCGACCAGAAGCGCGCCCTGCGCTACGACACCTTCTACGGTTTCGACATCGTGGACTCGGTGGTGCGCCTGGCGGCCATGAACCTGTACCTGCACGGTGTGGGCGGCCTCGAAAGCCCCGTCCGCAACCAGGATTCGCTAGCCTCCGACTCCGGCACCCGCTACGACCTTATCCTGGCCAACCCGCCCTTCGGCAAAAAGAGCAGCATCACGGTGATGAACGAGGAGGGCCAGACCTCGAAAGACGCCCTCAGCTACGAGCGCACCGACTTCGTGGCCACCACCAGCAACAAGCAGCTCAACTTTCTGCAGCACATCTACACCATCCTCAAGGTGAACGGCACCGGGGCCGTGGTGCTGCCCGACAACGTACTATTCGAGGGCGGGGCCGGCGAAATCATTCGCCGCAAGCTGCTTAAAGACTGCGACGTGCACACGCTGCTGCGCCTGCCCACCGGCATCTTCTACGCGCAGGGTGTGAAGGCTAACGTGCTGTTTTTCAATAAGAAAACCGGCGGCGAAACCGCCCGCACCAGCAGGCTCTGGGTGTACGACCTGCGCACCAACCAGCATTTCACGCTCAAAACCAACCCCCTCACCCGCGCTAACCTCGACGACTTTGTCCAGTGCTACGGCCAGCCCGGTGCCTGCGGCCAGCGCACGGAAACCGAGCGCTTCCGGGCGTTTACCTACGAGGAACTGCTGGCACGCGACAAGGTGAACCTCGATATCTTCTGGCTGAAAGATGAAACCCTGGAAGACAGCGCCTCCCTGCCTGCGCCGGATGTGCTCGCCCAGGAGATTTTAGAGAATCTGCAAGCGGCTTTGGCACAGTTTGCCGGCATCGCGGAAGAGTTGGAAATGGAGGCGTAGCATGCAAAGACTGATGCACGTAGCCTAAGTGAAACAGCCTATTTTCAACTGCCCCTCATCCCGGATGCAGGCAACACTCGCTTTCACATGCAGCCTTCTCCCCCTTCGCTTACCCTTCCTATCGAGACCAGCCCGCTGGCCTACACCGAAGCCATACGGCGCGTCGAGGTAGAGAACATCTTTGAGCGCAATAGCACAGGTAGTCCAGCTGTTTTAAGCAATCTGGCTAACGCCATGCGCGGAGTGCAGGGCGACATGTATTGGGCAGTGGACCGTTTCGTGTTCGAACTGCTCCAAAACGCGGATGACTTACCGGCCCAGCCAGGTGGGAGCGTGCGGGTCCAAATCCGGTTGCTACCTACTCATCTGCTCTTTCAGCATACCGGACTGCCTTTCTGTTACGAGCACGTGCTGGCGCTGGCCAACGTTGGCAAAAGTACCAAGACTGGAGATGCTGCTACCACCGGCTATAAAGGCATTGGTTTTAAATCGGTGTATTCCGAGAGTTGCTGCGTCTACGTGCGGTCGGGGGGCTACTCGTTTCGCTTCGCCTCCAATGGCAACGACGAAGTGCCCTGGCAAACCTGGCCACGCTGGACCGAGCTGGCCGCGTACCCCGCCGAGTTGCGGGCTGAGGCCGACTTCTTCGACGAGCAGCAGTTTCCCGTCTGCTTTGGCTTGCAGGTGCGGTCCGACGAACATGCCAAGTACGCCGATGTGCTGCGCAAGCTGTTTCTGGACCCTCGATTTGCCCTGTTTCTGCGCTCTCTTGATGACATTCGGGTAGTGGGTGAAGACCTGGCAGAGATTCGTCTGACTCGCACCCGGCAAGCTGACACCGGGGTAATCAGCTTCCAGGCGATGGGGCGCGAAAGCACTTACCTGCGCCATTCCTACCTAGTCGATGTGAGCACCGGTTTTACGGCTGCCTCTGCTGCCGGCAATGGTGACGACGCGCCAGCCCGGCCAGTCCTGCCCGTGAAGCTGGCGGGAGTAAGCACTGTGACGGTACAATTTGCCGCGACCCTCGACCCCAGCAACAACCTGCTCGTGCCGATGAACCCGGCCGAAGCGGTGCTCTCGGCCTACCTGCCCACGGAGGATACGTCGTATGGCTTGTCGCTGCTGGTAAACGCCGATTTCACACTCACGTCGTCGCGGGAGAAAGTGACCCTTAAAAATCAGTGGAACGAGTTTCTCTTTCAGCAGATTGGCCGCCTGCTTATCCAATGGCTGGCCGACCGCCTGCGAGAAGAGCTCGCCCGCGCCCGCACGATTTACCAGTTCGTGCCTACCAGCTTGGCGCTGGAGGACAACCCCAACCACCAGGCGCTGGTGGCGGGCATCGCAGAAGGCATTAAAACCACTGCCTGCATAGCGAGCGCAGACACCGGCGAGCTGGTGTTGCTGAGTGAGGCAGTGCTGGACGCGGCCGGCCTGTATCAGGTTCTCCCTAACCTCTACCGCTACTACCTGACCAACGGCTTAGCAGTTATAGAGCATGATACGGCTAGTAGCGTGGAAGCAACCAAGCTGGGTAAGCGTTTTGACTTAGTGTACATTAAGCTGGCGGAGTTGCAGGCCGCCTTCACCCAGAAAGACGTAACAAACTACTACACGCCCCCTGATGCGGTAGGCCTGCTCCGGCAGTTAGCCACCAACGACTCGCTGCCCGCGAGTTGGCAGGCGGTTCCCTGGCTTTTTGACCAGCACGGCGAGTTGGTTGCGCCCAACGAGCCCACGCTTTACGGAGCGCTTAGCGAAGCCTGGGACCCGGACTTCCCCCTGGTCGACCAGGTGCGGTACCTATACCCGGCCATCCAAGAGGCTTTGCGCACCAACGAAACCCTCGCAACCTGGCTGGCAGACACGCTAAACGTTGTCCCTTACACGCGAAAAACGCTCGTAAAGCGGCTGCTGCTTTCGGCGGCTTGTTTGCAGAGCGCGACGGCTGTGCTGCGCCAGGGCTGCGTACTGTACCTCTACGGCCTGTACCGCAGTGGGGAACTAGCCGCCTGGCTAAGCGAGCCCGAGCGTCAGCAGCTCACGAAAATGGTGGTGCTTTGCGAGGACGGTAAGTATTACCATTTGTCGAGCTGCTTTTTATCCCGGTACTACCAGCCGCCTTTCGAGTTGGAAGTAATCGCCGACGAGATTGGGAAAGAGCAGTTTCATTTGGTTTCGGGTACTTATCTGCAGCGGTACGCCGAGCCGGCCGGGTGGCGAGCCTTCTGGACCTACCTAGATATCCCGACCCCTGATGCAGCCGACTTGCTCCGCAAGAAGCTACTGCCTACCGGAGCGAACGTAGTCGCTTGGACGGCAGCCAAACACGAGGCGGTACTACGCTTGGCCCTTACCGCCTTCGTGAGCGGCAAGGGCCAAAACCTGCCGCTCACCGAGTTGCCCAAATTAAAAGCTCTCACGGTCGGTGGCACGGCTCCCCTACCCGACTGCACCCTCCCGCCGGCCTACAATCCTAAACTAGCCCTGCTGGCCTTGCTTCCGATTGCCGCTACGCCGGCCAGTACCCTCGCCCCCGACTATTTCACCCAGGACAACGCGGCGGCAGTTGCCAATTTTTTTCAGACTGCCGGCTGCCGGATTTGGGACGAGCCTACTACTATCGATTACGCCTGTCGGCAGGTGGTCGCGGCTGCGCTTAACCTCCCCGCGAGTGTGGCGGCGGTGCGGCAATTATATGCCTGGGAACAAAGCAAGCAGCTCACAAAAGCCCATAAGGGTGTACTAGCTGAACTACGCTTATACCAAGTGGATGGCAGCATCCAGCCAGCTGCCGCTACCTTCTTCAGCACCAGCTACGGGCCGGTGTACGACTTGGCACACTTGTCAGGTGGGCAGCAGCAGCAGTTGCTTTCTCCCGAATACCTACCGGCTAACCTAATAGAGATTGAGTTGGCAACATGGCGCTTATTTTTCGAGAGTTTGGGAGTAGTGGGCAAATTCAGCGTCTGGTCTTACGAGCACATCTCGCGCACCGACGCGGCCAGCAAGTTTCCGGAGTATATCGCCTGGGTTGATGCCAACCCAGCCATCTGTCCCCCGCCCTACGCTCGTCACCTAACGCAGCAGAGCTTACGGACATTCATTATTGTTCCTAACCTGCGCCTCGTTACCTCGACCGCAGTGGCCACTCTGGTAGCAGATGCTTTACGCGCTTGCGAGGCTTCTCTACAAAGCAAACCACCGTCGGTCTACCACTCCAGCTATGATAACAGCAGTTGGCCTGCTGGCTCCCTGCTGTGCGCGTTTCCAGTGGTACCGTGCACCGGCACGCCCTCTTTACGCCCAGCCCACGAGGTATATTCCAAGCTGCTCGCCGCTGTACCGGCCGGCGCTCCCGTGGCTACCGTCAGCTACGGCTCCCTGGAATTCGAGCAGCGACTGGGCCTGAAAACCCAGCTTAGCGCCGAGGCGGCCTTTGAATTGCTGGCGCAGGTGGCGGCCGGCAGCACAGCCGGCCAGGCCATTACTGAGCAGGCCAAAGCGGAATTTGCCAAAACCCTGGCGCAGTTATTGCCTTGGCTGACCGATAAGACGAAGATTCCGGCTACCTGGCGCGCCAAGTTGTTGCTACCCGCCGCAAATGGCACCTGGGTGGCTGGCTCGCAAGCCCACTTGGTCACTCGTCAGTCTCTGCGCCTTAAAACCAGCGGAGCGGTACTGCTGGATTTATCCCCCTCCGTCTCGGGCGAAAAATATCAGCAATTTGCCACGGCGTTAGGCATACCATTGCTGGCCGACAAGGACTTTAAGCTTGCCACCATAGCGTCTGCCAACATTAGCGTGCAGACTGCCGATGTACTACAGCGCTTGCGTCAGTACCGGTTATTTGCCCTGCTCTGCGACTATGCGGGCCGGCCCGTTGTGCAAGCTGCCACCTGGCAGCAGGAAGCCGCCAGACTGGCTTTCCTACAGGTTCCCGCGTTGCAGCAGGAGTGCCTGACCATCCCGGGCTATCGCATTGAGTCGGCGGAGCTGCAGCACATTGAGGACACGCGCTTCTACTTCGTGGGCTACCTCTGGAGCGCCTGCCACTGGCAGGCCCTAGCCACTTTTCTGGTCAAGCAACTCGAGCTGCCGGTACCCGCCCACGTCGTCATCCGCCTGCTCGAAACGGATAGTATCGCTAGCCAGGCAGCTGTGTTCACGCAGGCGCGGCTTCCTGTTCCTGCTCTGCTGCAAGAGCCCACTATTCCACCAATTCCCACCCCTACTCTTAGAGGCCAGGCACGGCAAGAGTCAGATGAACCTGATGAACTGGAGGATAATGCCGAAATCCAGGCTGACACAACCGAAAGATTCGTCGCCGACGTACCGGCGCAGCAGGTCAGGGTACAGGCGACAGCAGTTAGCAGTGGGACTGCTCCTCGCTTTACTCAACAAGCGAAGTCCGTGTATGCTGAGCTACCAAATGCAGTTGACCGGCTGGTAGTCGGCAGATGGTGTGAGGAGCTTATCTACAACTACTTCATCGAAAGGCCAGCCATTTTTTCAGCGGTAAGCTGGGCAAACCAGCATGGAGAGAGTGGTAAGCCCTATGACTTCACCGTGGTCCAGAACGGGATTACTCGGTATGTGGAAGTAAAAGGAACGCCTTCTTTGCACAAGGATGTCATTTACCTATCGGCCGCCGAGTGGCAGTGGATGTTTGCGCACAAGGAAAATTACTCCCTGTTCCGCGTTTACCACGCCGGAAAAGAGAACGCTACCTATCATGAAATCATAAATCCCAGCTCTAAAATTCTTACCGGAGAGTTGTCACCGAATTCCATTGAGTTGCAAGTGTAAGTCGCTTCGTCACAATCGAGGCCTCCCTTTACGTCTACTACTGAGCGCTGGTCAAATTCGCTTCATTCCAATTCGCTTATTTTACGTTAGCGCACCCGATATCGACATGTAGAGGCGAACAAGAATTTATTTTTATTGAGGCTGAGATGGTCTGGTCAGAATGGATGGCGAGCAGTCTTAACCTGCCTGTCCTGTTCATTGATACTCTGGACTCTAGTGCCCCGCTCGCCACCAGCGAAAAACACACGCTTGCTTGACCCGTTTGCGGCTTGGTTTCTTTTCCTGATTGCTCTGTCTTAGCTTTCCCTCATGATAACCCAACTCCAGGTGCAAGACTTCACTATTCTGCACCAAGCTACCTTCGACTTTGTGCCCGGCCTCAATGCCATTATCGGCAGCAACGGGGCAGGTAAAAGCCATGTGCTTAAGCTAGCGTACTCCGTGGCCCAGGCCAGCTACGAGGTGGGCAACGGCACCGCCCAGAACAAGCAGATTTGGCGCAACACCCTGGCCGAGCGCCTGCTGGGCGTGTTCCGGCCCGAAGCCCTGGGCCGCCTCACCCGCCGCGCCCAAGGCCGCTCCCGGGCCGAAGTGAGGCTAACCCTGGCGGCGGGCCCGGATACGACGGTGGACTTTGACTTCTCTACCGCCAGCAAAACCGAAGTAAACCTGCGAAGCACTCCCGGCAAATACGCGGCCATCGCCCCAGTCTTTATTCCCACCAAGGAAGTATTATCGCTCTTTCCGGGCCTACGCGGCTTGTATACCGAGCGCGAAATTGCTATCGACGAAACATACCCGGCCCTTTGTGAGCGCCTCGACCGCCCTATGCTGAAGGGTCCGCGCCTGGAGCTAGTTAAGAAGATGCTGCCGGCTCTCGAAGACATGATGGGCGGTAGCGTCAAGCTCGAAAACGGCCGGTTCTACCTCTACCCCCATCAGGGCGGCCAGATGGAAATTGACCTCGTGGCCGAAGGTATTCGCAAAATTGCCCTCCTGGCCTATTTGCTGGGCAACGGCAGCCTGAGTGGCAAAACCACGCTATTCTGGGATGAGCCCGAAGCCAACCTCAACCCGTTGCTTATCGAAAAGCTGGCCCCTGTGTTGTGCGATATTGCCGATAGTGGCATTCAAGTCATTCTAGCCACACACAGCCTGTACTTATTGCGCGAGTTGGACCTGCTAAACAAGGAGCGGGGCACTCAGGCCCGCTTCTTTAGTCTGGGTCGCGCCGAGAACACGCTGCCCGATACCGACAGCGTGGCTACCTCGCCTCAGCTATTGCTTGACCAGGCCGACGACCTGGAAAAGCTGAATCCTATTCCGGCCCTCGACGCCGAAATCGCCCAAACCGACCGCTACATGCAGTGGCTCAATTCCCATGCCCATGCCTAGCCTGCAAATTGAGCAAACCCTGCGGTTTGATTTCCCCCACGACTGGCAAGCCATCAAGTACGATGACACGGCTTTTCACCTAAACT
>JBPBPU010000064.1:0-33398 GCA_050954465.1 Janthinobacterium lividum
TTAACCTCGCCCGCCGCCACTCCGCCCTGGGCTACCGCTCCCCGCACCAGTTTGAAACCGACCTGCTTCAGCACCTACCTTAGCTCCCTGTCCGTTGCAGCTAGACCACCCCAGCCAACCTACTCCGCCGAGCCGCTCGCTCTACCAATTGCGACACTGTTTACCAACTGTTAAAAACAGGCCCTAAATCCCGAGGCGAGCAGCGTAATGTCTACTCCTACGGCGGCGGTAAGCAAGGCGACGTGTACACACTTATCTTAGCCGCTATCGCCAGTGGAGAAGCCAAGCTCACGTTCAACTACGCGGCCATCAAGGCGCGCGTTAGCGACCTGATAGATGCCAACACTCCGGAGCCTCGGGGCATCGACCTCACCAACGCGCTTCAGCAGATGGACAAGCTAGCCGCCGACGACCGTGTGCTGGAATTCGACGAAGAAACAGAGACGCTGAATATCCTCGACCCGTATTTTTTGTATTACTTGCGGTGGGCCACGAAATAGCCTCGACCACCCTTCCCGTCGCGGCGCTCTTTGCTTCCCCTCCCGTATGTTGTATTACCCCCTACTCAGAACTAAAAAAGGCGAGGTAAATGCCCTCACCACGCTTGGTCCTGATGCCGTGGCGGCCACGCGGCCCATTCTGCAAGTTGCTCCGCCCGATAGAGATGAAAAAGGCGAGCTCGTAGCGGCCTCCACCGAGTACGTAACCAAAATAGCGAACACGCTGCACGAAGTGCTCGCCTTCGGCTCCCAACTCTCGTGCTACCTAGACCCGAGCCCCGCGCACCTATCTACTGCCTTGCTGGAAGATTTACTGTTTGCCATTGGCACGTATGGCGGCACGCCGCAGCCAGTCTACAGCCTATCCAATTCTATTACCTACGCCCGGCTCTACCGGCAGCTCATGGGTGCCCCCAAAGCGCCCATCATTCGGGTGCGTCCCGATGAGATAACGATGGAAGTGCTGGACGATATTGAAAAGGCCATTCAGCTTTACCAGCTCGACGCACACCGAACCCTTATTCTCCTCGATGCTGGCAACATCATAGAGTCTAACGGCTACTTTGAGATGGGTCTTAAAGGCACGATAAATGACCTTAAATCGCTAGGGCTGGCCGGCATCATTTTGGCTTCCTGCGCCCTTCCTGAATCTTTGGAGGAGGTAATTAAGTGGAAACCTGCCATTTATAGCCGCAAAGAAGTAGAGCTATTCAAGAAGATGAAGGCCGCCACCAAATGCGAGCTACAATTTGGGGATTACGCCACTGGCTCCGTCAAAATAGAGCCAAACATCGGCCGCATAGGCGCGCCCAAAGTCCGCTACACGCTACCTAACCACTACGAAATTTTAAAAGGGCAAATGGTTGGCAGCAGGCCTCACACAATGAGCGAACAGTATCACCGCATCAGTGAATACCTTGTTTCACTACTAGGCTATCCAGGGAAGCGCTTTAGTTGGGGTGATGACTTTATTTACAAAGCCAGCCTAGGAGGCCTTCACTCCCGAGGCAACGGCACCACGTGGGTATCGGTCAGCACCTCGCATCACATAGAACTGGTCGTTTCTACTCTTCCCGCCATGTAGTGCGGCTCTTCAATATTAGCCGCACTTGCTCGGCTAGCTCGTCGATGTCGGTAAAGTACGCAGCTATTTTTTCCCATAATTCCCAGCGGCGCAGTTTGCTGAGCCCTTTACCCAGGCCTACTTCCATCAGTAGCTGTTTCGCCTCTTTGTGCCAGAGCAGGCTTGCTATCATATAGCCGTTGCGCTCCAGGTTCTGACTGGCTTTCCTCACTGTGCGAAGTTCGTTACCCTCCTGCCCTCTATGGGTTATTAATAGCCCACAGTGAGCCGGTAGCAACGCCTCTAGCTTCTTCTCATGCTTCGGGCCGCTTACTACTGTTATTAAATCAAAAATCTGGTTGTAGATTTCCATCTGCCGAGGCAAACGGTCTAGATTATCCCGGTCACTCTTAATTTCATAGCCTACCAGTTGGCCATTTACAACGCCAATATCAATGCGAGCGGCGTGAGCCGAAAGTCCCATTTCTCGAATGACACAAGCTGTCGCGTCCTCCGTATATTGACGGAGGTAATTTTCGTACAAGTAGGCTCTGATATCCCGGTCTAGCATGAGAGTAATGCCGCGTAAGCACGAGGCAAAAACGTATATTACGACCTCAACCTGGGTGCGAATTACAAGCTTTTTACGTGAAAATGGTGCTCACTGGACAAAAAACAGCTATTCCGTCTAAATTGCTTAGTAAAACTCAAATTTAAATTCCTTTAATGGAAATAACCCGCCAGCTGCGCGCCGACCAACTCACCAAAAGCGGCCTAGCCCAAATCCAGCTCACCTACTGCTGGCATCACCAGCGCCTGGGCTCGGGCCAGCGCTGCGACCTCATAGACTGGGACGCCTGCCGGGGCCACATGCTACTTTACTAACCCAATGGAAGTAACCTGCCAGCTGCGCCGCGACCAGCTCACTCAGGCCGGCCTGGCCCAGGTGCAGGTCACCTGCTGCTGGGACGGGCAGCGCACCAAGTTCGGCACGGGCCTCAAGTGCCTGCTCAAGCACTGGGATACCGTCAAAGAGAAACCTACCCCACTGCCCACAAAAAAAGGCCGCGCCACCCGGCACGACCCTTTCCAAACCCGGACGCAGCGAGAATTCCCACCCAGCGCTGGTCCGTGGCTCCAACCCGTGGGTTAGTGCCGGAACAAAAGTTCGCGGTACTTCACCAGAGGCCAGTCCTCATCGGCTACCAGCAGTTCGAGCTTGTCGCTCGCCCGGCGGATGGCCGCAAATTTTTCCTTCACCGTGTCGCAGTACGTAATGGCGCGCTCGCGGGCATTCTCAATGCGGTTGGCCACTTTGCGGGCCTCCGTCATCTCGTCCACTGTCGTTTTGATGGTTGTTACGTAGCGCGAGATGCTCTTAATCATGTCCAGCGTCACGGTTGAGGTGTCGTCATCCAGGCCTAGGTCGCGCAAGCCTTTTACGTTGGTAATGAGCTTGTTCTGGTAGAGCAGGGCCGTGGGGATAATGTGATTCACGGCCAGGTCGCCGAGTACGCGGCTCTCAATCTGGATTTTCTTAGTGTAGTCTTCCAGCAAGATTTCGTGGCGGGCGTGCAATTCTATTTCCGAGAGGATGCCGTGGCGGGCAAACAGCTCGGCGGCGTTGTCGCGCACCATCGCATCGAGAGCCAGCGGGGTGGTGGGCACGTTGGCCAGGCCCCGGCGGGCGGCCTCGTCGCGCCACTCGTCGGAGTAGCCGTTGCCCTCAAAGCGAATGTTTTTCGAGGTAATAACGTAGTCGCGCAGCACGTCCACGATGGCCACTTCCTTTTTCTTGCCCTGATTGATGAGCGCGTCCACTTCGTTTTTGAAGTCGATGAGCTGGTCGGCCACAATGGCGTTGAGCGTGGTCATGGCCGACGAGCAGTTGGCCGACGAGCCCACGGCGCGCAGCTCGAACTTATTGCCGGTGAAGGCGAAAGGCGAGGTACGGTTGCGGTCGGTGTTGTCGAGCAGGATAGGCGGAATCTTGTCGATGCCCAGCTTCAGGTAGATGTTGTCGCCTTTGTCGAGCGGCACCTTGGCGGTGCGCTCCAGCTCATCGAGCACGCCGTCGAGCATCGAGCCCAGGAACACGGACATGATGGCCGGCGGCGCTTCGTTAGCCCCGAGGCGGTGGTCGTTGCTGGCCGAGGCGATGCTGGCGCGCAGCAAGTCGCCGTAGCGGTGCACCGCTTTCACAGTGGTGATGAAGAAGGTCAGGAACTGCAGGTTTTCCTTGGGCCGCTTGCCGGGGGCGAGCAGGTTCACGCCGGTATCGGTGCTCATGGCCCAGTTGTTATGCTTGCCCGAGCCGTTGATGCCCGCATACGGCTTCTCGTGCAGCAGCACCTTGAAGTTATGCTTGAGCGCCACGCGGTCCATCACGTCCATCAGGAGTTGGTTGTGGTCTACGGCCAGGTTGGCGTCCTCGAAGGTGGGAGCGCACTCGTACTGGTTGGGGGCCACCTCGTTGTGGCGGGTGCGCAGCGGAATGCCCAGCGAATTGGCTTCTTCCTCAAACTCCAGCATAAACCCATGCACGCGGGGCGGAATCGAGCCGAAATAGTGGTCTTCGAGCTGCTGCCCTTTGGCCGAAGTGTGGCCAAACAGGGTGCGCCCGGTCATCACGAGGTCGGGGCGGGCGTCGAACAGCGCCTTGTCTACCAGGAAGTATTCCTGCTCGATGCCGAGGGTAGTGTGTACGCGCTGCACGTCTTTGTCGAAGTACTGGCACACGTCCACAGCGGCTTTTTCGAGGATGGCCAGCGACTTCAGCAGCGGGGCTTTGTAGTCGAGCGCCTCACCGGTGTAGGCCACAAAAATGGTGGGGATGCAGAGCGTCTTGGCCCCGGCCGTTTCGATGATGAAGGCGGGCGAAGTGGGGTCCCAGGCGGTGTAGCCCCGCGCCTCAAACGTGTTGCGGATGCCACCGTTCGGGAACGACGACGCATCGGGCTCCTGCTGCACCAGCGCCGAGCCTTTGAAGTTTTCTATTGGGCGGCCATCGGAGTTGAGGTCGAAAAACGAGTCGTGCTTTTCGGCGGTGGCCCCGGTCAGCGGCTGAAACCAGTGGGTGTAGTGAGTGGCACCTTTAGCCATCGCCCAGGTTTTCATGGCTGATGCCACGGCATCGGCTACCGAGCGCTCGACGGGCGTGCCGTGCTTGGTAGCGGCTTGCAGCTTCTTGAAATATTCGCCGGGCATGTTGGCCCGCATAGCCTCCAGGTTGAAGACGTTTTGCCCGAACGACTCGGAGCGCCGGGCTTTAGCGGGCTTTACCGTCAGCGCCTGCCGCTGGTCAACAAGTTCGAGAGCTTTAAAACGAAGAATTGCCATGAAATAGGAGATGGGTGTCTGTTTCGATACAAAAGTAGCGCGAACCCAGCAATTTTTTATGGATGACCCCTAATTTTGGGGGTATGTTGCCGATAAAGAGGTAGAAAGTCCCGACCAGCACCTGTTTTACGGAAGTCGGATAAAACGGATGCACTGCCCCAACAGTCTAATTGCTACCAGCTTGTTTCATCTGGAATGCGCTTAGGTGGCGCAGCAAGGAGCGCGCATTTTAGCTACGCTACCAAACAGTTGTTCCACCACCAACCGGCTACTTTTGCGGCGTGAAAAACCGTCTTCTGCTGCCTGTTCGTTATTTTTTGGGGTGGATACTCTTTTTTGAGCTGGGGCGGGCCGCGTTTCTGCTGTATTTCGCCAACCGGGCCGCTACCCTGCCGCTGCCCACGCTGCTGGGCACCTTCGGCTACGGCCTGCGCCTCGATGCCTCTTTTGCGGCTTACTTAACCATCCTGCCTACGCTGGCTTTCATGGTGGCAGGCTTGTGGGGGCCGCGCTTCCCGCTGGGGCGGGTGCTGGCGGGCTACATGGCGGTGGTGGGCCCCGTGGTGGCGCTGCTGCTGGATATTGATATTGGCTTGTACCAGGTCTGGGGCTTCCGCCTCGACGACACCCCGCTACAATACCTCAACAGCCCCCGGGAGATGGCAGCGACGGTGGGCAGTGCCCCGGTGGCCCTGCTGCTACTGGTGCTGGCCGGGCTGCTGCTGGCGGGCTACGGCCTCTACCGCTGGCTGCTGATGCCCGTGCCCACCCTGCCGCCGGGCGTGGGCCGGGGCCGGGCCGCGCTGGCCGGGGCGCTCTACGGCGCACTGCTGGTGGTGCCCCTGCGCGGCGGCGTACAGCAGATACCCGTCAACCAGAGCGACGTCTACTTTTCTGCCATCCCCTTCGCCAACCACGCGGCCGTAAATCCGCTCTGGAACCTGGGCGATGCCCTCAAGCGCCAAAGCACCGACGCCTTCCCCCTGCCCCACTTCCTGCCCGACAGCACCGCCCAGCGCCTGGTAGCCGAGCTGTATCCGCCTCAGCCAGCCAGCAGCAACCTGCTCACCGAGCCCCGGCCCAACGTGCTGTTTATCATCCTCGAAAGCTTCACGGCGAAATTCGTGGGCAGCGTGGGCGGCGAGGCCGGCATAACGCCCAACCTCGACAGCCTCGCCCGCACAGGGGTGGTGTTTACGAACGTGTATGCGGCCGGCGACCGCAGCCAGAAGGGCCTGGTGGCGCTGCTTTCGGGCTACCCCAACCAGCCTACTACCAGTATTATTAAGTACCCGAAGAAAACCGAGCGTCTGCCCCACCTGTGCCGCTCGCTGCGCACAGTGGGCTATTCCTCGGCCTATTACTATGGCGGCGAGCTGGCGTTTGCCAATATGCAGAGCTACCTGCGCACGGCTGGCTACGAGCGTCTCATTGGCCGCTCCGACTTTGCCGCCCGCGACCAGAATTCGAAGTGGGGCGCCCACGACCAAGTGCTCTTCGACCGCCTGCTTCTCGACCTGGGGCAGCAGCGGGCCCCGTTTTTCGTCACGGCCTTCACGCTCAGTTCCCACGAGCCCTTCGAGATTCCCATCCCGAGCCGCTACCCCGGCACCGACGAAACTTCCCTGTTTCGCAACTCGGTGTGGTATACGGATTGGGCGCTGGGCCGCTTTCTGCGGGCGGCGCGGCAGCAGCCCTGGTGGGCCCACACGCTGGTAGTGCTCTGCGCCGACCACGGCCACCCGCTCCCCGGCAACTCCGCCACCGAGGCCCCGGCCAAGTTTCATATTCCGCTGGTGCTGGCGGGCGGCGCGCTACGGCCTGAGGCACGGGGCCAGGCGCAGCCCGTCATCGGCTCGCAAACCGACGTGGCTACGACCCTGCTGCGGCAGCTGCGCCTGCCCACCACCGACTACCGCTGGGGCCGCGACCTGCTGGCCCCTGTAGCAACTCCCTTCGCCTACTACTGCTACGAAAACGGCTTCGGTGCCGTCGGCCCCGCCGGCACCGTCACGTTCGACAATGTGGGTAAAATCGTCACCAGCCGCTCGCCCGGCGTGCTCACCCAGCAGCTCCAACGCGGGCAGGCGTATGAGCAAGAGTCGCTGCTAGACTTTACGAAGCGGTAGTAGTACCACTTCGACCATTTTTTTCTAAAAATACAATCGCTAGTATGGGTAAACCAAGTAGAAGATATGTAGCAAAAGGAGTTCCAGGGGGCTGGCAGATTTGGAACAATTTGAGTAGGCAGTGGTGGGGACAGCTTTATGAGAAGCAACCAGACGAACTCGTTGATGAATTAAATGGCCAAAAACGACCTGACGTAATTATTCAATTAACAAGAAAATTTCAAAAAGGCAAAAGGTAGTTCCGTCAAGCAGTAGCTCAGCCATTGGCATATTCTAACTTAAGCAATACTCAAACTATACTATGCTCGCCGACCTGCTCGCTCGCTTCCGCTCTTTGCGCCACAACTGGCAGCGCCTGCGCCGGGCCCGGCAGCTAAGCGCCGTGGATGCGGCGGCCCTGGCCCGGCAGGTACCGCCCGACGCCGGGCGGGTGCTGGTGGTGCGCAACGACTCTATCGGCGACTACCTGCTGTTTCGGCCCTGGCTGCGGCAGCTCAGCCACATGGTGCGCGGCCGTGGGCAGCGCCTCACGCTGGCTGCCAATGCCGCGTGGGCCCCGCTGGCCCAGGCCTGGGATGCCGACCTGTGGGACGAGCTGCTGGTGGTGGATTTTGGGCGCTTCATGCGCGATATGGCGTATCGCACGGCTACCCTGAAAATCATTGGGGCGGGGGGCTACGGCGAAGTGGTGTACCCGCTGCACGTGCGCGAGTCGGCAGTAGAAAACTTCATTCAGTTTCTGCGGGCCCCGGTGCGGGTAGGCAGCCTGGGCGAGTACCACCACGAGCGCGACGGCTGGTTTCGGCTGCTCAATGCGGGCTACACTCACCTGCTGCCCGCCACCCGACAAACCCTGTTTGAATACGACCGCAACGGGGAGTTTTTCCGCAACTGGCAGGCGCTGGGGGAATTAAGAATTAAAAATGATGAATTAAGAATTGCTGCTGCTGATGCGCCCCCGCTGCGGCTGCCCCTTGCAGAGGCTATCGTTGCCGCCGCTCAGGTTCAGGAAAGCCTGCCGTACCTGGTGCTGTTTCCGGGGGCCAGTGCCCGGCCGAAGCGCTGGCCCACCAGCCACTTTGCCCAGTTGGCGCAGGCGCTGCACCAGCGCTACGCCGGGCGCTACCGGCTGGTAGTAGCGGGCAGCCCCGACGACAACGAATTTGCCCGCGAAATTCAGCACGCCGCCGGGCCAACCGTGCCCCTCGATAACCGCTGCGGCCAAACCGACCTGCCCGGCCTGGCCGCGCTGGTAGCCGGGGCCGCCCTGCTCATCAGCAACGACACTGTGGCGGCCCACCTGGCGGCCCAGGCCGGCACCCCGTGCCTGGTGCTGCTGATGGGCGAAAACTACGGTAAATTCTTCCCCTATCCGCCGCACCTGCTGCAGGCTCCCTGCCGCTGCCTGTGTCCGCCCAGCCAGGAAGTCCGCTTCGCCCGCAACGATTTCAGCCTGCCCTACCACGAACCGGACATCAGCACTATTTCGGTGGAGCGGGCGCTGGCAGCAGTGGTGGAGCTGCTGTAGGGTGCGCCCTCCGTGGTGCGGGCGACCACCAAAACCGCCTTTCGTACCTTTGCAGGGTTATGACTCCGCAAACTGTTGCTTTTTACACGTTAGGCTGCAAGCTTAATTTCTCCGAGTCGTCGGCCTTGGGCCGGCAGTTTGAGGAGCGGGGCGTGCGCCGCGTCGAGTTTGAGCAGGGGGCCGACGTGTACGTGGTCAATACCTGCTCCGTGACGGACCATGCCGACCGCAAATGCCGCCGGGTGGTGCAACAGGCCCTCAAGCACAATCCGCAGGCATTTGTGGCTATTGTGGGCTGCTACGCGCAGCTCAAGCCCGAGGAAATTGCCGGTATTCCCGGCGTGGGCGCGGTGCTGGGCGCGGCCGAGAAGTTTCGGCTGGCTGAAATACTAAGTGAGCTGGAGTTGCCCGCGCCGGGAGCAGCTTCGCAGCCGGGCCGGGTGTTTGCCTCGCCTATTTCCGAGGCGCACGAGTTTCACCCGGCGCAGTCGTTAGGCGAGCGCACGCGCACATTTTTGAAGGTGCAGGACGGCTGCGATTATTCGTGTTCGTTTTGCACTATTCCGCTGGCGCGGGGTTCCAGCCGCTCGGGCAGCGTAGCCTCGGTGGTAGCGCGGGTGGAGGCCCTGGCCGCGCAGGGTGTGCGCGAGGTAGTGCTCACGGGCGTCAATCTCGGCGACTTCGGCCTTCAGGGGCCGACGCGGGAGCGGGTGGAAAATTTTACCCAGCTCGTGCAGGCCCTGGATGCCGTGGCCGGGATGCCGCGCTTCCGCATCAGCTCCTGCGAGCCCAACCTGCTGACCGACGAGATTATCCAGACCGTGGCGGCTTCGCAGCGCTTCATGCCCCACTTTCACCTGCCGTTGCAAAGCGGCTCCGACAAAATCCTCGGGTTGATGCGTCGGCGCTACCGCCGCGCCCTCTACGCCGACCGCGTGGCCCGCATCAAGGAATTGATGCCGCACGCCGCTATTGGGGTCGATGTGATTGTGGGCTTTCCGGACGAAACGGAGGCGGACTTCATGGAGACGTACCAGTTTCTCAACGAGCTGCCCATTAGCTATCTGCACGTATTTCCGTATTCGGAGCGGGCCAACACGCTGGCCCCCACGCTGCCGGGCCGCGTGCCTGAGCGCGTGCGCACCGAGCGCACCACGCAGCTACGCAGTTTGTCGGAAAAGAAGCGGCGCTTTTTCTACGAGCAGCACGCCGGCCTCGAAACCGAAGTACTTTTCGAGGACGACGTAACCGCTGGCCGCGTGGAGGGTTACACGCCCAACTATATCCGCGTGGCCGCCAAGTACGACCCACTGCTGGTAGGTGAAATCCGGCCCTTGCGCCTGACGCAGGTAAATGCGCTAGGACTAATGGAGGCGGAGGAAGTAGGCGTACTTGTCTAAATCACGGATTTCAGCGGATTTCACGGATTTTGTGGACGGCGCAGAAAAAACCACAACAGGTATCACTCTGCGCCGTCCACAAAATCCGTGAAATCCGCTGAAATCCGCGCTAATCCGTGATTTAGGCAGCCCGTAGCACGTCTACCAACTGCTGCATGAGTGCCTGTTGGGCCAGCAGATGTTGGTTGCGCTGCTCGGCCAGGGCCAGTTGATGCTGTAGCTGCTGGGTTTGGAGTAGTACGGCCAAGTAATTGGCATCAGGTGGCGTTGGCACCGCTACCGGGGCGGGCGGGCTACTGGCTGCGACAGGTGCAGCAGGCACGGGCTGGGTGGCTGGTGGTGCTACTTTGGGTGCGGCAGGGGCTTCGGCGGGGGCCGGGTGGGGAGCGGCCAGGGCCAGCGTGGCGGCAATGTCGGCGGGTTGCAGGTGAGTACCGTTGGGGCGCGGGCGGCGCAGGGGGGCGGTTAGCTCGGTTAGGTCGATGGGTTCGAGCAGCGGCTCGGTGGTGGCTACAGCAGTGGTCAGCATTTCGCCTTCACCAAGCATGAGCCAGTCTTTTGACACATTTGGGTAAACCTCGAATACCTTACACAGCAGCTTGAAACCCGGCTCGTTGCGCTCCTCCACCAAGTGTTGAATAACGGTAGCCGTGCGGTCCAGGGACAAGGCAAAGGCATTTTTACTTAGGCCCAGGTGCTGAATGAGCTGAACGAACCGTTGGCCGATGGAGGTAGAAGCGGGCATTTGCACAAATGAGAAGTTGTGCAAATGTAGAAAGCAGCTACTGCGCCACGGGCTTTTCCGCTGCTGGCTGCGAGGAATGGGGCAGCCCGCACTGCTGGCGCAGGTCGCGGGCCAGGTTGGCAAACACGTATTCGTGCTCCTGCCGGATACCCAGCACTTCCAACGGCTGCCAGTAGCGCCGGGGCCGCAGCACGGAGGTATAAGTAGTGATGCGGGTGAGCCGGCAGCTATCCGCGCCTACCGGGTCGAAGTAGTAGCTGGCATCGCGGAAACCCAACCACTTGCGGCCCACCAAGTTGTAGTCGATTACCTTCATTTCCAGAAGCTTGCCTTTTCGCAAGGCCGTTATCCGCTCCGTGATGGTGCCCCCGCCGAAGTCGCGGTTGCTAAGCCGCCCGCCCTGGAAGTAGCAGGTACGCAGACCACCCACGGCTTCTTTTTGCAGCACGCAGCGCGTAGGCACGGGCAGGTCGAGGCGCATGAGCAGCGACTTGGGCGCATCCAGAGTATCGACCGACTTGATGGCGTCGTACACCTGCATGGGCGAGTAGGCAAAAACCTGCTCCGTTTTCACCGTCACTATGGATTGTTCGCTTTTGGTAAAGTACGTTTCGACGGGGGCAGCCAGTAGAAATATTGCCAGGGGCAACACCAGTACGGGCACTCGGTTGGTGGGCGGCAGCTGCCGGTAGCGCCGCGCCAGGTGGGCCACCACGTAGCCCAGAAAAATGAGTGGCACCACCAGCGGCAGCACCATCAGGATGCAGAGCAAGCCCGAAAGGCCCGGCACATACAGCGCTAGCAAAAAGAGCACCGTAGCCCCCAGAACGCCCCGCAACGTGTACTTTTTGTTGGGCATGGCCCCAATGGCGAGGCCCAGCACGATGGGCAGCAGCACAAACAGCACCCAGCCGTATTGGGCCAGCCCCATGAACAAAAACACGATACCGGTACTTAGAAACAGCAGCGTGAGGCCGATGGCGAGGCGAAAGCTGCGGTCTTGGATTATATTTTTCATCATTAGCGCCGCTTGGCTAGTTTGGCTTTGGTAGCCAGCAACACCAGCAGGCCACGCGGGTGCAGCCGCTCGAAGGGAAAGGTGTAGGTTTCGCTGGGCAGAAACTCGAGGTTGAGGCGCGACATCCCGACGGGGTGAAACAATAGTAGCGCCTGGGGCCGCAGGGCAAACTCTGCCAGCTCGTATTTGACCAACTGGTCGTAGTCGTAGAGTGAGTCGGGCACGGCGGGGCTGGTAAAGTCGTGTCGGGGCGTGGTGTTCCACTCGTCCCGGCCGTAGAAGCCGTAGAGCTGGGCCACGTAATCGATTGTAGTAGAGTCGCCGTACGCGGCGGCCACGTTGGCCAGCTCTTCCCGCAGGCGGCGGTTCACGGCCCAGCCCAGCCGGCGGTTTAGCTCGGCGGGTGGGTCGGCCAGCAGGTCGGTCAGGGTGAGGCGGCGGCCAGTACGCAGGTCGAAGGTGAGGTGGTGCGTCTCCGGCTGGGTCAGGCCCCCTTCGTCGTCGCTGAATTCCAGCGAAAGCAAATAGTCCTGGTTCAGCAACACTGTGTAGGACACGGCCGTGAGCCCGTCGCCACCAGCCCGCCAGCCTTTCGTCTCTTGGTCGTAGCAGCACTCGCGGGCCGCCTGGTAGAGTTGCCGCGCCGGGGCAGCGGTCGAGTCTATTGAGCGAAAGTTGGCCGTGACGTAGCGCAGCAGCTGCCGGTTGATGCGCCGGGCCACGGCTGCGTTGGGCAGCCGCACTTGCGGCACCCGAAAACCCTCTGCCGCCTCAGCAGTAACCACCGCCGACACCTGCGCCCGGCTGCCCGGTGCCACCTGCGCCCGCGCTCCTACCTCACTCAAAACACCCAGCAGCCCCAACCCCAGCGCCAGCCTACGCAGTAGGCGTATCCGTTTCATCTGTTTCATCCGTTATAATCTGCGGTTCTTGTTTAGCAGGGCGGGCGCTTGGCTGGGGGTTATTCCCGCGTAGGCACATGCCCGGCCTGTTAGCTCTTCACTTTTTGGTGGCCGCTGTCGGCGCAGCTTTCGCAGGTGGGGCGGCCGGCAGCAGTGGCCGCAAAAGCGGGCCGGGGTGCAGCCGCGCGTAGGGAAAGCGGTAAGTATCATCGGGCTCCAGGTTGAGCATGATATGGGGCAGCACGGGGCCGTAGAACACCAGCAGGGCCGCCGGAGTGAGCGCAAAATCGGTTAGTTCAGGCGGCGTGGCCCCCTCTTCGCTGCTGGTTTCGGTGGCAAATTTCACATGCCTGGCCGCCCGGTTCCAATGCAACCGTTCGGCCAGGTCGGCCAGCGTAGCCGCATCTTCGGTTTCGGCGGCGGCGGCCATGGTTTCGCCAAACCGGCGGCTGATGGCACCCCGCATACGGGCGGTGAGCTGGGCGGGCGGGTCGCTTACCAGCGTGGCCAGGCTAAGCTGCTGGCCGGTGCGCAGGTCGAAGGTAGCGTGGCGGGTTTGGGCCCAGCTATACGCCCCGTTTATTTCGAGGGTATACGCAATGGAAAGCAGGCCGTGGGCATTGAACATCACTTCATAGCTCAGCCCTACTACGCCCTGGCCGGAGGTCGGCTCCTTGGTTTCGGCATCGTAGCAGCAGGCGCGGGCGGCTTGCCGAAGCTGCTGCGGCAAGGTGGCCGTCGAGTCGGTTTCGCTGTCGCTCAGCACCAGGCGGCCCAGCCGGTAATTGAGGCGGCGGGCCACCCCGGCATCGGCCAGCTGCACCTGGGGCACCACAAAGTCGGCCGCCTGTTGCTGGTACTTCACGGCATACACCCGGGCGTGCAGCCCGGCCCCCACCTGCGCCCGCACTCCCACCCCACTCAGCAGCCCCAGCCCCAAAGCCAGCTTGCGCAGCAAGCGTATCCGTTTCATCCGTTAAATCCGTTAAAATCCGTTAAATCTGCGGTCTTATTCGTAGCGCAGGCTCTCAATGGGGTCGAGGGCGGCGGCCTTACCAGCCGGGTACGAGCCGGCAATAAGGCCCACCGATACGCAGATGGTGAGCCCCACGCCTACCCACAGCCAGGGCACCAGAAACGAGCTGCTGCCCGCCAGCACCGCCACGCCGTTGCCCATAGCAATACCCAGCAGGATGCCCAGCGAGCCGCCCATCACGCAAATGACAATGGCCTCGATGAGAAATTGCAGCCGCACCTGCCGCGAAGTAGCCCCCAGCGCCTTGCGGATACCGATTTCGCGGGTGCGCTCCGTTACCGATACCAGCATGATGTTCATGAGCGCGATGCTGGCCCCGAGCAGCGTGATGAAGGCGATGAGCCCGCCGCCCAATTGCACTTTGCCGGTAAGCTCATCGAGCGTATTGCTTACCGACTCGGGGCTCGACAGCTCGAAGGAATCTTCCTGGCCCAGGCGGTCGTGGCGCACGGCGCGCATCACGCCAGTGGCCTGGCTTTGCAGGAAGCCCAGGCCGGTGGCTTTGTCGGTGGCGGTTTTGATGCCGTAGGTAAGGGCACCCTGGCGGGGCAGCTGGTTGCCGGTTTCGAGGGGCACGAGCAGCATCCGGTCGGCACCACCGCCGCCGCCCATCGTGCTGCCGCTTTTATCGAGCAGGCCCACCACCTGGAAGCGCTGGCCGAGCGCGTAGATGTACTTGCCCACCGGCGACACCTGCGGAAAAAGCTTGTCCTTCACTTCCACCCCAATGATGGCCACGTTGGCCCCGGTATTCAGCTCGGAGGGCGAGAACGTGCGGCCTTCGGTGAGGGCGTAGCTCTGAATGCGCAGGTAATTTTCGTCGCCTGCCACCACGCGCATATTGGGGTTGGTTTTCTGGCCGTTGGCCTTTACCTCGGTAGCCCCGCTGATAAAGGCCGAGACGCCCACTACCGACGACGGCTCGCGGCGGGTCAGCTCCTTTTTGTAGAGGCTGGCTTGCAGATAAGTGAGCGCCGGGTACTGCTTGTCTTGCACGCCGCCCGAGCGGAAGTGGTTGCCATAGCCCTTGGCCTTGATGTCGAACGCATTGGCCCCAAGGCTGGCAAACGTGTCGCCAATAGAGCTGCGCATGGCATCAATGGCCGTGAGAATGCCCACGAGCGCCATCAAGCCGATGCTGACGATGAGGGCCGTGAGCACCGTGCGCAGCAAGTTACCGGAGATAGAACGTAGAGATTCGCGGATATTTTCTAGTAAGCTCATAGAATCGCAGATGGTGCAGATGACGCTGATTTCGCAGATGCGAACGGCGCGAGCGGCAAAGTTCGGTGCTGGCGTGCTACCTTGAACTACAGTTGTCCTGCGCCCGTTGGGCGAAGGTAGCGGCCTGGCATATCGCCTGGGGTTGCTCAATCGTTACACTGGGGGCTGGTTTTGGTATTTACTTGGCTATTTGGTTTTTTAACACTATGTTTCTAAAGCGTTTCGTGGTGCTGCTGGCGTTGCTGTTGCCCACGCTGGTGGTTCGGGCCAACCACATTTTTATTCCGATGGACAACACCCAGAAGGAGCACCTCAAGGCCTATGGCCTGTGCTACTGGGCGCTGAGCAAGCAGATTGAGGTAGACTGGCTGCTCAACTACCGGGGCGGCTCGTTTGCCTGCGAGTCGCAGCCGGCCATCGAGAGCGAGCTGAACGTGCGGGGCGTCACGTTCCAGACCATTTCGGAGGCGCAGTACACCGGCATTTTGCAGGAAATAGCCGACCCCAACGCCAATATGGACGTGATGAAGCTGGAGAAAGTGCCCAAAATAGCGGTGTACACGCCCAAAGGCAAGCAGCCCTGGGACGACGCCGTAACGCTGGTGCTTACGTACGCCGAAATTCCCTACGACCAGATTTACGACGATGAAGTGCTGGCCGGCGTGCTGCCCAAGTACGACTGGCTGCACCTGCACCACGAAGACTTTACGGGCGAATACGGGAAGTTTTACGCCATCTACCGCAACTATCCCTGGTACCAGCAGCAGGTGCACGACGCCGAAGCTGCCGCCCGGCGCAACGGCTTCAAGAAAGTGAGCGAGATGAAAGCCACCGAAGCGGTGAAAATGCAGGAATTCATCGCGGGTGGAGGCTTCATGTTCGCCATGTGCTCGGCTACCGACAGCTACGACATTGCCCTGGCCGGCCTGGGCGTGGACATGGTGGCCGATATGTACGACGGCGACCCTGCCGACCCCAACGCCCAAAGCAAGCTCAACTACAACCGTACGCTGGCCTTTCAGAATTTTCAGCTCACCCGCAACCCGCTGGAGTACGAGTACTCCAACATCGACATGCAGCCCAATGAGCGCGGTTTGTACGAGCAAAACGACTATTTCCAGCTCTTTACCTTCTCGGCCAAGTACGACCCGGTGCCCACTATGCTCACCCAGGACCACGAGAAAACCATCCACGGCTTTATGGGTCAAACCACCGCGTTCCGCAAAAGCCTCATCAAGCCCGACGTAGTAATAATGGGCGAAACCAAGCAGGACGGCGAGGTGCGCTACATGCACGGCACCCTCGGCAAAGGCACCTGGACGTTCTACGGCGGCCACGACCCCGAAGACTACCAGCACCTGGTAGGCGAAGAGCCCACCGACCTCTCGCTACACCCCAATTCGCCCGGCTACCGCCTGATTCTCAACAACGTATTATTTCCGGCTGCCAAAAAAAAGAAGCAAAAAACCTAAGCCGATGGCTGGGCAAACAAAGCGTTTCAACAAGTATCCACTTGCTCTGAAAACGTCATTTCGAGCTTGCCGAGACATCTCGCTCGCGTCGTTGAACAGTAATTTTCAACGACGCAAGCGAGATGTCTCGGCAAGTTCGAAATGACGTTTTTTTTTAATTTGCTCACTTCGGCGCCAATACTAAAACGACAGTGCAATGCTACTGGTCAAATTCTCATAATTGCGGCTGAAACTGCCATCGCGCACCTGAAAAACAGCTTCTTTCGAGTTCAAATAACGTCCTTCCAACCGTACTAGCACATTACTGGCTGGGGCGTAGTCGAAATTCAGCGAGCCGCCGCTTAGGCGCACATCAGCGTCGGTGCGAGTCGGCATGAGGCTATTGATAATAATGCCACGGTCGGCGTAGTAATATTCGCCGCGTAGGGTAGCAGAAAAATTATCGGCCAGTTTATATTTTACAAATGCCGAACTGGCATGCCAGGTATCGTGGCCCAGCTGGCGGGCGCTTTGCTGGGTGCCGATGTCGAATACCAGCGCCAGATTCAGGCGTTCAGTAGCGGCATAAGTAACGTAAAAATTATGAAAATAGCGGCGGCGCACCACTGAGTCGGTGGGTTGCTCGTTGCCGTAAAAGGTGCTGCTATTGAGCAGAACTTTAGCGGTGGGCTTCCACTGCAGCTGGGTGCCAAGGGCTTTGGCCTGGTTGGTTTCGCGGATATTCTGCCAGCCATTGAGCACCAGGCCAGTCAGCGTCAGTTTCGGGCTGGCCTCGTAGGTAAAGCGCACGCCGCTTTCGTAGTAGGGTGAATTTTCGGCCATCAAGGAGCGGGTGAGCGTCCAATTATCCTTGCTCAAGGCCGATTCGAAGCCGATATGGCTGGTGAAAATCCCCGCATCCACCCAGGCTTTGCGGAAAGGCCGGAAGCCCGCGTAGGCTTCGTAAATGTGCCGAAAAACCGGGTCCTCGTTGGCGTAGTTGGCGCTTACGTAGGAGCCGGCGTGCAGGCTGATGGAGCCCCGCACCTTGCCATCGTCGTAGCGTGCCCCGAGCACGGCGTTGTTTACCGTGAATTCATTCTGCCGGTTGTGCGAGTACAAGAACCCCGGCCGCAGGTTAGTGTTGCCGTGGTTGAAATCGTAGCCGTAATAAGCATCTATGAAACCGTAATAGCTGAGTGGATTGGCTGCCGGCCGGGTGCTGGAATCAGCGGCGGCGGTCTGAGCCAGGCTGGCTAGTGAGCAGCCCAGGGCTAGGCTGGTTAATAAAATCTTTCGCATAGAGCAGTTAAGCGCTTTTCGCTGATTAGCACCTGAACTTCACTTATATTATCGGAAAAGCTGCCATATCATCGAAGCCAAGTAGCCTGCAAGATACTGGTGAAAAAAATTTAACGGGTACTCGCACAAAAAAGCCTGGCATTTTTTCAAATACCAGGCTTTAAGCGAAATTTATATCTTATCCTTTTGGTGACAGAGTGATGTAGGGAATAATACACTCTTCCAACGACACGCCTCCGTGCTGGAACGTGTCCTTGTAATAGTTCACGTAGTAGTTATAATTGTTTGGGTACGCAAAGAAGTAATCACCCAACGTAAATACGTAAGCGGTACTTACGTTTTCACGGGGCAAAAATATTTTCTCTGGCTTGCGCACCGTGTATACGTCGCGGCTTTCATCAAAGCCGAGGTTGCGGCCGTGCTTATAGCGCAGGTTGGTATTCGTATTGCGGTCGCCCACAATCTTGTAGGGGCGCTTTACCCGAATGGTACCGTGGTCGGTAGTGATAATGAGCTTGCCTTTTTTCTCGGCAATTACCTGCATCATCTCGTAGAGCGGCGAGTGCAAAAACCACGAGCGGGTGATGCTGCGGTAGGCGCTTTCATCGGCGGCCAACTCGCGTATCATGGCCATATCGGTGCGGGCGTGCGAAAGCATGTCCACGAAATTATACACGATGACGTTGAGCTTGTAATTATTGTGCAGATTCGTCATCTTGCCCAATAAGTCTTTGCCCGCCTGCAAGTTCGTTACCTTGTGGTAGCTATGCTTTGCTTTTTGGTTGTTGCGCTGGAAATTAATTTCCATGAACTCGGCTTCGTGCAGGTTTTTGCCTTCCTCGTCTTCGTCCCACACCCACAGGTTCGGGTACTTCTTTTGAATTTCGCCAGGCATCATGCCCGCAAAAATGGCATTGCGAGCGTAAGCCGTGGTAGTGGGCAAAATGCTATAATATACCTCCTCCGATTCTACCGTAAACAGCTCAGCGATAATAGGTTCAAGCACCTTCCACTGGTCGTAGCGCAGGTTGTCAATGAGCACGAAGTACACGGGCGTGTCGCCGGTTTGCTTCATCAGCGGAAATACTTTTTCCTTGAAAAGCTGGTGCGACATAAGCGGCGCATCCTTGTCCTGGCCGCTTACCCAATCTTCATAATTCTCGATGATGAAGCGGCCAAAATAGGTATTGGCTTCGTCCTTCTGCATGTTGAAAACCTCGGCCATGCTCTTGCCTTCGGTTTCGTTGATTTCCAACTCCCAGTACACCAGCTTCTTGTATACATCTACCCACTCCGAGGGCGAGAGGCGGTCGGATAGCTGCATGCCGAGCTGCCGGAAGTCGCGCTGGTAGCCTGAGTTGGTAGCTTCGGTAATAAGGCGCTTGTTATCGAGCACTTTTTTTACCGACAGCAGTATTTGATTCGGATTAACGGGCTTAATTAAATAATCGGCGATTTTCGCACCGATAGCCTCCTCCATAATGTGTTCCTCCTCGCTCTTGGTAATCATCACCACGGGCACCGTAGGCCGCACTATCTTAATTTCATTGAGCGTTTCGAGGCCAGTCAGACCAGGCATATTCTCGTCAAGAAAAACCAGGTCGTAAGTTTTTTCCTGCACTTCTTCGAGGGCATCCGTGCCGGAATTTACGCCGGTTACGTCGTAGCCTTTTTCTTTCAGAAAAAGAATGTGTGGCTTTAACAGGTCGATTTCATCGTCGGCCCACAAAATGGAGTAGCGTTGCATAGGCAATTACACCCGGCTAGTGCCGGGTGAATAAGGGAAAATAAAAACAGGTACAGAACTAACGGCGGAGCTTATCCGAATAGTATCCCGGAGGGCTGGCTCGCCGTAGCTTTACCGTAAAACCGGGCTTTGGGTTCGGGCAAAGACCCGGTTATCGGCCAACCGGCTGCACTCGTCGGCTAACAACTCGCTAAGCCGGAGCTTCGCGCACCTACATGAACAAGAAAAAGATATTTAACGACCCGGTATACGGTTTCGTGACGGTGCCTACCGAGCTGCTGTTCGATTTGATTGAGCACCCGTATTTCCAGCGCCTGCGCCGGATTCAGCAACTGGGCCTCACCAATTTTGTGTACCCAGGGGCCTTGCACACGCGCTTCCACCACGCACTCGGGGCTATGCACCTCATGCAGCTGGCGCTGCGCACGCTCAAGGACAAGGGCGTTAAAATTTCGGGAGCCGAGGGCGAAGCGGCCCAAATTGCCATTCTGCTGCACGATATTGGCCACGGCCCCTTATCGCACGCGCTCGAAACCAGCATTTTCCAGGATGTGCCGCACGAGCAGCTTTCGCTCTACCTCATGCAGCAGCTCAACGAGCAGTTTCAGGGGCGGCTGGGGCTGGCTATTGAGATGTTTCAGGGCAGCTATGCGCGGGAGTTTTTCCATCAGCTCATCAGCTCGCAGCTGGATATGGACCGCCTCGATTATCTCAACCGCGACTCGTTCTACACCGGCGTGCAGGAGGGCCGGCCGGGTGCCGACCGCCTTATCAAAATGCTGCAAGTAGTGGACGAGCGCATCGTGCTGGAAGAAAAAGCGGTGTATTCAGTAGAGAATTTTCTGGTGAGCCGCCGCCTGATGTACTGGCAAGTATATCTGCACAAAGCCGTTACGAGTGCCGAGCAAATGGTTATCCGCGTGATGCAACGGGCACGCGACCTGGCCCGCGCCGGCGTGCTGGTGCCGGGCAGCAGCTGCCTCACCTATTTTCTGGGCCGCGCCGTCACGCTGGCCGAGTTCGAGCAAAATGCCGAAATTTTAGGTCATTTTGCGCAACTCGACGATACGGATATTTGGGCGGCCATTAAATCCTGGACCAGTCACGACGATAAAATCCTGAGCTTCCTAGCCAAAAGCCTGCTCAACCGGCAGCTGTTTAAAATCGTCATTAGTCCCGAGCCTTACGACGATGAATTTCAGCTCGGTATTACCGAATTAATTGCCGAACGGTTTGCGCTACCTCTTCCCGAAGCCAGTCAGCTGATGATAACCGGCCGGCTTAGCAACACGGCCTACGACCCGAGCAGCAACGAAACCATCAATATCCTGACCAAGCTAGGCAAGGTGGTGAACGTCACGGAAGCGTCGGACCTACCCAATATCCGGGCGCTCAGCCAAAAGGTACAGAAATATTATATCTGCTACCCCAAAGAAATTTTGTAGCCGCTTTTAGTTGCCCATTTCCTGGCGGCGCTCCGCTACTTCGGCCATATATTTTTCCAGATACGGCTGCACGTCGGCAAGCGTAGCCACGCCCTCAAAACCAGCCTCTTGCCGCCCGAAAAAGCCGCGAAAACTACTGGTTAACTGGCCGTTGCTATGCGCTAACGTCAGGGTGTTAGTAACTGATGCTTCCCCATCCAATTCCAGCGCAAATTCCAGCAAAGTTTGTGAGCAGTAACGAGCACTGGCAATAAGCTGCTCGGTTGGCAAAGGATTGCGGCGCACCTGGCACGTCAGGCCGTGCGCTTCTAGTCGCTGGGCGTCCGTGTCAGGCAGCGGCAGGGATGGGTGGCCCAGTTGCAACGGCTTGCCAAACAGGTTTTCCGCCGCCTGCTCAAACCACAGCCCACGAGCGATAACTTCTACAAATTCGTCGTGAAACGAAAATAAGTAGTGACTGAAATCAGTCAGCATTTCCTGCACGTTGCCCCCAAATTCGTAGGCTGAGCCATAGTGCTTGTTTTCGTAGTCAAACCGCTCTTTTAGCCACCGCGAATTTTCGATTTTGAAAACCCAGATTCCACGTTCGTGCTTGCTCCAATCATAGGGGTAAGGCAGCACTTCTCCGCGACAAAATTTTAGCGCATCGAGGCTCTCAAACGTAATCCGGCCGTATTGGTCATCGGCTGTTACAAAGTATATTCCCGTAATTGGTTCTCCATAATGCGCTAACCCATAATGTATTTGGGGACTTAATACACTGTCAGCCTTGATAGGCAGAAAAAAAGGGGTTACTACCTCCATTAACTGGTTGCTTTTTAGCTAAACAATGCCGCCAACTCCAGCTCGATGCCCGTAGCAGGGTCGCGGAGGGTGTCGGGGTAGTCGAAGGTTTGGTAGACCCCAGGAACGGTGGAAATAGCGACACTGCGCAGGCCAGGCAACAATAACCAGCAAGACTTAACGCCAGCCGCTAAATAGCCTCCTATTTTATCAGTTAACTCGGTCAGTGCTTGCGTTGGAGACAAAATTTCAACGGCAATTAATGGCACCTCACTCATCGAAATTTCGTCAACTGCCGGATAAGGCATCAGCCCATCATAGATTGCAACATCAGGCACTTGTCGGGCATAATGTGGTGCCAGGGTGATGCTCAGTTCAGAGTAGATGGTATGGGTACGGCCACAGCTCACGTAAAGCAAACCGACTAATTTTGCTTGTAGACGGCCATGAATTTTACTAGGCATAGGCTTCCCGCGTTCTAATTCATACTCCGACTTAATAGCATCCAGCGTTTCCATAGGGAGAGGGTTTTCCCAAAGATAACGAAATAACCCCAAAACCTGGGCCCTACTTCTGCACGAATTTCTTGCGCAGCTCGCTAATCTGGTCGCGGAATTTCTTGTCCGAATCAATTAAGTCGGACACGGTTTGCACGGAGTGGATAACCGTGGCGTGGTCGCGGCCACCGAAGTGGTAGCCGATGGTTTTGAGCGAGTGGCTGGTGTGCTCCTTGGTGAAATACATGGCCACCTGTCGGGCCGTAACTATTTCTTTCTTACGGGTTTTGTCTTTCAGCAGCGCCACCGGCACCGAGAAGTAGTCGGCCACGGTTTTCTGAATAAAATCGACGTTTACCTCGGCTTCTACCTCCTCGATAATGTGGCGTAGCGCCTGCTTAGCCATTTCGAGGTCGATGTCGCGGCGCGTGAGTACGCTCTGGGCCAGCAGCGTCGTGAGTACGCCTTCCAGCTCGCGCACGTTGGTGGGCACGGAGTGAGCCAGGTACTCGACTACTTGGGGAGGTATTCCCATGCCGTCCTGCTGCGCCTTGTTTTGGATGATGGCGATGCGCGTCTCGAAATCGGGGCTTTGCACGTCGGCGGTAAGCCCCCATTTGAAGCGCGAGAGCAGCCGGTCTTCCAGGCCGCTCAGCTCGCGGGGAGGGCGGTCACTGGTCATCACAATCTGGCGGCCGCCCTGGTGCAAGTGGTTGAAGATGTGGAAGAACATCTCCTGCGTCTTGCCTTTGCCCGCCAGAAACTGCACGTCGTCGAGGATGAGCACATCCACGAGCAGGTAGAAGTTGGCGAAGTCCTGCACGGCGTTGCGCTGCAGGCTTTCGATAAACTGGTTGGTGAACTTCTCGGCCGACACGTAGAGCACGAATTTCTCGGTGTTCGTGGCCTTGATGTGGTTGCCGATGGCTTGCACCAGGTGGGTTTTGCCCAAGCCTACGCCGCCGTACACCATGAGCGGGTTGAAGGCCGTGGTGCCGGGCTTATTGGCCACGGCGAGGCCCGCCGAGCGGGCCAAGCGGTTGCAGTCGCCTTCCACGTAGTTGTCGAACGTGTACGTGGTGTTGAGCTGCGAGGGCACAATGTTGCGGTCCATCGTCTTCACCGCGTCGAAGGGGTTGCGCAGGGTGGTAGCGGCCACCTGCGCGGCCGTGGCCTGGTTGCCGCCGGGCACCAGGTGGCGGGCAGCGGCCACGGGGCGGGCAGGCGGCCCGCCGGGGCCGGCCGGGGCGTAGCCGGGGCGGCCAGCGGGCGGGCCGCTGGTAGGGGCGGTTTTGCTGGCCGCTGGCAAGTGCATGGCGCGGGGCGGGGCCTGGGCGTTGCCCTGGTCTACTACCACGCTGTAATCGAGGCGGCCCTCGGGGCCCAGTTCCTGGTAGATGGCACGCTTCAGCTCCTCGACGTAGTGCTCTTCGAGAAACTCGTAGAAGTACACGCTGGGCACCTGAATGGTGAGGCTACTGCCTTGCAGCTCCACGGGCACCACGGGCACAAACCAGGTATTGAAGCTCTGCTCGCCCACCTCGGCGCGGATGCTGCGCAGGCACTTGGCCCAAACGGTGCGGAAATCCTGCGGCATAAGGTGAGAAAAAAACGAGCGTAGCCGGGCGAGCCAACGGCAAAAAAAACCCCGCCAAGTGGGGGCCGACCAGCCGCCGGCCCGACTTGGGGGGGACAAATTTGCGCACAAACCAGCAGACAAAAAAGCCGGCAAAAGCTTGCGTATTCCGGGCCGCTAACAGGTAGCGCCAATGGGCAGCACCAGCGCCCCAGTAGCCCGCACCGGCCGGGCACCGCGCCGCATTTCGTAGTCGATACGGCCAAGATTTATGCCCGACCAACCCACCTGATTGATGAGCGTGACGTGGCCGCCCGGCCCGGTAATAGGCTCAGGGGCAGGCATAAAGGTGTGGGTGTGGCCGCCGATGATGAGGTCGATGCCACCGACCTGCGCGGCGAGCTTACGGTCGTCAAGTTTTTCGTCGTCGTATTTGTAGCCGAGGTGCGAGAGGCAGACAACCATGTCGCAATGCTCGTGCTCCCGCAGCTGCTGCACCTGGGCGCGGGCCACGGCCACGGCGTCGAGGTATTTGGTAGCGCCGAAGTTCTTATCGGCCACCAGCCCTTGCAGCTCGATGCCGATACCGAACACCCCGATGCGGGCCCCGGCTTTCTCAAACACCTTGTAGGGCTGGAAGCGGCCCGCCAGCGGCGTGCCGCTGAAGTCGTAGTTGGCAATGATAAACGGAAACCCGGCCTTGGGCAGCTGCTTCTGCAAGCCTTCGAGGCCGTTGTCGAAGTCGTGGTTGCCGAAGGTGGCAGCATCGTACTTCATGCGCGACATAAGGGTATATTCCAGCTCGCCCTGAAAGAAATTGAAGTACGGCGTGCCCTGCCAGATGTCGCCCGCATCGAGCAGCAGCACGTTGGGTTCCTGGCGCCGGATGCTGTCGATGAGGGCCTCGCGCCGCGCCATGCCCCCGAGCCCCGCCCACTGCGGCGCATTGTCCGGAAACGGCTCGATGCGCGAGTGCATGTCGTTGGTGTGCAAGATGGTAAGCCGGGCCGGGCCACTAGCGGCCTCGGCCACCAGGCTGGGGCCCAGCAGCCCCAGGCCCGCAGTACCAAGGGCAGTTTTTTGGAGGAAATTGCGGCGGGAAGTCATAGGAAACAACGGTTAAATAACACCTACTATGTCATTGCTTCGCGCTGCTCGCAATGACAAACGATTTTGCTAATTGATTCTCCCTACCTCTACAACGATTTCACGCGGCCTTCTACCTGCGCCTGCACGGGCTGGCCGGCGGCGGTGAGGGCGCGGATGTGGTCGATGATGACGGTGCGCAGCAGCAGGCCGGTGTGGCGAGCAGGCACGCCTTTGAAGAAATCTAGGTGGTCGCCGCCGCCGGCCAGGTAGTCTGAAAGGGCGATGGGGTACGTTTTGGTGGGGTCGAAAGGCTGGCCGCCGATGCGGATGTCCTGGGGGTGCTTGTCGGGGCCCACGGTGTAGGTGGCCCCCGAAACCGCCATGCGGATGGGCGCGGCGAAGTCGAAGAGCCGCTGCACTACGGGGCCGGGCGCATCGAGCACCACCAGCTCATTCTCGAAGGGCATCAGCTCGAATACGTTGCCGATGGTGAGGGAGCCAGCGGGCAGGGCTGTGCGCATACCGCCGTTGGTCATCACGCTTAGGGCAATGGGCTCGCCCTTGAAATACCGGCTGGCGCTGCTGCGCTGCAAGTCGGCCACGAAGTTGACCAACGGGTTCTCGCCATCGTTCTTTTTGAGGGCTACCGGGGCCGAGCCGATAACTACCTGCATCTGGCTCAGCACTTTATCGTGGTAGGGCTTGATGTAGTCGGCCGCGCTGGCATCGGGCACGATGGTGCCGCCCACGGGCTGGCTGGTGGTGGCCGGCAGGTGGGCCGTGGCCTGGTAGGAGCCGCGCTGGCAGGCCGTGGCCAGGGCAACCAACGCGAAACCAACGGCGGCAGAAGTAGAAAAGCGCATAAACCAGAACAACTAAAACAACTACTCTACCCGTAAGCCAGGCCGGCCAAAGTTACAAACCAGACGTATTGGCTGCACCGTCTGCCCGATGCCGCCCCTTCAGGGTAACTTGCGGCCAGGCCGGGGCCCCCTGCTACTGGCCCGCTCTTGCTGCACTACTTATGGATGCCTCCTCTCCCACCCCACCCGTTTCGTTTCCCGAGTTTGCGCCCGTCACTACGGCCCAGTGGCAAGCTCAACTCGCCCGCGAACTGAAAGGCACCGACCCGGCCAGCCTGCGCTGGACGCTGCCCGGCGGCCTGGTGGCCGAGCCCTTCTACCACCGTGAGGCGTGGCAGGAGCTGGGGGGGACGCCCCCGCCCCTGCCGCCCCGCCCGGCCCCTTGCCGCAACGTGGTGGGCCTGACCGTGCCGGCCGGCTCCGACGGCCGCTTGCAAATAGCCCGCGGGGCCGACGCCCTGGCCCGGGGGGCCGACGGGCTGCACTTTATCCTGAGTGGCGACCCGCGCGAGTTTGCCGTAGCGGAGCTGGCCGAGACGCTGCCGCTGGCTAGCACCTGGATAGGCTACTCCGTGCTGCAGGGCCCCGACCAGCTCCTAGAACGGCTGCGGGTGGCTAGTGCAGTGCCGCTGCAAGGTTTTTTGCGCTATATACCAGCAACGGTACCCGAAGGGGCCGAGATGCTACAGTTTCGGGCTACGCTGCGCCAGTGCCTACAGCTGGCGCAGGGCTGGACGAGTTTCCCAGTGCTGGCCGTGAATGGCACGTACTTCGGCAATCGGGGGGCCACGCTGCCGCAGCAGCTGGCCTTTAGCCTGAGCACAGCCGCCACCATGCTGGCCGAGCTGCCCGACGAAGCCCCCGGCCTGAGCGTGGCCGACGTAGCCCGGCAGCTGCACCTCGACTTTGCCATCGGGCCGAGCTACTTCCCGGAGCTGGCGAAGCTGCGGGCCGCCCGCCGCCTGTGGGCCACGCTGCTGCACGCGTTTGGGCTGCCCCCGCAGGGCGCGGCCGAGCTAGCCATTCATACCACTACCTCGACCTGGACGCAAACCACCCTCGACCCACATTCCAACCTGCTGCGCCACACCACCGAAGCCATGAGCGCTGTGTTGGGCGGAGCCGACTCCATTCAGGTAGCGGCCTTCGACTGCTTGTTTCAGGCGCCGAATGAGTTTAGCTCGCGCCTAGCGCGCAACCTGCCGGTTATCCTGCGCCAGGAGGCCCACCTCGATTGGGTGGCCGACCCGGCAGCCGGCTCCTATTTTATTGAAACCCTGACCGATGATTTGGCCCGCGCCGCCTGGGCCGAGTTTCAGGCGCTGGAAACCCAGGGCGGGATGCTGGCTGCCCGGTCGCAGGCGCTGGAAGCCATCAGCCAGGCCGGGCTGGAGAAGTTCAAGCGTATTGCCACCGGGCAAGACGTGGTAGTGGGCACCAACCGCTTCCAGAACCCGCAGGAAAAATTCAACTACCAGCCCAAGCAGCTGCTGCGCTCGCGGGAGTTCGACACTACCCGTGCCACCTACCCCAGCGAGGTGCTGCGCCTGGCTACGGCCCTGCACTTCGAGCGCCGCGCCAACCAGGACAAGCAGGCCGCGCTCGTGCTGCTGGGCCCGGCCCGCGTAAACGAGGACATTGCCGCCGCTTTCTGGCACTCGCTGCACCCCGGCCAGCCCAACGCCCAGCCCGAGCTGCCAGCGCTAGCCCCCGACTCCTACTCCGTGCTTTTCTCGACCCCCGAAGAAGCTACCCTGATGTACGCCGCCCCGGCCCAGTTCGAGCACCTGGCGCGGGTGGTGCAGCAGGTGCCCATAGGCCACACATTCGAGATGCCCTCGCTCATTAATTCCGACCTAGCTACGCTGCAGGAAGCCGTACGGGTGTTTGGTTTCAAGGAATTTGCCGTGGAGGGGCACCGGACGGAGGAGGTGCTGGCGCAGCTGCAGGGGCGGTAGAACGTCATGCTGAGCGCAGCGAAGCATCTCGCGTATGGCAATAATCAAATTGACTGACCGATTGAAACCAATATTTCATGCGAGCTTTTTCCTTGCCTGCGTTAATATTCCTCCTACTGCTGCCGCAGTGGAGTCTGGCACAGCAGTTAGATGCAAAAGTTGATTCTGTCTTCATGAAACACTTTGCAGGCATTACCGAGAAAGTCCGGGCAGAAAAAAACCTAACAAGCGAGGAAGTTGCATTCGCTTATGTCGTGAGCTTTTTATCCGGCTTAAACATCGGTACCATCCAATGTTACGGCCCCCTAAAGATGACCGAACAGGACATTGTGAAAGCTACAAAATGGTACACAACTCATCGTTCTCAAATAACCTGGGAAAGATTACAGCGAGGCTTTACGCTGATGAGAACAATACGGCTTTTTGCCAACGATGCGGAAGAAGAAAGTTATTTTAAAGCCCTCGACAGCCTGCGTATCAAATAGTTTAAACGATTAAGAATTACTCCCCCATGCGAGATGCTTCGCTGCGCTCAGCATGACATTCTGGAATCCATGCACCCCGATTTCTCCACCATCCCCTACGACGCGGCCCGCCTCGCCCCTACAGCCCCGACCGAGCAGGCTACTTACACCGCCGCCGACGTGGCGCACCTGCCGCACCTGGGCTTCGGCGCGGGGCTGCCACCCTACCTGCGCGGGCCGTATGCGAGTATGTACGTGCGCTCACCCTGGACCGTGCGCCAGTACGCGGGCTTCAGCACGGCCGAGGAGTCGAATGCTTTTTACCGGCGCAACCTGGCGGGCGGGCAGAAGGGGCTGAGCGTGGCCTTCGACCTGGCTACGCACCGCGGCTACGACTCGGACCACCCCCGCGTGGTGGGCGACGTGGGCAAGGCCGGCGTGGCCATCGACTCGGTGGAGGACATGAAAATCCTGTTCGACCAGATTCCGCTGGGCGAGATGTCGGTGAGCATGACCATGAACGGGGCGGTGCTGCCAGTGCTGGCGTTTTTTATCGTGGCCGCCGAGGAGCAGGGCGTGCCGCCAGCGCAGCTCACGGGCACCATTCAGAACGACATTCTGAAGGAGTTTATGGTGCGCAACACCTACATCTACCCGCCCGCGCCGAGTATGCGGCTCATTGCCGACATCTTCGCCTACACGGCCGAGTTCATGCCTAAGTTCAACAGCATCAGCATCTCGGGCTACCACATGCACGAGGCCGGGGCCACCGCTGAGCTAGAGCTGGCCTACACCCTGGCCGATGGCGTGCAGTACGTGCGGGCCGGCCTGGCGGCGGGTATCAAACTCGACGATTTTGCGCCGCGCCTGTCCTTTTTCTGGGGCATCGGCATGAACCATTTTCTCGAAATTGCCAAGCTGCGGGCCGGCCGCTTGCTGTGGGCCAAGCTCATCCAGCAGTTCAATCCGCAGAACCCCAAGAGCCTGGCATTGCGCACGCATTGCCAAACGTCGGGCTACTCGCTCACGGCCCAGGACCCCTTCAACAACGTGGCCCGCACCACCGTGGAGGCGCTGGCCGCCGTGCTCGGCGGCACCCAGAGCCTGCACACCAACGCCCTCGATGAAGCCCTGGCCCTGCCCACCGACTTCTCGGCCCGCATTGCCCGCAACACGCAACTGTATTTGCAGCACGAAACCGACATCACCAAAGTAGTAGACCCCTGGGGCGGCTCGTACTACGTGGAAAGCCTCACCGCCGACCTCGCCAACCAAGCCTGGGCGCTTATTGAAGAGGTAGAAGCCCTTGGTGGCATGGCCGCCGCCATCGAAACAGGCCTGCCCAAGCTGCGCATCGAGGAAGCCGCCGCCCGCAAGCAGTCGCGCATCGATACCGGCGAAGAGGTAATTGTGGGCGTAAATAAATACCCCGCCCCCGAAGGCGAAGCTCCGCTGGACGTATTACAAATAGACAACGACGCGGTGCGGGAATCTCAGGTAGCGCGGCTGAAATCCATTCGGGCTTCGCGGGACAGTGCCGCCGTGCAGGCGGCGCTAGCGGCGCTTACGGCGGCGGCTTCGCAAGTTCCTGGTTCCTCGTTTCTGGTTCCTGGTTCGGGTGCTGGGAACGAACCAACACCTGACAACCAGGAACCAGGAACCAGGAACCTGCTGGCCTTGGCCGTGACGGCCGCCCGCGCCCGCGCCACACTGGGCGAAATCTCCGATGCCCTCGAAGCGGCCTGGGGGCGGCACCAGGCTACCACTCGAACCGTACAGGGCGTGTATCAGCAAGGAATGACAGACAATCCCGAGTTTGCCCAGGCCCGGCAGGCAGCCCAGGACTTTGCCGCCGCTCAGGGCCGCCGCCCCCGCATGCTCGTAGCCAAAATGGGCCAGGACGGCCACGACCGGGGGGCCAAAATCATTGCCACCAGCTTCGCCGACGTCGGCTTCGACGTCGACCTGGCCCCCCTCTTCCAAACTCCCGCCGAAGTAGCCCGCCAGGCCGTCGACAACGACGTGCACGTAGTGGGCGTGAGCAGCCTCGCCGCCGGCCACAACACGCTGCTGCCCCAGCTTATTAGGGAGCTGGCCGCCGAGGGCCGGGCGGATATTCTGGTTATCGCGGGCGGCGTCATTCCGCCGCAGGACTACCCGCAGCTCTACGCCGCCGGCGTGGCCGGGATATATGGGCCGGGCACGGTGATAGCGCGGGCGGCGCTGGAAATACTGGGGAAATTGGGGGAGTAAGCTAAATACTTTACATTTGACTCAATAATCCCTAGCGCATTGCGGATATGAGTCGGCTTTATCTTCGTCCACTAACAAATAATCTATTCGCCCGCCCCTTTGTAGAGGGCATATTAAACGTACGGCGCGCGGCCGATATTGCAGAGGCTACCAGCCAAATTATGCAGGCGGAAATCCATTTGGCAGCGATGGAAGAACGTCCTACGTTGAAATTTAAAGAATATCGCTCGACTCAATATAGCGAAGACAAAGACCGTGAAGCTCTGCGTGAGCAAATCTTACTGGAGTTGATTCGTGAAACGCGGTTGGATAACGACGATGAAATTAAGCCAGGTAGCGGGGGTGCCATGCCCCGGACACCCGTTCAACGCGGCAAGCAAGCTTTTCTGATTATCGGCTTGCCTGCTTCAGGGAAATCCGGCATCGCCAGTCGCGTAGCCGATGCTAACGGGGCAGTAGTAATTGACAGCGACTACGCGAAACGAAAATTTCCTGAGTTTGCCCAAGGAGCATTTGCAGCCACTGTATTGCACGAAGAATCCTCGATAATCGTTCTAAATGATGAAGACGAGGCAGAAGAAAACCTGACTGGCTACTGCTTTAGCGAGTCGTATAATATAGTTGTTCCCAAAATTGGCTACAATACAACTTCTGTTCGGAAGCTTGCGCTTTACTTCAAGAAATACGAGTATGATGTGCATCTTATTCTGGTCAGCTTAGACCGCCAGCAGGCTACCCTTCGTGCTTATCAGCGCTTTATTGCCTCCAAGCGGTACGTACCCCTATCGCTAATTTTCGATGTGTATTCGAACAATCCAACCCTTGCTTACTTCCGACTCAAGCAACAACACGCCGATGTATTCGCTAGCTTTAGTGAAATCTCGACTGAAGATAGGCCAGTACGTCTGGTAGAGAGTTCACTGGATAATCCGACTGGTATGCTTGGGCTACCTACCTGAACCGATTGAAGTGCCTTCTCCGTTTCAAGTTTAACTTCTACATCTATTGTCGCTATGCCTATTTCCAAAAAACCTGCATCCAACACTAAATCGAGTGCAGCTAAAACTACGCCTAAGCCAAAAGCAAGCACCAGAAAACCGGCGGCCTCTACGGCAGTAGTACGGCAAAAGCCTGCGGCAATAGTTGTGGCAAAACCAGTTACTTCAAAGTCTCCGGCAGCTAAAAAAGCCTCTTTGAACAAAACGACGGCTAGTGTGAGTGTGAGCCGAACGAGTAGCCCTCGTACAAATACAGTGACCATTACAAAAATTACCCGTAACATCGTCCAGTTCCATATGACGGAGGACATTGAAATCCGGCGGGTCACGAAATCAGATAACGTATCAAAAGAAAAGCTAAAAGCCAAGTATGCCAACTTGAAAGCCAAGGCAAAAGGTTAGCTTTCAAGTTGAAACCCAGGCCCGCCCCACACGGCGGGCCTCTTTTATGCCCATTTTTGCACTGCACTTATCCTCTCCCATGCCCCCTTCCCCACCCCCGACCGCCTGCGCGCCGACTTCGACGCCCTGCGCCCGCTCGCGCCGGAGCAGGAGGCGCGGGTGCTGCAAAAGTTTCGGCTGGACTGGAATTATAACTCCAATGCTATTGAGGGCAACTCCCTGACGCTGGGCGAAACCCGGTAGCTACCGGCCGGGTATAGTGGTAGCGCGGGCGGCGCGGCCTGGGCGGCAGCCTGTGGGCGGGCCTGCTGGCAGCAGCTCTGAGTTCGTGGCCGCACAAGCGCCCCTTCGACACATTCTCAAACAGCAACGATGCGGAGGTAGTGGACGCGTTGTAAGGGTAGCGGGCTGCTACGGCCGGCCACGGCCGGGGATAGACGTTTGAAAAACGGACTGGGCGAACCGGACTGCGCCAGGCCGCTGACGGTAACTGGCACGGGCGAAAAGGCGCGCACTAATTCAGCCAGGATTTGAGCGCGCCAAGCAAGAAATTTCGGGCATTCGGTGGGCTGGCTGATACGTTTGACGGAAAATTGTGACCTTTGCACAATCCAACTAGCTCTGTGCGTAGTAAGTTAGAGTAATGGTTTTACTTTTCTATCCTTTTTCCATTAAAAAATAGCTTACAGTCGCCGTAATAGCGATACAAGCTTCAGGTCTGGCCATGAAATTCACCCATTACTTCCTCTCCTTTTGCTCGTTTAAATACAATTTTATAACAAGCAAGGGCAACTTGTTTCGGGCGCTAGCGGGCGGTGCCTTGCTACTGGGCAGCGCGGGCACTGCCCAGGCCCAGACAACCAAGCCCTTTGCCTGTACCAATGGCAAATCGTATGTGTTGCAGGGCAACGCCACGTATGCCGTGGAGCTGGACGTGACGACGGGTAACGTTACTAATACCTCCAGCCCGATTACGACCTCGACGGGCAACGTGAAGTTTAATGCGGCCGGCTACAACCAGAAAGACAACTACATCTGGGCTTTGGTGACGGGCAGCAATCAGTTGGTGCAGGTAGGTAGCGACTACAAGGCCAACGTGTACAGCGTAACGGGGCTGTCGGGCGAGGCGGTGAACGCCGTAGTGGGCGACGTGGATGCCAACGGCCTGCTGTACCTGACCCGCGGCGGCTCAACGGGCGGTGGCGCGACCAGCAACGGCACCAATGCCCTGACCATCTACACCATCGACCTGACCAATCCGTCCAGCTCGAACGTGTACGCGGCTACCGCTTTCGGCACGATGCCGGCCAAAACCAGCACCACGGGCATCTACGTCAACGACTGGGCCATCAGCCCGATTGACGGGCACCTGTACATGATTTACGCCACCATCGCAGCGGCCAACAATGCGTCGGCGCTCACGCTCTACCGCATTCTGACGAAGGCCGTGACGGTAGGCACCACCACCTACGCCGCCGGCACCGTGCAAACCTTGGGTACGGTGGTGCCCGAAACCGCGTCGGGGGCCACCAACCTCATAACGGCCAGCAACTACGCGTCGAGCTTCATGGGTTCGAGTGGCAATTATTAGACTTGTTGCAACGGAAAAGGTGACGAAATTTGACCATGAAAATTTCAACTCAGGATTTGAAAACTCCTCGTCAATGGCGTGCTGCTGTCGGGTGT
>JBPBPU010000055.1:0-32902 GCA_050954465.1 Janthinobacterium lividum
TTGTACGCGAGTCGCCCCCCACCGCTTACCTCACCCCCTAGCCCCCTCTCCGCAGGAGAGGGGGCTAGGGGGTGAGGTAAGCGTTGGAGGGCGACCTATTATTCAGCTATCTACTCCGCCAGCACTACCTGGCGGGTGCCGGCTGGCTGCCCATCGAGGCGCAGGCGCACGAGGTACACGCCAGCGGCCTGGCTGCCGCGCTCCCAGCGCACGGTCTGCGAGCCAGCTGGCAGGAAGCCAGCATCCAGGGTGCTTAGGGTGCGGCCGAGCAGGTCGGTTACGACCAATTCTACGTGGGCGGCGCGGGGTAGGCCGAAGCTTAGGCTAAAGCTGCCGGCAGCCGGATTCGGGTAGAGGGTAAGGTCGGTGGCTAGGTCGGCGGGGCGGGTGCCCGTAACTACGCCGGTGAAAGCAGCCACGGCAATGTTACGGGCCGCGATGCCCTGGCCGATGGCGCCAACCAGGGTAGCGGCGCCGGTAGTCAGGTTCACGGTGTAGAGTGAAGTGTTGAGCGAAGTACCAGTATTGGCCACTAGGTAAGCGGTATTAGTGCCGGCGGCGGGGCTGTAAATATCTAGGTCCAGGGTGGGCGTGGTAGAATTAACGGCAATGCCTGAGCTGCCCACAACCGTCAGCTGCCCGTCGGTGGCCGTGCCTGCTGCCGTGTTCTGCGTGCTGAGTTGGTTTAGCGCTTGGTCGTAGTCGTAGAGCGTGGTAGCCGTGGAGCCGCTGAAGCTATTGGTATAAGCTACTGCGCCAATGAAGGGCAAGTTGTTGGTGAGGGCGTAAGTCAACGGCGTATCGGTAGCGGCCAGTACGGTGGCGGCCCCAAACACGGGGTTGAGGCGGTAATTGTTGCGGTTGGCCCCCACTACCCGGATGCGGTCTACGGTGGGGTTGAAGTCGAAGCCAATGTTGCCCGTGCCCAACTCCAGGCGCACGGCCGCGCCCAGCGGCGTAGCCACGCCCGTAGTGGCATTGATGGTGTAGAGCTGCGAATTGGCTACGCCCGTAGCAGCGGCTGCATTGTAGCCCAGTGCGTACAGCGCATTGTTGAGCGGCCGCACGTCGAGGCCCACTAGCGTCTGGGTAGCATCTACGCCGGTGAGGCCCACCGACGTGCGGATGGTGCCTGGTACCAGCGTATCAAAAGTGAGCAGGTTGGTGCCGGCTAGGGCGTAGGCCAGGTTGCCGCTGATGGCGACGGGCACGGCGCGGTTGATGGCCAGGGCAATATCCGTCACCACCGTCGCCAATGAAGGCCCGATGCTACCGAGCGAAGTAGCGACGCCGGTAGTTAGGTTGAGGGTGTAGAGCGTGGAACTGGTGCCAGCCACGCCGGGGATGGCCGTGGTGAGGTACGCCACGTTGGCCTGCGTAGTGGGGTTGTAGTAAATATCCAGGTCCGACACCTGGCCAGCCGTAGTGGTGGTGATGCCCCCGAGCGTAGCCACCGTGTTGAGGGTGCCATCATTGGGCGGCACCTGTGTTACGAGCCGGCTAACGGTTTCATCGATGTTGTAGAGCGTGGTAGCCGTGCTGCCAATGTAGCTGTTGGTATAAGCCGACGAGCCGATGCCCGGCGTCTGGCCCGTATTGGCGTCGGTGGTGGCATAGGTCAGGGTGCCGTCGGTAGCTGCCAGCGTGCCATTAGTGGGGTTGAGGCGAAAGTTGGTGCGGGCCCCGCTCGTCACCCGGATGCGGTCTACGGTGGGGTTGAAGTCGAAACCGATGCGCGTGGTAGTTGTGCCCAGGTTTAGCGTCAGGGCTGTGCCTACCGCCGTGGCGGCTCCCGTAACCGGGCTAATGGTATAGAGTTGCGCTTGTGTGCCAGTGGGGTTGTAGCCCAACGCAAACAGCTCGCCCGTTGCCGGCCGCGAGTCGAGGCCCACCAGCGTCTGGCCCGCTGTGATGCCCGTAATGGCTGCCGTAGCCGTGAGCGTGCCGGGCGTTGCTACGTTGAACGTAACCAAGCTGGCCGTAGTGGTACCGGTAGTGGCTAGGCCATAGGCGGTTTGGGCAGCAGCAGGCGTAGCCGCCAGGCCCAGCAGCAAGGCGCTGGCTGCCAGTAGGCGGGGAATATTGTGCCGACGAGTAAATGGGTGCAGCATGAGCAGAGATTTGTAGAGATGAAGAAAAAATGAATCCTACTTTCTGCATCTACGCAACTGCTTCGTTTCCGGATGAATATAAGATGATTTTTTGCAGCACATTTCCGTAATTAATACTCTGTATAAAATAATAAATTTGTATTTATTTATTTCCAAGCAACAAGGCCGGCCCTGTCGGAGCCGGCCCATAGCTTGCGGCACCGTGCCCTGACCGAAAAGGTGCTCAGGTAGTGCTGTTGACTGTTAAAAAACCGTGAGTTACTGCGTCAGCACCGCCTGGCAGGTGCCGGCGGGCAGCCCGTCGAGGCGCAGTTGGACAAGGTAGAGGCCCGCCGCCTGGCCGCCGCGCTGCCAGCGCAGGGCCTGTGGCCCGGCTGGCAGCCAGCCTGCATCCAGGGTATCCACAGGGCGGCCTAGCAGGTCAGTTACTACTAACTCGGCGTGGGCGGTGTGGGCCAGGCCGAAGCTCAGGCTCAGACTGGTAGCGGCGGGGTTAGGGTAAATCGTCAACTCGGTGGCTAGCTCGGTAGGGCGGGTGGCCAGCGCGGCAGCGGGGGCGGCCAGGGCAATGTTGGTGACGTAAGTGCCCGTTGTATTACGCATGGGGCCAATTAGCGTAGCTGCTCCGGTAGTAAGGTTCAGGGTGTAGAGAGTAGATAGGATGCCGGTACTGAGGCTAGAGGTGAGGGACATGAAGTAGGCCACGTTGGTGTGGGTAGTCGGGTTGTAGTAAATGTCCAGGTCGGTTACCTGGCCGTAGGTCGGGTTCACGCCCAATGGCCCCACCGTGTTTAGCGTGCCACTGTTAGCGGGCGACTGTGTAAGTAGCCGCCCGGCTACTTCATCAATGTCATAAAGCATGGTACTCGTGCTGCCGGGGTAGCTGTTCAGGTAGGCCGCCGCACCTACCCCCGGCGCCTGGCCGGCGTTGGGGTCGGCGGCGGCGTAGGCCAGCAGGCCATCGGTAGCCACCAGCGCCCCTGTGGTAGGGTTTAGCCGGTAGTTGGTGCCGGTGCCGCTGGTTACCCGGATGCGGTCGGTGGTAGGGTCGAAATCGAAGCCGATGCGGTCGCCGGTAGTACCCAGGTTTAGCAGCAGGAGCGGGCCGATGGCAGTAGCATTGCCGGTGGCGGGGCTCAGGGTATAAAGCTGCGCCTGACTAGTGGCTGAGGCATAGCCCAGCGCAAATAGTTCGCCCGTATTGGGACGCACGTCGAGACCTGCTAATTTTTGGCCGCCTGGAATACTTTGGATAAAATGGGCCGTTACAATCGCGCCGGTGGTTACGTCGAACGTAACCAGAGCCGGTATGGAGATACCTATCAGGCCGGGAGCCAGCCCGTACGCCGTTTGGGCAGCCGCAGGCCGGGCAGTAGCCCCTGCCAGCCCCAGGCTGGTAACCAGTAGTTTGCCAGCCGTGGCCCAGCGAGTGAGTTTTGGCGGCATAGCGGAGGGGGAATACGGCGTTCAAGTCGCTGAATACGGCCGCAGTTTACGACGAACAGCTTGTATTTCAAGGGATATAGAATAGAAAACTTCTTCATCAGGTAGTGCTACCAGTGCCAGAAAGCAAAGAGCACGTCAGGTGTTGCATACGCAGCCTGACGTGCTCCCTGAAATCTGACAAGCTGGCGGCTCCTTACCCCGCCGACACCGCTTTGCGGCGCGTGGGCTTGGCCGGCGCTACCCGTGGGCTGGTGCCAGGCTGGCGTTCCTCGCCCTGGGCCAGCAGCTCGTCGTCGCGCTCGGTTTTGCGCACCCAGCTCACGCCGTAGAGGTCCTTGCGGCGGTCGCGCAGGTTGCGCACGGCACCGCTGGTATTCAGGTCTTTGAGCAAATCCAGGTCGAGGTCGGCGATGAGCGTCATCTCGGTATTAGGGGTGGCCTCGGCCACGATGGCATCGTGCGGAAAGGCGAAGTCGGAGGGGCTGAATACGGCCGACTGCGAGTACTGAATATCCATGTTCTCGACGCGCGGCAGGTTGCCCACCGAGCCCGTGATGGCCACGTAGCACTCGTTCTCGATGGCGCGGGCCTGCGCACAGATGCGCACCCGCTGGTAGGCGTTCTTGGTATCGGTCCAGAAGGGCACGAACAGGATTTTCATGCCTTCGTCGCTCAGCAGCCGGCTCAGCTCCGGAAACTCTACGTCGTAGCACACCAGGATGCCGATTTTGCCGAAATCGGTGTCGAAGCACTTGATTTTGTCGCCGCCGCGCATGCCCCAGTAGCTTGCCTCGTCGGGGGTTACGTGCAGCTTGTACTGCTCGTCCACGGTGCCGTCGCGGCGGCACAAGTAGCTCACGTTGTAGAGCTTACCATCCTCGTACACCGGCATCGAGCCCGCTATCACGTTGATGTTGTAGCTCACGGCCAGTTCCATCATGCGGGTCTTTATTGGCTCCGTAAACGCGGCCATGCCCCGGATGGCGGCCGAGGCAGCACTCTCGCCGGTGAGGGCCATCATGGGGGCGTTGAAAAACTCCGGAAACAGTACACAGTCGGCTTTGTAGCCGCTCACGGTGTCTACGAAAAACTCGATTTGCTGGAAGAAGTCTTCCAGGCTCTTGGTGGCCCGCATCTGCCACTGCACAATGCCGATACGCACGTTCGACTTAGGGTTGCCGATGAGCTTGTCAAATTCCTCGTCGTAGTACACATTTATCCATTCCAGCAGCGTGGCGTAGGCTTTGCTCTCGGAGTCGTAGGGCAGGTAGCCGCGGATAATCTTGCGCACGTAGAACTCGTTGGTGAGTTGGAAAGTCAGAATCGGGTCGGTCAATTCCTTGTTGCGCACCATTTCTACGTACTTGGCCGGGGTCATCTCGTTGGCGTACTGGGCGTAGCCGGGAATGCGCCCGCCCGCCACCATGGCCCGCAAATTCAGGTTTTCGCACAGCTCCTTGCGGGCGTCGTAGAGGCGGCGGCCCAGGCGCAGGTTGCGGTACTCGGGGTCTACGAACACGTCCACGCCATAGAGCGTGTCGCCCGCCGCATCGTGGGTGTCGAACTTGCCGTTGCCGGTAATTTTGGCGTAGGTGTGCTTGTCGCCAAAGCGGCTGTAATCCACGATGATAGCCAGCGCCGCCGCTACCAGCGTGCCGTTGTCCTCTATGCCAATCTGGCCCTCAGGAAATTTGCGCAGCAGGGCCGCAAACTCGTCGGCCGTCCAGGCACCCTCCATGTTGGAGTATACTTTGTCCATAATGCCCTTCACGGCCTTGAAATCAGCGCGCCGCAACTGGCGCATCACTAGCTTGTGCGCCGGTACGGCGGTGGGCGTGAGGCGCTCATCAACAGCCGCCGTGGCCGGGCCGAGCTTGTTGCCTTTTTTATGATGGGTGCCGCCGGGGGCGGCTTTGGGGATAGTGGGCATAGGAAGGGGGCTGTGCGCGTAGGGTGCGGGGCTTGCCCCCGCCCGTCGTTGTTACGTCGACCGTTCAACGACGGGCGGGGGCAACCGAAGGAAGGCGTAGCCAAGCCCCGCACCCTACTTGTTCTGAATGGCTTAAAACAGTCTCACCCAAAGTTACCCCCAAAAAGAAACCCGCCGACTTTCGCCAGCGGGTTTCCAGAAGCAAAACCGGAAGAAATTACTCCCGTACTACGCGCCGGGTAGCCGTGCCCTGCTCCGTCGTCACGGTCAGCAGCAGCACGCCGCGAAACGTGCCGAGCGCGTCGGCATCCAGCGTAACGGTGCCGCTGGCGCTGCTGCCAAAGATGCGGCGGGCTACCAGGCGGCCCAGCACGTCGGTGGCCGTGAGGGTGAAGGGGCCAGTGCCAGCAGGCACATTCAGGCGCAAGGCGCTGCCGGCCGCCGAGGGGTTAGGGTAAATGCTGAATACGGCGTCGGTGGCTGCATCGCGGGCAGCCAGCAGGCGCGGAATTTTGCGGTAGATGTCGCGGTATTCTACACTGCTGATGACTTCCTGACCGGCTACTTCATTGGTAGTGATGGTAAGCACGGGCACATGAATGGTTTTGGCAAGCCACTTGTACTCGCGACGCACGGGCAGATTGAGGCCCTGGCCCGCCGTGCCTCCAAAGGCAATACTGTCGTGGTCAACCAGCTTGGTGACTACCCGCACCGCCTGAAACGTGCCAAAAGGTGTGGTAATAGTGCCCCAGGCATCAACGGTATTGGTGCGCTGCCGCTTCTGGCTGAAATACCCGGTGGTGGCCAATGTAGCGGGCGTAGTCAGCAGCGAGTTGCTCACCGTGACGGCGTTGCCGTAGGTAATGGGCAGATTATAAATAACGTCTTGCTGGGCTGTGCTGGCGTAGGTAATGGGTACGGCCGTGCCGGTAAGCGTGCCGGCAAAGCCTACCGACTTGAAGCTGGTAGCCGAGAGATTGTAGAACTCGTACGGGTCAGTAATAGGCAGTCCTGCGCCGGTCGGAATGGGCAGGTTCTGCGGCGATAACAGGTTAGCCTTGTTGCCGCCGCTAAGGATGCTATTGAAAGTGAATTGTACCAGCGCCCCAGCGGCCGTGCTTACGTCGGCGTATTTTTCCACTCGCTGCGCAGTAGCCACCAGCCCGGCGTAGTTCCAGGTTTTGTTGGCCCCATTCAGGGTATAGGCCGGGGCCCCAGTGGGCAGCACAATGGCGGCCTGGCTCAGCCGCAGCGTGTCGGTGGTAGTAGGAAAGTCAGCCGAGGTGATGCTGGGAGATGTCTGGGCCTGGGCGGCGGCCGCCAGCAAGGTCAGTAAAGCAGGTAGCGAGTAGCGGCGCATAGGTCGATGTTAAGCGTTGGAAGCTATAAAGTTAGGTACAATCTGTTTGTCATTGCGAGTAGCGCGAAGCAATCGCACCAGAACTGCGTCCGAATGGGTCGTTCTGGTGCGATTGCTTCGCGCTGCTCGCAATGACAACTGGTGAGCTACTACCCCGCCATTTCTGGCACCTGCTCATCTGGCATGGGCACTACCAGACGCCCGGCCGTGGCCGCCCGAATCTGGGCCACGCTCACGCCGGGGGCACGCTCGCGCAGCACGAAGCCATCGGGGGTTACGTCGAGCACGGCCAGCTCGGTTACTATTTTTTTTACGCAGCGCAGGCCCGTGATGGGCAGCGTGCAGTCGGCCAGAAGTTTGCTGGAGCCGTCGCGGGCGACGTGCTGCATGGCCACGATAATATTTTTGGCCGACGCCACGAGGTCCATCGCGCCGCCCATGCCCTTCACCATTTTGCCAGGGATTTTCCAGTTGGCAATGTCGCCGCGCTCGCTCACCTCCATTGCGCCCAGGATGGTGAGGTCTACGTGCTCGCCGCGAATCATGCCAAACGAGTCGGCCGACGAAAACAGGCTCGACCCCGGCAGCGTCGTCACCGTCTGCTTGCCCGCGTTGATAAGGTCGGGGTCGACCTCCGTCTCAGTCGGAAACGGTCCCATACCGAGTAGCCCGTTCTCGCTTTGCAGCTCCACGCTAATGCCCGCCGGAATGTAATTGGCGACCAGCGTAGGGATACCAATGCCAAGGTTAACGTACGAATTGTCCTGAACTTCCTGCGCAATGCGCCGGGCGATGCCGTGTTTGTCAAGCATAAGAGTGGGGAGTGGGGGAGAGAGTGGAAGTAGAACTGACTACAAAAGAACGTCATGCTGAGCGGAGCGCAACCGAAGCATCTCGCTTGCAGAGTAATCCAATCGATAGCACCGCCTCGGTTCAACGATTGAGTTACCAGGCGAGCGAGATGCTTCGACTGCGCTGCGCTCCGCTCAGCATGACGTTCTCCTTTTCCCGGTGCTACTGCCAGCTTACTTCGCCACCTTGCGCGTCGCCAGTGCCTCGTACACCAGCTTCTTAAACTGCGGCGTGAGGCTGGCCCCGGTAGAGTTAGGGTATTTCTGGGTGTAAAGCAGCACCACCAGCTTCTCTTTAGGGTCGGCCCAGTAGGTGGTGCCGAAGATGCCGCCCCACTCGAAGGTGCCTTCCGAGAGGCCGGTTTGGGCGGCACTGCGGGCAGTGGTAATGCTAAAGCCGAGGCCGAATTTATTGAGGCCCTGGTTTACGTCGCCCGTCTGGTTTTGCGTCATCAGGGCCACGGTGGCGGGTTTTAGCAGGCGGCGGCCGTTGTAGGTGCCGCCGTTAAGCATCATTTGCAGGAAAGCGGCATAGTCGTCGATGGTGGAGGAGAGGCCCGCGCCGCCCGAAAAGTAGGTGCCGGCCCGCTTGGGGTAGTCGGGCGTCATGCCGCCCTGCGGCGGCATTCGCACCGTTTGGTGGGCGGCAGTTTCGGTGTAAAGCGGCACCAGGCGGGGCTGCATAGCCGGGGGCAGGTAGAAATACGTGTGGCGCATGCCGAGCGGGTCGAGGAGCCGGATGCGCAAAAACCGGTCGAGCGGCTGCCCGCTCAGCACCTCTATCAGCCGGCCCACCACATCCACGCTCAGCCCATAAGTGAAGCGCTCGCCCGGCTGGTGCAGCAGTGGCAGCCGCCCCAGGGCATCCATAGCAGGCGCCAGCGTACCGCCCGGCACCCCAATGCCGCTCGGAATGTGCGCCTTAGCATAAATAGCCCGCGCCTCCGGCGTGCCGATAACCGGGTAGCCAATGCCCGACGTATGCGTAAGCAGCTGCCGGATAGTGACTTCGCTGCGGGCCGGCACCGTGGTGTAGCTTGAGTCCTTGGGGTTAAACGTAGCCAGCACCTGCGCCTGGCGAAACGCCGGCAAGTACTTCGAAATGGGGTCGTCAAGCTGAAATTTGCCCTCGTCATAGAGCAGCATCAGCCCCGTGCTGGTAAGGGCTTTGGTTTGGGAGGCAATGCGCACGATGGCATCGGGCTTCAGGAGAGTTTTGGCGGCCAGGTCGGCGTAGCCAAACGCCTTGCGGTACACCACGTTGCCATCGCGGGCCACCAGCGCAATAGCGCCCGGCACGCGTTGGTCGGCGGTGTAGTCGGTCAATAGCTGGTCGATGCGCTGCAAGCCTTCGGGGCTGATGCCCTCGGTTTGGGGGGCGGCGGCGTGCAGGGTGGGCTGGGCGCAGGCGGCCGGGGCGGTGAGGACGAGGAAGGGGAGGAGGGTTTTCATAGATTATAGGGCTCGTTCTAGCGGGTGCCTCACCCCCTAGCCCCCTCTCCGAAGAGAGGGGGAACTAGCTCTAAAAAGCTAGATTCTAAAACTAAAGACTAGTTCCCCCTCTCTTCGGAGAGGGGGCTAGGGGGTGAGGCGACTACCGCACCCGCACCACGCCGGCCCCGTTATACGAGTGGTACTCGCCGTTGTACATCGCGTCGGCGCTTATCGGCCCGAGCTTAAATGTGCCCTTACTCACGGCCCGCGCCAGGTAGTAGAACGTTTTGGGGTAGGTCGAAACCGAGGTGAAGATGTTAATGCGGTCGTCGCGCACGTCGAGGTAGTCGGGGGTGGCGGCGGTTTCGGTGGCTTTCAGCTCGCGCTGCGGGCCGAGGCGGGGGTTCTCGATTTCGAGGCCGGCGGGCAGCAGGTCGGTGATGGCCACGTTCTTGACTTCCCCGGCCGCATCAGCCGCCTGGATGGTGATGCGTACTACCACCAGGTCGTTCTGGCGGAAGCTGGGCGAGCCCACCGGCAGCCCGTCGCGGGTCAGGAACTGGCGGCGGACTTTCAGGTAGCTGTCTTCCTCGTGTACTTGGCCGCCGGCCGAAATGCCCTGCTCTTCCCAAAAGTAGAAAAGCGGCCCTACCCCAGCGGGGCGAATGGCGAGCTGGTGGTTGGCCACGTTGTTCACCGTCAGGTCTTTGCCGTCGAACTTGCCGATTTCCTTCGTCTCGGCCAGCAGGGTGGCGGTGGCGGTGCTGGCCAAGCTCTTGCGGGCTATTTTGCCGAGGGCCAGCAGGGCAAAGGCGCGCTCCTGGGTGTTGAGGTAGCCCGCGTTTTTCACCTGGCGGCTTAGCTGGCGGGCGATGCCGGCTACCTGCGGGTTGCCGGGGTCGGCTTCGAGCAGCGCGTTCAGGGCCAGGGCCTCGTCGCGAATAGGCGAGGAAAAGGCCCCATCCAGCTCGCGGCGGCTGTTTTCGGGCGTAAACTGGTGAGGCAGCGTTTCCTGGAAGGCGCGCTGCTGCCCGCCGAGGGCGTAGGTGCAGGCCAGCAGGAACTTAGCGTCGGAGGTGAGCAGGGGGCGGTTGGCTTTGTAGTAGCTCAGGGCCACGGCATCCTGGCGGCCGGCCAGGGCCAGCACGTAGAGCGAGTAGGTGATTTCGCGCTTGGCAATGAGGCGCTGTCGGGCAATGCCGCTACCGTCGAAGTACTGGAAGGGCTCGGTTTCGCGCTTTTTGAGGCGCAGCTCCAGGTAGCGCAGCACCTTGTCGAGCAACGTCTGGTTCACGGCGAAGCCGGCTTGCTTGGCTTCGAGCAGGAAGTGGGCGGCGTATGCCGTGGCCCACCAGTTGTCGTAGTCGCCGCCCGGCCAGTAGCTCAGGCTGCCGTTGTAGAGCTGCATCGACTCTATTTTGCGGATGGCTTCCTGCACGTTATAGTTCGGGTTGTAGCGCTGGGGCTTCTTGCCCGCGCCGGTTTTCTGGGCCAGCGTGGCCGCCAAATCGCCGTAATAGAGCTGCGGAAACGCGGCCGACACGGTTTGCTCCAGGCAGCCGTAAGGGTATTGCAGCAGGTAGTTCAGGTCTTTGGAAAACTGCGTGAGCGGCGAGCGGCTCACCACCAATTTACTCTGCAAGTAAATGGGCAAAAAGTCGGTATTCAGGTTGAGCCGGGCCGGCGCGGCGGCCGTGGCTTCGCCCGCGCCCGTGCGCTTTTCGAGCGGCGCGGCGGGGCGGATGGGAATATCCAGCTCTTCCTTGAACCCGGCTGCTTCAATAGTTAGGTGCTCGCTGCCTATGCCCCTGGCGAAGACACGGAATATCGCCCCACTCTCTTTGTTAGGTTCAAGGTAGATTGGCTGGCTAGTTGCGGTTCTAACCGTTGAGGATAATGGATTAACTGGAAAAGCCAGTGCTTGCAATAACGACCCACCAACTTGCTTGTCAGGTGTTCCGCCAATTATTAAATGAGCAATCCCGGAAATAGGCTTACTCGTCGTATTCGTCAGTGTCACCGGCACATCAATAGTATCGCCGGGGCTCATAAACCGGGGCAGCGCGGTGGAAATAACCACCGGGTCGGCCACCTTCATGGTTTGCTCGGCGTTGGCGAAGGCGTCGTCCTTGTAGGCCACGGCCATGATGCGCAACGCCCCGCTAAACTGCGGAATGGCTACCGGGTAGCGCACTACACCGTTGTCGTCGGCGGTGAGGATGCCGCTCCACTTGGCTACCAGTTTCACGCGGCGGCTGGGCACGGGGGAGGTGCGCTTGGCCATGTCGGCGGCGTCGCCGCCGCTGCTGCTGGTGCCTAGCTCCGGCAGCAGGAAGGGGTAGATGTCGTAGTCCGTCACTTCGAGCGCCCGCTTTTGGTAGAAGTAGCCGTGGGGGTCGGGGGTCTGGTAGTTTTTGCGCTGCAAGATGCCCTCGTCCACTATGGCCAGCGTTACCTGGGCGTGCGGCGCGGTGTGTACCTCAATGGTTTGCAGCACTTTGGAGCGGCTTTGGGCGGCGGCTTTCAGGGTGAGGGGCAGGTGGGTGCTGGGCTTTTCCACCTTCAAGGGCACGAAGCCCCGCGCCACCGTCAGCGGCAACGAGTTGTCCTTGATGGGCCGGATGGCGGTGGCCGTGATGTACACGTTCGGTACGTGCCCGGCGCGGATGGGCACGCTCACCTTGGCCGATTTTTCGTCGGTATCGACGTAGAAATGCTCGAACACCCGGTTGCGCTCCACCGTCACCAAAATGCGGCCGGGGAAGGGCGTTTTTAGCAGCAGCTGGGCTGTTTCGCCCGGCTCGTACTGCGCTTTATCGGGCTCGATAATTACCTCGCCCTCGGTGTTTACCTCAAACGAGTTGCTGGCCGTGTCGCCGTTGCCGTAGGCGTAGAAGCTGCTGGCCACGAACGTGGCCGCGCCCGGCCGCGACACCCGCACGGCGTACTCGCCCGAGTAGCCGGGGGTGAAGCGGAGCGGCGTGCCGTTGCCGTTTATCTGCATCAGTTGGCTCATGAGCACCTGCTCGCGGCGCTGCGAGGTGTACACGTAGCGGCCGCCCTGGCGTTCGAGCACGGTTTCCCATAGCTCGCGCACCACCTCTACCTGGGCCTGCGCCTGGGTGGGCCGGCCGGCCGGCGTGAGGGCCACGATTTTGAGCGGCAATTCCTGGTGCGTGTTCACGAGGCCGCCCGCCCGCTCGATGCCAAACATCACGGCCTGCGTCTGCACCTCAAACGTGGCGAGGCGGTTTACGGGCCGCCCGGTTTCGTCGAAAACCGTGGCGAAGGCCACGCCTTCGAGCGTGCCGAGGTCGCGGGCATCGGGCAGGGCGTAGGCGGCGGTGCCGTGCCCGGTGGCGTCGGTTTCGCCCTCGCGCACCTCCTTCTGGAAGCGCTGGGCAATGCCCTCGGCCACGTCGCTGCTGTAACTGCTGCCGTGGTTGCTGCTGCTGATGTCGAACGAGTACTCGGCGTATTTCGCGGCGTAAAACGTCTTGGCTTTCAGCGAAAACTCCACCTCAAACTTGCGCCCGCTGGCCGGCGGCCCAAACAGATTTTGCGCCGCAATACTGGCCGTTACCGTCTCCGACGGATGCACCACGGCGGGCGCGGCCGTCACGCTCACCTTCAGGCGGTCGGGGATAAATTCCTCCACACTCACCTGCTCCGAAGTCAGCAGCACGTCGTTGCCGGTGAGCACTTCCAGCGTGTAGAGGCCGGTCATCACCGTGCTGGGCAAAATAAAGCGCGATTCTACGGCGCCCGTGGCGTTGAGCTTCTCGCCGAGGCTGGCGTATTCCTTGCCGGTGGGCAGCAGCAGGCGCACCTTCACGGGCAGGCCGGCGGCGGGCGTGCGCCAATCCTCGGTGCGCACCACGGTGTTGGTATGAATGGTGTCGCCGGGTCGGTACAGGTCGCGGTCGCCGTACAGAAACGCCTGGTAATGCGCCGCGTTGCTCGTGAGCCCGCCCACGTCGAAGCGCGAGGTTTCGACGCGGCTGCTGGTGAAGCTCAGAAACGAAAAGTCGGCGTCGCGGGTAGCAGTCACCATCGCCAGCTTCAGGGGCGAGCCGGCCACGCTGTCGTAGCGGGCCACGCCCTGCGCGTTGGTGGTGGCGGTGCCCATCACCTGGTTGCTGGTCGAGATGAAGCGCACCGTGGCCCCGCTCACGGGCTTGGCCGTGCGCAGCGAGTTGAGGAACACCACCATGCTGCCGCCCTCGCCCTGCTTGGCAATCACGCCCATATCGGTGAGGGCCACCAGCTTTTCTTCGCGCAGCCACAGGTGCTCGGTGTCCTGCACCCGTATCACGTAGAGGCCCTTTAGCGGGGCGTCGAATTGCAGGTCTTTGAGGTTGAGATTGAGCAAACTCAGGCCGTTTTCCTTGGCCATGCCGTCGGTGGCATAGTTGCGGGTGAATACCACGTCGCCCCGGTTTTCCAGCTCGTAGTACTGGTAGCTGTGGTCGACGTACTCGCCGTCGTCGCCCATGCCGGAGTCTTCGCCGTAGCCGCCCTCGCCCCCTTCTTCGCCGCCATTGCCCGAGCCGTAGCCCTTGCCCGTGCGCAGCACCTCGGCAATGTTGCTGGCGTAGATTTTGGCTACCGTCACCTTCACGTTGTCCACCCCATTGAGGCGCAGCCCGAGGTTACGGTTACCCATCGCATTGAGGTACATGGCCTTCTCGGCCGCGCTAAAGCTTATACTCGGCTGCGATTCCCCAAAGCCCACGCTCTGGCTAAAGCGCTCGGTGAGCTGCCCGCTCAGCGCCCCCCGCAAGCCGGGGTCGATAGTAATTTCATAGGTCTTGCCCACGTCAAACGCACCGCGCAACGCCAGACCGCTTTCCAGCGCTTCGAGCTGAAACGGCACCGAAGGCGACACCTTGAGCAGCGGCTGAATGTCGGCCACCGACACCGGCTGATTGGTAAGCAGCGTCACTACCGGCTGCCCGTTGAGGATGCTGCCGGTCAGCTCGCGCACTTGTAGGGTTTGTTGGTCGGGCACTTCGGCCACGGTATTCAGCGGCCCGTGAGTGGCCTCCGAGCCGGCCACGGCCCGCAGGCCGGGGTCTACCGAAAAGGTGAGGGCCGTGCCGGGGTTTACTTCCTGGTTGATGGTGAGTCCCAAGGTGTGGTCGGGCTCGGCGGCGGTGAGGGTGAAGGGCACCGGGTGGCCGTTCTGGCTTACGTGCAGCAGCGGGCGCAGGTCGGCTGGCCGCACGGGGTAGTTGAACTGCACGTTGGCCCGCAGCTCGGCTGTGCCTACGGCCCGGCTGCTGCGCCCAAAAAACACCTGCGCCCCGCCCAAATTCAGAAACGGCGTGTGAAATTTCGTACGGCTCAGCGTCACTTTTTGCTTGCCCGAGGGCAGCGTACTCGCCTTGAGCGTGGCCGCAAAGGCGGTGCTGGGCCGCAGCGGCTCCAGGGGCGAAAACACCAGCTCGCGCCCGTCGTTGGTCCACTTAAACTTGCCCTTGATGGCGGGCTCGAAGCTTACGTAGCGGGTAGTGTCCCAGCGGTTGGTCTGGCTGGCCGGCACCACCGGCTCCTCAAAGCTGAAAACCAGGTTCTTATGGGGGTCTATTTCGTCGCCCGCCTGGGTGATGGCCTCGTCGGTCTGGTCGGTTTTTTTGGTACAGGAAAAGGTGGCGAGTAAGCCGGAAAACAGCAGCGGCAGCAGGTAATGGCGGCGCATAAAAAAAGAGGGGTGAAAGGCGGCTGAAAGGTAGTGATATAGGTGCGGATTGGCAGCTACCTTAGCGTTTATTCCGAATCATTTTTTCCTGTAATGCTCGCCAAATTCACTGATTTTATTTCGCTTGATACTGAAGCTGCCCACGACTATGGTCAGCGGTATATGTGGGAAAATTATCCAACGTATTCCCGGCTAAAAATCGGCGCTTCAACTGCTGGCACTCAGCTGCTAATGCAACTCAGTAATTGCCTAGTTTTTCCAGTGTATTGTCTTTACGTGTTGGTAATAGCCCGCTCGGCCACTAAAGAAGGGCGTTACCAGTCGCCAGCCATTGAAACCCCAATAGAATTAACAGACTTTCTGCTCGATTACCAGCAGCTATTTGAATCAGATGGCCGACATCACCTCTGGATTAGCTCACCTGCCGCCAATGCTACGTTGGTGTATGATAAACACAATGTGATTTACGCTTATGGGCCGCTCGAAGAATTTGCAGCAGAATTGCAAAAAGTGGGCTACCGGGAAGAAGAATTCGACTTGCCTTTCCCTCACGCACACAACTACTTAGTTGAAAATGATAGTAGCGTAGAATCATTGTTGCAGTATTGGAATTGGCAATATTTCCCGCTTCAGGAAATAGACGAAGAATAAAAAAGCGCAAAAAGCCTGCGTATAGCCTGGCACTACCAGCGGCAGCGCCCTACTCCGTGCCCGATACCTTTGCCGGCCCATGCGCATCCTGCACGTCCTTTCTGCTAATTTCTTCGCCGGCTCCGTGGCCTACGCCGTGGCCCTGGCCGAGGCCCACCGCCAGGCGGGCCACGAAGTCTGGCTGGCCTCCGACGCCGAAAAGCTGCCCACCGAGGCCGCGCAGGTGCAATTGCCCATCAGCCAGCGCAAATACAAGCAGCGCTACCGCAACATCCGGGCGCTGCGGCAGCTGGTGCAGGCGCAGGGCATCGACGTGGTACATGCCCATTCGCGGGCCGCGAGCTGGGTCAGCTATTTTGCTTTGAAAGGCTTGAAAGTGCCGCTGGTGAGCACCGTGCACGGCCGCCAGCACCTGCACACGTCCACCTCGCTGTTCGACATTTACGGCGAAAAAGTCATTGCCATTTGCGCCAACCTGGCCGGGCACCTGCGCGAGGAGGTGCAGATGGCAGCTGTTAAAATCGCGGTAATTCCGAACGGCATTGGGTTTAAAGAAGAAACGACGCCGTTATCATCTAAGCTGCGCCTCTCCCTTATTGGCCGCTACAACGGCCCCAAGGGTGAGCAGGCGGCCGAGCTGCTGCAACACGTTTTCCCGCTGCTGCTCCAGGAGTTTGCGCAGCTACGACTAGCCATTATCGGCGGGGAACTAGACCACCTGCCCGACGCTGGCAAAACGGCGCTAGCGCAGCTACAGGCCACGTTTGGCGAGCGGGTGGAAGTGGTAGGCTTTACGGCCAACGTGCCCGGCTGGCTCCAAAAGTCCAGCCTCATCATTGGGGCCGGGCGGGTGGTGATGGAGGCGCTGGGCGCGGGACGGGCAGCGCTGGCGCTGGGCGAAGCCTGCTATGCCGGCCGCGTCATGCAGGAAAATTACGAAGCCGCTACGGCCTCCAACTTCGGGGATATTCTGGCACAACAGGGCACGGTGCCAGTGGATTTTGAGAAGGTGCTGGCTGATGCGCGGGCGTTTTTGCGGCAGCCCGCGCCGGTGGAGGCGGCCTTGCAGCAGCGGGTGCGCCACGACTACGGCCTGGCCCGCGTGGCCGCGCAGGTGCTGCGGGTGTACGAGTCGGCCCGCATGCAGAAGGCAGTGCCCAATTTTATGCCGGTGCTCATGTACCACAAAATCCCCGACGCGCCGCTCAAAACCAAACACCAGATTTACGTCACGAAGGAGAATTTTGCACGGCATCTGGCCTATTTTAAGGCGCATAAATTCACCCCCATTACTTTCCGCGACTACCAGGATTTTGCCAGCGCCCGCCGCCCCCTGGCCGATTTTCCCGCCCGCCCCATCATCCTCACCTTCGACGACGGCTACACCGATAATCACACCAATCTGCTGCCTCTCATGCAGCAATACGGCTACCGGGGCGTGCTGTATTTATTGGGCGACTTCGACATTCGCTACAATAAATGGGATGCCGATTTCGACCCCACCGAGCCGCGCTCCGCCATCATGGACGAGGCGCAGAAACAAGCGTTTGTAGCCGCTGGCTGGGAAATAGGAGCCCACACCATGCGCCACGCCAAACTGACGGAAGTAACGGCTGCCGAAGCTGCCGCCGAAATTCAGCAAAGCAAAGCCGCCCTGGAACAGCGCTTGGGCACGGAAATTATTTCCTTCGCTTACCCCTACGGCAGCCTGTCCGAACCCGTAAAAATCTTGGTGGCCGAAGCCGGCTTCACCTTTGGCGTAGCCACCGACACCGGTGGCCTGCACCTCGAAGACGACCGGATGCAGGTGTTCCGCATCAATATGTTTCCGCACGAAACCAGCAGCAGCCTCTTCAAAAAAACCGCCACCTGGTACCGTAAGTACTACCGCTGGAAGCGCAAAAAGTAGCGCTTAGCTTTAGCTTGGCGCATCGCCGCAGTGCGGCGAGGCTCGCGTTGGCAGTCGTTGCTAAACAAGCGGCGCAATGCCTGATTCGCCGCGCAGCGGCGATGCGCCAAGCTAAAGCTGAGCGCTACTGCACCAGGCGGGCCAGCACGGCGGCTCCGTCTTCCTCGCTTACGCCGCTTATTTCCACTTTCTTAAACGGCGCGGTATGGCCGCTGAGCAGCGTCACGCTACGCTTGCTCACGCCAAATACGCTGGCTAGAAACACCAGCAGCACCGCATTGGCTTGCCCATCGTGGGGCAGCGCGGCCAAGCGCACCGTCCAGCGGCCATCGGGGCCGGGCAGCAGCTGGTTGTGGCGGGCATTGGGCTTGGCGTACAGGTAAAGTAGCAAGGAGTGAATGAGTAAAGGAGTGAATGGATGAATCGCCTAACGTAATTCACTCATTCACTCCTTTACTCATACGCAATTGCCCCGTCGGGCACACGTCCAGCATGATGCAGCGGTGGCAGGCGGGGTTATAAAAAAAGCAGCACTTCTGGCCGTGGTACATCAGGGCCTCGTGATGGTCATATACTTGCTGGGCGGTCCAGTCGGGCGGCAGCAGGGCGCTGAGCAGGGCGTGGGCTGGCCCTTCGCCCACCTTCGGGCCGATGAGCCCCAGGCGCTGGGCCACGCGGTGGTGGTGGCTGTCGACGGGCATGGCCGCGATGCGCAACTCGCTGAAAAGCAGAGTGGCGGCGCTGGTTTTGGGCCCCACGCCGCTGATACTTTCGAGCCAGGCGCGGGCCTCGGGCACGGGCATGTCGGCCAGAAATTCGAGTGAACAGGGCGGGCGGCTTTCGTCGCCGCAGCGGCGGCTTATTTCGTGCAACACGGCTTGGATGCGGGGCGCTTTCTGCTCGGGCCAGGTGCAGGCGCTCAGCGCCCGCTGCACGTCCAGGGTGGGCGCGTCGCGCACCTCGGCCCAGGTAGGAAACGTGGTGCGCAGTTGCTGGTAGGCGCGATGCGAGTCGGCGTTTTTGGTGCGGTGCGAGAGCAGGGCGCTGATTAATTCGCTGAGCGGGTCTTTATCGCTAAAAAACGGAAACGGCGCGCCGTATTCGGCGCATAGCCGCTGGTGCGCCAACAGGGCAAGCTCTTTTTCACTTAACATTTGTCAGTTGACAGTTAACAACATTTGAACTGGCACGTATGTCGCGCAGCTACTAAAATGCAGTAGGCGCAACCACTCAAGCAGGTACCAGCCGCTTTGTCTCAACGACTGTTAATTGCTAAATGTTAATGGTTAAATGACCCCTATCGCCCATTGTTATACAGCGAAATGGCCTGGCGCTGGGCGGCAGCCTGCTTGCCTTGCAGCACCAAAGGCACTACCAGGGCGGGAATAGCAAGGTAGAAAAGAGGCGAAATGCCATTGGCATTGGCCTGCGACGACTGCGCAAGACCTGCCACGGCGAAGCCCGCCGCCGCCACATACGACAAAATAATGCCGGTGCGATACTGACGGGCCTTGGCTAGCAACTCCTGCGCACCGGCATTGTCGCCGGTAGCGGCGGCCAGGTTGCGAAACGTCAGGTCTTGAATAGGACCATTGTCTTTCGAGAAGTACTCCGTTTTGGTGGTGCGGTAGCCGCCACCGCCGTAGGGGTAGCCGCCACCCCCATAGCCGCCAAACCCCCCGTAGCCCCCGTAGCCGGGCGAATAGCTGGTGCTGTAAGTGGCGTAGAGGCTGATGCGGCCGGTTTTTTCGCGGCGCAAGGTGGCGTCGCGGTTCGAGCCGGGCAGGGCCGTGCGCACGTAGTGGCCGGTTTCGTTTTCGTAGAAGCCTACCTCGCTCAGGTCCAGCCGCTTCTGGCCATCGAGCAGCAGGTAGCTGCGGCCAAACAAGGGCGACTTGACATCGACCTCATACACATTGTATACCGTGCCGCTTTTGAGGCCCACCTGGTAGCGGGTAGAGCGGGACGAGCCACTGTAGGAAGAACCGGGCGGGCCATCGTACACCCGGCCCGGCTGGATGGCGGAGGGCGTTGGGGCCACTGGTGCCGGTCGGGCCGAGTCGGCCACGGCGGGGGTGGTAGCTAGCTGCCGGGGCGCTGGGGCCGCCGGGCGGGGGGCCGGAGCGGGTGCGGTAGGGGCGCCGCCCAATTCACGGGGAGTATCCTGGGCCGCTGCCCGAAAGCAAACCGCGCTCAGCCCCAGGGCCAGCGCCGCCACACGCGAAAATTTCATACAAGCAAAGCTGAAATTGAGGGCAGTAAGGTACGCATAATTGGCCACCGCACCAACGGCTAGCGGTTGTGAAAGTAGCCCCAGCTGCGCCCGCTGTTACCTTCGTGCTTATGTACGCCGCTCGCCCCACCCAGCCCGACCGCATTACCAGCCTGCACAATCCGCGCATCAAGGAGGTGTTGCGCCTGCAGGAAAAATCGGCCGAGCGCCGCCGCCAGGGCCTGACCCTGGTAGAAGGCTACCGCGAGCTAACCCACGCCCGCCAGGCCGGCTGGGCCGTAGCCACGCTCTTCGTGTGCGCCGAGCTGGCCGGCGACGCCCTGACCCAGGAGCTAGCCGCCGCGCCGCAGCCCTATGAGTACGTACCCGTGAGCCCCACCGTGTTTGCCCGGCTGGCCATGCGCGAGCGCTCCGATGGCGTGCTGGCCGTGCTGCGCACTCCCCACCGCACCCTGGCCGACTTGCAGCTGCCCGCCAACCCGCTGGTGCTGGTGCTCGAAGCCGTGGAAAAGCCCGGCAACCTCGGCGCCATCCTGCGCACCGCCGATGCGGCCCCCGCCCACGCCGTGCTGGTGGGCGACCCGCGCACCGACCTCTACAACCCCAACGTTATCCGGGCCAGTCTGGGGGGCATTTTTACGGTGCCCACCGTGGCCGCGCCCATGCCCGAAATCCTGGCTTTTTTGCGCGGGCAAGGCATCCGCACCTTCGCCGCTGCCCTCGCCGACGATGCCCACGCCTACACCGCCGCCACCCTCAGCGGCCCCACGGCCCTAGTGCTGGGCACCGAGGCCGACGGCCTCACGCCCGCCACCCGCGCCGCCTGCGACGAAACCATCATCATCCCCATGCGCGGCCAGCTCGACTCGCTCAACGTGAGCGTGGCCGCCGCCGTGCTCGCGTTTGAGGCCGTGCGGCAGCGGGAAGTGAGCAGGTGAAGAGGTGATGGAGTGAGGAGGTAATGGGGTAAAGAGAACGTCATGCTGAGCTTGCCGAAGCATCTCGCTCGCCAATTAAGCCACTCGATAGCGCCATTCTAGTTTAACGATTAAGTTAGTTGGCGAGCGAGATGCCTCGGCTACGCTCAGCATGACGTTCTCTTTACCCCATTACCTCCTCACCAAAAAATGATTCGCCCTTCTGCTCCGCTGCCTACGCAAGACCCCGGCTTAGGCGAAAAATTTACCGCTCGTACCCAACGGATGGTTAACCGCGACGGTACGTTCAACGTGCGGCGGCTGGGGCCAGCCTGGGTGCGTGGCGACTGGTACCACTACTGGGTTTCACTGTCGTGGCGACGGTTTGGGGCGGCCGTGCTAGGGTATTTTACGGTTATCAATGCACTGTTTGCGCTGGGCTACATGGCCATTGGCTACCAGGCGGGGCTGCTGGGAGCACCACAGGCGGCGGGTTGGGGCGAGCAGTTTCTGGATACGTTTTTCTTTTCCGTCCAAACCTTCACCTCCGTTGGCTACGGGGTGGTGTCGCCCAAAGGCATTGCGTCGGGCTTCCTTTCCTCGTTCGAGGCCCTGGCCGGGGTGCTCACCTTCGCCGTGGTTACGGGCCTGGTGTATGCCCGCTTTGCCAAGCCCACGGCCCGTATCGCGTTCTCCGACGCGGCCATCATTACCCCGCCCGACCCCCACACCGGTCTGCGCCGCTTCATGCTGCGCGTGGCCAATGAGCGCAGCAACACCATCATCGATATGAACGTGCGGATGATGCTCTCCGTGATGCTGCCCGACTTTACCCGCCGCTACTACATGCTGGAGCTGGAGCGGTCCACGGTCATGTTCTTTCCCCTCAACTGGACGCTGGTCCACGACATCACCCCCGAGTCGCCGCTCTACGAGCTGACCGCCGACGACCTGGCCCACCAGAATGCCGAATTCATCGTGCTGCTGCGCGGCTTCGACGACACCTTCGCCCAGGACATCAATGCCCGCTGCTCCTACACCTACCACGAGCTGCGCTGGAACCACCGCTTCGTGCGCCCCTACCGCACCACCGCCACCGGCGAAACCCTGCTGGGTATGAGCTTGCTTTCGAGCACGGAAGTAGCTGTGTAGCGCGGACTTTGTAGTCCGCGCCCGCGCAGTTCGGCTGGCTTCAGCGGCGCGAACGCGGACTACAAAGTTCGCGCTACTCCCCTAATACACCGCCAGCCCAAATCCCAGCTCCGCCGCCAACTCCCGCAATTCCTCTGCCTGCGCATCGGCCACTACGCCCAGCGGGTACGAGTCGCTGTCGAGAGTAAAAAGCACCAGCGCCAAACCCAGTGGCTCCAAGGCATCCTGCACGGCGTCGAGTTGTTCGGGGCCGGGCGTGATGCGGCTGGTGGGCTCAGCTAGCGCCAGCGCAACCGGCCGCTGCTGGTGAGTCAGAATGTCGTTAATGCCCTCGGCCATGGCAAAAGCAGCTTCCTTCCAGTCGGCTTCCCACAGCAAGTCTTCGCTCAGCAGCGCGTCGATGAGGGCCACGTCGCGCAGCTCCTGGCGCGGCAGGCCCGCTTCAATGCCGCGTTCCAGCAGTTCTTCGGCATACTCGGTTTCGTAGGCGGCGGGGTCACGCAGCACCAGCGCCAGGCGGGCCGTCAGGCGCTCGGTGGCGGCGTGGTCGGCGAGGGTGAAGAGCTGGACGAGGCGCAGTAGATTGGGCTGATTCATGGGAAAGGAGACAACAGTTGTTGCGGGCTAAACTAGCGGAATAGCCGCCCGATTAGCTTCCAGATAGCCGATAAGCTGGTTGCCCACGTTGCCGTCGTCGTTGGTAGGGTAAATCTTGTGCAGGCGGTTGTTAACGTTGAGAAGCGCAGGGTGGCTATCGGTATCAGTAGCGCCTTCCGCAACCAAGGCGGCTATCTGGTGAGCACCTATTCTGGCGAAGCTAGCAACAGTTTCCCAGGCGAATTTGCCCGAGCTATTGGTAAAAAACTGCTGAATACCGCCGTTATAAAATTCGGCCTCAAAGTTGGCGACGAAATAAACCGTCTGCAGCGGCACGCTTAAGACAGTAAGCGTAGCCTCGTGCTGATAGACGTACTCCACCACAAAGTTGAGCAGTTCGTCGCCACTTAGCTGCTGCAAACTAGTCATCTTATCGGCAATAATGGCACTAGCCGGCAATTACCCCGGCCGCTTACGCAAACTAAAAAGGCGCGGCCGAAGCCGCGCCTTTTTATTGTTAAAAATCAGGCTAGTTTTTACTAATGCGCTGGCTAAAGCGGCCCGCCGGGGTTTCCAGCTCCAGCACGTACACGCCGGCAGCCAAAGGTGTCAGGTCGAGTTGCGAGCCGGTAGGGGGGAGGGACAGGTGTAGCTGCGCCCGGCCGCAGAGGTCGCGCACCGTAAGCTGCGCCGGGATGGCGGCAGGCGGAATTACCATAAGCTGGCTGGTTACGCAGGTTGGATAAATCTGCCAGCCCGCCGCAAGGGCCGGTTGAGTTGCCAGAACGGCATTGGTCAGGGCATAGTCCTTTACTGTCATGGAGGGCGCATTGTAGTCTGGCACCTGCACCCGCACCCAGCCGTAGCGCCAGGGAGCTGTAGCCGACGCCCGCACGCGAACGCCCATATAATGGTCCTGATTATCGACCCAGGAGCCCGCATATTGTCCAATGCCACTACCTTGGTTGATACCGTAATGGGTCAGGTAAGGGTCGTAGGCCCCCATCGTGTACCACTGCAACGAAGGGGAAGACGTGGTCGAGGGCATCAAGTCTTGAATGATATAACCAACAGGAAAGCTAGCAACTGTTGGGCTTCCTGGGTTGAATACTATATTAACGTCCCCATGCAGCATATGCAATTGGGTTTCGGCATAGTTGGGTAGGGAAAAGTAATAAGAAGCTAGTTGCAGGTCGGCCCGCCCGTCGTTATCGAGGTCGAGCGTGCTGGTGGCCGACCTTCCAATCACCACATCCGGCATCAGGTCGGTGTAGACTACACCTGTAGTCTGCCCGGCGGGCAATGTCTGGCTGTGCGCCAAGCGCGCAGCAAATAAGTGTGCCAGGGCCAAACTGCCCGCTACGAGTAAGGTATGCCGCATAGCTTTCCGTGCTTAATGAAACTATGAGTGTAAACCTACTCAGTAATAAATAAAGCGGTAGGTTCCACAAAAAAAGGTGCAACTTCAGCCGCGCCTTTTTTTGTGGAACCTACCTGCGCTATCCGCGTCATCTGCGATTTATTCGGCCGTCTTGGCGTAGCGCAGGCGCTCGTTTTCGTCGAGCAGAATCTTGCGCATCCGCACCGATTTGGGGGTTACTTCCAGGTACTCGTCCTTCTGGATGTACTCCATCGCTTCTTCGAGCGAAAACTGGCGCTTGGGGACGATTTTGGCGTTGTCGTCGGTGCCCGAGGCGCGCATATTGGTCAGCTTTTTGCCCTTCTGGATGTTGATGGTCAGGTCGTTGGGGCGGGTGTGCTCGCCGATAACCTGGCCCGCGTACACTTCCTCACCGGGGTCTACGAAGAACGAGCCACGGTCCTGCATCTTGTCGATGGTATAGGCGGTGCCGGGACCGGTTTCGAGCGAAATCAGCGAGCCCGAGATGCGGCCCGGAATCACGCCTTTGTGGGGCTCGTAGCTCGCAAAGCGGTGGTTCATAATGGCTTCGCCGGCCGTGGCGGTCAGCACGTTGTTGCGCAGGCCGATGAGGCCCCGGCTCGGAATGCTGAACTCCAGGTGCTGCAAGTCGCCCTTGGGCTCCATAATCGTCATTTCGCCCTTGCGCATGCTCACCAGCTCAATCACTTTGCCGGCGGTTTCCTCGGGCACGTCCACTACCAGCAGCTCCACAGGCTCCAAGCGGTGGCCGTTGTCGTCTTCTTTGAACAGCACCTGCGGCTGGCCTACTTGCAGCTCGTAGCCCTCGCGGCGCATCGTTTCGATGAGTACCGACAAGTGCAGAATGCCCCGGCCAAATACCAGGAAGGTATCTTCCTTATCAGTGGTTTGCACGCGCAGGGCCAGGTTTTTCTCGGTTTCCTTGAAGAGGCGGTCGCGCAGGTGGCGCGAGGTCACGAACTTACCTTCCTTACCAAAAAACGGCGAGTTGTTGATGGTGAACAGCATATTCATCGTCGGCTCGTCGATGCTGATGCGGGCCAGCGCCTCGGGGTTTTCGAAGTCGGCCAACGTATCGCCGATGTCGAAGCCTTCGATGCCCGACACGGCGCAGATTTCGCCGCTGCTTACCGATTCTACCTTGTTGCGGCCGAGGCCTTCAAATACGTGCAGCTCGCGAACTTTTACCTTTTTGATGGTGCCATCAGCCTTCATCAAGCTCATGTTGCCGCCTTCGGTCAGGGTGCCGCGATGCACGCGCCCGATGGCAATGCGGCCCACAAATGACGAGTAGTCGAGCGAGGTAATCTGCATCTGCGGAGTGCCGTCCAGGGTCGGCGCGGGCGGAATGGAAGCCACCACAGCGTCGAGCAGCGGGGTGATGTTGTCGGTTTTTACTTTCCAGTCGGTGCTCATCCAGCCCTGCTTCGAGGAGCCGTACAAGGTCACGAAATCGAGCTGGTCTTCGGTGGCGCCGAGGTTGAACATTAGGTCAAAAACCTGCTCGTGCACCTCGTCGGGGCGGCAGTTTTCTTTGTCCACTTTGTTCACCACCACGATGGGCTTGAGGCCCAGGTCGAGGGCTTTGCCGAGCACGAAACGCGTCTGCGGCATGGCGCCTTCAAAGGCATCCACGAGCAGCAGTACGCCGTCGGCCATCTTCAGTACGCGCTCTACCTCGCCGCCGAAGTCGGCGTGACCAGGCGTGTCGATGATGTTGATTTTCACGCCGTTGTAGCGCACCGATACGTTCTTCGAAACGATGGTAATGCCGCGCTCGCGCTCCAGGTCGTTGTTGTCGAGGATGAGGTCGTCGAAGTGCTGGTGAGCGTCGAAAATCTTCGAGGCGTGGATAATTTTATCTACTAGGGTCGTCTTGCCGTGGTCAACGTGGGCAATGATGGCGATATTCCGAATGTTCTGGGTCATACGTAAGTTTTTGCGGCCGCAAAGGTACGGGTTTTCCAGCGGAAAACCCAATTTGCTCGTAATTAACGACTTGCCTAACGCCCGCGGGTAGTGCAATTGTTCCGGTAAGGGTATGCTGTAGCGCGGACTCTGCGAGGCCGCGAAGTGTGCTGCTGAACAACTGCCCTATTCGCGGACTCACAGAGTCCGCGCTACATCCAACGCATCCGAACGACTACCGCTTTACGTTTGTTATTCCGCATAGTCCGGCGGCTGGCCGGCCTGTTTCTTCCCCCAAAATTCAACCTGTTTTATCCTATGCGTCACCTAGTGCTTCCACTGCTGCTCAGCGCCTTAGCTTTCACCCCCGCCTGCTCGCAAAGCCACGTCGATAAAATTACGGCCAGTGGCAAAGTAGTGCCCGCCGGCCCCAAGGGGGCTGCCGTTACTACTGAGAAATACCCGCAGGCCCAGCCCGTGACGGGCAAGCCGGGCGAGTACCCGGTAGTGAAAACCGATGCGGAGTGGAAAAAGCAGCTCACGCCTGCTCAGTACTATATTCTGCGGCAGGAGGGTACCGAGCCGCCTTTCAAAAACAAGTATTTCGACAACCACGCCGCCGGTACTTATTACTGCGCGGCCGACCACAACCTGCTGTTTTCGTCGGCCACCAAGTTTGAGTCGGGCACCGGCTGGCCCAGCTTCTGGGCACCGGCCACCAATGCCAGCGTGAAAGTGAAATCGGACAATAGCTTCGGTATGAGCCGCGACGAAATTGTGTGTGCCAAGTGCGGCGGCCACCTCGGCCACATCTTCAACGACGGCCCTCAGCCTACCGGCCAGCGCTTCTGCATGGACTCAGATGCGATGCTCTTTGAGAAGAAATAAGGGCGGAACTCCCCGCTCCAACTTCCGTTTAAGTGAAAGGCGGCCCGCTCTGGGCTGCCTTTTTTGTTGACACCCATGCGTTTCTCTCTCCGCTGCTTCTGGTTGGCCGCGCCCGCCCTACTGGCCGCCTGCACTACTTCCGAGCGCACCTCCGAAAGCGCCGCGCCGCGCTCCGTACCCACCGAAGTCGTGACCGACGCCGACCGGCGGGCTATCTACAACTCTAACAGCCGCACGCAGTCCACTACTACTGGGCAGCCCACCCCCGATGCCACCCCCAACACCCAGCGCCTCGGTGAGCAAGCTTCCGATATCAACCGCATGAAACGCACCGAAACGCTCAATACCAACGACAACAACACAACCACCCCCGAAACACGCGTACAGCGCCAGGATGCAGCCATCCCGGATTCGTTGCAGCGGCCATAAAGTAGCTTGCTACAAGCAGCACTAAAAAGCCGGCCCGTTTCCTGGAAAGGAAACGGGCCGGCTTTTTAGTGCTGCTTGTAGCAAGCTACTCGTTATCCGTGGCTGCGCTGTCGTTGGTGGCCGCTTCTGGCGTGCTGAGGTCAGCGGGCTGGCGCTTGGGGCGGCCGGGACCTTTGCGGCCGGTGCTGGTAGCTGGAGTTGCTGTGGCAGCGGCTGGCGCGGCTTTTTTGCGGCCGGCCGTGACCGAGCGGCCGGTCCGTTTGGCCGGGGCAGCCGGAGCTTCGTCGGCGGTAGTTGCTTTCGGCGTGCGGGTTTTGCGGGGTGAGCCGTCTTTATTAAGCGTCTGGTTTTTTTTGCGGCCCCGGCCGGTAGTGGGGGCCGCAGTGTCGGCGTCGTCGCTGGCAGTAGCACCGGGAGCCGGCATAGTGATAGCGTGGTCGCGGCCGGGAGCAATGGAGTCGTAGTGGCGCACAATAGTGTGTAGGGCCTGCTCAAACATGCGCTCGGTGTCCACATCTAGGCGGCGAGTGGCTTCCTTTACCACTTCTTTCAGCTTGGCCTTCGTTTCTTTGCGAATGCTGGCCACCATCTCACTCATACGTGTGTCCAGCTCCTTCTGTAGCTGCTTGGCGGCCGACTTAAGGGTTTTTTTCTGGCCGGCTTTCTTCTCGGCGTGGCTGTCGGTCAGGGTTTGAGTGGCGCGTTGGCTGGCTTTATCAGCCTTGCGTTGCGCTTTTTCCTGGGGAGTGCGCTTAGTGGCAGTAGCGTCAGCTTCCGAAGTGTTTTTTTTAGCCATGAGAAAAAGGGTTTTGAAAGGAAGAAAAAATGGTTGGTAAATAAGACTTCGCCTCAAATATAATTTTTAATTGTCTGACAAACGGGTATTTGCCGCTTTTTGTTGGAACTATCAGCGAATAATTTTTGCCTGCTTTTATCACTAACTTGTTTTCAACGCATGCTGCCCATTACTACCCACCTGATTTTCCTGCTCAACCACCAGAATCTGCGGTAAAAAACACTCACAGCTTGCTCTGTTTATTTCTGAATAATGGACTCATTGCCAAAAAGATACACCGTTACGGCAGCCTTACCCTACGCCAATGGTCCCGTGCATATCGGGCATTTAGCCGGCGTTTATTTGCCCGCCGATATTTATGCCCGCTATTTGCGGGCGCAAGGCCGCGACGTGAAATTTATTTGCGGCTCCGACGAGCACGGCGTGCCTATTACCATCCGGGCCCAGAAAGAAGGTGTAACGCCGCAGCAGGTAGTCGATAAATACCACGCGCTAATTCGGGACTCGTTCCGCGATTTCAGCGTGTCGTTCGACGTGTATTCGCGCACTTCTTCGGCCACGCACGCCGAGGTTTCGAGCAATTTTTTCAAGAAGCTATACGCTGACGATAAATTCATCGAGCAAACCACGCAGCAGCTCTATGACGAGCAGGCCCAGCAGTTTCTGGCCGACCGCTACGTGGTGGGTACCTGCCCCAACTGCGGCAACGAAAATGCCTACGGCGACCAGTGCGAACGCTGCGGTACTTCGCTCAGCCCTACCGAGTTAATTAATCCGCGCTCGATGCTGAGCGGCAATACGCCCGTGCTGCGCGATACGCGCCACTGGTTTTTGCCCCTGAACGAATACGAGTCCTGGCTGCGCGAATGGATAATTGAGGGCCATAAGAGCGACTGGAAAACCAACGTGTACGGCCAGTGCAAATCCTGGATTGACCAGGGCCTGCACCCCCGCGCTGTTACCCGCGACCTCGACTGGGGCGTGCCCGTGCCGGTGCCGGGGGGCGAGGGTAAAGTGCTGTACGTGTGGTTTGATGCACCTATCGGCTACATCTCGGCCACCAAAGAAGCTTTCCCCGACGAGTGGGAGCAGTATTGGAAAAGCCCTGATACCAAACTGGTGCATTTTATCGGCAAGGATAATATTGTCTTTCACTGCATTATTTTCCCGGTAATGCTGCAAGCGCATGGCGATTATATTTTGCCGGATAACGTGCCCGCCAACGAGTTTCTCAACCTCGAAGGCGACAAAATAAGTACCTCCCGCAACTGGGCGGTATGGTTGCACGAATATTTGCAGGATTTCCCCGGCCAGGCCGACGTACTGCGCTACGTGCTATGTGCTAACGCTCCCGAAACCAAGGATAACGACTTCACCTGGAAGGACTTCCAGGCGCGTAACAACAACGAATTGGTAGCCACACTGGGCAATTTCGTAAACCGCGCCGCCGTACTCACCCAGAAGTTTTTCGAAGGCAAAGTACCCGAGCGCGGCGACTTAGCCGAGGTGGATGAGGCCGTTTTTCAGCAAGTAGCCGAGTTTCCGGCTCGCGTGGGCGACCTCATCGAAAATTACCGCTTCCGCGACGCGCTGGCGGAGGTGCTGAACCTGGCCCGCCTGGGCAATAAATACCTGGCCGATACCCAGCCCTGGCACCTCATCAAAACCGACGCCGCCCGCACCGGCACGGTGTTGCACGTAGCCCTGCAGGTTGCAGCTGCCCTCGTGCCGCTGCTCACGCCCTTCCTACCCAAGTCGGCGCAGAAGCTGGCCGCTATGCTCAACTTCGAAGCGGGCGACTGGCAGAGCGCCGCCCGCGCCGAGCAGCTGCCAGCCGGCCACCAACTGCGGGAGCCCGCGCTGCTATTCGCCAAAATCGACGACAGCGTAGTGCAAACCCAGGTGCAGAAACTGCTCGATACCAAAGCGGCTAATGCACTAGCCGCCACGCCTGTAACTACTGCCAAGGAAAACGTGAGCTTCGATGAGTTTGGCCGAATGGACTTGCGTGTGGGTACCATCATCGCTGCCGAGAAAGTCGCCAAAACCAAAAAGCTCCTCAAGCTCACCATCGACACTGGCCTCGACCAGCGCACCATTGTCAGCGGCATTGCCGAGTCATTCATTCCCGAGGCGCTCATCGGCCAACAGGCAATGGTGCTGCTCAATCTGGCTCCCCGCGAAATAAAAGGAATTCAGAGCCAGGGAATGCTGCTGCTAGCCGAAAACGCCGATGGCACCCTGGCCCTGATGCAGCCCGGTAGCGCCGTGCGCAACGGCAGCAGCGTGCTGTAATTATTCAGCAGGAATAAAAAAGGACGTCATTTCGAGCTTACCGAGAAATCTCGCTCGCGTCGTTGGCAATCAGTATTCAACGATGCAAGCGAGATTTCTCGGCAAGCTCGAAATGACGTCTTTGTTGCTCATTTCACGTTTACTACGTTCATGGCCCGCTCCAGTCCCATGCTGCCAAAGGCCAGCACGGCTTCCCCAGCTTTTTCAATGCGTGTTGTCAGCTCAATGTGCTCGTCGGCCGAAAATGGATTTAGCACGTAGTCTACCTGCCGCCCTTTCGGAAAATTCGCATCCACGCCGAAGCGCAGGCGGGCATATACATCGGTGCCCAACGTGGCCTGAATGTCTTTCAGCCCATTGTGCCCGCCAGCCGAGCCCTGCCCTTTCAGCCGCAGCTTGCCAAAAGGCAGCGCCAAATCGTCGGTTACAACCAGCATGTTTTCGACCGGAATTTTGAGCGTACTCAGCCAGTGCGCCGCCGCTTTGCCGCTCAAATTCATAAACGTAGTGGGTTTCACCAGCTTATAGGCCTGTCCCTTGCTTTTAAACTCCGTCGTAAACGCATGGCGGCCCAACTCAAAGCGCGGCGCGTCGAATTTTTGGGCTAAATAATCGGCTACCATAAAGCCGATATTATGGCGCGTATCGGCATATTCCGGGCCGATATTACCAAGGCAAAGTATCAAGACCACTGATTAGCACGGATTTTTACGGATTTCACGGATTTTGTAGACGACGTTTTTCGCAGGTAATTGACCAGTGTGCCGTTGCCTCTAATTTAACGAAAAAAGCCGCTTCAATTGAAGCGGCTTTTTGTTTGCAAAAAAACGTCGTCCACAAAATCCGTGAACCGAAGGACAGCGTAGCTAAATTCGTAAAAATCCGTGCTAATCAGTGGTCTATTTAGCAGCGGCCATTTCGCCTTTCAGCGCACGCGGAATGGTAACGGTAGCAATAGGGGCCTGGGGGCTGGTGAGGATGGTGTAATTCTTGGTTTCTACCGAGCCTACTTTCACCGATTTGCCCAGCTCCAGGGTGCTGATGTTTACTTCCACGTAGTCGGGCAGGTTTTCGGCGGTCGCCTTCACCTTCAGCTTGCGCAGCTTGCTGGCGAGTTTGCCACCAGCGAGTACGCCCGGCGACACGCCGATGTATTTCACGGGGATGTCCATTTTCACTTCTTTGCCTTCCTGCAGCTCCAGGAAGTCGACGTGCAGCAGCATCTCGTTTACGGGGTGAAACTGCGCCTCCTGCACGATGGCGCGGTAGGTGGTGCCTTCCACGTTGAGGTCCACGATGTGGGCTTCGGGGGTGTACAGCAATTCGCGGAACAGGATAGCGGGCACCGAGAAGTGCACCGTATCGGTGCCTCCGTACAGTACGCACGGCACTTGCGCATCGAGGCGCAGCGCTTTGGCGTCCGTCTTGCCGAGATTCGCTCTTTTAAACCCTACAATCTCCAGGCTTTTCATAAAAGAAGTTGGTTTGGAATGAATTAGCCGCCCGGCAACCCTTGCCGAAACGGGCCGCAAAGGTACGGGCATGCGGCGGCAATTACAAGTGTAGATAGCGGGTTTATCTTCATGTGTCAGGAAGTTCTCTGACTGCTGAAGCTCAGGAAACCCTGCTTTCCAAGAAATTTTTTCTCGCATGAGATAGCAAAAATAGGCTATTATAATTACAAAATTTACGCTAAATATTTTTAGCAAAAAAACTGCTATTTTTAGCTTCCGGCGCTTGGGGGTCTGTATGGAAAGTACTACGTTTGCGGGTACTTGGCCTGCTAGAGGGTGTGGACACTTGTCAACTGAGCCAGCACAAGATTGAGGCGAGGTGAACGACAGCTAGGAAACACGCAGCTTTTTTGTCATAGCGGGTGGCCACGGCCCGGTTCTGTTTGATTTTCAAGAAAAAGCGCTCCACCTTGTTGCGGTCCTCGTATAAATTTTCGTCAATCGGGCGCACCTGCTTGCGATTTTTCTTCGAGGGAATTACTACCTCGGCCTGCTGCTTAATTCGTTCTACGACCTTGTCCGTATCGTAACCTTTGTCGCCGACCACGGCCTGTACGTCCGGCGGCAAGGCATCGGCTATCGGCCCAAAATGCTGACAATCTGCTTCATTACCCCCCGATAGATGCACGTGCACGGGGTTGCCCAGCGCCTCGACTGCCGCGTGCACTTTCGTCGTCAGCCCGCCTCGGCTGCGGCCCAGGCATTCGGTGTGGGCATCGCTTTTTTTTGGCCGGCAGCTTGCGGGTGAACCTTGACGGCGGTGGAATCGACCAGTACCCATTCCCAATCCGGCTCCTGGATAGCCACAAACAGGCGCTGCCAGACTTTTTTCTCGGCCCAGCGGGCAAAGCGCCGAGCAATGGAATTCCACTTGCCGAGGCGTTCGGGCAAGTCGCGCCAGGGAACGCCGGTGCGAATACGCCACAGCACGACGTTGCTAAACAAGCGGTTCTGTTCGCAGCTGCCGCCTTGCTTGCGGCAGTGGGCATCCAGCAACGGGACTAACACGCCCCATTGCCGGTCGGTTAATTCATGACGACGCATGGCGCAAAATTACGACAAGTGTCCACACCCTCTAAGCCAGTTCCACTCCGCCATACGCTTCTACATCGAAGCCGTCCAACTCCTGCCCTTCGACCACCTGCAAACCCCAAAAGGCGCATTCTACTGCTAGGCGGGCCACAACGACTGTATAGGCCTCAATCGTACTAAGTGTAAGTGAAATATGTGGTAGCAAAATAGCCAGCCATTGGTTGCACGAGCTTCAAGTCATACTGGGGGGAAGTGAAACGGGCTACGCTAATCTGTTTATCTAGTTTATTCCAATCGGACTGGGTGGGCCTGAAGTAGTACAGCCTAAAACAAAGAAGCGGGCGGC
>JBPBPU010000074.1:0-32103 GCA_050954465.1 Janthinobacterium lividum
TGCGCTTGTCGCAATAGCACCCGTTCCGTATCGGTGAAGCTCACTTGCATGCTACAACAGTACGACTAATTGCCGCTTCTCAATTCGCGATGGGTATACCAAAATATCATTTCAGTATTATGCTTGGTAGTATGCCCAGAATTTGTGGCATTTACCTGAGTCATTAGCGGTGCCGCATACTTTGGTGGCACCTGTGCCCAACTACTTTGTCTACTACCGCATCTCGACCCAGCAGCAAAGGGCTTCCGGCCTCGAAGCTCAGCAAGCGGCGGTGGTCAGCTTCTTGAAAAGCGGCCGGCCGCGGGGCGCATATGTCGAGGTAGAGAGTGCAAGAAAAATCAGTGCCCGCAACCGCTGGCGGCCATGGCCGCCGCTCGCGCGGCTGGCGGCGTGCTACTCATTGCCAAGCTAGACCACCTTTCGCGCAATGCCAGTTTTATCCTCACCCTGCGCGGGGTGCTTAACTGGGTACCCTAGCCAACCTGACCGCTGAAGCGCGACAGGCCGGCTTGCGCGTCCGGCAACAGCATGCCCGCCAGCACGTGGGGATGCGCTAACCCACGGCGTTGATTACCGCTCGCCGGGTCTAAGGGATGAGTTTTCGCCAGCTTGCGGGGGAACTGAATGCGCGCGGCTTTACGGCCCGGCAGGGAGGAGGCTTAACCCAAAAACCAGTTTAATGCTTGTATAAACGCTTCCTGTTGGCTAAGAAAAGCGCTGTATCTCAGCAGCCCCTATTTGGTTTATGACACCCCAACAACGCTGCCTAGGTTGCGACGCTTCTCGAAATGCTTCTCTGTGTGGCCCGCGATTCAGCGCAGCAGCCTGCTCACAGGTCGGCCGGTAGCGGCGGGCTCAGCTGGATGAACCGGTCGTGACGGTGCTGGTCGAGCTGGCGGGGCGTGGCGCCGGTGTGCTTCTTTACATCGCGGATGCCATGCGACTGGTCACAGTAGGGGCCGGGGGCGTACAGGTCGCCGGGGCGCAGCTGCTGGGTGGCTGCGTAGCTGCGCAGGATATCGGCGTAAGTTTTGAGCGGCAGCCCAAACTGGGTGTGGAAATAGCGGTTGACTGTGCGCGGCGACCAGCCAGCCGCCGCGGCCAGTTGGCTGACGGGCAGAGTGCCCTGGCTGCCGTAGAGGGCCGCAAATAGCGCGTGCAGCGGCGGGGCCAGGCGCCGGGGCGCGGCCCAGGCCCCCACGCGCTGGGCAAGGTCGGCCAAGTCGCGGGCCGCCGTTAGCGCCGGCCCGAGGCCTTCCGCGACCGGCAGCGGGCGGACAGCGTTCAGCGGGAGCTGCCCCGCACCGAGAAATGCCACGGCCGGCAGCTTGAAGCGAATTCCGAGTATCGTGGTTTCGGCGGGCAGCAGCAGGTCGAAGGCCCGCGTCCACACCCCCGAGAAAATAAGCTCGGGCGCCCGGCCCGGCTGCTGCCGCAGCAGCAGTTTGCAGCAGCCATCGGCCAGCACCGTAAAGGCCTGGGGTGTAGGCGCGGGGTTGGTCAGCTGCCAGCAGGCATCGACCAGGTCCGCTTCCGGCGCCCGTGCGGGCTCAATTAGGTAGTCCAGCTGTAAGAAGGCTTTGCGAACGCGCATGCTACACTAGAAAAGCGATTTCTCCAATCGGCCCCAAAAATAGGGCCTTACGCGCCAACCGTTCCACGGGGTGAGGGGGAGCCCGCGCCCTACCATTGCGCCGCCGCTGACCGATTTATCCAATTATACGCTGGGCGGCGCCCGGACCTTTGGGTGCTTTAATCGCTTTGCGCACCCCGTGCTTAGTGGATAACAGCCCTCACTAACCCTAGTTCTTTTGCCTGATGCTGCATCACGTGTCCTTACTAGCCGAGACCCTCGACCTCTCCTATGAAGAGCAGGGCAGTGGCCAGCCCTACCTGTTGCTGCACGGTGGCGCGGGGCCCGCCTCCCTGGCCGGACTGGCCGCCGCCCTGGCGCGAAGCGGGCGCGTTATCCTGCCCACCCACCCCGGCTTCGGGGGGCAGCCCCGGCCGGCTTGGCTGCGTAGCGTTCCCGCCCTGGCCACGGCCTACCTAGCCCTGCTTGAGCAACTCGATTTGCACGAAGTGGTAGTGGTAGGCAATTCGGTGGGGGGCTGGCTGGCCGCCGAACTGGGCCTGCGCGCCTCGCCCCGCATCGCGGCCCTAGTGCTGCTCAACGCCGTGGGGCTCGACCCCACCGCCGAAAGCGGCCCGATTGCAGACCCTACGGCCCTAACCCCGGCCGCGCGCGCGGCCGCCGCTTTCCACGACCCCACCCGCTACGCCCTAGCTCCGCCCACGGCCGAAGCGGCCGCCACTATGGCTGCCAATCAAGTGGCGCTGCGCGCCTACGCGGGCACGCCCTTCATGCACGACCCGGCCCTGCGCACCCAGCTGCCGGCGCTGCAACTGCCGACGCTGGTGCTCTGGGGAGTCAGCGACCGCATTGTGACGCCCGCCTACGGCCGCCAGTTTGCGAACCTGATTCCCCAGGCCCGGTTTGAGCTCGTCAACGCGGCCGGACACTTTCCGCAAATCGAGCAGTTGGGCGACGTGCTGGAGCAGCTGCGGCAATTTCAGGCGGGAATGGGCTAATTGTATCGGATAGCTTAACGAGCTGATTAGCTCCGAAGGGTGTGGGAGTTGTTGCCGAACTCAGGCCAGTGCCCGTATGCAGTTGCTTCTGGCCGAATCAAGTAGGTAGTTAGGGAGAAGGCTATCTATTTCACTTCTCGGTGAGAGTCGCGACCTGCTTTCGGGTGCATTGAGGGTTCTGTAACGGCCACCGTGCCTTTTTGATATTCCCTGCCGTAACTCCTTTATAGGGGCCAACCCCGCGTGTAGTATGTTGGACTAACAAACAACCTGATACGCACGCTAGAGCGCCTAACGGCCCGCCAGCAACTACTTGACCAGCTGGTGTTAATAGATATCCGGACGGGACAATAAAAATAAAAAGGTGACCAAGCTAAACTGCTTGGTCACCTTTTTACTTCTACCCAAGTGGCAAGCGTTGCTAGCTTATCGCTGTGTACGAAGCGATTGCAACAAACGTGTAACTTGGGCTTTCCTTATTTCATAGGGAACTAGTACGTGATTGCGTAGAACTATTGTAAAATCACGTGTCTAAGACACTATTTATTTAGCACAACCCGCTGATGCACCACTTCTGTATCCGTTGTCAATTGAACAGTGTAGATGCCAGCTGGTAACTCGTTGGCTTTGAACACAACTTCTTGCATCTGGCCAGCCTCCACAGAGCCGGCGAACAGTTTGCGCACCACACGGCCCTGCATATCGTAGACTACCAGCGTTGCGTTACCAGTTACTGTTGTTGTAAACTGCACAGAGCTTTCCTGGGTAAACGGATTAGGGTAGGCAGTCAGCGCTACTGTTTCACCAACGCCACTAGCTGCTGCAGCTACTGCAGCATTTTGCGTGTTGCTTTTAGCTGACTCGGTGGTGGTTAGCGCTGATACGGTTGTTCTGGCAGCATTGGAGGCAGAAGAGCCGGCTGGCAGAACGAAGAGCGGTGTTTCAGTAACCTGCAACGTAAGCTGCCCACCCTGTAGCGCCACGCGCTGCACGCTCATTGCACTGCCGCTCGTGGGGCGGTACACATCTGCATACGCGGCCGTACCTAGGTTGAGGGTGTAAGAGGCTGTGCGGCCCTTTTCGTCAGGTACTACCAGCACGTATGCCGACTGCCCATTGAGTTCGTAGCGGTCTACTACGGGGTCTGCATTGAGCGTCTGCTGGTAGCTGTAGGTTCCTAGCAGCTTGTTGGTCTGGCTTAAGTATTGTGCGGCCAGCTTGGGCGTACGGTCGGAGTTGACCAAGCCCATCGAGCTGAACTGTAGAGGATTGGTCGGGTTGTCGTCGTAGAGCTGGTAGAGGAATACGCGTTCCACTCCCCAGCGGGCGTAGGCTAAAGAGGTGCGCAGTATCCAGTCGGCCTGGGTTTGCTCGACGGTGCGGCTGCCTATGGCAATAGCTTTAAGCGGGCTACCCTGGTTCTGGTCGAAGCCTGTCTCGGTAATCCAGACGGGTATGTCGCCGGCGTACTGGTGAGCCATCGCCAGGAAGGATTGCGCTACCTGCCCAGCATCAGAAACTTCTGGAGCCATGCCCCGCGTCGGGTTGCCAGCCTGCGAAGAACCCGCGTCATTGGAATAGTGGTGGTAGTTAATCACATCCCAGCATAGGTTCACGCTACCATCGGCACGGTAGCCTCGGTACTGGCGGCACCATTCCACCATTCCTTTGACGTAGTCGGGGTTGGGAGAGGCTAATCCGCCCATCACCACCTGCATGTTTGGGTCGGCGTTCTTCACGCCCACCCCGGAGCCCATCGTGTTCTTATTGCCGTCGTAGAAGGCCGAAAGGTTGGCGGCGTACTCGCTTGCCGTCTGGTAGCCCTTGCGTCCTTTCCACCACTTGTCACGCTCATTGTCGCACTCGATATACTTAATCAGGTTCAACCCCACTTTTACTTGGTTGACCGGGTCACCAGTCCAGCGCGGCGGGCTAGTATCTACGCTGAGCAGACTGCGGCTCACGTTGGCGTTGCTACCGTAGCGGGCAGCAAACTGGAAAGCTAGCTTCGCCTGAAGGAGGTAGGAACTAGGCGCCGCGAAGTCCTGACCATAGGCCACGGGCACGTTCTCGGCGTCGCGCTGGTCGGCGGGGTAGCTAGCGAGCAGCCAGCCGGGTAGGGTTTTTACGCAGGCTAGTACCTCCACGCCCTCTTGTTTGAGGCGCTCATACATGGCATCATAATTCCAGCTGCCCATGTGGGAAGGGTTGAACGTGTAGCTGCCCTGCACAGATTCCAGCTTTTCCCAGTCCAGGTAATGGCGAATGCCAGTAAAGTTTTTAACTGCTGCCAAACGCACCGGCTCGACTACGGCTGGGTTGTTACCATCTTCCAGGTCCCACTCAAAGGCATTAACGCCCATCGACTGGCTAATCTTAACATGTTTCTGACTGGCCAGCGTGGCCGGCGTAGGTACGGTAGTAGAAGAGGCGGTAGGCAGGGTGTAAGTACCGTAAAACTCCATTTCGGTAGGGTACGCCCAAGAAGAAGTTATGACCAAGTAACGAGCGTTTGTTATCGCGTTATCGAGGGTGAACGTCGTCGGCCGGTTGGGGTAGGGCCCTATCCACTGCTGGTCGTTCGTGCCCAGGAAGGCGCCAATGGGAATGCGCTGCCAAGTATCGGTAATGATGGAGAGCGTCATGGGAGCAGTAGGATTACTGCCCCAGCCATCAAAGAACTTTATACTTTGAATATTAAAAGTTTCTCCCGGTTGCAGTGGGTAGAAAGAGTCGTACGTGCTAATCACCCGCCCGTAACCGTTGACTACATTGTCGCTGGTTATTCCATCAAATAGCGCTGCAATGCCATCCGGTGAGTTCGTCAGCTGGTACCACCGTTTCCCATCTATTGGAATTTTACCAATCGAAGCAGCCTTGACGGCGATTGCCTGCACGACGTTGGCCGCTGCCAGGTAAGTAGTGCTGGCGACCTGTGAGGCCGTGATGTTGGCCGAGCCTACCCCCACCACAGTGGCCTGCCACTTGCCGCTGGCATTGGAGACGGAGACGACGCTTGAGTTAGAAGAAGTGAAGGTGATGGGGGTAGCCGTGTTGTTGCTAGTGGCTACCAAGTCGAACGCGGCCGCCCCCATCGTCTGAGTAATCAGCGCCGGGAAGCTGATGATTGCTTGCACAGGTGCCGTGACCACGATGGCCTGCACAACGTTAGCCGCCGCCAGGTAAGTGGTGCTAGCGACCTGTGAGGCCGTGATATTGGCCGAGCCGGCACCCACTACAGTAGCCTGCCACTTGCCGCTGGCATTGGAGACGGAGACAACGCTCGAGTTGGAAGAGGTAAAGGTGATGGGGGTAGCCGTGTTGTTGCTGGTGGCTACTAAGTCGAACGCCGCTGCCCCCGTCGTCTGAGTGGCTAGGGCCGAAAAGCTGATGACTGCCTGGGTCTGCGTAGGAACGGGCGCCGTGACCACGATGGCCTGCACGACGTTGGCCGCCGCCAAGTAGGTGGTGCTGGCGACCTGCGAGGCCGTGATGTTGGCCGAGCCTACCCCCACCACGGTGGCCTGCCACTTGCCGCTGGCATTGGAGACGGAGACAACGCTCGAGTTGGAAGAGGTAAAGGTGATGGGGGTAGCCGTGTTGTTGCTAGTAGCTACCAAGTCAAACGCGGCCGCGCCCGTCGTTTTGCTGGTTAGAGCCGGAAAGCTGATGACTGCCTGGGTCTGCGCGGTGCCGGTCAAAGCCCCAAAAATCTTCAGCTTGACGGGAATGTTGTTGCCGTATTTGTGGATGATTATCGCATCCGCCGTGACTGGGGTTGCAGGTGTAATATTTACCCATTGCAGATAGGACTCCCCCGTAAACACGCCTAGCAGGGTCTTGCTGGTGCCATTAAGCGCATAGACGGAGGCAGGCATACCCGGGAATGATCCCTGGCCATCAAAGAGCGAAACTTGGGTGATATTGGCCCGGCCAGCAAGCGTGAGCGTCACATCGATGTACTGTAGGTTGGCTGTCGACCACGTATTCTGCACCAAGTCATTCAGGTCATCGTTGAGCCAAGGTGAATAGTCTTGGCCCGTGTTGATGCTCGGCGTGATCGTGGCAATATTGATTCTGCCTGGACTCAAGGCAACAACCGGGGCAGCCTGAACGGCGATTGCCTGCACGACGTTGGCCGCGGCCAGGTAAGTAGTGCTGGCGACCTGCGAGGCCGTGATGTTGGCCGAGCCTACCCCCACTACGGTGGCCTGCCACTTGCCGCTGGCATTGGAGACGGAGACGACGCTCGAGTTGGAAGAGGTAAAGGTGATGGGGGTAGCCGTGTTGTTGCTGGTGGCTACTAAGTCGAACGCGGCCGCCCCCATCGTCTGAGTAGTCAGCGCCGGGAAGCTGACGACTGCCTGGGTCTGCGCGGTGCCGGTCGAAGCCCCAAAAATCTTCAGCTTGACGGGAATGTTGTTGCCGTATTTGTGGATGATTATCGCATCCGCCGTGACCGCCTTTGCAGGTGTGATATTTACCCATTGCAGATAGGACTCCCCCGTAAACACGCCTAAAAGGGTCTGGCTAGTGCCATTGAGGGCATAGACGGAGGCAGGCATACCCGGAAATGATCCCTGACCATCAAAGAGCGAAACTTGGGTGATGTTGGCTTGACCAGCAAGCGTGAGCTTCACATCGATGTACTGTAGGTTGGCTGTCGACCACGTATTCTGCACCAAGTCATTCAGGTCATCGTTGAGCCAAGGCGAATAGTCTTGGCCCGTGTTGATGCTCGGTGTAATCGTGGCAATATTAATTCTGGTGCCTACCTGAGTACCGGAAGATTGGCCATAGGTGGCGAATGCTAAAAAATAGCTTATCAAACAAGCCAGTAGCGAAATTTTTTTGTAGGTATTTCCTATTAAAACCATATTGGCAAATTTTACTGTGGATGATTAAAGTATGATTTTTAGGTATGTTTTGGCTCTTTATAATTGATATTGTACAATAATATGGCTCTCATATTTTTGGTTAAATGAGACATCTATTGCTGCATTATTTTCATAAAATCTGATTAATTCACTTTAATGCGTTTGAGCAATATAATGTGCTAAAATTTAATAACAAACTCAAATCGACGGATGGGCAATTTTTATCGATTATCTCGTTTAAAGCCCGTAAACATATTAAACCACGAATATTTGGAATTCTAAAAATGGTTTTCCATAACGAAACTTTGAAGTACAATATTTGAAAAACGTTAAATATGCTAATTCCAATATAAATCAGTACATCCTATGCTCATTACTACAAGCTTACAATTTTAAGGCTATCAATAATTCTGTTTAAGAATTGGAACAGCAATTATACAAACCAATTTGCCAACCACCAATATATTGCATAATTTATAAAAAAGTACGTCATTATTTTTCATGAAAAATAATGACGTAACCATACTAAAATTAATCTTTTTATTAGCAATTATTTGCTTTGCATGTTGCTGTATTTGGCATTCTAGCAAAATTGGATTTGCAGTTTAAACTGGCAAAATATCGCTATTTCTACTAAAAATTAGGGTCTCTTACAGGATGCCATGGCTACTTTTTAGCCCGCAAAGCATTGGTAAAGCGAAGACAGGCGTCTACCCTGCGTAATATTGATAAAATATATTTTTGCGCTGGACCAGCTTTCCATTAGATTAGCTCTGCTAAACCTGTGAGCAAGAATGCTAGGCGTTCAGGAAAGCTGACGGCTTAGCATGACCGACCAGTAGGCAGAAGTGAGTCACGCCTTCGGTGCTGCTTTTCTTGAGGTTGCTGCTCTATGGCATCACTCAGCGCAATGTTTGCCAAGTGGTCGCCCTACAACCGTTAAATGGATAGTATCTGAGGTAGTTGGGCAGAAATAGGCAAGAACAAGTAATTCAGTGTCTTGCATGCGGACTGCTGGCCTGTGCAGCCGTACTATCAGCTGCTAGGCCTCAGGCCCAGCGGCTACTACGCCTCGTGGTCGTGGAATAGCTTCTGGTAAACGTTGCCGCAGTACCGCCCGCCGCGGTTGGCGTGGACGAGTAGGCCTGGGGTGGGCGGTTGCGCCCAAAAAGTGCGCCTACTTGGCAGAGCAAGCGCACCGGCTACGGGCGCCGCTACACCTTAAAAAGTACTTCTGCTCCTGCTCGGCGCTACTTTACTTAATAAGTCGTTGCGTGAGCGAGGTTTGGTTACCGGCGCTTACTTGCAGGCAGTAGACGCCCTTGGGCCAGCCCTCGGTTGGTAGCGTGAGAGTAGGTGCGGCAGCTGTGCTGAAGTACACGAGCCGACCTGTCATGTCGGTCACGCGTACCGTGGCGCCGTCGGGCAGTGCATCTAGGTAGAGCCTGTTGGCCATCGGGTTAGGATAAGCTGGCGGGATGGGTTTGCCAACCGACAGCTCCGAAACTACAACTACCGTTGAGTAGGAAACTGTACCATCTAGCTCAGTTTGCTTGATGCGATAGTATAGCTGCGGGCTCCCGCCCTCGCCTACCCCCGCATCGAGGTAGGTATAGGTATGCGAGTGGCTACTGGTGGCCAAGGCTGGCGCTACTCGGCCCACGAAGGCAAAGGTTTGGCCATCGGTAGAGCGCTCTACTTCAAAGGGGTAGCTGTTCTGCTCCATAGCCGTTTGCCAGTACACCTGCACGTCGGCTCTGGTGCGCTGGGCCGTTACGCTCACCCAACGCACGGGTAGTGGAGTAGGCGCGAAGGTAGACGACGTGCCGCCTGCCAGAATAACAAAGCGGTTTAAGTCACGCTTTTCGGTGAGGCTACCCCCCGCTAGGCTGCCGCCGTAGTAAGCATCAGGCCGGGTAAGGATACCTTCCTCCTGAACTGCCAGCGGATAGTATGCTACAGCATTGGCAGTTTGAGCTAGGCCTACGTAAAAATCCTGGTTGGTAAAGGTGGTCGGGTTGGCTAGCAGGAAGGTGTGTTTGTTTCCTAGGTCGCTGCTGGTCAGGGTGTAGTCGGCAGAGCGACTCAGTATGATGCCATTTGCATCGAGTAGTACGCCGTACACCGTCTGCCCAATGTTTTCTCCGGCGTAGGAGATAGCCACCGTAACCGTATTGATGCGAGTAGGGCTGCTCACGCGGTATTTGGCTAGCATCAGGCCTGCATCATTCTTGAAGCCCACCCCCAGAAGAGGAATGAAATCCTCCCCGTCGGCATAGCTCAAAGTGGTAGCAGACACCGTTTGGGTAACCGACTTTTCTATATGGGCCGAGTTGTCATAGGCTGGAATGCTAACGCTTACCGTGTTGCTGCCTAAGGCCATGGTATCCGTGGGGTTCAGCGGCCTGAATGCTACCACTACAGAGTCATTCGCAGCAAGTGAGGCAATGGTCTGAACATCGGTAAAGGCATTAGCCCCTGTTATGCGCAGCGTCACAGGCATATTGACGAGAGCCGCCTCTCCGTGGTTAACAATGTGAGCGGACACGACGTGTGGCTGAGCACCTGGCACCAGCAAATTGCCCAGCGTGTAAACTGCCCGCACGATGCCTATGGCTGGGGCAGCGTAGGCCAGCCGGGTAACAGGGCGAAAGTCGGATGTATTCGTCAGGTCTGCCGCAAGTGCAGAAGTCGAATACGCATTGTGCAATCCCCCAGGCAGGTCGCTGTTGCATTTGGCCCTGTTTCCCTGCTGTACCAAGACCCCCGTGGCGTTTTGGTAATCGAATGCCACGTAAAGCCCACCTCCAGTATAAGTAAAGGTATTTCCACCGCTAAAGGGAATATCCAGGTTGCCAACGGAAGGGGGAATCGTAAGGCTAGCATTGTGCACCAGGGTCATGTTGTCGATAATGCCAGTGCTGCCAGTAGTCCAGTTTGTAGAAGCTTTCTGATAGGTTGCGTCCGACGTATTTTGCAAGTACACTCTGAAGCTGCCGGTAGTAGCGGTGTCTTGATTGGCGAAGTACGAAAAGCCAATAGCAGTGAGCACTTTGCCACTGACAAAGCCAGCGTTTTTTAACTCATCTGGCGTGAGTAGATACGCTGTGCGCACGTAGCGCTGATTACCCTGTGGCGCGCGCGAAAACTCAGAATCAGAATCATAAGGAATAGGCGTGAAGAAAGTATCTGCTTTCGCGCAAAGAACGCTCAAGAATATAATTAAACAAGTAAATAATAGCTTCATTGGGATAATTTATATAAATTAATTAATTATGCTCACGACAAATCTAAATAGCATTAATTGTACATAATAAGTATTCCTCAAAAATTTATGTAACTCCTTCTCTAAGTTTTACTCTAGCTAAGCGGTGCTTCATTGTTCAGGTTAGGTTGTGTAGTTTCTTTGCCAGCACCTTTGGGTAGGGTCTTCGAAAAAGCACATTTTCTGGTTTGCGCACTGGTTCGCGTAGATTAGTTATAGCTTGCTGAAAAGTGCGTCCGGCTGCTGTGCTTAGGCCTAGTGTGGGCTATGACCCTGATTGGTAGCCGCCGGGCCGGCTTTATAGGAGCCGAAGAAGTGTTGCGCCCGCTCATTCAAGAGCAAGTGGCCCTAGGCAGTTGGCTAGTGCCGTGGCTCGATTGGGCGGGCTTTGCCGAGTTGGCGCGGGCGCGCCTGGTGGCCCAGCACGCGGCGGCTAGCCAGCACTGCGGCCTCACTTTTTTCGACCGGAGCCTGCCCAACCTTATCGCCTACCTGGAGGTGGCAGGCCAGCCAGTGGCGGCGGCCACCCACGCGGCCGTGGCGGCGCACCCCTACCAGGCACCGGTTTTTCTGGCCCCGCCCTGGCCCGAAATCTACGTGAACGATGCCGAGCGCTGGCAAACGTTGGCCGAAGCCGAGGCGCTGTACTACGCTCGGCGCCGCACGTATCAGGCGCTCGGCTACCGGCTACCCGGTACTGGACCTGCCCAAAGCTCCGGTAGCGGAGCGGATAGCCTTTGTGCGGGCAGTGGTAGGAGCCTAGGCTGGCGAACCGCATGGGGAGCGGCCGGCAATTTGGGCCTACCTTCGCCGTCGCAAATGGTCGTTGTTTCCGCGGTGCGGGGCTACGTGAAAAGGGAATCCGGTGCGAATCCGGGACAGTCTCCGCTGCTGTAACCCCCTCCACCAAACCGACTGATAATCAAGCGCCACTGCTCTTGCCAAACGGAGTGGGAAGGCCCTCAGCCAGTGGGGAAGTCAGAAGACCTGCCATTTGCTTCATACAGTCACAGCTTTCGGCAGAAAGGCTCGTCGCACCATGCTCCACCCCTCGCTACCCACCGGCCGTGCCGGTGGCGTACCTCCGTTTTTCCTGTTTCGCCGGGGCTTCGCGCTCGCGGGCTTGCTGCTAGGCTCGCTGGCTAGCCCGGCACAAGTGGCGGCCCCGCGCGCCGCTACGCCGCAACTAGCCGCGCCGCGCGCCACTGGGCCCAAGCCAGGGCCGGCAGCCACCATACGGGGCCGCACCACGGTTGACTTTGCCAAAGGCTTCACCATCAGCTACGTGGGTGGGTGCAAAGTAATCACTATCCTGAGCCCGTTCGAGCAAAAAAGTACCGCCGCCCGCTACCTGCTGGTGCCGCGGGGGGCCACCCGCCCGGCGGGCTACGCCGATGCCATGGTTATCGAAACGCCCATTCGGACGCTGGTGGGGCTGTCGTCGATGCACGTGGCGCTGGTTGATTTTCTGGGGGCCGACGACGTGCTGGTGGGCCTCGGTAATCTCAAATATGCCTCGGCTCCACGGGTGCGGCAACGTATTGCAGCCGGCAAAATCATAGAAGCCGGCCAGGGCAAAGAGCTTAATAACGAGCAGCTTATTGCCCAGCACCCCGACTTGGTGATGGCCACCGGCTGGCCCGGCGAAGGCCTCACTCACTACCAGACGCTGCAAGCCGCCGGGGTGCCCGTCATGCTCAATTCGGAGTGGGTCGAATCGACCCCGCTGGCCCGCGCCGAATGGGTGAAGGTGGTGGCCGCCCTGCTCAACAAAGAAAATGTGGTAAACCAAAAGTTTGGCCAGGTGGCGCGCGACTACCAGCGGCTGGCCGCCCTCGGCCACCGGGCCGCCAAAAAGCCGAGCGTGGTAGTCGGCCTACCCTTCAAAGACGTGTGGTACGTGCCCGATGCCGATAGCTATATGGCGCAGTTTCTGCGCGATGCGGGCACCACTTACCAGTGGAACCAGGCTAAGTCGCCGAAGGGTAGCCTGGCGCTTTCCTTCGAAACGGTGGCCCCGGTGGCCCTCACCGCCGACTACTGGCTGCAAACCGGCTCGGCCAGCACCAAGGCCGAAATTGTGGCCCAGGATGCCCGCTACGCCGCCTTCGCGCCTTTCAAGACTGGCCACCTCTACAACAATAACCGCCGCACCAACGCGCAGGCCTCCAACGACTACTGGGAGTCGGGCGCGGTGCGGCCCGACCTGGTGCTGGCCGATTTAATCCGGATTTTGCACCCCGAGCTGCTGCCCACCTGGCAGCTCTATTATTACCAGTTAATCAAGTGAGGCCTTCCCAACTTACTGCCGGGGCCCCTACCCTAGTGGCTGGCCCGCGGCGCCCAGCTTGGCTGCTGGCCCTGGCCGGGCTGGTGCTGCTGGGCTTCGTGCTCGACATTGCCCTGGGGCCAGTGCGCATTCCGGTAGTGGCGGTGGTCAAAATTCTACTTGGCCAGCCCGCCGACAATCCGGCTTGGACGTTTATCGTGCGCGAAATTCGCCTGCCGAAAGCCTTGACGGCCTTGGCAGTGGGTAGCGGGCTGGCCGTGAGCGGCTTGCAGATGCAGACGCTTTTTCGCAACCCGCTGGCGGGCCCTTCGGTGCTGGGCCTCACGGCCGGCGCGGGCCTGGGCGTGGCCCTGGTGATGCTGGCCGGCGGTGGCGTGGCCAATGGCTTTGCCATTCGGGCGCTGGGCCTGGGCGGCAGCTGGACGCTGGTGCTGGCGGCTACTGCCGGGGCGGCGCTGGTGATGGCGCTGGTGCTGGCCCTCTCGGCCCGGGTGCGCGACAACGCGGTCTTACTCATTGTGGGGCTGATGATTGCGAGCGTGACCGGGGCCATTGTGAGCCTCTGGCAATACTTCAGCGCCCCCGAGCAAATTCAGGAATACCTGCTCTGGACGTTTGGCTCGCTGGGCGGCGTGACAGGCAGCCACCTGGCAGTACTGGCGGCCGTGGTGGGCGTAGGCCTGGGGCTGGCTTTCGCCTCCGCCAAGCCGTTGAATGCGTTGTTGCTAGGTGAAAACTACGCCCGCAGCATGGGCCTGGTGGTGGGGCGCTCGCGCACGCTCATCATTGCCAGCACGAGCTTGTTAGCGGGGGCCATCACGGCGTTTTGCGGGCCGATTGGCTTCGTAGGCATTGCGGTGCCGCACCTCACGCGGGCGCTGCTGCGCACCGCTGACCACCGCCTGCTACTGCCCGGCACTTGCCTGGCCGGGGCCGCCCTCACGCTGGTTTGCGACTGCGTGGCGCAATTGCCCGGTAGCCAAACCTCGCTGCCCCTCAGCGTAGTAACCTCGCTGCTCGGCGCCCCGGTGGTGCTGTGGGTGGTGCTGCGCCGCCAGGCTATTCGCTCCTCTTTGTCCTGATGCCCGTGCTACCCCCACCGCCGCTGCTAACCGCTGCTGACCTAGTGGTAGGCTATTTCGCCGCCCAAAAAGTGCCCCGCCCAGTGGCCGGACCGTTGCAGCTAGCCCTCTGGCCCGGCGAGCTGGTGTGCCTGCTGGGCCCGAATGGCGCCGGCAAATCGACGCTGCTGCGCACGCTGGCCGGCTTGCAGCCCCCAGTCAGCGGCCTACTCACGATGGCTGGCGAATCATTGCCCGCGCTGAGTGCGCCGGCGCGCGCGCGCCAGCTCAGCATCGTGCTCACCGACCGCATCGACGCGGGCAACCTGACCGTGCGCGAGCTCGTGCGCCTGGGCCGCCACCCGCACACCGGCTGGCTGGGTGGCCTGTCGGCCCACGACGAGGCGCAGGTGCAGGCCGCCCTGGTGGCCACGGGCACCGAGGCATTTGCCCCGCGCCCGGTGGGCGAGCTGAGCGATGGCGAGCGCCAGAAAGTGCTGCTGGCCCGCGCCCTGGCCCAGGATACGCCCGTGGTGCTGCTCGATGAGCCCACCGCCCACCTCGACTTGCCCAACCGCGTGGCCCTCATGCGCTTGCTGCACCGCCTGGCCCACCAGACCGGCAAGGCCATTCTGCTCTCGACCCACGAGCTGGACCTGGCCCTGCAAGCCGCCGACCGCATCTGGCTGCTGCCCGCTGAAGGCGCGCTCCGCACCGGCACGCCCGAAGACCTGGTGCTCAGCGGCTCCTTTGCGGCGGCGTTCGTGCGCGAAGGGCTGGCGTTTGACGCGGCTACCGGCACCTTCGCCCTGCACGCGCCCACCGGCCCGGCCGTGCAGCTGGTGGGCGACGGGGCCGCCGCCTTCTGGACGCGCCGGGCGCTGGAGCGCGAAGGTTTTGTGCCTACCACTGAGCCGGCGGGCCTGCGCGTGACGGTTCCCCACGCGGCGCAAACTGCCTGGCTTAGCCAAGTCGCTACCCAGCCGCCCCAAGCCCATGCTACTGTAGGAGCCTTGCTGCAAGCACTGCGACAAACATAAGTTAGTCAACTACTTGCTTTCGCTGGCAATTGCTAGCGGCAGCTAGAAATTTACTATTTCCAATCTGCCAAGCTAATTATTTAGCGAATACTAAGCAGTATGAAACCACATCTTCTCCGCTCACAAACTAAGGCTCGTCGCCTTGAAATCCACTTGCTTCTGGGCTCGGGGCTAGTTATCGGCACGGTTAGCGGGGCGCAGGCCCAGGTGCTGGCTAATACCCTCAAGCGTCAGAACCTCAGCGAGGTAGTGGTGACGGCTACCCCCTCGGCTACCGAGTGCAGCCGGGGCAAGTGGTCGAAGTGTGTATCTACCTTTTCTTACTAGTTGGCTTCGCATGGAAATTTATTTGATTCGCCATACCGCTGTGCTGGCCCCCGGCATTTGCTACGGCCACTACGATGTGCCGCTCGCGGCTACGTTTGCCGCCGAAGCGGCCCAGCTGCGTACCAAGCTGCCGGCGCCGCCCTACCGGGTGTTCAGTAGCCCCGCCAAGCGCTGTTTGGCCCTGGCTGAAACGGTAGCGACTGAAATAACCTTGGATGAGCGACTACGCGAGATGAACTTCGGCGCGTGGGAAAACCGCCTCTGGAATGACTTGCCTCCCACCGAAACTGCGCCCTGGATGGCCAACTATGTCACGCTAGCTCCACCCAATGGCGAAACCTTCGGGGCAGTGCAGCAGCGGGCCGCCGCATTTCTAACCGAATTAACCGCCGCTGCCAAGGAAGAACCCACGCTGATTTTTACGCATGGGGGCACTATTCGGGCGCTGGTGTGCCACTGCCTGGAAATTCCGCTTCGCAACGCCTTTCAATTGCAAATTGATTACGCTTCGGTAACCAAGCTTTGTTTGCAGCGTGCGCGTTGGCAGCTGACAGCGCTTAATAAATAAGGCCGGTAGCAGTTATCAGACGCCTTGGCCATTTGTTGATTCTGCTTTAAGCAGGTATAGGGGAACAAGAGTGCGGGCACCCAGCGGGTCCTTGCCACCCTCGCCGAGCAGGTACCTGCCTGCTGAGCCGGCTCGCGAACAAAACAAAACGTTGAAACATGAATATTCCTTTTGAATACACGCTCTGAGAAGACAAGAAGGGTAGTTAGAAGTCCGTTATCACGTTCTACTTTTGGCTGATTTACTCTTAGGAGAAGCTTACCAAGAGCCTTCCTCCGTTGGCTGGCTGCCGCTCTTTCCCACCCATCTGCCCCATGCCCTCCCCCGATGCTACTCTCTGGGCCGACTTTCGAGCGGGCGATGAACAGGCATTTGAGCGCATTTTTCTGGCCTATTATGATGCGCTCTATAGCTACGGCCTGCGGCTGACCAACGATGAGGAGCTGACTAAAGATTGCCTCCAAAATCTATTTCAGCGGCTGTGGCAGCGGCGCTCGATGCTGGGCGCGGTCGAGGTAATACGGCCCTACCTGTTCAAGGCCCTGCGCCACCAGATAGCTGACGACACCAAGGTGCAGCAGCGCCACAGCTTGCTACCCAGCGACTACCCAGTGGAGTTTGAGGTGCAGTACTCACCCGAGGATTTTCTGATTGCCCAGCAGCTCACGGCCGAGCAACAGGTGCAGCTGCTGGCGGCCCTGGCGCAACTCACCAGCCGGCAGCGCGAAGCCATCCACCTGAAGTTTTTCGATGGGTTTGCCTACGAGCGCATCGCCGACATTATGGCGGTTACCCCGCAGTCGGTGCGCAACCTAGTGCATCAAGGCCTTAAACAGCTCAAGCAAAGCCTGACGCTTGCGCTATGGCTGCTGGTAGGAATGGGCTGGTGTCAGGGAACGCAAATAGTAATTTTAAACTTCTGAAATTCAGTATTTTGAAAATAAATCTTCAAAAATCACAACTTTTTTGAGTATAAAAAGCCGGCTGCGTCGTGGTTAAAGCAGACCCTCTCTTTTCCCACCCCAGTCATGGATTTCACCCACTACTCGGTTGATGACTTTCTACTCGACGAATCATTTCAGGCCTACGTAGCCGAAGCTGATTCGGAGGCGGGTCGGTTTTGGGCAGCCTGGCTGGCTGGGCATCCAGCGCACCAAGCCGCTGCCGACCAGGCTTATATCTTGGTGCAGGGCCTACACCAGGCCTTGCCCCGCCCCGTGCCGGCGGGCCTTAAGTACGAAGAGCTTCAACGCTTGCGGCGGGCCTTGCAGCCGGTGGCGGCCCCGCCCCGGCTGCGCAGCCAGCGCCGGACGTGGCGGCTGGTGGGCACGTTGGGGGTAGGGCTCCTGGCCGCGGGCCTGGGCTGGTGGCAGTGGCTGCGCCCGGCTGCGCCGGCCTTGGCCACCCAGCGTTATATCACCGGCCCCGGCCAGCAGCGCACCCTAACGTTGCCCGACGGCTCGATGGTGACGCTCAATGGCAACTCGACCCTCACGCTAGCCCCAGACTGGGTGGCCGCTACCCCCCGCGAGGTGTGGTTGGTGGGCGAAGGCTACTTCCGGGTGGCGCACCGGGCCACCCAGCCGGTGGCCGACATTGCCGGGGCGGCGGCCAACATCAAATTTGTGGTGCACGCCGGTGAGCTAAGTATCTCGGTGCTAGGCACGCAGTTCGACGTGGACAGCCGTGCCAGTGGCACCAAGGTAGTACTCAGTTCAGGTAAGGTAGCCGTGGCCCGCCCCGCCGGCCGCACCCGCGAGCGCCTCTTGATGGAGCCCGGCGACCTCGTCGAAACTTCGGCCGCCCGGCCGGGCCTCATGCGCCGCCGGGTGCAGCCAGCTCAGTACTCGGCTTGGACGCAAGGCCAGTTGAAATTCTACCAAACCCCGGTGCGCGACATCGTGCAGCTGCTGCACGATACCTACGGCCTGCGCGTGAGTGTGGCCGACTCGGCGCTGCTGCGCCAGACCGTAACGGGTGCCGTGCCCGCTGCTACCCCCGAAATTCTCCTACCCGCTCTAGCCAAAGCCCTGGACATCAAGGCTACACGCTCGGGCAACGCGGTTCGGCTGGAGGCTGCCAATCGCTAGCGGCGATTGGTTTTTTGTGCTGCCATCTCTCTTTTCCCACCACTTTATATGGCAAATTTTACGCGTTTTGTGCGCTTGGCGTTGTTGCTCGGCAGTATGCCCAGCGGGGCTAGCCAGGCGCAAGGGGCTTTGGCCCTCGCCCTCCAAAAAACCGCCCCAGTGCCCGGTAGGCACCAAGCGGCCGCCCAGCAGCCGCTGGAAGACCTGCTGCAAGAGCTGAAAGCCACCTACCAGGTGAGCTTTTTCTACCGCAGCCAGCTCACGCAGGACAAATTCGTGGCCCGGCAGCACCCTGCGTTTAAGTCGCTGCCCGAAGCATTGCACTACATCACCTTGCACAATCGCTTGCGCTTTGAGTTGCTCAAAGATGGTGTGTACGTGATACTGGCCCCCGGCACGAGTGCCGCCACGGGCGCGGTAGATGCACTGACCACCACCGACCCACTGGCTACGGCCGCTACGCCGACGAGCGACGCTACGGCGCTGGCCGACATTCGGATAACGGGCCGCATCGCCGACGAAAAAGGCGAGGGCCTACCCGGCGCTACGGTGCTGGTAAAAGGCACTACCAACGGTGTGACGACCGATATGGATGGCAAGTATGCCCTGACCGTGCCCAGCGCCACGAGCGTGCTCGTGGTGTCGTTTGTGGGCTACCAGAGCCGGGAGGTAGCAGTAAGTAATAATCTGGTAGTCAACGTAGTGCTAAAAGCTGATGCCAAGTCTTTGGACGAGGTGGTGGTGGTGGGCTACGGTACTCAGAAGAAGCGCGACCTGACCGGCACCGTGCTCTCGCTCGATAATGCGGAGATTACGAAGTCGAAAGCGCCCAACGCCCAGGAAGCGCTGCAAGGCCGCATGGCGGGCGTGGACGTGAAGCGCGCCTCGGGTAAGCCCGGCTCCGACCTGACGGTGGAGATTCGGGGGGCCAACTCGATTGGGGGTAACACGCAGCCGCTCTACATATTAGATGGCATTCCGGTCACTAATATCAACGACATTAACCCCTCCGACATCGAGCGGATGGACGTGCTCAAGGATGCGTCTTCGACGGCCATCTATGGCTCGCGGGGGGCCAATGGGGTCGTGATTGTGACCACCAAGCGCGGCTCGGCGGGCGGCACCCGCATCAGCTACGACGGCTACACGGGGGTAGTGCAGGCCTACAACCTGCCCAACATGATGAAGGGGCCGGAATTTGTGAACTACGTGCGCGAGTACCAGCGCACCAAGGCCACTAACCTGGGACAAGACCCCGGCACGGTAGCCTCGGATGATAAAATATTCTCGGCCACCGAGTTGCAAAATATTGCCAACGGCACCTACACCGACTGGATTAGCGCCATCAAGCACCTAGGGCTGCAAAACAACCACCTGTTTACCATCAGCGGGGGCGATGGCAAGACCAATACCTTTCTCTCGGCGGGCTTCCAGGACTATCAGGGCGCGCAGAAGATAGAGGAAATCAAGAAGTACACCCTGAAAGTGGGGATAGACAAGACGCTGAGCGACAAATTCCGCTTTGGGGCGTCGGTATACGCGGCTTACGTGGACAACAACCCCGGCCCGCAGGAGGCATTTCGGAGTGCCTACCGGCTGCGGCCCACGGGCAGCGCTTACAACGCCGACGGCTCACCGCGTTTCTTCGCCTACGAGACGGAAGCGCAGATTACCAACCCGCAGTTTGACTTCGACAACGAGATTCGGCGCACGCAGTACATACGGATGCTGCCCAACGTGTTTGGGGAGTGGAACATCCTGAAAGGCTTGAAGTTCCGCACGTCGTTCACGCCCGATATCACCTACCAGCGCGGCGGCTACTACCGCGATACCTTCACCAAGGCGCGGGCCGGCACCCAGCCCGCCGACGCGCAGTACAACACCTACCACCAACTCAACTACGACTTTCAGAGCTTCCTAACGTATACCAAAACCGTTGGGCCGCACAACTTTAACCTGCTGGCGGGTACCACAGTCGATTATTTTCAGAACGACGCCAACGCCACGACCGTCGTGGGCCTGCCCTACCGCTCGCTGTGGTACAACCTGGGCACGGCCACGGCGATTACCATCAACGGCGTCACGATTCAGCCTTCGACCACAACCAGCAGCAACTACGTCAAGCAGACCACCTTATCGTACCTGGCGCGGGCCAATTACTCGTACAAAGACCGCTACCTGTTGACGCTGACCGGCCGCTACGACGGCAATTCCATCTTGGCGCAGGGCAACAAATGGGATTTTTTCCCGTCGGCGGGCGTGGCCTGGGTAATGAGCGACGAGCCATTTCTGCGGCAGGTAGCCGCGCTGAGCTTGCTTAAGCTGCGGGTGAGCTACGGGCAGTCGGGCAACGCCGCCATTTCGCCCGGCAACACGTTGGCCCTGAACCCCTACGCTACCCAGGTAAACGTGGCGCAGTCATACTACGACTTCAACGGCACCTCGGCCAACGGCTTTGCGCCCTCGGGCCTGGGCAATAACAGCCTGACCTGGGAGAAAACCCGTGAGTACAACACGGGTCTGGAAGTGAGCTTGTTCCATAACCGCATCGGGCTGGAAGTAGACTACTACAGCAAGACGTCGCGGGGGTCCATCCTGGTGCAGCAGATTCCGGCGGCCAACGGGTTTAACACGGTGCTCTCCAACGTGGGCTCGGTGCGCAACCGGGGGGTAGAGCTGAGTTTGAATACGGTAAACGTGGCGTCGAGCCGCGTAACGTGGCGCACCAACTTCAACTTCTCGCGCAACGTGAACGAAATCCAGACCCTCTACGGCGACGGGAAGAACGACGTGGGCAACGCCTGGTTTTTGGGCTCGCCAGTGCGGGTGTACTATGACTATAAGAAGATTGGGGTGTGGCAAACTGACGAAGTAACCCAAGCCGCCACCTACGGCCAGAAGCCGGGACAGTGGAAGATTCAGGACACCAACGGCGACGGCAAAATCTCGGCCGATGACCGCGTTATCGTCGGCTCGAACCTGCCCAAGTGGTTTGGCGGCATTACCAACAATATCACGGTCGGAGATTTTGACTTGAACTTCACGATTTACACCCGCCAGGGCGTGACGGAGTTCAACCAATTCCTCTCCAAATTCGTGGACGACGACCAGACCCGCGCCCGCTTCAACGTGCTGAGCCGCAACTACTGGACGCCTACTAACCCCACCAACGAGTACGCCAACAACGCTATCGAAACCGATGCCAACCGGCGCCGGGCCTCGGAGTACACCAGCGCGTCGTACACCAAAATCAGCAATATCACCGTGGGCTACAACGTGCCGAAGGTGCTGACCAGCCGCGCCAAAATGACCAGCCTGCGCGTGTACGCCACGGCTTATAACCCGTTCATTTTCACCAGCTACGTCGGCTGGGACCCCGAAACGGCCAGCCTCGATACCGGCGGCCTGCAAAGCTTCCGGGTCCGCACCTTTTTGCTCGGCCTCAACCTGACGCTCTAATCCTTCCCCACCCTCGCCACGCATCGTTATGAACGGATATCGCAAACGCCTGCTCGCCCTGGGCCTGCTCGCCCTATCGGCCCTGGCCGGCTGCAAAGACTACCTGCAAGAAGAGAACCTAAGCGGCCGCACGGCCGAAACTTACTACGGTACCGCTCAGGGCTTTGAGGACCTGGTAAAGTCGAACTACTCGCCGCTACGGCCCGTCGTCAATTACCCTGGCCTGTACTTTTTGGGCACCGACATTTTTACTACCGGCGACCCGTCGGCTACCAGCGGCCTCAACAACTACGACAACAACCTTAATTCCAGCATAGCCGACGTAGACTCGTACTGGAAGCAGCTGTATTACAGCATTCAACTCACTAATACGACCCTAGTGTGGGCCACCAAGGTAACCGGCCTCGACGCTACCACCGTGGCTACCCGCGTGGCCGAGGCCAAGGCCCTGCGCGCCTACTACTACTACCTGCTGGCCGAAAACTTCGGCGACGTGCCCCTGGTGCTAACGCCCGTGACGGAGCCTACCTTCGGCTACACCCGCGACCCCGAGCAGAAGGTGTACGACCAGATTATCAGTGATTTGAATGATGCCATCGGGGCGCTGCCCGTGGCTACTACCGCCAATTTTGGCCGCGTCACGAAGGGTATGGCGCAGCACCTGCTCGCCAAGGTCTACCTCACGCGCGGCTACAAAAGCTACGGTGCAGGCCAGACCGATTTCAACGCTGCCGGCCAGCTGGCCGAAACGGTTATCAATTCGGGCAACTATACGCTGCTCAGCGACTTCTCGAAGCTGTTCGACCCCACGGTTAGCAATTTCCAGGTGAACTCGGAGGTGATTTTTTCGGTGCAGTACAGCACCAACGTTGCCAGCAACAGCTACGCCTACGCCACCGCGCCCACTACCCTTGTTTCGGGCAACGGCCTGCACAACCTGTTCACGATGGACCTGTCGGTGTACCCGGCCATCAGCCGCAGCGCTCTTTACAATAAGGCCAACATCCTGGTAGCGCCTACCCCGTATTTCTTCACGCTGTTCGACAAAACCCGCGACGCCCGCTACCAGGCCACAGTGTACACGGCCATCTACGCGCAGGTAGCAGCCGGCGGCTTTGCGGTGGGCGATACGGTTATTTACTTCCCCGACGTAGCTTTCTCACCCGCTCGCAAGGCCACCAAGAAGTACACCGTATTCAACCCCAACGAGTACGATACGCAAACCAGCTACGCGCTGCGCTCCTTCCCCTCGTTCAAGAAATTCCGGGAAGTGAACTTGGCCTACGGCGATAACCTGGGCACCCGCGATACCTACGTGTTCCGTCTGGCCGAAACGTATCTGATTGCCGCTGAGGCCTATTTGCAAGCCGGCAACTCGGCCAAGGCCGTGGCTTACTACAACACCGTGCGGGTGCGCGCCGGCAAAGCCGGCACCAACCCCACCACCGGCAAGCTCTACAAAGACGAGCTGAAAGTCACTGCCGTTTCCCTCGACGACATTCTTGACGAGCGCGCCCGCGAACTGGCCGGCGAAAGTTTCCGCTGGCTGGAGTTGAAGCGCACCGGCAAGCTAGTAGCCCGCACCAACCTTTACAACAAGGAAACCGCTAAAGCCGGCCGCCTGCAAACCAACGACTTGCTACGCCCCATCCCCCAGAGCCAGATTGACTTGAACCGGGGCACGTTTACGCAGAATCCGGGGTACTAAAAAGCTGTTTTGCAGTAGGCTGGGGTTGGGATTTTAGCCTGGCCTCAGCCAGTAAACCCTAGCCCTGCTATGCTAGTAGCTCGCCCGAACTTACGCGACTAAAAGGCCCTGACGGGGCCGAAAATGTCAGGATTTACTCCGCTTTTGTCGCGGTTATCTAGTCTCACGCCAAACGGATTGCTACTCCGTTTTACAGGCTGAGTACTGGTAGAATGTAACGTTAAGTCACTGTTGATGAAAATAATACCTTTACTTGTTGTCCTAGCCACGTGGGCCAGCCCGATTTTGGCACAGCAGGCGCCGCTCACTATCACCGCCTACGGGGCCAAAGGCGACGGCCAAACCAACGCCACGGCCGCCGTGCAGCAAGCCATTGACGCGGCGGCGGCCCAGGGCGGCGGCCGGGTGCTGGTGCCGGCCGGCCGCTTCGTGACCGGGCCGCTGGTGCTCAAGTCGGGTGTGGAGCTGCACCTGGCCAAGGGCGCTACCCTGCTCGGCAGCACTCACCGCCTCGATTACGGCCCAGTGGCAGCTTCGCTGCTCACGGCGCAGGACCAGCACGATGTAGCCATTACCGGCCAAGGCACTATCGATGGCCGGGGCCGCGAGTTGGTGCAGGACCTGCTGGCTGAACTGCGCGCCGGCACCCTGCAAGATGCCGAATGGCGGGTGAAGCGCCCAACCGAGAAAAACCGCCCGCAGGTGCTGCAATTCACCAACTGCCGCCGGGTGCGCCTGGTGGGCATTACGCTCAAAAACTCGGCCGGCTGGGTGCAGGCCTACCGCGAGTGCACCGACCTGACCTTCGACAGCCTGCGCGTGGAAAGCACCGCCTACTGGAACAACGATGGCATCGACCTGGTGGACTGTAAGGACGTGAAAATCAGCAATAGCTTTTTTAACGCTGCTGACGATGGCATCTGCCTGAAGTCGGAAAACCCGCAGAGCCGCTGCGAGAATATCACCGTCACCAACTGCACGGTGCGCTCCAGCGCCAGCGCTTTCAAGCTGGGCACGGGCTCGCTGGGTGGGTTTAAAAACATCAAGGTCAACGGTCTGAAAGTGTACGACACTTTCCGCTCGGCCGTGGCGCTGGAAACCGTGGATGGCGCTGTGTTGGAAGACATTGATATCCGCAATGTCACGGCGACCAATACGGGCAACGCCATTTTTCTGCGCCTGGGCCACCGCAAAGGTGTCGCGCCCGGCGCGCTGCGCCGCGTGTACATCGGCAACGTCAAGGCCGAAATTCCCGCTACCAAGCCAGATAAGGGCTACGAAATAGAAGGGCCGGTTTTTAAAGAGCCCCACAACATCAACCCGTCGAGCATCGTGGGCCTGCCCGGTCACCCGGTGCAAGACGTGACGTTGGAAAATATCGACATCACCTACACGGGGGGCAATGATAAAGCCGTCGCTTACGTCGGCCTCGACTCGCTGGCCCGCGTGCCCGAGCGCCCGGCCGGCTACCCCGAGTTTTCGATGTTTGGCGAGCTACCGGCCTACGGCTTCTACGTGCGCCACGCGGCGGGCATCACCTTCAAAAATGTGCGCATCCAGACCAAAGGCGCTGACTATCGCCCCACACTAGTATTTGATGACGTGCAGCAGCTGACACTGCAACAAGTGGTGGTGCCAAACGCGCCGACGCTGCCTGCCCTCGTGCTGCATGAGGCACCCGGCGCTTCGCTCAAACAAGTAAGCCTGCCTGGGGCGAAGCAGCAGGCTACGCTGGTGCTGGGAAAAAAGCAATGAGCTATCGCATTGAAAATGAATATACTCCTTACGCGTACCTCACCGCCTAGCCTTCACTCTCTAAAAGAAGGGGGGGTAGGCGGCAAGGTGCCTTGGACCAGATGTTTTCTTCTGGTCCTCGCTGTCTTTCCCGCCCTTGCCCACGCCCAAAATGCCCCCGACGTAGTGCGCTACGTGCAGGCGCTGGCGGGCACGGCGGCCAGCACCACGGCCTCGTCTACCAAGCACGGGCACAGCACCACCGAGCACCTGGCCAACACGTTTCCAGCCGTGGGCCAGCCCTTTGGCATGACCCACTGGACGCCCCAGACGCGCCTCACCGAGAATAAGTGCGTAGCGCCTTACTACTACGCCGACACGCTGCTGAGCGGCTTCCGCGACAGCCACTGGCTAAGTGGCTCCTGCACCCAGGACTACGGCAGCGTGACGATAATGCCCCTCACGGGCAAGCTAAAAACCTCGGCGAAAGCCTACACCACCGCCTTTTCGCACCGCACCGAAACCACCACGCCGGCTTACTATAAAGTAGCCCTACCTCAGTACCAGCTGCAAGTAGAAATGACGGCCACCGCCCGCTGCGGCCTACTGCAACTCGTGGCAGCGCAGGACGACAGCCTCTACGTGCTGGTGACGCCGAACAGCGACCGGGGCCAGGGCGCAGTGCAGGTGAACGCCCAAACGGGCGAAGTTTCGGGCCATAACCCGGCCTACCGCATTTACCAAAGCTGGGGCCAGCCAGCCGGGTTCAGCGGTTACTTCGTAGTGCAGGTAGAGCGGCGCGCTGGGCGCGGCGGTACGTACAGCGGCGGGCGCGCCACGGCGGCCACTAGTATTAGGGACCAGCCGGATATCGGCGCTTTTCTCGGTTTCAAAGTGCGGAAGGGTGACACGTTGCGGCTGCGCGTGGGCACCTCATTCAGCAGTTTGGAAGGTGCCCGGCAGAATCTGCAAGCCGAGATTCCCGACTGGAATTTCCGAAAACTGGCCGCGCAAAACCGCGCCGCCTGGCAAACCGCGCTAGGCCAGATTCAGATTCAGACTACCAAGGAGCAGGACAAGCGCATTTTCTACACCGCGCTCTACCACAGTTTGCAGCAGCCCCGGCTGTTCAACGACGTGGACGGTACGTACCCGGCCTTCGCTGGTAATGCCCGGCTGATGAAGCTGGCCAAGGGCAACTACTACGACGATTTTTCGATGTGGGACATCTACCGGGCGCAGTTGCCACTGCTAGAGTTGCTGCACCCGAAGCTAAGCAATGACTTGGTTAGTTCACTGATATTGAAGGGACAACAGGGTGGCTGGCTGCCTATTTTCCCGTGTTGGAATAGCTACACTGCCGCCATGATTGGCGACCACGGCACGGCCTTCATTGCCTCGGCCTACGTGCGCGGCCTGCGCGACTACGACGTGGCCGAGGCCTACCGCCTCATGCGCCAGAATGCCTTCGACCAGCCTACCCCCACCGAATACCTCGACGGCAAAGGTCGCCGCGCCCTGCCTTCTTACCTGAAATATGGGTATATCCCCCTGGAAGACAGTGTGAAAGAGGCCTTTCACAAAATGGAGCAGGTGAGCCGCACCCTCGAATACGGCTTCGACGACTATGCCCTGGCGCAAGTAGCTAAGGGGGTAGGAAAAACGGCTGATTACCAGGCTTTACTAAAACGTTCGCAGGCTTACCGCCGGGTAATTGACCCCAGCACAGGCCTGGCGCGGGGCCGCTACGCCGACGGCCGGTGGTACGCGCCGTTTCGGCCCGATGTGCGCGAGTTCTACATCACCGAGGGCACTCCTCGGCAGTACACGTTTTACGTGCCGCATGACGTGCCGGGCCTGGCTAAGCTCCTGGGCGGACCAGCCAAGCTGGAAGCTAAACTCGACAGCCTGTTTGCTCGCGGCGAGTATTGGCACGGCAACGAGCCGGGTCACCAAATCCCGTTTATGTACAATTACACGGCCTCGCCCTGGAAAACCCAGCGCGCCGTGCGCCGCATCTTGGCCGAAGAGTACACCGATGGCCCCGGCGGCCTGAGCGGCAACGACGACGCCGGCCAGATGTCGGCTTGGTACGTGTTTGCGGCGCTTGGCCTCTACCCGCTCAACCCGGCTTCGGATGAGTATCTGCTTTGTGCGCCGCTCTTCGACCGCGCCACGGTACGGCTGCCGAATGGCAAGCTTCTGGAAATCATCGCCAATAAATCCACTGCCGACGCCGCTTACATCGCGGGCGTGACGTGGAACGGCCGGCCCTACCCCTTCAACTACCTCCACCACGCCGACCTGGCGCAGGGTGGTAAGCTAGAAATCGACTTGCAGCCCGCGCCTACCAAGCAGTGGGCCAGCCAGCCTAAGTACCAACCTACGGGCCTTACCCTCAAGTAGCTACCCCTCCACATGCAGCTTCCCTCTCTTGTTGCACTGCTGGGCTTAGCCGCCACGCTAGCCGCCTGCCGCGCTGGGCAAGCGACTTCCCAAGCCAGCGCCGCTGCCAACGGCCCGGTAGCGACCACCGTCCCAACTGTTGCCCGACCGAGCGCGCAGTCCGTCTTTAATATCCGGGATTTCGGGGCCGTGGGCGATGGCAAAACCGACGATGCCCAGGCCATTCAGCGAGCCCTGGATGCCTGCTCGGCCGCGGGCGGCGGGCGCGTGGTAGTGCCGGCGGGTGGCACCTTTATGGCCGGGCCGTTTGACTTGAAATCGCACGTCGAGTTTTATGTGGAAGCAGGCGCGCGCGTCTTGGCTAACCCCGACCCGGCGGTGTACAAAAAGAGTGCATTTCGGGCCACGGTGAGCGAGGGCACTATCTGGATGGGGGGTGAGAATTTGGAGCAGGTCACCATTTGTGGCGGTGGGAACATTGATGGCAACGGGCTGGCCTTCATGGGGCCGGCGGCGACGGATTCGTACGAGCTGAAGCCATTTGACCGCGTAGACCCGCGCCCGCACCTGCTGACGCTGGTGGGCGTGAAGCACCTGCGCCTGCACGATGTGACGTTTGGCAACGCGGCGTACTGGACCATTCACCTGGCGGGCTGCGACGACGTAGCTATTTCGGACCTCACGGTGCTGAACAGCCTGCGGGTGCGTAATAGCGACGGCATTGACCTGGACCACAGCAAGAACGTGCGCATCACGAACTGCTACATCGAGTCGGGCGACGATTGCATTTGCTTGAAGAACCGGCGCGAATATGCCGAATTCGGAGCCTGCGAGAACATCACCGTCACGGGCTGCACCATGACGTCGCGCTCCTGCGCCATCAAGCTGGGCTCCGAGAACATGGACGCCATTCGACACGTGGTGTTCAGTAATTGTATCATCCACGCCAGCAACCGGGGCGTGGGTATTCAGAATCGCGACGAGGGTAGCGTGTCGGACGTGCTGTTTTCCAACATCTTCATCGAGTCGCAACTGTTTTCGGACGTGTGGTGGGGCAAGGCTGAGCCGATTTACGTGACGGCCTACCGCCGCGCCGCCAGCGGCGGTGTTGACGCCAACCCGCGCTTCGCCCAGGGCCAGACCGAGGGCCGTGTGGGGCCGGTGCATGACATCTACTTCAGCAACATCAAGTGCCGGAGCGAGAACGGCATTTACGTGAGCGCTGAAACGCCCGATAAGGTGTCGAACCTCTACTTCGACCAAATAGACGCGCTGCTCAACAAAACCACTACCTATCCCGGTGGCCTGTACGACCACCGCCCCACCGCGCTGGACGGCTTCGTCAAGGGCCGCACCTCAGCTTTTTACCTCGACAACGTGGCCAACATCACCGTGCGCAACAGTTCGGTGCGCTGGGGCAGCAACCGGCCCACCTACTACGCCCACGCCCTCGAAAGCCACGCCGTCACGGGCCTTACCATCCAGAACCTAACCGGCGAATCGGCCTTTCCCCAAAAGCTGAGCGCCATTAAGCGGTGATTTTTTAGGGGAGGTGCTTAGAAGGCACGGCCAGACTGCTGGTCGTGCGCACCCCACAGCCATTATAGTTGATAGCCAATGAAAATCAGCCTCTTTACTTACTTCAGTTGCGCCGTGCTGGCTTGCTCAAGGCAGGGGTTGGCCCAAACTCCAAGGGGCTTTTCCAGCAATGGGCTGGCCCGCACTCCGCCTATGGGCTGGAGCAGTTGGAATACTTTCAAAAAGGAACCCAATGAAGCTTTAATCAAGCAAATTGCGGATGCGATGGTAGCCACTGGCCTCCAAAAAGCGGGCTATCAGTACGTTAACCTTGATGACTTCTGGAGTACTGGCCGCGATGCCAACGGCCGTATCCTGGTGGATACCCTAAAGTTTCCGCACGGCATGAAGGCGCTGGCCGACTACCTCCACAGCAAAGGCTTGAAGGCAGGGATTTATACCAACATTGGCCCGGAGGCCAACTATGCTACCCTGGCCAGTGGAGGCCACTACGACCAAGACCTGCAAACCTTCGCCGACTGGGGCTACGACTACGTGAAAGTGGATGTAAACTTTGCCAAAGACCGGTCGGAAGGTGCTTACACTAAAGAATTTACGCAAGTGGCCGAGGCCATTGCCAAAACTGGCCGGCCGATGCTGCTCAATATCTGCAACCAAGGCGGGGGTAGCTACCAGCACTGGGCGCCCAGGCTAGGTAACTCTTGGCGGGTAGGCGGCGACATCGACCACATGCCCAAGGGCGCAACTACGCAGTGGGCTGGCGTGCTCTTCGAGATAGACCGCACAGCCGCCGTTTCCGCCATTGCCGGCCCCGGCCACTGGAACGATGCGGACATGCTGCTTGTCGGCGTGGGCGACGATGGCGGCCGCCTAGCGGTGATGACGCCTACTGAGCAGCAGGCTCATTTTTCGCTGTGGTGCCTCTTGGCCTCGCCGCTCATCCTCGGCAACGACCTCCGCCACATGACGCCGGAAACGCTAGCCATTCTTACTAATAAAGAAGCGATTGCGGTGAATCAGGATGCGCTGGGTGCTCAAGGAATTTTGCTTTATGAGCAAGCTCCCGGCCTTCAGGTGTGGGCGAAAAAGCTGCACTCCACAACTAGCCGCCAGTATGCAGTAGCCTTGTTTAACCGCTCGGCCACTGAAGCCGAAATAACGCTGGATTTTCGCGAGCTAGGTTTAACTGGTAACGTTGCTGTGCGGGACATATGGACCCACCAAGACCTCGGCAAGCTGGTGGGCAAGTACGTAGCGAAAGTGCCGAGCCACGGTGTAAAGTTGCTGGTGCTCCGCTAGCTACTACTGGAAAAGTGGCTCGGCGGCATTCCAAAATCCGGTGGCGGTCTGTTGCCCGGATGAAGATTGCCAAACGGCTAAAGATGCGACCATGCCCTCCCTGCCCTCGCCGCGGCTACGCCCAAAAAGCTTAGTGCAAGCTTTGGGAAGCGTTAGAGTTGGAGTTTGATGAAGCCTGCCGAACTAGCTTGGGTGGCTTGGTGGCGCATGGCTGGCGTAGTACGAGCACTGCCAGGTAGTACTTGCTCCATAAACTTGCACGAAAGTTAGAACCCAGCTACCCTAGGGCTTGCCAGGACCATACACGTTGAGTTTGGTGATATTTACTAAACCGGTGGCAACATTCACAGAATAACTGTCCCCGCCAGTAACGATAACGCTTTTTAGGCCGGCTGTGGGAAGCAGCACACTAGCATCTTGGTACAAGCTGTAAGCAGGCAACGCCGACTTGTCGATGGTCCAGGTTAGGGTATTGCCCCGCACTACCGGCGCGCTTATGAGACACTTTTGCTTCAGTTCTTCGTACTCGGCGAACTCCTGCAGGTTAGCAAACCACACGTTGTCGCCGCCCACATTTAGTGGATGGTGCTGCACGTAAGTATAGAAAGCCGCTAGGTTGGCGGTTTGCTCCTGCGGAAAGTGGTCGAAGGCTGAAAGCATCACCCGACGTCCGGCGTTGTACTCGTCGGTGGCCAACTTAAATTTCTCGTTTACCCACCCTTTGGCAGGTGTGTCCCAGTTCTGGTTGATAAAATAGCGGCTGAGGATAAAAATAGTGGGTTGGTTGTAAGGTATTGAGACTTTATCCAACCACTGAATTTTACTGCTATGCCCATCGGCATTTTCCCCGTTGGAACCGTATCCTTGGGAAATAACGGCAAGCTTCTTAGGGTCGGCCAGGGTAGCTGCTACAAAGCCGCCAAAGCCGCCAGGCACCGTCACTGTTCGTGTGATGACGCCAAGCTTTTGCCGTAGAGTAGCATCGGCATCCCTGAGCTGGGTGGCCGGGTTATCGGGTCCATGGTTAGACGAATGGTTAGAGAAACCGATGTTGCGATAAGACTTAAGAGTTTGATACTCGGCCCAAGTGGCATAGGAAGCGTTGCTAGCGCCATCACGGCCAGGTAAGCCGTTGATGAGGGTACTCACCGCGTACGTGAAACCGGGGTGGAGGTGCCTGCCAGCCCCATCAGTATAAGTAATGCCCGGATACGTAACTCCGTTGGCGGCCTTACCGCCGTTGAGTACCTGCGGAATACAGGTAATATCAGCTTTGCCGCCGTCATCGCTCATAAGTTGCAGTCCAATACGCTTATTGTACTTGAGCAGCGCGTACGACGCCGTACGCGCCGCTGGCAAGTTCGTATACGTACCTGTAATCGTGTATGAACCCGTAGTTAGCGTGGGTGAAGTAAGTGCGGTGTTAATTGGAGAAGCGGTGCTAGCACTTGAATTAAAGGAGAACGTGCTCTGACTGCCAAACCACTGGTTATTGATGCTATTAATCGAGGTAGGCCTGCCCACGAGTTCATAAGCCGCATAAGTAGCTGATAACCTAGCCGGCATAAAAACCCAAAGTCCTAAGGCAAGCATTAAGGATAGTGCAAGCTGTTTATGCTGGTAATAACTAATGGGTTGCATATTTAATGAAGTTGAAAACATCAGCCTTTAGCTGTGGAAAGTTACTCCCTTACGCACTATTGAGCTATGTGCCGTAATTAGACCCAGAGTTCTTTTAGTAAATGGACATTAGAGTTGTTATTGCTTGTTAGTCACAACATTGTGGGCTTATCAATTGTTTACTAATCTTATGGCTACCAGCATCTATCAAAACGTTCGGACTGACCC
>JBPBPU010000037.1:0-30860 GCA_050954465.1 Janthinobacterium lividum
AACGGCTTTTTTTCATGAGACAGGTAAAAATAGAGAAAGTTGAAAGTTACTACTTCTCTCTACTTTTGACTGGCCTACTTACCGGGGGAGCTTACAGCGGCACTGAGTAGACCATAAATGGTGGCTCGACGGCCTTGCGCCCACAGAGCAAAGGAAAAATTGACTATGGGATAGAGCCAAAGAGTCCGAAAAAATAAAAGTATGTATTCTGGCTCTGGGTAGGTGGCACCCCCTCCATAATCTACATCATAGGCGCGCAGATTCAAGTAAACCAAACCCGTCAGCAGTAGCAACACGCCATTAACTAAGAGAGGTTGGCGATAGGCAGGTCCAGCAGATTGAGGTTCCATGATGACAAGATGCTAGGCTTCGCCAAAAATCTATTCTAAGACAGTTATTTTCGTAGTCTTTACTCGGAGCGGGAAACAATCGAGAAAGTGCTGGCTGGCTTCGTCTTATCAATACTCGGGATGGTATACTTATCTATCGACCTAGTAGGGCTTTTTTGTTGAAAACGACGGGAGTATAGGATATAAACCCACATGTTAGGCGGGTCCCCTCCCTCGCCGAGACCGGTGACTGTACAGACTTCTGAAAAGTCGGTCTTGTTTGTGTAAATACGCTTCCAGCGCTGGATACTGCGGCTGTCATTCGGAGGCCGCGCAACAGATACCTGCCTCTGAGCCAGGTCTATAGTATAGTAGTAGGCAACTTCTGCGTTGCCTTGCCAGCGACGGCTGGATTTTATAATACGCTCCTTCAATTCTATTCGGTATTCGCCGCCCCTTTGAGTGAGGGCGTAACAGGCTAGCGTGTCGCCCTTAAAGTCGACAGCGGCATTTTTCACGTATACCACCTGCCCTGATTGTGCATTGCCTGGCTGAAGGCGCAGCATGTCCCAAGGGTTGAACTCCTGCAACAATATAATTTCTTCTGTCGCTTCAACCGAGGAATGCGTCGGATAATCATGAAGCATTCCTGCCGCTATTTGGCGGCCCTCAAGCTCTTGGTTGGCGCTTAAACTATACGTGGCTTTGTTGATGCTCAGCGTATCATTGGCAACTGTTTCGAGCAGATAGTCTTCCTGTAGTCGTTGCCCGCTCGAACTGACTGTTTGTAGCGATTCAAGCAAAAACAGGCGCTTACCAATTTTTAAATACTGTTTGCTACTTCTTTGACCAGAAGGTAGCACGGACTGCTGATGATAGAAAATTGCGTCCAGGCGATTGTAGAAAATATTATTTACTTTTTCCAAGTCCTGTGCCTGCGTGGCCAGATTACTCATTAAGCCCAGCGCACACGTCAGCAGGGTGCGAGCCGTCCTGCCAGGAGCAAAGCTTTGCTTTCGGTCTTTCATAGCGCCGATTATCAGTATGCTTCTTTTGAACTGCGTGAAGCCATAGCTTCCACTGTAGACTTCCTCGGAAAGCGAGCCTGTCAAAAGTAGCGAAGCACATCCATAATAATAACTTATATTGAGGTAGCTAGCGCAACGCTCGTAGCCTAGCCCGTATCTGGCCTCCCGGCCTACCGCGCAACTTGCAACCCGTTTGCGCCTAACGCAACCCACGCCCTACGCTCCACATCACCCTTCTCGATGGCCCGGTCGAGCCCGGCACGACCAGCTACGACCTCGCCGCCGGCATCAGGGAATCTGGTCCAGTGCCGTCTGTCGCCCCCCGGCACCCTCACTGGACCTGCCGGGCCAGCCGGTACGGGTGCTACGGCTGGTTTGCGGTATTATTGGCGGCTAGTGGGGGCTGGGGCGGTGGAAGCAAGGAGGGTGTTTCTTTTACCGGTAGCGGTAGAGCAGTACCCCGGCAGCCAGGGCGCTGCCAAGGGCTAGCAGGCCGGTCAGCCCGAATAAGTTGGCCAGAAGAAAGAAGAGAAACAGGCCAACTACCAGATGCAAGTAGCGCGTCATGTGCTGCCCAGTCCAGTAGAGCAGGGTGCGCAAAAGCAGGGTTACGCCCAGCAGCAAGCAGGCCGCGCTGAAGCCGGTGCTGAACCAGCCTGCCGCCAGCAGCCACGCTAGCTCGGGTAGTAGCAGCACGCCATACAACAGCACTTGCTGGCCGTATACCTGGCCCCGCCCGTAGGGCAGGTTGCGCCCGAAGGGCAGATAAAACAGCTCGAACTCACTGGCTTGAAAAACCAGGATGACGTGCCCGACCGCACAGCACAGCCCTATCATGTCCGCTAGCCGGCCATCGGTGCGCGAATCTGGGAAGACTAGCAGCAGCAAGGCAATACTCGCCGCTGAGGCCGCCTTGGTGAGGAAGTAGGTAACGCGCTTTTTGACGATGATTTCGTATAGAAACAAACTGAATAGCGGCTTAGGCCAGTTGCGCGCCCAGGTTGGCCCAACTGGCTTATCCGGCTTCCCCGCCGTGTCGTTGAGCAGGCGCGTGTAGTAGCCGGCCCCGCTTACGGTGAGCAGCAGCAGGTAAACGGGCAGCAGCACGGGCACCAGCCAGTGGTGAAAAATAACCCCGACTACCATAGCGTAAAGGTACAGCACCACCACCGGCAACAGGATAACCCCCTGTACCACCGACCAGGATTTCACCTGCCGCTGCCACGGCAAGGCCGTGCTGCTATAAGCCAGAAACTGCGCATCGGCGCTTTTCAAGCGGCCCGCCACGTAGTGCCAGCTCTTGAGGCTGTACAACAAGCAGACGCCCAGCAGCGCGGCCACGCCCAGAGGTTGGCTCACCGAGGCGATAACCAGCCCAAAGCCGCTCTGGGTAATTTGCTCCTGCGTGAGGTGGGGCTGGTCGGGCACCCTGGTGTAAAAGAAATTAATGAATACCAGCAGAAAGAGGGAAATCAGCCAGCCCGTATGCTCCTGGTAAAAGCCGCGGGCCACTACCTTGAGTAGGACGCGGGTCAGGGGTTTGCTCATCAGCTAGGGCGGAGGGTAACCTGTTCGATGAGTAATTTCTGCATGGCGGGCAGCGCCCCGGCGGCCAACGCCTGGTGGGAGGACAGCAGAAAACTCGTGCCCTGCTGGGCTTGCTCACTGGTCATCCACGAACACAGCACCGGAATAGCCGCCGCATCCAGGGTCGTCAGCGGCTCGTCGAGCACGATGCAGGTAGGCCGGCCCAGAAAGGCGAGCACCAGCGAGAGCTTCTTGAGCATGCCGCTCGAATAGGTGCCCACCGGCTCGTGCACGTAGCCCGTCATTTGCAGGCTTTCCAGGTAGAAATCCTCCTGGTGGGGTGGGCCGTTCTTGGCCGCTTTGAAGAGGCGAATAAGCTCACGGCCGGTCAGAAACTCGGGAAACACGGGCTCGGCTTCGGCAAAGTTTACGCGGCGGCGGTAGGCCACCGCCTGCTTCTTAACACTCCACTGCCCGGCCAGCAGGATATCCCCGGCAAAAGGAGTCACGCCGGCAATCGACTTGAGCAGCGTACTCTTGCCCGAGCCATTGGCCCCCTGAATCCAGTATGTACCGGGGGAGAAGGCGAAGGAATCGATGCGTAGCACCGCCCGCCCCTGGTAAGTCTTGCTAAAATTGGTGAGTTGCAGCATGCAGCAGGGGAAACCGTGGCTGCTCCATGCGCAGACCCTTCAGCCAAAAGTAGCGCAACGCCCCTATACTACTACTAGTGTATCGCTCGTAACCAAAACAACCCGCCAGCAGCCTTCCCTACTGGCATTATTAGCACCCACTGGTAGCCGCCCCCACCGGGCCAGCCGATGCGGGGCTGCTACGGGGATGTTGGGACGGGGGTGCGGTATTGTTATCGGCGGGCGGTGGCAGGGGCTGTGGGGAGGGTATTTACAACCGCGACCATTGACTGGCCTGCTTTGCGGAGGAGCCTACCGAAGTTTAACCAAAAATCCTGTGTTGATTAAGCTCTTGCAAGTTGGTCTGCCACGAAAGTGAATTACGTATTTTCGCTAGTTGTAAATAATTTTCGTTTTTGGTAAATCTATTATATCTTTATCATGTTAGCTACTAAAAAGCCAATCATAAGATAGAAAATGGGATAGATTAGTAAATAGGTTATGAATGTATTGAGCAAAGGAAAAGCAAGAAAATATGCTATTGAACACCTAGACGTAGCGAATGCCATTCTGGAACTCGATGACGCCATGAAGGCCGCTAGTTGGGCTAATGCTGCTGAGATAAAGGCTTTTGACCCGAGTGCTACCCAGGAACAGCCGTTGGGTTTTTAATCTACTCCGCAACTGCTACCGTATGGTGGTCAAGATTAACTATTAGCAGGTGCCCGCCTTTACCAGCCAGATTTTTATCCGCTTCATTGGTACCCAAGCGGAGTATGACCGCATTACCGATATAGCGAATAGGTGAGCTATGGAGCGGACTCGTAAAAAGTTGTAAAACGTTAAAAGACCATAAGTATGACTATCCAAACTGATGCAGCGTATCAAGCAGGGATGAGTCGCCTGGAAGCCCTCGATAGCAACAACCCCGCCCATCTTGCGGAAATGGAAGCGTTGGGCAACGCGCTTGAAGCGTATGAAGACAGCCACGGCCATGCGCCAGTACGGCCGGATTCGCTCATTTTCCGCATCGAACGCTATATGTTTGAGCACCGCTTGAAAAAGCGAGAGCTTGCTCAGTTGCCAGGTATCACTAACAGCCGCCTCAGTGAAGTGCTTAACGGTAAGCGAGCGGTCAATATGGATTTAGGCCGTCGGCTGTATACCAAGCTGCATATCCCGGCTGATTTTGTGCTGATGCACGCTTAAACGTCAGCGATTGATTCAAAAACCTCGCTCTTGGAGCAGGTTTTTTTGTTTTTATGACTTACGCAGACGTCAAAAGCACCGGAATAGATGGATTCAAATAATTTCTGGCGCAAGTAGTCCGCCTACGGCACCTGATGCGCCTGATAAATGCTCTGACCGATGGCACGGGCATACTGGCGCAATGAAGCTCAATATAAATAGCAGCAAATCAAATAGTTGCGCTGTGAAATAGCCTTGCGACACTAGCACTTTTCCGCGCCCGTCAATTGCTTGAAGCTGCGGTGGAACTCCTCTAGCTGCCAGCAAACCTCCACCGCATCAATGACCATCTCCCGCGTTAGGTGAACGGCTAAGTGGTTGGTAAGGACCCATGCTTCCGGCGAATCGTGGAGCAGGGGCAGCACCAACTGGTGTAACTGACTAGAAGAAAAACTGTTATCACGCAAAAAACGGTTCACCTGGTCGTGACTGACATCGGGCAGATGCGCGGCTAGATGAGTGCAAGTGTAGTTTTTTGGCGTACTAAGCAGGTAATCTATGTAGTTGCTTTGTATTATCATAGCAACGCATTTTTGCCTGATTTACCTCCCACTGCGTAAGTCTAGGTGTATTTGCCACCTTGCGGCAAACTGACCTATTGGTCCGGCATTATCTCTCATAAACCTTTCTGAACAAGTAACTTAGCAGCACTGCAGCTGAAAAGAAATGTCGAGCGGATTGGCTGGGTCGGCGCAGAAGTAAAGCAGGCCCGCATCGCCCCAGGAAAAGTCCTCGGTGCTGTCGAACTGTAGCCAGAACTTGCCCGTGGGGTAGGCGCCTTGCAGCCACTGGGCGTAGCCGCCCACCCAGGAGCCCAAGTCGGGCTCGCCGGCTAGCTCCGTCACGGCCTCGTGGTAGGCGGCGCGCCAGTCGTCAGGGTTTAGCTGCTGGCACAGGGCCTCGGTGGCGGGGCTAATGATGTCCAGCTCATCGTCGTCGGGCAGCGAAGGGGCTAGCTCAAACGTGATGGCGCTGAAGCCGATAAGCGGCAAAGCGGCCGGGCGCGGCAGCTGCGTCTGATGCTCGGGGCGCAGTTGGGGGTAGGTTTTGAAGCAGAAGTCGAGCGGCTCGTAGCTGTCGTCGAAAGGCGGTTCTCCGGCGTAGTAGTTGTGATAAAACTGCACTACCTGCGCCGGGAAGGGCCAGGGCAACGACCCGTCGTTCACCAGTTGAAAAATTAACTCTAGCGGCTGACCGGTTTTGGGGTTGGTGGGCCACTCCTCTCCTACTTCAAAATACGGGTCGCCACCGATGTGGGAGAGCAGCTGCGACGCCGTGGGCCGCGTTACTGGCTCAATATGTAGCAGGTGCTTGGTTTGCAGCAGGCTTTGCAGCTTCGTGCGCAGCTGCTGCCGCAGGTCGGGTAGTGGGGGCATAGAGCATCTCAACGGGCGAGGGCGGCTGGGCGTTGGCGAGCTGACGCCGGGCACCCCAGCAACTTAGAGCTGTTAAGTTCCAGAGTTGTCGCCTGTCGCGTGTGCCTCTGGAACTTAACAACTCTGCCCCGGCAACCTCATCGGGCACGGGCAGCGTATATCCTGCGTCCTAATTTTACCACCTGACGTTACGCAGTCGCCCCAGTCGGCAGCCGGTCAGACCGCCTACGGCGGTCAGACCGGCTGCCGACTGGGGCCGTCCAAGTAGGATACTGGGCTTACAACAGCCGGTCAGACCGCCTACAGCGGTCAGACCGGGTAACGGCCCCAGGCGACTGCGTAACGTCAGTTACCACTTATGCCCGCCGCTACGCTGCCGCCCATTCCGTTCTATGTTACGCCCTATTACAACTCTGAGGGACCCGAAATAAACGTGGGGCCGCTGAGCCCGGCGCTGCTTTATGCCACGCCCGACTCCATCGGGGCCATTGCCGAAGCTATAGGTGGGGCGCAGGCCTACTAGCCGGCCGTGGTGCTGTTTGTGCTGGCCGTACGCCTCTTTGACCTCGGCCAGCACGACGAAGGGCTTCACTGGTTTTATCAGGCCCAGTACCGCGCCCGGCTGCTGCACCGCCTGCTCGGCCCCACCCAGATTGGCCAAATGTTTGACCCGGCCTTTGAGTTGGAAAGTGCCCACCGCGCCTTCCTGGATTTGGCCGGCCCCTACTTCAACGGCTACGCCGGTTGCGACCAGGCCCGCTGGCTGGGCACCATAGCCCGCGTGCAGGCCGAAAACCAGTCCGTGCCCGATTTCTCCCTTATTTACCCCAGCCTGACCCTGCTACCCGCCGACCAGTGGCCCGCCCTCAACCAGCAGGTGAACGAAGGCATGGGCGGCCTGGCCGACACCCTGCGTACCGGCTGGGATAAAATGCAGGCCGAGCGCCGTGCTAACGGTACCCATGAGCGGTTCTGCGGCAGCTGAGAAAGTGGCCTAGCAAGCGGTTGGAGGCCACATATGAGGTGGTAGACCTAGAGCAGTAGCAGGGGATTTTTTACCTTGCTCAAAAGGTGCTAGCTACCGTAGCCGTTTTCCGCATGAAATACGCTTTGCTCGTGAGCCTGCTACTGGTTGGCAGCTGCCACTCGCCCAACCCACCGCTGGCCATCAGGGCGGCAGTTGAGGCCTACATGCGCCAGCACAGTGCCCTGTTCCTGGTGCCGCGCCACGGCCCGGGGCAGCGGCTGCTCCGGCTCAGACCGCTGTTCTGAGGCTGGTGGCGGGCTAGTTTAGGGGTACCGACTTGGTTTTCACCACAATATTGTCGTGCTCGAAGTCGCTGTAGCGGATGAGTACGTGGCCGGGCACGGCCCGGTCGCGCTCGATGGGCACCACCGGTACCTCCCACTGGTTGCAGTGCGTTTCGAAGGCTGGCACGCCCAGCTGCCACCGGCCCTGGCGGTAGGTGAGCACGTAATAGGCTCGCCAGCAGCTGGTAAACCACTCGGGCAGAATGCCAAGGTAGTCGCGCCGGCCCGGGCCCAGGTGTGCAAACCGGGTCAGCTCGCCACCGATGCACTGCTTTAGCCGGTAGGGTTTGATAGCGGGGTTCGAGCACCGCAGCACGCTGGTGCAGGGGCCCACACAGCCTACGTCAAACGTGTCGGCATTGGCGGGCAGCTGGGGCGGCATCAGCCACACGTACTCGGCGGTGCCGTCGCCGTTGAAGTCGCCCCGCACGGCCCCCTTGGGCACCAGGCGGGCGGGCATCGGCGGGCGGGAATAGCCGCTGGGCGCGGCGGCGGGCAACGTCAGCAGTACTACGCTGCTCAGTAGTTTAAACCAGGAAAACATATGGGGCAAAAATAACAGCGCACTAGCCCAAGTAACCCAGCGGGGCGAGCCAGCGCCCGGCTAGTTGCTGCCCGCCACGCTGGGTTGTAGCGTCTGGATAGTGTGCTGAATAACAGCATCCATCGCCGCCTTGCGGGCCACCGGGTACTCCCAGACGAAGGAAGTAAGCGTGCCGGCCTTGAGTACGGTTTTCTCGTAGAAAATGGTATTTTTTACCTGTCCCGAGAGTACGTAACCGGTGCTGGTTTTCTGGTCGAGGGTAATAGCAGCCTGCTTTCCCTGCCATTCTTGCCGGGCCAGTTTGCGGTTTTCGGCCACGCCGCCGTCTAGGGCATCGTAGGCGGCGTAGGCCGTGAGCACCGTCAGCCCGTCGGCCGACACGAAGCGGCGGCCATCGCCGTTGCCCGCTTCGGGCTGCGGCCGCAGGTCAGCGGGGTAGTCGATGCGGTAGCCGAAGCGCTCGTTGTGGTAGGTTTTGTAGGCGGGCGGCGCTTGCAGGCTGGTCAGCGCCAGTAGGGCGGCCAAGGGCAGGGTAGCAGTCATGGCCTTCCTAACGCAGGCAGCGAGGTGTAAGATGCAGGATTTTTGGTTGGCTTTCCCTAGTTAGCAGTTGCTGTTACGCAGGCGAAGGAGGTAGCGCGAAGCTTTCGCTTCGCGCATCGTCGCTACGCGGCGATGCGCGCGTTTGCGTTGTACTTGTTTACTGCTCTAAGCGGCGCGGTGCCGGATTCGCCGCTACGCGGCGATGCGCGAAGCAAAAGCTTCGCGCTACTTCCCCGCCTGTGTAAGAGCAGTAACTAAGTACGGCGCAAACAACGGCGTCTTCGCGGAATTGTGGCCTAATAAAGTAGCGTTGCGCCTGAGTTCTTGCTTGGCTGGCAAGCCATGTTTGACTGCCATTGCCAAGTTCTGATGGCTGCTACTTGTTCGTAAGCAATTACTTTTTATAGTCTGCAATTCATGGCTTTGCTCGACGCTATCACTCGCTTTGTAGACGAGTTTAACCACAACAATAATCTCGGTACACTGCTGGTATCACCCGCAGAACGCGCTGTACCACCGGATTTGCTGCCCGCCGGGCAGCTTCGCACTTTTTACGCTAAGGTGGAGTTCGAGAAATTGATTATTAGACTTGTTGCAATGCTCAATTAGCTTTTTAAGGAGAAATTCCACAGTCCAGCGCACACTTCTACTACCCTATCGAACTGTTCCAAATTATGCATGCGTAACCGGTCAGATAAAATACGGTAGCGCTTCAGTCCCCCAAGACTATGCTCTATCACGACCCGCTTACTCGCTTGCTGCCTGTTGCGAAATTTTTGGTTTTTCGTCAGACTTCCACCTTTTGGCTTTTTAGTGGGCAGGAATACCTTGGCGCAACTGTATAAGCTGGCAAAGCCCTGAAAACCGGAGTCAAGCCGAACTGTTAGCCCCGTGAACCAGGCTTTATCTGGTGGTAACTGCTTCTTTAACAACGTGAAATCATGCATACTGCCTGGTACTAATTTGCTCACATACACTATTTTTCGTTGGGCGGTTGAGGCGACAAGTGCTTTGAGCGTATGGCGTTTTTTTTACCACTATACTGCGCTTTCTGCGCGCCTTTTTCTTGCGGTCGTTGCGTGACAAACTCGGTGGCATCGAGTAAAATAGCGCGACGTTTAGAAAAGTAGCGCTGTAATTCTGCCGGCGATTGAAATTCGCGTTCGGGCAAACAATCGGCCTGCCGCAAGGCTTCACGTAAAATAGCTAATCCTTCGTCTTGTCGACGCTTTGCCGTCGCCCCATCCCTGCCGCAGACCAGCCCCAGCACATCATAGGTGAGCCCGGATTTACAACTGAAAAGCGTAAAAAAGAGCAAGTCCGCTTCGTCTTGCATGTGGGTGCCACTTGGACTAATAACCGTTCTATCAGCTAATGGCAAGCCGTTAAGGGTGGCGTAGGCTTGCGCAAATATCTTGAACAGGTCGTCAAACTGGTGCGCATCACAGCCCACGGCAGCACGCCACTGACGGGGCGTTGTTAAATCTTGAATCGAGATTTTCATACTCAAATTTCGCTCAGTCTCCCCGTTGCAGCAAGTCTAATAAAGACGCGTTTTTCTTAAATTGGGCACCTTTAACCCGACTGCCCCAGTATCAGCAGGGATGGGGGATATTTTATGATGCCGACCACCCGGATGGGCGAATAAATACCGAATACTGGAACGCAAACTGGCTCGTTTTCGGGTTCTTAAACGGAGATGCTATATTCACCAAATTGACAGACCCTGCCTCGCCTGTATTTGGCAGTATCCAACAGACCACGGAGTTTTACCTGGCATCTTCATTAGAATAGTTTCTGACGATTTTAACAGTGGGTATGGTGTTGGAATGCGAGGAGTTTCAGCATGAAGCGACGCTAGAAGATTGCACTCCCAAACCCGAATTTTTAACTCGGGTAAGAGAAATAGTGGCGCAACAGAAAAATGCCGAAATAGCGGAGGATTTTGTCAATTTCTTTTTTGGATAACGTGCATTTTTGTAGCCCTGTGCCTGGGGCAGAGTAGGGTAGCTGGCGAATGGCGAAGGAACAACGGCCCAAGAGCTACCCAGTGAGCGCACACGCAAGAAATTGCAACGTATAATTCAATTTCTGCTGAAGCTGTGGAATGCTACTAACCAAGCCCTTACCAGGTGAAACATGACTAAAATAAAATTAATGGTCCAAATTCCTGGATTAGTTGTTTTTGACCCGTTAGTGCTACAACACTTTATCGAGCGCTATTCTATACCGCTGCCCAATGTGTTGGAAAGCTTTATTAACGACCCTGTTTTGGGCAACGAAGCTATTTCCACGGGCTGTTTACAGCATTTCAGCCTGGGACTATCATATGCGCATCACCCATGCTACCCAGCCTATCGTTCCCAAACAATGGATATTATTTACTGCTGTTACGCAGTGGGCGTAGTAGCGCTCAGCTTTAGCTTGGCGCATCGCCGTAGCGCGGCGAAGCTCGCGTCTGGGGCCGTTGCAGCAAGCGGCGCGGTGCCGGATTCGCCGCTACGCGGCGATGCGCCAAGCTAAAGCTGAGCGCTACTCCGCCCACTGCGTAACAGCAGTTATTTACAACATCGCCCTTTATGCCACAAATTAGCAGTGGGCAATTAATAGTGTCCGATATTTAGGCCATCCTCAACTGGTGATGCTGCCACTTACTTGAACTACAGCACTCAACCAGTAGATACAAAATATGCGGCCACCAATAAATTCACTCCTGCAGAAATAATATCGCTACCAGGTAGCAGTAGTTGGTTTTTGCGATATCCAAAATCCGGCTAGTGAAAGCAGGAGTTGTGGCTACGAATTTCTGCTGGTTTACAAGGAGCAAGCTGTAGCTAAAGTGATAGGCGAAATGGACAATTTCGATTGGGATGTAGTTAGACAGCCAGCGTAAGCCGGTCACTTGCCGTCCGGGACTTACGTGAGCCGGGTGCCAACTTACCTTTGATTTTTACAACCACCGGTTATGAAGTCGCTGCCGCTCGAAGATTTTTACACCAAGTTCGCCCCCGCTACCAGCCCGGCGTTCGGCCTGCTGCCGCCATTGGGAATACAGCGAGAAGTCGGGCATTTCAACGTCTTCAACGTGGCTGATTTAATGCTGCACCGCGACAAGACGCCGATGACTTTCGACCGGCGGGCTTACCACAAAATCAGCCTCATTCGCGGGCGCTGCCGGATTGAGTATGGCGAGCAGGTGGTAGACGTTGAGCAAAAGGCCCTCTGGTTTGCCACTCACCGCGTGCCCTACCGCTGGCTGCCGCAGGACGCGGCGCAAACCGGCTACTTCTGCATCTTCACCGACGAGTTTTTGCTGCCCGCCAAAAGCGGCATCGTGCTGGATGAACTGTCGGTTTTTCAGCCCGGCGGCTGCCCGGTACTGTCCGTAACGGAAGCCCAATACGCGGCAATGGAGGCTATTTTCGAGAAGATGGCCCAGGAAATAACCTCCACCTATGCCCACAAATACGACCTGCTGCGCACCTATCTGGTCGAGCTGATTCACGCGGGGCAAAAGCTGCAACCTGATGCGGCTCTAGCACCCGCCCACACGGCTGCGGCGCGGGTAGCGGCCCGCTTCGCCGAACTGCTGGAGCGACAGTTTCCACTCGATACTCCGCAGCAACAACTGCGCCTGCGCACGGCCGCCGATTACGCCGGGCAGTTGGCCGTACACGTCAACCACCTCAACCGGGTGCTCAAAGAAACCACCGGCCACACCACCACCGCGCTCATCGGCAGCCGCGTGACGCAGGAGGCCAAGATGCTGCTCAAACAAACGAGCTGGACGGTTTCGGAAATCGCCGACAGCCTGGGCTTTGCTGATGTGGCCCATTTCTGCAACTTCTTCAAGCGGCAAACCGGCCTGGTACCAGGGGCTTTTCGGGACTAGCCAATTGTTTGAATTATTCAGTAAACGGTTTGCCCTGCGCAATGCGGGCACTGCACACCTGCCAGACCTTTGTGGCGTAGCAATAACCCACTTTTAACCTACTACTACATGCGTGTTTTCGTTACGGGCGCCTCGGGCTTTGTTGGCTCGGCTGTCGTTCAGGAATTACTCGGCGCGGGCCACCAGGTGCTCGGCCTCGCCCGCTCCGAGGAGTCGGCCCAGGCGCTGACTGCCGCCGGGGCCGAAGTGCTGCGGGGCAACCTTAGCGACCTCGACAGCCTGCGCCGCGGCGCAGCTGCGGCCGATGGGGTTATTCACCTGGCTTTCGTGCACGACTTCGCCAACTACGCGGCGGCGGGCCAGACCGACAAGCTAGCCATCGAGGTCATGGGCGAGGCGCTGGCCGGCTCGGGCCGCCCCCTCATTGCCACCTCGGGGCTGGCGGGCTTCAGCCTGGGCCGCCCTGCCCTCGAAACCGACGTGCCCGCTCCTTCGCCCCGCGTGTCGGAGCCGACGGCGCTAACCCAGGCGGCGCAGGGCGTGCGCGCAGCCGTGGTACGCCTGGCCGCCTCCGTCCACGATGCCGGCGACTACGGCTTCGTGCCCACCCTCCTCAACATTGCCCGCCAAACGGGCGTGGCGGCCTATGTAGGCGACGGCAGCAACCGCTGGCCCGCCGTGCACCGGCTCGATGCCGCCCGGCTGTTTCGGCTGGCCCTGGAGCAGGGCACAGCCGGCAGCTGCTACCACGGCGTGGCCGACGAAGGCATTCCCCTGCGCGATATCGCAGTCGTTATTGGCCGGCACCTGAACGTGCCGGTTGTGTCCAAATCGGTGGAGGAAGCCACCGAGCACTTCGGTTGGATGGCCCGCTTCGCCAGCATGGACCTGGCAGGCTCCAGCGCCCTCACCCAGCAGCAGTTGGGCTGGGAGCCCACCCATAAAAGCCTACTGGAAGACCTGGAGCAGAATTATTTCGGGTAGGGTAAGCTTTAACGTTTGCCTTTCGGGCGACTGACACCACAGGGCCGGCCTTTCGCCCAAAAGGCAAGCTAACGCTTACCCTACTTCGCGGCTTCCAGTTCCAGGCTGGCCATGATGAAGGGGCCGACGCCCTTGAAGTCGTTTTTTTGGAGGGGCTCGCTCAGGTAGTAGGCGTAGGAACCATCACGGTAGGGCGAGCCGCCCAGGCCACCTACGCTCACGGTGCCGGTTAGCGAGCGGGTGCCGTCGGGCTCGGTTTGCACGAATTTTCGCACGATGCCCTCGTAGCCCCGGCGGGCTACGAGGGCGTATTTTTTATCGAGGTAGCCGAGGCGCACGCCTTTGGCCAGGGCGTAGACGAACATGCAGGAGCCCGAGGTTTCGACGTAGTTGCCGGCCCGCTGGCCCTGGTCCGTGACCTGAAACCAGCCGCCAGTGGCGGGGTCCTGGTAGCGGGCCAGTACGGGGGCCAAGCGCTGCAAGTCTTGGATGAGCTGCTGGCGCTGGGGATGGTTGGCGGGGAAATAGTCGAGCACGTCGACCAGCGCCATGGCGTACCAGCCCATGCCCCGGCTCCAGAAGTTAGGCGACTGGCCGGTGGTTTTATCGGCCCATTTTTGCTCGCGGCTGTCGTCGTAGCCGTGGTAGAGCAGGCCGGTTTTGGGGTCGGCTAAATGCTTTTCGACCAGCGCAAACTGCAGGGCTACGTGGTCGAAACCAGCGGGCTCCCGGAACACCTGGCTGTACTGCGCGGCAAAGGGCTCGGCCATGTAGAGGCCGTCGAGCCAGATTTGGTTGGTGTATTTTTTCTTGTGCCAGTAGCCGCCCTCGCTGGTGTGGGGCTGCTGCGCTAGCTGCTGGTGCAGCTGCTGGGCGGCGGTGCGGTACGTGGCCTGGCGTGGGCCGGGCACCTGGGCCAGGGCCAGCAGCAGCCGGCCGGTATTGATGTTGTCGAGGCTATAATCCTCGGGCTTGTAGCCCACGATGGGCGCATTATCGGGCAGCGAATAGGCGAGGGTGCGCACCACGTAGTCGTGGTAGCTGGGCTGGTGGGTGCGCTGGCCCACGCGCTCAAGGGCCAGCAGCATCACGCCCTGCTCGTAGCCCCAGTGGGCCACCCGGTTGCGGGCCAGCCCCACCGAATCGGGGTAGCGCTTGATAAACGCGTCGGCCATTTGCTGCGAAAGCGGCGGGGCGGACTGGGCAAAAGCGGCGACGCCTGCTAGCCACAGGCCAAGTACAGGAAGGATAGAGCGGGTTTTCATACGTACTTGCAAAGATGCGGGCCTTCGCAGGCGGTTGTCCCTCGTAGGCAGCGGGACCGGAAGCCAAGTAAAACTGCCAATCAATGCTCCCGAAACTATCCTGTACTTACCTGCCACCCGGCCCGGCTTTGCGCGTGCTTATTCCTTCCCAGCCAACTCGTATGCATTTATTACTAACAGTACTCTTAGCTATACTACTGCCGGGCTACCTGCACGCGGCACCACCAACGCCAGTGGTAGTAGCGGCCGATGGCTCGGGCAGCTTCCGCACCATTCAGGCAGCCATCAACAGCCTGCCCGCTGTGGGGGCTGCGCCGGTGGTATTCATTAAAAACGGCACGTACCCCGAGCGCGTCACCATCGACGGGCACCCCGGCTTGGTGCTGCGCGGGCAGAGCGAGGCGGGCGTGGTTATTACCATTTCGCAGACGAATGCGGGCTTCCGCTGCGACCCGGCCAACGCCGGCCGCTGGGACGTAGCCACCCTGAACCTGCGCAACAGCCCCGATGTGACGCTGGAGCAGCTGACGGTGGTAAATGCCTACGGTGCCGACCACCCGCAGGGCGAAACCATCCCCTGCCCCACCGCGCCGGGCCGCCAGCTTATCACCCAAAGCACCGACCACCAGATGGCCCTTTACACGGCCGCCAATACCACACGCCTCACGGTGCGGCACTGCACGTTTCGCACCCTTGGCAACGACACGGTGAGCCCCTGGGACAAGGAAGCCGGCCTGTACTATTTCCAGAGCTGCACTATGGAAGGCTCAGTGGATTTTTACTGCCCGCGCGGCTGGGCCTACGCCGAAAACTGCCGCTTTATTTGCCACAACCCCAACGCCGCCATCTGGCACGATGGCTCGATGAGCCGCGACGCTAAAACGGTGCTGCGCCACTGTACCTTCAGCGGCGACCCCGGCTACAAGCTGGGGCGCTACCACCACGACGCGCAGTTTTACCTCGTCGATTGCCGCTTCGACCGCAACCTGGCCGATGCCGACATCTACCCGGCCCCGTCGGGCGACTCGGCGCAGTTCTGGGGGCGGCGCGTGTACTACGCGGGCTGCCACCGCACGGGCGGCGACTACGCCTGGCTGCGCGACAACCTGGCCACCGCGCCCGGTGCCCCCACGCCCCGGCAGCTCACGGCTAATTGGACTTTTGGCGGGCGCTGGAACGTAGACCCCAAGGCCCTCGCGCTGCCGACGCCCGCGCCCCCGGCCCGCGACACCATCGCCGAGCACATGCGCCTCTACCAGCGGCAGGATGGCGGCTGGCCCAAGGAAAACGGCGAGCAGAAAATTGACTACCGCCACCCCTTGGGCACCGTGCAGCGGGCTTCCCTCACCGACGGGGCCGGCCGCAACGACGCCACCATCGACAACGGGGCCACCACCCACGAAATAGCCTATTTGCTGCACGCCTTCGCTACTACCGGCAACGTAACCTACCAGCAAGCCGCCGACCGGGGCGTGCGCTACCTGCTCAAAATGCAGTATCCCAACGGCGGCTTCCCGCAGTTTTACCCCGACCTGAGCAGCTACCACCGCTTTATTACCTACAACGACGACGCCATGGTGCACGCCCTGCGGGTGCTGCAAGCCGTGGCCAGCCGCCGAGGCGACTATGCCTACATCAGCAAGCCCCTGCGCCAGGAGGCGCAGCAGGCCCTGGCGCGGGGCATCAACTGCATCCTGAAAACTCAGTACGTGCAGCACGGCCGCCTCACGGCTTGGTGCGCCCAGCACGACGAAAAAACGCTACTGCCCGCCAAGGGCCGCAACTTCGAGCTGCCCTCGCTCAGCGGCAGCGAAACGGTAGGCATTTTGGAGTTTCTGATGAGCCTCAATAAGCCTTCGCCCGCCGTGCGGCAAGCCATCGAAAGTGCCGTGGCGTGGCTGCAAAGCGTTCAACTAACCGGCTACACCGTGCGCGACGCGCCAAATGCGGCCCTGCCCAAAGGCTTCGACCGGGTGCTGGTGCCGGAGCCGGGCAGCACTGTTTGGGCCCGTTTCTATGACCTCGACACCAACCAGCCCATTTATGCAGGCCGCAACAGCGAAAAGAAAAGCACGATGGCCGAGCTGGAATACGAGCGCCGCACGGGCTACGGCTACGCGGGCACCTGGCCCGCGCAGCTGCTGGCTACCGGCTACCCCGCTTGGCAGAAGCGGGTAGCCGGGCAGTAAAACGGAGTGGCACTCCGTTTGGGCTGCGGCAGCGGCAAGGTGGTTTGGTGGCTGTTGCGCAAAGTGCAGGCGCGAGCTTGCCGCTGACGCGGCATAACGGAGTGCTACTCCGTTTTACTATTTAGGCTCTCAGCCACTATTGCCAGCCGGGGCAGTTTGGGCGGCAGGTTTACCGGCCGCCGCAGGAGGCCACCGTCGCAGGAGGCGTTTCTTTGCGGGCCAAAACCCGGCCACCCGGCTCCCTTACCAGACGATGCGCCCCACCCGCAAGCTTTTCCCCTACCTGTCCGCCTTATTAATTGGTCTGGCTCACCTGCCAGCCCAAGCGCAGCAGCCCGCTTATCGGGTACGCCGCCTCGCGCTGCCGAAAGAGTTGGACTACTACGACAACCAATTTTCGGGGCTCGCCATCAGCCAGGGCCAGCTCTACCTGATGTCGGAGAGCCGGCTGCAGGACAAGGCCGAAGCCAAGCTCTACACTGTGCGCCTCACCGACCTCAACCACCAGCTCGCCGACACCACCTACTTGCTGCCCTACCAGAAGCTGCTCATCACCAATATGCCCGCCCTGCGTGCTAAAATGGCGGCCGCTGGCCAGCGCTACGAGGGCCTGGAAGCGATGCTCATCGACCACGATGTGGTGTACCTCTCGGTGGAAACGGACACGCCTTCCACCAACTGCTACCTGCTCAAGGGCCACCTGCGCCCGGCCGCCGTGGAGCTGGACACCACTTTTCTAGTGCCGCTGCCCAAGCCCCCTGCCCCCGATGGCTCGCACATATACAACGCCGGTTTTGAGGCGCTAGGGGTCGCTAAAAAGCGCCTACTGGCGTTTTTCGAGTACAACTCCTTCGCTGGCCCCAACTACGTGTACGAGTTGAACAGCAAGTACTTAACAAATAGCAGCGCCCCTGCCCAGCTGGCCGTTGCGCCCCTGCCCTTCCGCATCACCGATGCTACGGCCACTAAAAAGCACCACTTCACGGCTATCAACTTCTTTTTCAAGGGCGAAGGCGGCGACACCATTTACCGGACGCCGGCCACCGACCTGGTAAATGGGCGGCTCATCCGGGACAAGAGCGGCTACAAAAACTACTGCCGCTTGCTGGATATTACCTTCAAAAACAACCAGTTTACCTGGCAGCCCCTCTGGGAATTTCCGGCCCGGTACGAGGGCTACAACTGGGAGGGAATTGCGGCCTACAAACGGGGCTACTTCCTCATCAACGACAAGTACACCCCAGCCAAGCCCTACCGAACCACGCTGCTGTACTTGCAGCCGGCCGGCCGCTGAACTGGTTTTGCCGTAGTTCAGGCGAGGCCCGGTGGCCTATCCTCCATTAGCTGCTTACCTGCAATGCAGTATTCTTCTTTTTTTCGGTTTAAAGTCGTGTTGTTAGCGACTGGCTTTTCGGCCCCCGTGCTGGCCCAGGTGCCGCACTTACCGGCGGCGGCCGACACCACCCACAAATATGAAAACCCGGCCGGGCTGCCCGCTGCGGCCCGGCAGCCGTTCTTCAAAACCAAGCTGTTCAAGGCCGTGGCGGTGCCAGCCGTGCTCATTGGCTACGGGGCCTACACCTTTAATGGGGGCGGTTTTTACACCAACCAGGATGCCAACCGCGACATCCACCGCCTCTTCCCCACTTACCGCACTACCCTCGACAACTACCTCATTTTTGCCCCCTACCTGGAGCTGGCGGCGGTAGAGTTCTCCGGCGTTGAGTCGCGCAACGACCGAGTGAATACGGGGCTGCTCATCCTCAAGGGGGAAATTATCATGCTTTCCAGCACCTTTCTGGTGAAAGCGATTAGCCACGAGGAGCGGCCCGACGGGTCGGATAACCTCTCGTTTCCGTCGGGCCACACGGCGCAGGCGTTTCTGGCCGCCAGCATCGTGCATGCCGAGTTCCGCGACAAAAGCCAGTGGTATGGCATCGGGGCTTACACCATTGCTACGAGCGTAGCCGCCCTGCGCATGATAAATACCAAGCACTGGCAAAGCGACGTGGTGGCCGGGGCTGGCTTCGGCATCCTCTCGGCGCACCTGGCCTACCTCACCCACCGCAACCGCTGGGGCCGCAAGCCGCTGGGCCGCGAGGTGGGCCTGATGCCCGTGTTCTACGGCAGCACGCCCGGCCTGTGCCTGAGTTGGCGGCCCCGGTAAGGCGGCCGCTTGGTGGCAAGTTGGTGAGGGCCGGTTGTGCCGTAGCTTAGGCGTGGCCCGGCAACAAGCTGGCTCTAACCCGATGCGTGTAGCTATTACCCTCGCCCTGTGGCTGTTGGCCGCTACGAGTTGCCTCGCCAACGAAATCGACCAGCTGCGCTCGCGTGAGGCGGTGACGGCTTTTCTCAGGAAGCACCACCGATACTGGCAGAATCAGGTTTTTTTTGGGCCGAATGCGGCCGACACAGTTGGTTACGGCCGGAATAAGTTTTTCCAGCTCGACCTGGATGGCAATGGCTTAACGGACTTACTGGTTGATGGAAAATCCCTGCTCGCGGTGACGGATGCCGGCCACGGACAATACCACTTCCACTTTATTGACCGGGGAACCAATGGTGGTTCCAGGCACACGCAGCTCCTCCGCGTGAGGTACCAGGGCACTATGCCGCTACTGGCGGTAAAATCCGTGTCAACTCACTATAATAATTCCACCAACCAATACAGTACCGAAGTCAGAACCGACAACCTGATTTTTAAATACGGAGGATTTATCGAATACCAGGCAGTGCCAGCCAATCTGAAAATTGCCCGCATTAGCTTTTCAGCATCGACTTGCTATGGTTCTTGTCCGGTGTTCAAACTGACCATTGGGCCCGACCGCACCGCCACTTATCAGGCCATTCGCTACAATAATAAGCAGGGCCAGTTTCGGGGAGTTATCGACTTAAACGCTTATGACCAGCTACTGGCTACGCTAGCGTACCTGCACCTCACTTCGCTCCAAGATGCCTACGCAGTTACGTGGACCGACGACCAGACCATGCAGCTGGAAGTTACTTTCACGAACGGGCAGGTGAAGCGCATCAAGGACTACGGCGGCGTTGGCACCCAGGGGCTGGCCAACCTCTACAACCAGCTATTCGCGTTGCGCGAAACCCAGGCCTGGAAGTAACCAGGATTACCCACAAAGCTACTGTACCGCGCGTCACCGCTACTTTCGGCCACCCAAACCGGCCACATCCACCCTTCCTATGCCCCAAGCCAGCACCCGCCGCAAATTCCTCAAACTAGCCGGGCAGGGCCTGCTTGTGGCCCCAGCCACTGCCACCCTGCTAAGTGGCAGCGCGGCAGCAAATCCGACCGCGCCACCGGCCCCAGTCGCGCCGGCCCTGCGCCTGAGCGTGCGTGACTTCGGCGCTACTGGCGACGGTATTACCAAAGATACCGCTGCGCTGCAGCAGGCGCTGGACCGCTGCTGGGTGCTGGGCGGCGGCGAGGTGCTGGTGCCCGCCGGCACCTACCTCACGGGGGCTATTGCCCTGCGCTCTCAGGTGTTGCTGCGCCTGGAAAAAGATGCCATCCTGCTTGGCTCGCCCGACCTGGCCGACTACCCCGTGCAGCAGGTGCGCTGGGAAGGCAAGTGGGTGCCAGGGCACCTGGGCCTGGTGTACTCCCTCGATGCCCACGCCACCGGTGTGGTGGGGCCGGGCAGCATCCGGGGCGGCCCCGGCCTAGGCGGGCGGCCTACTCCTGAGAGGCCCCTGCGCCGCCCGGCTTTGATAGAGCCCATCGGCTGCACCGACTTGCGCTTTGAGGATTTCGCTACCGACTATGCCCTCATGTGGAGCCTGCACCCCACTTACTGCGAGCGGGTGGTTATCAAAAACTTAACCATCCGCAGCACCGGCGGCAACGGCGACGGCATCGACCTCGACTCATGCCAGCATGTGCGCATCGAGGGCTGCGATATCAGCACCGGCGACGACTGCATCTCCCTCAAGTCGGGGCGCGGCTTGGAGGGCTACACCCTTGCGCGGCCCACCACCGATGTGCTTATCCGCGATTGCACCTTTGCCGATTCCATCTTTGCCTGCATCGGTATCGGCAGCGAAACGTCGGGCGGCATCCGCGGGGTGCGAATTGAACATTGCCGCTTCACCCACGCCCAAACCTACGCCATCTATATCAAAACCCGGCCCGGCCGCGGGGCCTTTATTGAGGATGTCGTGGTCGATGACATCGACGTGGCTGGCACGGTAGCAGGCTTTCTGCGCTTCAACCTGCTGGGCAGCGGCCTGCAAGACCAGGCCCCCGTGCCCGGCGAGGCGGGCATCCCCACGGTGCGTAACCTGCATTTTTCCAATGTTCGCGTCCAGAACGTGCCTGTGCTGGTCGAAGGCACCGCCGTGCATCCTGCCAAGCCGCTACAAGGCTTCACCCTCACCAACGTAAGCGGCACCTGCGCCCAGGGCATTTTCCTAGCCAACGTGCAGCAAGCCAAGCTCCACAACCTCCACCTGACGGGCTACCAGGAGCCGCTGCTGCACCTGAGCAACGTCAGCGGCAGCGGCCTCGCTGGCGCGGCCAGCCTTACCCCGCCGTCCGTGCCGCCCCCCGTACCCGAGCCGGCGCAGCCTTACAAGTTGGGGTAAGCAGCTGCTTAGTCAGGTACCAACGTCCCCAGCGGCACGCTTGCTACGCCTACTACGTGGTGCGAGGTGGCTTCCTGCACTAGTACCACCGCCCGCAACTGGTTGGGTTGCCAGCCGGTAGCCAAGTTGAGCGGAACCGTGGCGCTGAACGTGCCATCGGCCCCCACCGGGCCCAGGGTAAGCAAAGAACGCACTACGGCGGCGTGGCGCAGGAGGTGGCCCGCATTTTCGCCCCGGCCCACCTGCGTCGAGAGGCCGGTTTCGGCAAGCGCCAATTGGACAGTGGCAGCACTGGTGCCAGCGGGCAGGTTACGGACGCTTACCTGCAGGGTATTCGCCGTGGGCCGCACCAGAGCCACCATGGCTTGGGGAGCGTGGGCGGCGGCGGCCAGGGTTTGGATGAGTTGCTGGCGGCGGCTGCCTACCAGCTCGTAGCGGCCGTCTATCACTGCCTGGGGGGTGTAGTTGCTCTCGGTGAAGCCGGTGGCATACCAGCGCTGCCGGCTCGTGAACTGCGGCGAGGAAAAAGGGTCGGCCCAGCCCAGGCGGTTCCAGTAGTCGACGTGCTGGCCCAAGGCAATGACTTCGACACCGGGCACCGGCTGGGTGCTTTCCAGCTCACGCAGCACCTCATCGGCAGCCGGGCACGAGGAGCACCCTTCCGAGGTAAACAGCTCCACCACCACCGGCACCCGCCCGGCAGGTGCCGGGGCAGCGGCGGGAACTAGGTTCGCTGCCAGGGCAGCCAATGGGACACAGGCAAACAAGGAGTAGCGCATACTGTTAGATAACAGGCAGTAAAGTAGCTGCCAGTACGCAGATAGAGCAACGGTTGAACTGGTCAGCGGCTTAAGAACTACGCTGGCTGCTAACTCGTTTACTTTTGAGCGGCTCTTCACCTAAGTAGCAGCTTTGAGCTTTGCGGGCATGGCAAGCTCCATATCGGCCGCCAAACCTTGGTAACAATACAGTCCGGCCGAGGCCTGTTACCCGTATAGTTCTTCAAAACGAAGGGTACATTCGAGCCACTTTCTTAGGCTACACTTACCTACTAATCAATAGCATAATCCCATAAATGAAAGTTGTAGTTGAGAAGCATCCGCTGGCTATCCGCTGGTTCCACTGGGTGAATTTCCCAGTGCTGAGCCTTATGATTTGGAGCGGCCTCTGGATATATTGGGCCAACGATGTGTACCGCCTGGGCTGGGGCAATACCACTCTGTTCAAGCTTTTTCCGCAGTCATTCTACCAGGCGTTTCACCTTGACCACAAGCTGGCGCAGGGCATGGCCTGGCATTTCGTGCTGATGTGGGCCTTCTTTCTCAACGGCTTGCTCTACGTGCTTTACACCGCCTTTTCGGGCGAGTGGCGCCACCTGCTACCCGGCCGGAATTCCTTTAAGGAAGCCATCCAGGTGACGCTCTACGACCTGGGTTTGCGCAAACAGCACCCGCCCATCCGCAAGTACAACGGCGCCCAGCAACTTGCCTACACGGCCGTCATCGTCATGGGTCTGGGCTCGCTGCTGACGGGGCTGGCTATTTATAAGCCGGTGCAGTTTGGCTGGCTCACGCAGCTACTTGGGGGCTACGAATTCGCCCGCGTGTTGCACTTCGCCCTTACGGTGGGCTACGTACTGTTTTTCATCGTCCATATTGCCCAGGTAGTGCGGGCCGGCTGGAACAATTTTCGGGCAATGGTGGCTGGTTTTGAGGTAGAGGAAATAACGCCCGCAACCCACGAACTAGTGGCCGGCCCCACCTCGCTGCCTGCCGGCGATGCTTCGCTAACGCCGTCTGCTTCTTAGCCTTATTCTATGAACCCCAACGACCCGCAACTCTCGCCAGCAGCTACTGAAGCTGTTCCCCCGACCCCGGCCGAGGCAGCCACGGAGCGAGCTGCTCTGCAAGCGGCCAGCGTCCGCTCGCGCCGCGCCTTCATCGGGCTGGGGCTGGCCGGGCTGGTGGGCACGCTGGGCTGGGCCTACCTGGCCGGCAGCCTGCCCATCGGAGGCAACCCCGACGACGAAGGGATGCCGCACGACTTGCGTAAAATACAGGAATTCAACGGGCAGCTCACGCAGGACTACTACCGCACTACCCGCCTCGCCCCCGAGTTTGCCCGTGCCTGCGCCAAAGAGCTGCGCCTCAACGGCGACATCGGCCTGGGTGACGACTTCGACCCCGGCACCTGGAAGCTGACGGTGAAAAGCTACGGCACCCCAGCCCGCACCGAGGAATTTACCCTCGACCAGATTAAAGCCCTGCCGCGCACCGAGATGACCACCGAGCTAAAGTGCATTGAGGGTTGGAGTGTCATCGTTCATTGGGCCGGCACGCGCCTTTCCGACTTCCTGGCCAAATACCCCCTGGCCACTCGCTCCGGCCAGCCCATTGCCGACGCCACCCGCCCGCCCGCCGACGCTGCCCCCTACGTGGGTCTGCTCACCCCCGACGAAAACTACTACGTGGGCCTGGAAATGTGGAGCGCCTTACACCCCCAAACCCTGCTCTGCTACGAGCTAAACGGCCAGCCCCTAACCCCAGAGCATGGGGCCCCGCTACGCCTGGTATCGCCCCTCAAATACGGCGTCAAGCACCTCAAGCGCATCGGCACCATCGCCTTCACCGACGAGCGCCCCGCCGACTACTGGGCCGAGCTGGGCTACGACTGGAGCGGCCAGCACTAGGTAACTGCTGTTACGCAGTTAGGTAATCCACGCTACGGCGTGCCGCGTAGCGGTGCCAGGTTTGTGGGTGGAATGCCAAAAAAGAACAAGTGCCGCGTAGCGGTACAAGAAACCGCTTGGCACCTCTTGCACCGCTACGCGGCACGTTCTGTTCCTAGGACTTCCGCAAAACGAGCGTTTGCTAGCCCCAGCGGGGCGACCCGTCGGTAGTTAACAACCGGCAACTGAAAGACAAAGCCCCAGCGGGGCGACCCAATGGCAGAGGTCGCCCCGCTGGGGCTTTGACGCTATCAATCAAGAATTTACTACCAACGGGTCGCCCCGCTGGGGCTAGCGAACGCTCGTTTTGCGGAAGTCCTAGGAACAGAACGTGCGCTACCCGCTACCGCAAATCGGCCAGTGCCACCGGGTCCATGTCGGTGTATTCGAGGTTTTCGCCGGCCATGCCCCAGATGAAGGCGTAGGCCGAGGAGCCGCAGCCGGTGTGGATAGACCACGGCGGCGAGAGAATGGCTTGCTCGTTGCTTACCCACAGCGGGCGGGTTTCCTGGGGCTCGCCCAGCAGGTGCAACACCCGCTGCCCGGCTGGCAGGTTGAAGTAGAGGTAGGCTTCCATGCGCCGGTCGTGTACGTGCGAAGGCATCGTGTTCCAGACGCTGCCGGGCTTGAGCTGCGTGAGGCCCATCACCAACTGGCAGCTGGTAATGCCCTCGTTGTAGATGTACTTGTAGATGGTGCGCTCGTTGGCCGTTTCCTTCGCCCCCATTTCTACCGGGGTGGCTTCGGCCTGGGTGCGGCGGGTGGTGGGGTACTCCTTGTGCGCGGGGGCCGAAAGCAGGTAAAACTTGGCCGGGCTGGCCGGGTCTACGCTCTCAAACGATACCTCGCGGCTGCCCCGGCCCACGTAGAGGCAGTCCTGGTTGCCCAGCTTATGCACGGTGCCATCGACCACGATGCGCCCGGCCCCACCCACGTTGAGCGCGCCCAGCTCGCGGCGCTCCAGGAAGAAGCTAGCCTTGAGGCCGTCGGGGCAGGGCAGCGCCAAACTCAGCTCGGTGGGCATGGCCCCGCCCACCAGCATTCGGTCGTAGTGGGTATAGGTCAGCTCGATAGCGCCGGGCGTGAAGATATTCTCAATCAAAAAATGCTCGCGCAGGCCGGCCGTATCAAGGCGGGCAGTCTCGCGGGGGCCAATGGCAAAACGACTCTTCATATCGCAGATTTAACGGATTTAACAGATTTAACGGATACGCCTGCTGCGCAGGCTGACTACCCGAATTGTTCTTGGGTTGCTTCAGCTAGAATTAGGCGGGGGAAAGCAATTCCTAATTCTTAATTCCCAACTACCTCCCCATCCAGCCGCCGTCGACGGTGAGGATGGTGCCGTGGACGTAGTCGCTGGCGGGCGAGGAGAGGAATACGGCGGGGCCCTGGAAATCGACGGGCTCACCCCAGCGGCCGGCGGGAATGCGGCTCAGGATGGCCGTTGAGCGGTCGGCGTCCTGGCGCAGGGCGGTGGTGTTGTCGGTGGCAATGTAGCCGGGCGCGATGCCGTTCACGTTCACCCCCCGGCCGGCCCACTCGTTGGCCAAAGCCTTCACTACCGAGCCGATGGCGCCTTTGCTGGCCGCGTAGCCGGGCACGTTGATGCCGCCCTGGAAGGTGAGCAGCGAGGCCGTAAACACGATTTTGCCGCCGCCCTGCTGCAGCATCCGGCCCCCGATGGCGCGGGCCAGGCGGAAGGGCGCATCGAGGTTGATGGCCAGCACGTTGTCCCAGTCTTCATCGGGGTGCTCGGCAGCGGGGGCGCGGCGAATAGTGCCGGCGTTATTGAGCAGAATGTCAATGCGCTCGAAGTCGGCGAGCACCTGCTGGGTGAAGGCATCGGCGCTGGGGCGCTGGCTGAAATCGGCCTGGTAGGCGTGAAACTGCCGGCCCAGGGCCCGCACCTGCTGGCCGGTGTCGCCCCCGTCGGCGGCCATGGTGGCCGATACGCCGATAATGTCGGCCCCGGCCTGCGCCAAGCCCAGGGCCATACCCTGGCCGATGCCCCGGTTGCAGCCCGTGACGAGGGCAATTTTGCCGGTGAGGTCGAAGGAAGGAGTAGTCATAGAAAAGGAATCGGGTTGTAAAACGGAGTGGTACTCCGTTCTGCTGCGTCAGCGGCAGGTTGGCTTGGTAGTCAGTAGTGCAAACGCGAGATTGACACCCGCACGGAGTGCCAATCTGTTTTATTTGCGCACGCCGAACCGGTACTCGGTAGTGGAGTGGAAGGTTTCGCCCGGCTTGAGCACGGTGCTCGGAAAGGCGGGCTGGTTGGGCGAATCGGGGAAATGCTGGGTTTCGAGGCAGAAGCCGTAGTGCTGCGCGTACTGCACGCCGCCCTTGCCGGTGAGGCTGCCATCGAGGAAGTTGCCGGAATAAAACTGCACGCCGGGCTGGTCGGTGTATACCTGCATGGTGCGGCCGCTGGTGGGCTCGTACACCGTGGCAGCCAGTTCGGGCTTGTCGCGCATTTTATCGGCCAGCACCCAGTTGTGGTCGTAGCCGCCGGGGTCCGCGCCCGGCACCTGCTTCATGCGCTCGCCAATGGTGTGGGCCTGCCGGAAATCCATGGGCGTGCCGGCCACGGGTTGCAGCTTGCCGGTCGGAATCAGGGTGTTGTCGACGGGCGTGAAGCGGTCGGCGTTCAGGGTCAGCTCGTGGCCCAGGATGTCCTTATCCTGGCCATAGCCCAGGTTGAAATAGCTGTGGTTGGTGAGGTTGAGCACCGTGGGCTTGTCGGTGGTAGCGGTGTAGGCAATGCGCAGGGCATCGGCCTGGGTGAGGGTGTACACCACCTGCACGCTTAGGGTGCCGGGGTAGCCCTGCTCGCCGTCGGCGCTGCGATAGCTCAGCGTCAGGGTCGGCCCGTCGGGCGAGGTGCCGGGGGTGGCCTCCCACACGCGGCGGTTGAAGCCCAGCGGGCCGCCGTGCAGCGAGTTGGGGGCGTTGTTGATGGGCAGCTGGTAGGCTTTGCCATCTAGCGTGAATTTGCCCAACTTGATGCGGTTGCCGTAGCGCCCGATAAGCGCCCCGAAGAAGGGCATCGCCTTGAGGTAGACGGGGCTGGTGTAGCCGGCCAGGTCATCGAAGCCCAGCACCACGTCGCCGAGCTTGCCGTTTTTATCGGGCACCAGCAGGCTGGTCACGATGCCGCCGTAGGAGGTGATAGTGGCCTTCATGCCGTGGGCATTTTGCAGGGTAAACAACTGCGCATCAACCCCTTCCTTGGTTTTGCCGAAGTTGGTGGCGGTAGGCAGCGCCGCCGCGCTGATTTTGGCAGAGTCAGCAGTCATAGCAGCAGGGGTAGTAGTAGAGGTGTCGGACGCCGCCTGGGGCTGGCAGGCGGTGGCCAGCAGCAAGCCAGCCAGGCTACCCGCCACCAAGTTGCGGGAGGAACGGTGGGACATAGGATGGAGGGAATAAAGAGCCCGCAAGGTAGGGCCTGGGGGTATCTTTTAGTTGTTTTTGTCCACAAAAAGACAGTCATATTGACCGTAGAGAAGCATCTCACTCGCGTAGTGTAAGCCAACCATTTTTCAACGGAGCGAGCAGGACGGCTTCTAGCGGTCGACATGACTACCTTTTCTGTCCCACCTTAAACCCAATCCGCTATCCTTGGTTACTTTGCGGCAGGCGATGACTTCCGCGCCCGCCTTGCGTATAGCAGCTGGTTTCTTTCTTTTTCCTTACCACCTTTCCCATGAATCCCTTAGTTGACATCCGGCGCCTCGACCAAAGCCTGTGGCTTGATTTTATCAGCCGTAAAGTATTGCAGAACGGGGAGTTAAAGCGCCGCATCGACGAAGATGCCCTACGGGGCGTTACCTCCAACCCGGCCATTTTCGAGAAAGCCATTGGCGGCAGCGCTGACTACGACGATACCATCAAGGCGCAGGCGCAGCAGGGTAAGTCGGCCCAGGATATTTACGAGGGCTTGGCCATAGCCGACGTGCAGGCCGCCTGCGACCTGTTTAAGGGCCTCTACGACTCGCACGACAATAGCAGCGACGGTTACGTGAGCCTCGAAGTATCGCCGAGCCTGGCCCACGACACGGCTGGCACCATCGCCGAGGGCCGCAAGCTCTGGAAAGCCGTGGACCGCCCCAACGTAATGATAAAAGTGCCCGCCACCCTGGAGGGCCTGCCTGCCATCCGCCAGCTCATTGCCGACGGTACCAACGTGAATGTGACCCTCATCTTCGGCCTCGACCGCTACCGCGCCGTTACGGAAGCTTTCCTGAGTGGCCTCGAAGACCGGGTAAAAGCCGGGCAAACGCTCGAAGACATCAACTCGGTAGCCAGCTTCTTTTTGAGCCGTATCGACGTGCTCATCGACCCGCAGCTGGAAAAAATGGCGACTGAGGGTGGCGACAAAGCCCAGGTAGCGCAGTCGCTGGTGGGCGAAGTGGCCCTGGCCAGCGCCAAGGTGGCTTACCAGATGTACAAGGAGATATTTGCCGGCCCGCGCTGGGAAGCCCTGGCCGACAAAGGCGCCAACACCCAGCGCCTGCTGTGGGCCAGCACTGGCAACAAAAACCCAAAATACGACGACCTGAAGTACGTTGAAAACCTCATCGGCCCGAAAACCGTGAACACTATTCCGGTGGAAACGATGGACATTTTCAAGCAAAAAGGCCACCCCGCCGACCGCCTCGAACAGGGCCTCGACCACGCCCAGCAAGTACTGGCCGACCTGCCCAAAGTAGGTATCGACCTCAATGCCCAAACCGCGCAGTTGGAGAAAGAAGGCGTGCAAAAGTTCATCGAGCCCTTTACCAAGCTCATCGCCTCGGTAGAAGCCAAGCGCCAAAAAGCCGTGGCTGAACAGCCGGCGTAGCGGCGTTCAGATTGTTGTAATGCCAAAAGGAACGTCATGCTGAACGCAGTGAAGCATCTCGCTCACCAACTTATTCAATCAGTAGCGCCAATTGGTTCTAACGATTGAGTTAGTTGGCGAGCGAGATGCTTTACTGCGTTCAGCATGACGTTCTTTTTGGCAGAGAACTACACCTTATGAATGAAGTTACTAAAAGCCGCTTCGCCGTAAGCGGCTTCTTTTTTATGTCCGGCCTGTGCTTCGCCAGTTGGGCCTCGCGCATCCCCGACATCAGCCTGCGCCTGCACCTCAACGACGGGCAGTTGGGGCAGTTACTGCTGGCTAGTCCGGTGGGGTCGCTGGCGTCGTTGCCGGTGGCGGGGTGGCTGGTGCATACGTGGGGCAGCCGGCGCAGCACCTTGCTGGCGGCGGTGTTCTACGCCGCTTTTCTGCCGCTGCTGGGCTGGGCGGGCAGCTTCTGGGAATTGGCGGGGGCGCTGGCGCTGTTTGGGGCGGCGGGCAACGTGCTTAACATTGCCGTAAACACCCAAGCCATTGGTATACAGGAACTCTATGGCAAGCCCATTGTGGGCAGCTTCCACGGGCTGTGGAGTTTGGCAGGCTTCCTGGGTGGGGCGCTAGGCACACAGTTTATTCGGCTGCACCAGCCGCCGCTGCAGCACTTTGCGGTGGTGCTGGGTGGATGTTTGCTGCTGGCAGCCGCTGCCTTTGGCCCGCTGCTGCGCCACGATGTGGGCGGCGAGCGCACGGGCGGCCTTTCGTTGCGCAACCCCGACCCGTACCTGCTGCGCATCGGCCTCATTGCTTTCTGCGGGATGCTGAGCGAGGGCGCCATGTTCGACTGGTCGGGGGTATATTTCCAGAAAGTGGTGCGCCCCGACCCCGCCTGGGTGACGGCCGGCTACGTGGCCTGCATGAGCACGATGGCCACTGGCCGCTTCCTGAGCGACTTGCTCACCTACCGCTTCGGCCCCACCCGGATGTTCCAGCTCAGTAGTGCGCTCATTGTCGCGGGCTTGCTGCTGGCGGTGGGCTTCCCCTCGCTGGTGCCCGCCGTGAGCGGCTTCCTGCTCGTTGGCTTCGGCATTGCGTCGGTGGTGCCGCTGGCTTACAGTGCAGCCGGCCGGGCCACCACCACCTCGCCCGGCGTAGCCCTCACGCTGGTATCGACCATCGGCTTCCTGGGGTTTCTGCTGGGGCCGCCGCTCATCGGCTTTCTCTCGCAATATTTCCACAGCCTGCGGGTGGCGCTTGGCTGCGTGGCTGTGGTAGCGGCGGGGGTGGGCGTGCTGGCTACGTGGTCGGGGGTATCGCCCTCCGCGGCACCGACTGCGTAAAATCAGCACTTAACACAGAAATGACTCCAATTTACGCGAAATATAAATGAAAATATTTAGCTTGTTTTTTACTGTTGCCTTAGCAGCAACCGGCTGCTCCTATATTAACCACGAGTCTGACTTTCTACCCTCTCCATCAGCGCAATATTTTCTCAAGACCACTGCAAACCGCACCGATTCCAGACGGAAAGATTACGCCTTGGTGACGCTTCGCTTATACGACGCTACTAAACAACGGCTTGACAGTGTAAACACCCACGCCGGTGATGTAATGGCTTGGGCAGTTTCCTGGGTTGCAGCTGATACAGTGGCTTTATACAGCAGCGATATTGGAACGCAAGCCTGGATAATTACGCAGCGTAAGTTTCAGCCAGTTAAGGTCACTTATGTAAGCTCCCCCTCAAAGTGAGCCAGTCAAAAGTAGAGGTTAGGCAGCTTGACGAAACTCGATGGGGGTCAGAAAGTTAAGGGCTTGATGAGGCCGC
>JBPBPU010000071.1:0-29601 GCA_050954465.1 Janthinobacterium lividum
CAAACAAAACTCATCTCTGGGCGGGGGGGTGGTGGTGTTTTTTGTTTCTATTGGGGGTGTTTTCTTATTTTTTGGCCCCCCCCCCCACTACTCTGCCGCGCCGCATGATTCGACAACTAACGGTGCCACGACGAAAAAAGTCGTGGCACCACTCCGGCCGACCCAGGCGCTACTTTTGCCCTCCACTACCATCCCCCTACACATGACTTTCCTGACCCTCCTGCTCCAGACCCCGACCGGCAGCAGCCTGATGCAGTTTATTTTTCCGGTTGCTATTGCTCTGGTGCTTTACTTTTTCATGATTCGGCCGCAGCAGCGCAAAACGGCCGATGCTAAATCCTTTCGGGAGTCGCTGGTGAAGGGCACGCGGGTCGTCACCATTGGCGGGCTGCACGGCACCCTGGCCGAGGTAGGCCCCGAAACCGTGCTGCTCGAAGTAGAGCGCGGCCAGCGCCTGCGCTTCGACCGCAGCGCGATTTCGCGGGTGGCCGGCTCGCCCAACGAGGGCAACACCACTACGGCCAGCAGCTAGCATGAGGCCCGCGTTGGCACCTTCCGGCCGGGCTGCCCAGCTGCTCCGGCAGCTGCTGCGCCCCCTCGCCGCCAAGGAGCCCAGCTTCTACCGGGCCGTGCTGGCGTGCCTACTCATTGCCAGTACTTTGTGGATGCTGCGAGCCCTGGGCAAAACCTACACGGCTGACCTGAATTATCCCATTAGCTGGCACTACAGCGCTCAACGCTACCACCCGGCTCGACCCCTGCCAGCTACGGTGCTTATCAAGGTGCGGGGCAACGGCTGGCGCCTGCTCAGCCGCGCCGTGGGCCTGCACCTGCCCCCGGCCGACGTGTACCTGCGGCTGCCCGGCACCCCGCCGCCGCGCTCACCTTTGCGCCCCCCCCTGCGCCGGGAACTCGGCACCGTGCGGCTGGTAAGCCTGCCGCCTGATTCCGCCACGTATTATCTGGTGATAAATTAGTTGTTAGCTGTCAGTTATTCGTTGGCAGCACGGCAGTAGTATTTTGACTGACAACGGACAGCTAACAACTAAGCTCATGAAACGCATTGGCATTACCGGCGGCATCGGCTCGGGCAAGAGCGTAGTGGCGCGGCTGTTTGCCGTGCTGGGCGTGCCGGTGTACGATTCCGACACCCGCGCCAAGTGGGTGATGGCCAACGACCTGGTATTGCGCGAGCAGCTGCTGGCAGCCTTCGGCCCCGACACTTACGACGCTACCGGCCAGCTTAACCGCCTGCATCTGACGCAGCGGGCCTTCAGCAGCCCCGAGCAACTGGCGCAGCTCAATGGGTTGGTGCACCCACGGGTAGGGGAGGACTTCGCCGCGTGGTCGGCCACGCAGGCGTTGGCGGGCCACGCCTATGTGCTCAAGGAAGCCGCACTGCTCTACGAATCAGGTGCTTACCAGACGCTCGATAGCATTATCACCGTGTTTGCGCCGGTGGAGGTGCGCACGGCGCGGGTGCTACGCCGCGATGCCCACCGCTCGCCTGCCGACGTGGAGGTGATTATGAGCAAGCAGCTCAGTGAGGAAGAGAAGCTCGCCCGCGCCGACTACGTTGTCTTCAACGACGACTCGCAACTGGTGCTGCCCCAGGTGCTGGCGCTGGATGCGGGCTTTAGGGTAAGGGGGTAGGAGGGTAAGAGTTGAGGAGTTAATAGTTTGCAGACGTTTTTCAACTAACAACTCTTCAACTCCTTACCCTAACAACCCCCGCTTACCCCATCACTTCACTCACCGAATAATTGGGTAGCGCTCAAACGGCCGGTCGACGAAGAGCTTGCGGTAGGTGGCGTGGGTTTTGATGATTTTGGCCCCGATGCTGCGCGTGGTGACGAGCATGCGGGGGTTGAAATCGCCAATCCAGTTCATTTCGATGTGCTCGTAGCCGTAGTCGAGGAAGGGCTGCTGGGTGGCGGCAATCAGGGCCTGGTCGACGCCTTTGCCCTGGTATTCAGGGATTACGCCGTAGATGATGCCGAGCACTTTCTTATCGTGGCGGCGCTGGTGGCGCCAGCGCTGGTACACAAAGCGCACAAGGCCCGGCAGGTTGAGGCGGTGGCCGATGTGCTTGAAAATCTGGTTTAGCTCGGGCAGGTTGATGAAGAAGGCTACCGGCTGGTCGTCGTGGTAGGCAAACATGAGCACGCGCTCGTCGATAACGGGCTTCATCTCGCGCACGAGGTTGTGGGCCTGCTCGATGGTCATGGGCTGCACGCCCGCGTGGCGGCCCCAGGCCAGGTTATAGACGTGCAGAAAATCCTGGGCCATCTTTTCGGGCTCGGCCTTGCGAACGTACGTGAAGCGGTAGTGCCCACTGGCCTTAAAGTCGGCCAGCTTCTGGTGGAAGCTGGCGTGCAGGGGCAGCGCCACCGGGCGGTAGCAGGTATACTGCTTGAAATAGAGCTGGAAGCCGTAGGTTTCGAGCAGCGCCTGGTAGTAGGCCGGGTGCCAGAACATGCCGTAGTTGGGCTCGCGGTCGAAGCCATCAATGAGCACGCCCCAGAACCGGTCGCGGTCGCCGAAATTGATGGGCCCATCCACGGCCAGCATGTCGCGGGCCTGCAGCCACTGGCAGGCCACATCGAGGAGTTGGTTGGCCGCCGCTTGGTCGTTGACGCACTCAAAAAAGCCCATCCCACCAGCCGGCAGCTCCGCGTCGGTGGCCCGGCTGGTGAGCGGGTTAATGAAAGCGGCCACGCGCCCAATTACGGTGCCCTGGGCATCAGTGAGTAGCCAGCGCTGGGCTTCGCCGCCGACAGCAAACAGCTTATTTTTGGCCGGGTCGAACACGGCATCCACTTCATTATCCAGCGGCCCGATATAGGCCGGCTCGTGCTGGTGCAGGCGGTGCGGCAAGTCACAGAACTGTTGCTGCTGCCGGGCGGTGCGAACTTCGAGGAGAGGCATTTAGGGGTGGTTTTTGGGGTGTAGGGTAAGCTTTAGCTTGCCGGTTGCCCGAAAGGCAAGCTAAAGCTTACCCTACATGTAACGGCAAAACTACCGCCCCGGTGCCCGGCCGGTAGGCACGGCGGGCAGCGGGCGGCGCAGCGAGTCGCGGCGAAAAACCGACAGCGCCTTGATGCCATCGCCAGGGCGATAGGCCAGCACTTCCGGCCCTAGGGTATCGGCGTAAGGCTGCGGGTGCCAGCGGTAGGCGGTGAGGTAGTAGCGGGCGGCGTGGGCATCGGGCACCAGCTGCAGGCGCTGCCGCTGCGCCGGGTCGAGCAGGAGCCAGTTGACGTAAATAATGGGGGGCTGCGGGCCGCTGACGGTGATATGTGGGCTGGGGTCGTGGCGGAGCAGCCACTCCAGGCCGTGGCGGTAGCTGGGGCCCCAATAGTCGCGCTCGAAGAGCCGCTCGGCCGTAGCGGCGGGCAGAAAGCTGAAGTACACCTGCTGGTTGGGATAAGCCCGCGCCATAAACCAGGTGGTGCGCCCGGTGTCCAACGCAATGAGCAGCAGCGCCGCGCCGGCCAGATAGCGCAGGCCCGGCTGCCGTGCCTGCCAGGCCCGGCCCACGGCCCGCCCCCCCCGCAAGGCCAGCAGCAGTAGTGCCGGATACACGAAGTACAGGTGCCGCCAGCCATCGTACACCACCGACTTATCGAGAATAATGAGCAGAATCGGCCCGGTCAGCCAGCCCACAAATAGCGCATCGAGCCAGCCGCCCGACTGGCGCAGTGCTGCTATGCCGCGCCGCGCCAGCGGGCGCAGGCCAGTAGCCGCGCCCAGCGCCAGCAGCCCCAGGTAGGGCAGGGGCGTAGTAATGGCAATCCAGACCGGCAGGTAGTGCCAGGGCAGGCGCGTGGCGGGTAGCAACTGGCCCATATACAACAAGATGCCCGGCCACGGAAAATGCCCGGTGCGCCCCAGAATATCACCCAGCCGGCCCACCGGGTCGGCCCACAAATAAGGCCAGCCAGCCACCGTAGCTGCCAGCGCCAGCCCGCCATACAGCGCAAACAGCCTCACCCGCCGCCTGCCCGAGGCTATGGGAAGCGCCTGACCACCTGGTGCGGGCGGGGCCCAACCTTGCAGCAGCAGCGCTACGGCCGTGAAGGCGGGCAGCAGCAGCAGACCGGTCAGGCGCACATCGGCGGCAAGGGCAGTGGCCAGGGCGTGTACGGCCGTGCGCTGCCAGGTGGGCCGCTGCACCAGCCGCACCAGCGTGAGCATGGCCAGCATAAACAGCACCATGAAAGGGATGTCCTTGCCGTTGTAAAAGGCTTCGGCAAAAAAGCGGGGCGTGAGCACCAGCGCCGCCGCGCCCAGCAGCGGCAGCCAGTAGCTGCCAGGGTAGCGCAGCCGCGCCAGCCGGTAGAACACCACCAGCCCGCCCGCAAACACCAGAAACACGAGCAAGTGCCGCAGCTGAAAGTAGCCCTGCGGATTATCGGGATAGAGCACCCGGCCCAGCACGGCCGCCGGCAGCTCAAAGGCCGGGCCGTGGTCGTAGCCTGGCCAGGTGGCGGCGGGGTGCAGCAGGGGGTCTTTAGGCACCAGGCGCTGCTGCCAGGCAGGCGGGCACAGCGCCTCAATGAGAAAGGTGACGTTGACGGCCCCGTTGTAGTGGTTGCTGGGCTCGTCCCAGCTCAGGCCGTAGCCCCGGTAGAGGCTGCTGCCCAGCACCAGCAGCGCCAGCAGCAACCCGCCCGGCAGCCAGCGGGGCCGGCCCGGCCATAACGTAGAATCAGCCATAAGCCCGCAAGTTACGGGGCCGGGCCGCTGGGCTATAGCCCCAACTCTGTTGCCCCGGCCTACGTTGAGGGGGCACCCCGCTAACCGGGCCCGTACCGCCATGAAAATCAACGAAGTTATTCCGCGCCAAAACCGGATAGTCTACACCCTATTGATTATTGTGGGCGCGCTTGGGCTGGTCTGGGGCATTTGGAGCCGGATGCACGCCGAAGACGAGCCTGCCCCGGCGGCACCCGTGGTACAAGCGTCGGGTAAATAAACCGAATGTTACTCCACCCGGAACCAGTCCACATCGGCATTGCCGGCGTCGTTGAAGCGGGTGGGGCGGGTGCAGAACAACCCCATTTTGGCACCAATCCACTTGCCCTCGCGGGCTTGAAACACGGGGCCGATGGACTGGAAAACCTGGCCGTCAGTACTGTAGCTGAACTGGCATTTGGCCCCCGCCTGCATGGCTACGCGCAGGTATACGGGCTGGCCAGCGGGCAGCTCTATGGCGGGCGTGCTGGTTTCGGGAGTGAGCTTGTCGGCGTTCTGGCAGGTGCTTTGGCGTAGCAGCAGCTTGCCGCCCTGATAGCTGAGGGCGAGGTGGGCGTAGTCGAGGCCCATCACCAGCAACCCCACTTGCTCACCTTCCACGCGGGGCGTGAAGCTGAGCTTGGTGGTGGTGGTGAACACCTCGGCGGGCAGCTTTTGCAACAACAGGTTGGGTACCTGCCAGAGGTTGCGGTAGCCCTCGGGCAACTGCACCGAATACAGGCGCAGGTAGCCTTGCGGGCCGTTGGGGTAAGCCCAGTAGTCCTGAGGGTTGGCGTGCCACTGCCACTGCTGGCCCAGGGTAGTTGAGCTGAACTCATCCGACGTAGGTGGGGTAGCCCGTGGCTGGGCCGGGCCCTTGATGCGGGGCTTGCGGTAAGTGAGCACGGGCTGGCCGGTGCCGTCGCCATCAGGGTCGAGGCCGATAACGGGCCAGTCGTTTTGCCACGTCATGGGCTGCAAATGCACCACCCGGCCATACGGCCCCTGGTCTTGGAAGTGCAGAAACCAGTCTTCACCCGTATTGGTCGTGACCCAGGCCCCCTGGTGCGGCCCGTTGGTGGGGGTAGTGCCCTGGGCCAGCACGGTGCGCATCTCGTAGGGTCCGTACACGTTTCTAGCCCGCAACACCAGCTGCCAGCCGGTAGCCACGCCCCCGGCCGGCGCAAAAAGGTAGTAGTAGCCGTGGCGCTTATAAAACTTCGGCCCCTCTACCGTGAGCTGGCCAGGGTGCCCATCGAACACCAGCGCGTCAAGACCAGTGAGGTGCAGCCCGTCGGCACTCATGGGGCTCACTGCCAGCAGGGTTTTGATGCCTGCCCGGCTGCCCGCAAAGCCGTGCGCGAGGTAGGCCCGGCCGTCTTCGTCCCACAGCGGGCAGGGGTCAATCCAGCCCTGGGCGGCTTTCACGCACACCGGGGCCGACCAGGGGCCGGCCGGGTTTCTGGCCTTCGTGACGAAAATACCCAGGTCGGGGTCGGGGTAATAAATGTAAAACTCCTTGTTGTGGTAGCGAATAGCCGGAGCCCATACGCCGTTGCCGTGCTGCACCTCGCGGTAGCGCGCCAGCGGCGGCTGCTCAGTGAATACCGACCCGATTATTGACCAGTTCACTAGGTCCCGGGAGTGCAGAATGGGCAGGCCGGGTACACAGTTGAAGCTCGACGAAATCAGGTAGAAGTCGTCGCCTACCCGAATGGCGTCGGGGTCGGAGTAATCGGCATAGAGCACCGGGTTTTTGTAGGTGCCGTTGCCTAGGTCGGGCACCCATACTTTAGATAGAGTAGCCTGAGCGTAGGTGAGACAGGGCAGCAGGGCTAGTACAAGTAGAAACAAACGCAGACAAGGAAGCATGGTGCAAAGCACGGCACCAGCGGCTGTTTTCTACTCTACTACTAGCTGCTTGGCGTGCGTGCCACTGCGCACCACGTACACGCCGGGAGCCAGCCCGCTGGGCAAGGTAGCCGTGCCGACAGCATCGGCTGTGGCAGTGGCAACCACGCGGCCCAGGGAATCAAGTACTTGTACGGCCGTGCTGGGGGTAGCTCCGCTGAGCGTAGCTGCACCGGGGGTGGGGCTAGGAAATACAGCCAATTGGACGCCAGCGGGTATCACACGCTGCACCGACAGCGGGGTTAGCGAGGAATCTGTGAGGTAGGCCAGCACATTGGCCAACGGGCTGGCGGTACTGATGGCATAGCTTCCGAAGGCGGCAGGTGGCGTCACGGAGCCGCCCACGCACACGCGCTGCCCGCTGAGGGCGACGCCGAAGCCGTAGTCATCGTAGTGGCCGCCACCCACCTGCGTCCAGGCCAGGGTAGCGCTGGTGCCGCCGTCGGTGTACTTGGCCACCAGCAGGTCAACGCTGCTTTGCGCATCGACGCCGTACACCGGCACGGTGCCGGCCGTAGTGCCGCTGCCCCCAAAAAACACGGCGTCGGCGTTAGCCTTGTTGCTGAGGTAGCCCCCCGTCAGGTACACGCTGTTGCCACTTACGGCCAAGGCCCGGCCTGCGTCGTCGCTGGAGCCACCGCCCACCTGCGTCCAGCCCAGAGTAGCGGTGGCGCCGTTGTCGACGTACTTGGCCAGCACCAGGTCTTTGCTGCTGGCGCTGCTGGCCCCATTTTGCTGCACCGTGCCTGCCGCAATACCGTTGCCCCCAAATACGACGGCGTTAGTATTAGCTAAGCTGTTGGTGATGAAGCCCGTGACGTAAACGTTGCTACCACTCACCGCCAGGGCGTTGCCTTGGTCGTAGTTTGTGCCACCGGCTACCTGGGTCCAGCGCAGGGTAGCACTGCTGCCATTGTCGGTGTACTTGGCCAGCACCAAGTCGAGGCTGTTCAGGATGCTGGTGCCATTTGCCGGTACCGTGCCGGACGTGCTGCCGCTGCCCCCGAAGAGCACCCCCTGGCTGTTGGTCAGGTTGTTGGAAAAAGTCCCCGTGACGTACACACTGGTGCCACTTACCGCCACACCAGTGCCCTCGTCGGTGCCGTCTCCGCCGCCCACCTGGCTCCAGTTGAAGGTGGCCGTGCTGCCGTTGTCGGTGTACTTAGCCAGTACCAGGTCGAGGCTGCTGCCGGCACTCACCCCTACTTGCGCTATCGTGCCTACCGTTAGGCCAGCCCCGCCAAACACCGCTCTCCCCACGTTGGAGCGATTGTTATACAAGGTGCCCGTGATGTAGACGCTGTTGCCGCTCACGGCAATGCCCCCCGGCATGTCGTCGTAGGCGCCACCCGCCACCTGGCTCCAAGCCACAATAGCGCTACTGCCCTGGTCCACGAACTTCGCCACGAATAAATCATCGCTGTAGCTCTGGCTGGCCCCGGCCTGCGCCACGGTGCCCGTGGCGGGGCTGGTGCCCCCCACCAAAACCCCCTTGAGGTTGGTGTAGTCGTTGTAGATGCTGCCCGTGACGTAGACGCTGCTGCCGCTCACGGCAATGCCACTGCACCGGTCTACGCCAGTGCCACCTATGCGCTGTGCCCAAGCCCAGGTGTTGGTACCGGGCACGTACTTGGCTACAAACACGTCGCCGCTGGCCCCAGTAAGCACGGTGCTGCCGAAGGTTATCTGCCCCGAGAAGCCACCCGCTACGAACACGTTGCCGCTGGCATCGGTTGCTACGGCCTCTATTCCGGCGCCGGTTACCTGGTTGGTAGCGGGGGCCACGCCCCCCCAGGCAGGGGCCTGCGCCTGGCTAGGGGCAACTCCTGGTAGGCTAAGGGCGGCCAGCACCAGCATGGCCCGGAAGCCTGCCAGGCATTTGAGAAAGTCAGGGTGTTTCATGAAGGTAAAGAAACAACCGAAGCTGGGATTGCCCCGCAGGTGGGTGTTCTCCTTCTGCACCACTCCTCGCTGCCTTACTCCACCACCAGGCGGGCAGCCTTGGTGCCACTGCGCACCACGTACACGCCCGGCGCGAAGCTGCCCGGCCGTAACGCTGGCATCGGCGGTGGCAGGGCTGAAGGTGCGGCCGGTGGGTCAAGCTTTGAGGGAGCCGGCAGCTACTCGTCGTGCGTGCCCACAATGCGCCCCGCCATCCAGTAGGCCAGCCAGGCAAAAAGCGGCGCGGCTAGCACGTCGTAGCTATAATGTACGCGCTGCACCAGCACCAGCACCCCCACGGCCACGGTAGCCGCCCACAGGGCCCGGCGCCACCAGCGCCCGCGCACGCCCAGTGCCAGTAGGGCCACCGTGGCCGTGTGGCCCGAAAAGAACAAATCCCGCGTGATGGGCTCCGTCACCACGCCGTGGTAGAGGCGGGCCAGGAACGGGTCGGGCATGTCGAGCAAGTCCAGAGGTGGCGAGAGGGGCAGCAGCCAGACGGCGGCCAGCCGCATAAGCAGCAGCAGCAGGTAGCCCCAGAGCCCGCGCAACAGTAGCTGTGGGTGCCCAAAAAGCCACGTCACGGCCGCTACCACGCTGCCATACATAAGTACGAAAATGGGCACTGCTACATCGTGGCGCGGCAGCAGCGCCAGCAGCGGGTCGGGGAGCAGCGCCCCGGACCGCTGCTGAATGTAATGGAAAAAGTAAGCCAGCCGTGGCACCACCACCCCAAACAGCAGCACCACCAGCACCAACCAGCCCCGCCGGCTGCGGGGCTGCGTAACGCTACGCCGCCACGCCTGAACCAGGCTCAGCGGGGCCGCTGGAGCAGAAGCAGATATAACATGGGGCATAAGGGGCAGCAGGGTAAGGAAATGGCGAAAATAAGTACGGCCGGGCGACGAGGCGATGAATACTAGGTTTAAGAGCAGCAGGATAAGGGGGCAGGAGTTGAGCCGATTTAGCGTTTCGGTTTCTGAGGTCGTTGTTCCGGTCTGACCGCCCTAAGCGGTCCGACCGGCTGCCGAATGAACTCGGCTAGGAGCTTTTCCGACCGCGCTAGCGGCAGCCGGTCAGACCGCCTAGGGCGGTCAGACCGGAGCAACGACCGAAGTGAATGGGAGCGCTAAATCGGCTCAACTCCTGCCCCTTGCCCTCTTACCCTACCGAAGCCCTAATACGCCCGCGCAAACCACGCCCGGCGCAGGCTCGGCTGGCCCGTTACCATGCACACGCCGTCTTCGTCGGGCTCATTTAGCGCAAGGCAGCGCACAGTGGCTTTGGTTTGCTCCTTGATGAGTTCTTCAGTTTCGGCAGTGCCGTCGTAATGGGCCAGCACGAAGCCGCCTTTGCCATCGAGCACCTGCTTGAACTCGTCGTAGCTCTCCACGCGGGTGGTGTGGTGGATGCGGTAGTCCTTGGCCTTGTTGTAGATGCTGAGCTGGATGTCATTCAGCAGCTTATCTACGCTATCCACTACCTCGGCCAGGGGCAGCTGTAGCTTGGCTTTGGTATCGCGGCGGGCGGCTTCTACGGTGCCGGCGTCGAGGTCGCGGTTGCCGATGGCCAGGCGCACGGGCACGCCTTTCAGCTCCCACTCAGCAAACTTGGCACCGGGGCGCTCGGTGTCGCGGCTGTCTAGCTTCACCGAGATGCCGCGCGCCAGCAACCCCTGCTGAATGGGCCGGATGCGCTCAAGCAGCGCGTCCATCTCGCCGGTTTTGTAGATGGGCACGATAACGACCTGAATAGGCGCCAGCTTGGGCGGCAGCACCAGCCCGTCGTCGTCGGAGTGGGCCATCACAAGCGCGCCCATCAGGCGGGTGCTCACGCCCCAGCTCGTGCCCCATACGTGCTCGCGCACGCCTTCTTTATTGGCAAACTGCACGTCAAATGCCTTGGCAAAATTCTGGCCCAGGAAGTGGCTAGTGCCAGCTTGCAGCGCCTTGCCATCCTGCATCAGCGCCTCGATGCAGTAGGTGTCCTCGGCCCCGGCGAATCGCTCGCTCGGGGTTTTCACGCCCTTCACCACGGGCAGGGCCAGGTGCTCTTCGGCAAACTCGGCGTACACGTCGAGCATCTGGCGGGTTTCGGCTACGGCCTCGGTGGCGGTGGCGTGGGCCGTGTGCCCCTCCTGCCACAAAAACTCGGCGGTGCGCAAAAACAGGCGGGTGCGCATTTCCCAGCGCACTACGTTGGCCCACTGGTTGATGAGCAGCGGCAAGTCGCGGTAGCTTTGAATCCAGCCTTTGTAGGTGCTCCAGATGATGGCCTCGGAAGTGGGGCGCACCACCAGTTCTTCTTCGAGCTTGGCGTTGGGGTCTACGCGCAGCTTGCCGGGGCGGTCGGGGTCGGTTTGGAGGCGGTAGTGGGTAACCACGGCGCACTCTTTGGCGAAGCCTTCGGCGTTTTTCTCTTCGGCCTCAAACAGGCTTTTGGGGATGAAAATGGGGAAGTAGGCATTTTCGTGGCCCGTGCGCTTAAACATGTCGTCGAGGGTGCGCTGCATCTTTTCCCAGATGGCATAGCCGTAGGGCTTGATGACCATGCAGCCGCGCACGGCGGAGTTTTCGGCTAGGCCGGCGCGCTTCACCAGCTCATTGTACCAGGCCGAATAATCTTCCTGGCGGGTAGGCAACTTTTTGCTCATATCAGCATCTAAGTGAGTAGCAAGACAGCAGTAGTAAGTAATAAGACCTTGGTAACTACCAAAGCAGTTTCGGACGCATTGCTTACTACTTATTACTCCTGTCTCACTACTAGTTTGGTATAGGTTTTGTATTAAGAACTTTCAGCGAAGGGCACCGTTTAGCGGCGAAATTACGTTATAGGTAGAGCACGGGAGCGGGAGCCGGAAGTTTGCTTGATTTTTGCATCTTATCTTGTTCTGTTTAGCGCCAGTCGGGTGCTTCATTCAACCTCCACTACCCACCCGGTTACTTTACTTTTTCACGCAGCAGCCTGCTGCTCATTCATTTTATCAGCCATGAAAAACCTGCTCCCAGCCTCCTTGCCGGCTTTGGCGCTGCTCGCTTTGGGCGGGTGTGCCACCTCCGGAGCGCTTACCTCCTCCACGGAGAACGATGGCGTTTATTACTCCTCGCAGGACCACACTACTGCCCAGGCTAGCCCTGCTACTACCAGCGGCGGCTACACCAGCAACGGTAGCTACGCCAACGGCGGCAACGAAACCTACAACACCCCCACGCCGGCCCCCAGCACCGAGAATGCCAACCCCGACTATCAGGGCGGCAGCACGGCGGCCTCGGGCACCGACTACTACAACAACAACTACGGCAATACCTACAGCCCCAGCAGGTTTGGTCAGACGTATACCGGGCCGGGAGTTAGCTCCTACAACTACTCGCCCAGCTACAATTACTCGTCAGTGTATGCCTCGCCCTACGCTTACGGCAGCGCCCTGAGCTACGGCTACGGTGGGTTTGGTGGCTACGGCTACCCGGCTTTCTACAGCCCCTACGCTTATTCCAGCTTCTACGACCCCTTTTATTCGCCGTTCTACTCGCCCTATTATGGCTACGGCTCGCGCTTTAGCATTTCCTTTGGGTTTGGGTCGGGCTACGGTGGATTTGGCGGCTACGGCTCTCCGTATGGTGGCTACGGCTACTCACCCTACTACGGTTACGGCCGTGGGTACTATGGTGGCTCCGGCTACTACAACCGCTCGGTTATTTACGCTAACGGCGGCCGCTCAGATGGGCGCGGTGGTACTATCTTGGTAGGCCCACGCGGCGGCCGGGGTGGCTCGGTGCTCAATGCAGGCAACGGGTTTGTGGCAGCGGGTAGCCCAGGCATAGGTGCTGGTACTGGCACTACGGTTGGCAGTTCAGGGCACCGCGAAATAGGCACTATGTCGCCTGCTGGCAATGGCTTGGCAGCTCCGGCAGGTGGTGGCCGCCGGGGCGAGGTGTACGGCGGCATGCCGGCCCAGTCCACCGGCATTGCCGGCTCGCAGCCAATGATGGCCGCTCCCTCAGTAGGCCGCCCAGCCTACTCAGCCCCCAATAATTCGGCTATGAACAGCAATGCTGCGATGGGCCGCGAGGGCGCAGGCCGTGATGCCGCAGCCGCAGCCGCTAACCCCAATGGTGGTGGCCGTCGGGGCTTCTTTGGAGGCTTCTTCGGCAATGGCGCTAACGCTAATGCTAACATGTCGCAACCCCGTACGATGGACCAGCCGGCCCGTGCTATGGAGCAGCCAACCCGCAGCTACAACCAGCCCCAGCAACAAAACGGAGGCTACAACCGCCAAGAGCGCTCGTACTCGCAGCCCCGCAATATGGAGCAGCCTACTCGCAGCTTTAGCCAGCCGAGCTACAGCCAGCCTAGCCGCTCGTTTGAGGGTGGTCGCTCCTCCGGGGGCGGTGGTGGCAGCTTTGGTGGTGGTAACAGCGGCGGTGGCGGCCGCCGGGGTGGCCGCTAGGCCGCTTAGGTTACCTAGTAGTATACCATAGCTTGTTTCAACCCGAGCCGGTCCCTCGGACCGGCTCTTTTTTGCCCAAATTTTTCTCCTATGAAACGCGTAACTATTAGCTTAGCAACCTTGCTGAGCGGATTTTTGGGCCTTAGCCAGTACGCCCAGGCACAGGGAACCTACGTGGACGACGCCCTGCTTTTCTCCCGCACCGGCCCCAGCGGCACGGCCCGCAGCCTTGGCGTCGGGGGGGCGGCTACGGCACTGGGGGGCGACTTCAGCAGCCTCAGCATCAATCCGGCCGGGCTGGGTTTGTTCACTAAGTCGGAATTCACCTTCTCGCCGGGTATTGGCATTGGCAACTCTACATCCAGAGTTCAACTTAACGGGGCCTCAACCGGGAGCAGCCCGCTCGACCAGTCGGCCAATAGCTTTCACATTGCCAGCGTAGGTTTGGTGTTTGCCAGCCGCCGCGCCGACAACGACCAAAGTAGCGACTGGCGCGGTGGGGCGTTCTCGCTGGGCTTCACGCGGCAGGCCGATTTCAACCAAGCATTCCGCTACCAGAACCAGACCGACGACGGCCATTCGTTTTTTCAGTTTCTGCGTGAGCCCGGCGGCTACAGCAGCCCGGCGTCGACTGGCTACCAAAGCGCATTAAGTGGCATCCGCAAACAGGAATCGACGGGCAACTATGTTGACCTCGACGGCTTGGCCTACGGCGCGTACCTGACCGGGATAAACCCTGTCACCACTACCAACCCCTACGCCCAGATTAATCGCGTGGCCCGCACCGACGCCAACAATAACCTGGTGCCGGTGCAGCAAAATGAGGTGTTGAAAACCAAAGGCTCGCTCTCGCAGTTCGACCTGGGTTATGGCGGCAATTACCGCGACCGGCTCTACCTCGGGGGTGCCGTCGGGATTGTGTCATTGAACCGCACCCGCACCAGCACTTTTGGGGAAACCACAGAGGGAGAAGAAGATTTCCACTACGATGACTACCTCAAAACCACCGGCACCGGTATCAATGCCCGCGTGGGGCTGATTTTTCGGGCTGCTGACGCATTGCGCCTCGGTGCCTCCATTCAAACCCCAACCTATATCAGCCTGCACGACGAGTACAGCACGACGCTCGTGGTGAATCCCGGCTACGTGCCTTCGGGGGCCGACAACGTCCTCACAACCCAGCCCGGCCTGCTTGACTACAGCATTGTAACGCCGTTTCGCGCCAATGGAGGCATAGCAGCGCTGGTAAGCAAATATGGTTTTTTCACGGCCGATGTCGAGTACGTGGGCTACTCGCAGGCCCGCTTCGGGCTGAACAACGACGATGGCACCCTGGCCAAGGCCAACGGCCTAGCTAAGTCGTTCTACAAAAACACGATTAATGTACGGACTGGTCTGGAGGTGCGCCTCGATGCGTTTCGGCTGCGGGCCGGGGCCGCTGTTTATGGCAACCCGTACTCGCAAGGCACCGCCAACCGGCGCACCGACTACGTGACGGGCGGCCTGGGCTACCGGGGTAAAACGTTCTTCATAGATGCCGCCGCCGTGTACAGTGGCCGGGTCTTCGGTACGCTTTTTGGCATTCTCGATGATAACCTGGAGACCAATAAGTTCACCGACCAATACAAGCCCTACACGCTGGCAACTGCTACCACTGCCTCCCCGGCTATCGACATCGACGCCCACCGTACCACCGCCACCATTACCGCTGGCTTCCTGTTCTAAGAAAGTGCCAAACTACAAAAAGCCCTGACTACCAACTGGTAGTCAGGGCTTTTTCGTTTTTGCTGAGAGGCTTACAATGGCTGTTTCGCCACCCGCACCTGCAGTTGCAGGCCCGATGTAGTGTTAGCTACCAGCAGCAGCCCGTATTGTGAAACGGTAGAGGCAGGTTTTTTAACCCGAAAAGCATAGACCTGCTTGGTGGTCAGGCCGCTGATGATATTGGTAGGAGTAGTGGCGTTGAAGAGCGTGTGGAACGCCAGGGTATCGGTTTGGAGCAGAAACGACACGTCGTTGAGCGTAGTAAGGGCAAAGCGGGTGCTGCTCCGGTTGGCCGTTTTCCAGCGGGTGGTGCTGAGTAAGGCCGGCTGGTTGTTGAAATAATCGGGCGAAACCAGGCTGCCATCGGCCCGCAGCACGGCATCGAGCGTGGGCTGCAGGATATCGGCATTAGTAGGGTTCAGAGCCGTGAAACCAGGGAAAGCCAGCCCCGACTTAAGGTCGATAAAGCGCCGCACGCCGGTGCCAGCTAGCAAGTTGAGACGCAGGGTGTAGTCGTTGTACACCGCCGTAGAGTCAGAGCGGCGCTGGCGGAGGGTGAAGGCGCGGTTGCTGCTATTGCCCGCCTGGTCGGTGACGGTAAAATTCCAGACTTCGTTGCCGGTAGTAGTGCGCACGCCAAACACAGTGGTGTACAGTAGCTGCCGCGGCATTGCAGCGTAGGCCGAGTCGAAATACACCAGATGCACCGTGCTGGGCCGCACCTGCGCGAGCTGAAACGACGTGAGCGGCGTGGGATACAGAAAAGGCTCCGTGCGGGGCGAGTAGTCGATGGTAACCTGCAGGTGCTTAATGCCGGAAGGGCTGGCCAGCGAGTCGTCGGCATAGAGGCGCACGGCCAGCGTATCGCCGCTGTTCGCGTTGCGGCTACCCGACACAAACCGGTTGGAGCCAATAAAATAGAGCTTGAGCGGAGCGCTCAGCTTTGAGCAGGCCCCGAGCAGGGCGAGCACCAGCACACAAAAAAACAGGGGTCGCATAAGAAACACAAAGGTCGGCAGCCCGGCGCAGATGCGCCCGGCTGCCGACCTAACGTCAGGCAGGGCGTAGATATTCCCTGCCGCTAAAACAACTTACCGCGTTGGGTAGTCCGTGTAGCCATGGGCACCCGGCACGTAGTACGTGCTCTTGTCGCCTTCGGCCAGCGGCGCGTGCTCGGCGAAGCGCTCTACCAGGTCGGGGTTGGCGATGTAGAGTGTGCCGAACGAAACCAGGTCGGCGTCGCCGTCGGCCACTACAGTATTGCCTTTTTCCTGTGTCATGCCGGCGTTGATGATGAGGGCGCCTTGGTAGAGCGGGCGGTAATGCTTGGCAATGTGCGGCTCGGCAAAGGGTATCTGGCTGACGTCGGTAAACGGCTCGCAGAGGTGCAGATACGCCAGGTTGTAGTCGTTAAGGCGCCGCACGATGTAGTCGAACGTGGGAATGGTATCCTGGTCGAGCGTCATGCCGAAGGGGCCGTGGAGCGAGGGGTTGAGGCGCACGCCTACTTTGCCCAAGTCTACGCCGGCTGCCTTGATGGCGTCGAGCACTTCGAAAAGTAGGCGGGCGCGATTTTCGTTCGAGCCGCCGTACTCGTCGGTGCGGGTATTGCTGGTGCCGTTGAAAAACTGGTGAAACAGGTAGCCATTGGCCGCGTGGATTTCCATGCCGTCGAAGCCGGCCGCCAGCGCATTTTGGGCCGCCTGGGCGAAGTCGGCTACGGTTTGCTTAATCTGGGCCGTGGTCATGGTCTGGGGTGCCACGGTGTCTTTGAAGCCGCCAGGGGTATAGGCTTTTTCATGCGGGTTGATGGCCGACGGGGCCAGCGGCAGCTCGCCGCGCAGCAAATCGGGGTGCGAGATGCGGCCGACATGCCAGAGCTGCGCGAAGATTTTGCCACCCAGCTCATGCACGCCACTGGTAACGTGTTGCCAGCCTGCTACCTGCTCGGGGGTATAGAGGCCGGGCACGTTGATGTAGCCCACGGACTGGCGGTTCACATACACGCCTTCGCTGATGAGCAGGCCCGCCGAGGCCCGCTGGCGGTAGTACTCGCGCAACAGGTCGGTAGGCACGTTGCCGGGGTTGTCGGCGCGGCTGCGGGTCATGGGAGCCAGTACCACGCGGTTGCGCAGGTTTAGCTTACCAGAATGAAACGGGGTTAACAGGGGTTGCTCGGCCATAATTGCGGGAAATAAAATTGACTAGAAAGGCTCCGGTCTGGAAGCGTGTAAGAAAGCTGTAGGTACACGTTTTGTTTTGCCAAACCCGGCCTCTTGCGCAAGCAGCAGAGCCGGAACTTTAGGAGCAGGCACTACCTTCGGGACGTATGCGCGTATTTAGTAGGACGTTAGCTGCGGGGCTGGTGAGCTTGCTGCTGACGGGCCTGACCAGCTGCGGGGCTACCGAAGATGATGCCCTAACCCCAGCGCCCATCCCGGTGCCGGCCGCCAGCAACGTCAGCTCTTTACCCGCCCTGGCCGCCCAGAATGTAGTGCTTTATGAGGTATTCGTGGCCGATTTTAGTGTGCCCGGTGCCTTCGATGGCATGCTGACCCGGCTCGACTCGCTCAAGGATACGAGAGTTAATACGCTGTGGCTGATGCCGATACACCCCACGCATGGCTCGCCCTATGCCGTGGACAGCTACACGGCCGTGAACCCCGATTTTGGCGACCTCGCCGCCTTCGACCGCCTGGTGGTGGCGGCCCATAAACGCGGGCTGCACGTGCTGCTGGACTGGGTGGCCAACCACACCTCCTACTACCACCCCTGGATTCTGGCGCACCCCGACTGGTACAACCACGACGCCAACGGCCAGATAGTGCACCCGCAGCCTGCCTGGACCGACGTAGCCGACCTCAACTACAACCAGCCGGCCCTGCGCCAGGAAATGACGAGCAGCATGAGTACCTGGGTAACGCAGCACGCCGTAGATGGCTTCCGCTGCGACGCGGCCGACCTCGTGCCCGCTGACTTTTGGCAGCAGGCCATCAGCACCTTGCACCAGGCCAACCCCAACTTGCTGCTACTGGCCGAGGGCAGCAATACCAGTCATTACGGCGCGGGCTTCGCGCTCACGTTTGGCTGGGATTTTTACACGGCTATGCAATCCGTGTTTATTCGGAATGCGTCGGTAGCCGGCCTGCCCGTTGCGCACGCGCAGGAGATGCAACAGGTGCCCGCTGGTGCTTACCGGCTGCGCTTCACCACCAACCACGACGAGGTGCAAGCCGGTACGCCCGCCGCCCAACTGGGTAGCGAGGCCGCCGCCCGCGCCGCCTACGTGGCCACCCTGGCCTTCGGCGCCACGCCCCTGCTCTACAACGGCCAGGAAGCCGGCGACCCTGCCCAACTCACCAACCCCGTTCGCACGCCCATCCGGTGGGGCCTCGACCCCACCGCCGGCACTTTTTACCGGCGGCTACTGCGCCTCTACCAGGCGCAGCCCGCCTGGCGGGCTGGCCCAGCCGAGTGGTTTGCCCAAAGCCCCAATGCCGTAGTAGTGCGCCACCGCCTTAATGGCCAAGAAGTTGCCATCCTGGTGAACGTGCGCAGCTACGCCATCACCCTAACCCCACCGGCAGCCTGGGCCGGCGGCGCTGGTTGGGTCGATGCCTTCTCGCAGCAGCCCGCGCAGCCAGCGCAACCCCTAGCCCTGCCTGCTTACGGCTACGCCATCTGGCTGCGCTAGAGAAGCTGGTAATTTGGGGAGTAGCGCGAAACTTTCGCTTCGCGCATCGCCGCGTAGCGGCGAAGGTGGTGCCGCGCCACTTGAGGTAGTACCTGCTCTTACGCAGGCGCTTGGGGCCGTAACCCGGTCTGACTGCCGTAGGCGGTCTGACCGGCTGTTACCAGGGCGCTATACTGCTTGGCCGGCCTTAATCGGTAGCCGTTCAGACCGCCTACGGCGGTCAGACCGGGTTACGGCCCCAAGCGCCTGCGTAAGAGCAGATAGTAAGCATCGAATAGTAGCTGTGCGGGTTGTTCAACGACTAGCAGACGGCCTGCCTCAGGCGGGAGTGGTGGCTACCACCATTCGGGGCCGGCCAAACATATCGGCTACGCCACGCACGGCGGCGTAGCCCTGGGCCCGCAGCAGCTCCTGCGTCTCGGCCGAAAAGGCTTCGTTGATTTCAAGATATAGCCCACCCCCCGGCCGCAGGAGCTGCCGGCCTACCTCGCCCAGGCGGCGGTAGAATAGCAGCGGGTCATCATCGGGCACAAATAAGGCCGTGGCGGGCTCCCAGGCCAGCACGTTTTCGCGCATCAGGGCCCGCTCGCTTTCGCGCACGTAGGGCGGGTTGCTCACCAGCAAGTCCAGCGAACCAGTTGCCACGGCGGGCATTTGCTGCAAAATATCAAGCTGCTGAAACTGCACCTCAGGCGCGTAAACCGCCGCATTGCGCCGGGCCACGGCCAGCGCCCCAGCCGAAATATCCACGGCCACCGCCAGGGCCGGCCGTAGTGCCCGCGCCAGTGCCAGCGCCAGGCAGCCGCTGCCGGTGCCCACGTCCAACAGCCGCAAGCCCGCCCGCCCAGCGTATTCGCGCTCAATAAGCTGCACCAGCTCCTCGGTTTCGGGACGCGGAATGAGAGTGTCGGGTGTCACGGCCAGCTCCATGTCGGCGAAGTGCGCCGTGCCCAATACGTACTGCACCGGCTCGTGCGCCAGCAGGCGGGCTTGCAGGGCGGGCAGCCGGGCCAGCACCCCGGCCGGCACGGGCGCGGCGGCCTGCATCCGGCGCTGCAAGGGGCTGAGGCCGAGCAGCGTTTCCGTCACCAGAGCCGCTATTGCCTGGGCTTCGGGGGCCGGGTAAAGGGCGAGGAGAACGGCGGCGAGGTCGGTGGTGAGGTGCTGGGTGGTCATAACAGGCTATTCTTATCGCCCTCTGCGCTCACCTCACGAGACCCCTATGGGGCATAGCCCCCTCTCCCGTGGAGAGGGAGAACTAGCTCTAGTTTTAGAATCTAGTACTAGAAACTAGTCCCCCCTCTCCACGGGAGAGGGGGCTATGCCCCATAGGGGTCTCGTGAGGTGAACGCGGAGGGCGACACTAAGATGTAACGTCAGTTGCAAAGATGGCCGGGCCCGCGGCGATAGGGCCTGGCGATAGGAAGGAATGGGTTTGACCAATAGCTTTACAGCTACAACCTCTGCCCACGCCTACCAGCTATGACTGCCCCCCCCGACGACGAATTCTTTATGCGCCGCGCCCTCGACCTGGCGGCGCTCGGCCTGGGCCATACCCGCCCCAACCCGCTCGTGGGCTGCGTGGTAGTTGGCCCCGACCATACCATCGTCGGCGAAGGCTACCACCAGCTCTACGGCGGCCCCCACGCCGAAGTAAACGCCCTGGCCCGCGTGGCCGACCCCGCCCTGCTGCGCCGCAGCCGTGTATTCGTAACCCTGGAGCCCTGCGCCCACCACGGCAAAACGCCCCCCTGCGCCGACCTGCTCCTAACCCACGGCGTGCCCGAAGTACTAGTCTGCAACGACGACCCCAACCCCCTGGTGGCCGGCCAGGGCCTGGCCCGGCTGCAAGCCGGCGGCGTGCAAGTGAGCACGGGCCTGCTGGCTGCCGAAGGCCGCTGGCTCAACCGCCGCTTCTTCACGTTTCAGGAAAAAAAGCGTCCTTACCTGGTGCTGAAGTGGGCCGAGTCGGCCGATGGCTTCCTGGCGGGGCCGCACTTTCAGGCCGTGCAAATAAGCGGGCCGCAGGCGCAGCTGCTCACCCACCAGTGGCGCACCGAGGAGGCGGCCATATTGGTGGGCACCCGCACGGCCCTGCACGACAACCCCCACTTGAGCGCCCGCGAGTGGCCCGGCCCCCAGCCCACCCGCCTCGTTATCGACAAAAACCTGGCCCTGCCGCCCACCCACCATGTGCTCGACGGCTCGCAGCCCACCATTATCTACACCCACCGCGAGCGCCCCAGCCAGCCCAACCTCACCTACGTCACCCTGGCGTTTGCCCCCGCCGGTGCCCCGCCCTCGCCCGACCTGCTGCCCGCCGTGCTCGAAGACCTGTATGCCCGGGGCGTGCAGTCGGTACTGGTAGAGGGTGGCCCCACGGTGCTCACGGCGCTGCTCACCAGCAATACGTGGGATGAAATTCGGGTATTTCGCAGCCCCAAGCGCCTGGAGCGCGGTATTGCTGCCCCGCGCCTGGGTTTGCGCGGCTGGCAAAGCCACGAAAAAGTAGGCCCCGACGACCTGTTTCGCTACGTGAATAGCTGACGCTGCTCAGCTGTAGCGCGGACTTTGTAGTCCGCGTTTGAGTTGTTCAAAATGCGGACCGCAAAGTTCGCGCTACTTCCCCTGCTTATGTCTACTCGCCCGCCCGGCCGCCCTCTCATGCACCAGGACTGGGGCGACCTGCTTTTTATGCACTGGCCGGTGCCGCCCGAAGTTATTCAGCCGCACCTGCCCGCGCGCCTGCAAGTCGATACCTACGCCGGGCAGGCGTGGCTGGCCGTGGTGCCCTTCCGCATGTGGGACGTGCGCAGCCGCGTGACGCCCCCGCTGCCTGGCACCCGCGAGTTTTTGGAGCTGAACGTGCGCACCTACGTCCACCTAGATGGTGTGCCCGGCGTCTGGTTTTTTTCGCTCGATGCCACCAATGCGCTGGCCGTGTGGGCCGCCCGCACATTTTTTTACTTACCTTACTTCCGGGCCCGTATGCAGCTGGAGCGGCCCGCTCCCGGCCGCATTCGCTACACCGGCCACCGCACCCACAACGGCGCATCCGCCGCCCACTTCCGCGCCACCTGGGAAATAGGCGAACTGCTGCCCCCCGCCGAGCCGGGCTCGCTGGTGCATTTTCTCACCGAGCGCTATGCGCTGTACGCGGCCGGTGGGCAGGGGCCAGGGCGCGGCGACAAGCTTTACCGGGGCCGCATTGCGCACGAGCCCTGGCCCCTGCGCCACGCCCAACTGCTCGACTACAGCTCCGACCTGCTGGCCAGCCACGGCCTGCCCACGCCCACCGAGGCCCCACTGCTGCACGCCGGCGGCCCGCTGCACGTGGATTTGTGGCCCTTGCAGCGGGTGTAATTTCGAGTGTTGAAAGGGGCCTTTTGTCATTGCGAGCGTAACGAAGTGGAGCGCGGCAATCGCATCAGAACGAGCCGTTCGGATGTCGTTCCGATGCGATTGCCGCGCTCCACTTCGTTACGCTCGCAATGACAATGCCCAATCCTCTGAAACCCTTGACCTACCCCGACCTGCCCGTAGTAGCGGCGCTGCCCGAGCTGCTGGCAGCCCTGGCCACTAGCTCCCGCGCTGTGCTGGAAGCGCCGCCCGGCGCGGGCAAAACCACCGTGGTGCCGCTGGCGCTGCTCGGGGCCGCGTGGCGCGAGCCCGCCCAAAAAATTCTGGTGCTGGAACCGCGCCAGTTGGCCGCCCGTGCCGCCGCCGCCCGCCTGGCCCAGCTGCTGGGTGAGCCCGTGGGCCGCACCGTGGGCTACCGCGTGCGCCTCGACAGCCGGGTGTCGGCCGACACGCGCATCGAAGTCATTACCGAAGGCATCCTCACCCGCATGATTCAGGACGACCCGGCGCTGGAAGACGTGGCCTGCGTGGTGTTTGATGAGTTTCACGAGCGCAGCCTGAATGCCGACCTGGGCCTGGCGCTGGCACTGGATGCGCAGGCCGTGCTGCGGCCCGATTTGCGCATTCTGTTGATGTCGGCCACGCTGGAGGCGCAGCGGCTGGGGCAGTGGCTGCCCGCGCCGGTGGTGTCGTCGGCGGGCTTTTTGTTTCCGGTTGAAACCTATTACCTCGACCCGCGCCGGGCCGCCGCCCTGCCCAACAAGCCCGGCGAGCGGCTGGCCGAGCTGGTGCCCGGCCAGGTGCGCGAGGCCCTGCAAAAGCACATCGGCGACGTACTGGTGTTTCTGCCCGGCGTGGCCGACTTGCAGCGCATCGACCGCAAGCTGAGTGGCAGCCTGCCCGCCAGCACCGACCTGCACCTGCTGCACGGCGAGCTGCCCCTCGAAGCCCAGGATGCTGCCCTGCAAAGCGCTCCCGCCGGCCGGCGCAAGGTTATCCTGGCCACCAGCATCGCCGAAACCAGCCTTACCATCGAGGGCGTGCGGGTAGTTATAGACGGTGGTTTTGCGCGGGTGCCGCGCTTTGTACCGCGCACCGGCTTCACCACCCTCGAAACCGTGCCCGTGGCCCGCGCCGCCGCCGACCAGCGCCGGGGCCGCGCCGGCCGCTTGGCCCCCGGCACCTGCTACCGCCTCTGGACCGAGGCCGAGCACCCCCAACTGCCCGCCCACCGCCCCCCCGAAATCCACACCGCCGACCTCAGCGGCCTAGTACTGGAGCTGGCCCTGTGGGGGGCTGGTGACCCTAGCAGCCTGCGCTGGCTCGATGCCCCGCCTGCCGCCGCCGTAGCTCAGGCGCGAGAGCTACTGGGCCGGCTGGGGGCGGTTACAGGGCCGCAGGTTTTAGGGCAAGAGGGTGAGGAGACAGGAGGGCAGAAGGGAATAGTTGGCGAATTGTCACCCAACAGCCCCAATCCGAATGCGCCAGTTACCCAGCTACCAACTCCTCAATCCTTAGCCACTTACCCTCTTGCCCTGAAACCAACGGCGCACGGCCGGGCGCTGGCCCGGCTGGGGCTGGCGCCGCGCCTGGGGCACCTGGTAGTGCGCGGCACCGAGCTGGGCCACGGCCCCGCTGCCGCCGCTCTGGCGGCTTTGCTGGCCGAGCGCGACCTGCTACGCTGGGCCACGCCCAACGACCCACGCCCCCTGCCGCCCGACTTGCGCCTGCGCCTCGAAGCCTTCGCCACGGGCCGCCCGCCGCTGCCTGGCCTGGCACTGCACCACGCCACCCTGCAACGCGTGCGCGACGTAGCCCGCCACCTGCAAAACCGCCTGGGCTTGAAAAAAAACGATTCGTTCATTCACGCATTCACGCATTCGCCCATTGGCTTGCTCACCGCCCTGGCTTACCCTGACCGCTTGGCCCAGCGCGAGGCCGACGACCGGGTGCGCCTTATCACGGGCCAGCGCGTGAGCCTTAAAACCGAGGACGTAGACCCGCAGGCCACGTTTTTTGCTGTGGCCTACCTGGCGGGCACCGCCGCCTCGCCCCGCGCCACCCTGGCCGCCTCCCTCGACCGCAACGAGCTGGAAACCGCTTTCGCCGAGCAGATAATCACTACCGAAGAAGTTTGCTTTGACCCTGCCACCGGGCGCGTAACCGGCCGCCGCCTGCGCCGCTTGGGCGCGCTGCTACTGGATGAAAAACCCATCGGCCAGCCCAATGCGGAGCTGGTAGCCCAGGCCCTGCTCAGTTACTTGCAGGAAGCGGGCTTGGGCAAGCTGAGTTGGACGCCCGCCACCCAGCAGCTGCGCCAGCGGCTGGAGTTTCTGCATCAGCTAGAGCTTAGGGGAAAGAACTTAGAGCGTAAGAATCAGAACTCAGAATCCGATAGCGAGGGCTTGCGAGAGAATCTAAGCTCTAAGCTCTCAACTCTAAGTTCTGCAACGTGGCCTTCCTTCACCGATGAGGCGCTGCTGGCCGACCTGCCCGCCTGGCTCGGCCCGCACCTGGCCGACCTGCGCAGCCTGGACCAAGTGCAGCGCCTCGACCTCACGGAGGCGTTGCTGGCACGGCTGCCCGACGGCTGGCCCCAGCGCCAGGAACTGGACCGCCTCGCCCCCGCTGCCCTCGAAGTGCCCAGCGGCTCGCACATCACCCTCGACTACTCCGATGCCGCCGCCCCCGTGCTGGCTGTGAAGCTACAGGAGCTGTTTGGCCTCACCGAAACACCCACTGTGGCCGCTGGCCGGGTGCCGCTGCTGCTGCACTTGCTCTCGCCGGGGGGCCGGCCCGCGCAAGTGACGCGCGACTTGCGAAGCTTCTGGGAGCGTGGGTACTTTGAGGTTCGAAAGGAATTGAAAGGCCGCTACCCCAAGCACCCGTGGCCGGATAAGCCGATGGAGCATGTGCCAACCAAGCTTACCAAGAAGAGACTGGGTGCGTCGTAGCGTTTTTACCGCATTGCTGAGTATTCTATAAAGTACTATTTATCAATGTTATAAATAACAAAACAAAAATCCTTGAGTTGCGCAAGCTTATCTGAAACGCCAGGAATTAGCCCAAAAAATTCTTGTGCGGCACAAGGAGTTCAATGAGCAGTACAAAAATGGTTACGTTAGTACAAAACTACCCTGGCAATTCTGCGCCTTCACCGCTCGCCGAGTGGCCCCGTGCCGAGGAATAATGCCGGTGCAGCCAACGGCTGAGCCCACCTAGCCCCGGCATGAGAACGCGCTCGGTGATATTGGCCTGGTCGAGCTTGTCGCGGATTTCCCACTTCAGTGCGGCCGGAATGCGGATGCGGAAAAATAGCTCGGGGCGCTCTTCCAGCCACTTGTGCAGCATGGCCTGCGGGGTGCTCATGCAGGAGAACAGCGCGTACTGATGCACGATGCGTGCATCGAGTGAGGGCGGCTCTAGGAAGAGTACGAACGGCTCGGCTTGCAGCTCTTCGAGCACCTGCAGACTGGGTACTGTTGGAGCCAGCAGCTCGGAGGTAAACACGTTGGAGCCTTCACCGGCCAGTAGCCCTTGCAGGGTGGGCGGCAGGTGCTCGGCGGCTTTCACGTAGTTCAGGGCCCAGATAATGCCGTCCTGATGGTAGGCGTGTAGGTCGTCGGTGGCGAAGTGCAGGGCCACGTAGGGCGAGTACGTCCAGTCGAGCAGGCGGGTGGGCAGGCCGTGGTGCTGGGCCAGGGCCAGCCAGTCCCAGACGGTGGCGCTGGGCGGCGTGGTAGTGTCGCGGGCGTACTTGCGAAAGTTGCGCAGCAGGTGGTGTTCCAAGGCGTGGTACTCGCCGCCCAGCCGCTGCAGGCTGGTGCTGAGCTTGTAGCCGAAGCTGCGCATGCCCCGGTACACAAACGGCGAGCGAAAGCGCCCGATGCGGGCATCCCAGGTATCCTGAAACAGCAGGTCTTGCAGGTGCTGCCAGCTTTGGGCTTCGTAGTCGTTAGGGGCAGGGTGAGGCATAACGCAAAGTAATACCAACCGAAGGTCAGCGTAGCTAAGCTCCAACTTGGTGAGTCGTTGAACAAGGCAGGCACCCCTCATGCAACGACTCACCAGGCTGGGGCTTAGCTACGCTGACCTTCGGTTGGTGTTACTGCTTGGTGAATCATTTGGTCATTGTGCAACGACTCACCAAGCTGGGGCTTAGCTACGCTGACCTTCGGTTGGTATTACTGCGGAAAATCGGCACCGTTGCCGATGTGGGCGTACTGCTCTACCTCCTTGGTGATAGTGGCGAACTTATCCAGGGCCCCTTTTACGGCGGCTTTGCCCAGGGGCAGGTGCAGGGGTGGCGCGTCCATCCGCACGAGGTCGTACATGGCTTGGGCGGCGCGTACGGGGTCGCCGGGTTGCTGGCCGCTGTAGCCCTGAATGTCGGCCATGTTTTTACCGGCGGTGGGGCGATAGTCGGCAATGGCGGGCTCGGTAAACGTGGCCGAGCGGCCCGCCCAGTCGGTGCGGAAGCCGCTGGGCTCTACGTTGGTGACGTGAATACCCAGCGGTGCTACTTGTGCGGCCAGGCTCTCGCCGATGCCTTCGAGGGCAAACTTGGAGCCGTTGTAGATGCCCACGCCCGGAAACGCCCGCAGCCCGCCGATGCTGGTGATGTTGAGGATGTGGCCGCTGCGGCGCTCACGCAAGTGAGGCAGCACCGCCCGCAACACCCGCAGTGGCCCGAACACGTTGATGTCGAACTGCCGCTGCACCTCGGCATCGGAGATTTCCTCGATGGGGCCCATCGAGCCGTAGCCCGCATTGTTTACTACCACATCGAGATAACCTAGGGCGGCGATGGCGTCGGCTACAGCGCGCTGCACGGCGGCCTCATCGGCTACGTCGGCCACGAAGCCCTGGCCGTTGGGGCCGGCTTGTTGGGTGAATTCGTCGGCCTGGGCCTGCTGGCGGAAGGTAGCGGCTACTTTGTCGCCTTTGGCCAGGGCCAACTCAGCTAGGGCCGCGCCGAAGCCGGTGCTGACGCCAGTGATAAACCAGTTTTTAGTCATGGTACTAATAGTTCAGGAAAAGTAATGCTCTCTTAGACGCCCGGTGGAGACATATTGTTTGGGGGAAGCTAGGTGTTCGCTGCATTGAAGCGTCGGTGCCGGTAGGGGCGGGACTACCCTACCCTACTAAAAATTTTCTGAGAGGGTGTAGGGTGCGGGGCTATCCCCGCCCGTCGTTGAACGAGGCGAGAACCAGCCTTTGAACGACGGGCGGGGACAAGGTCCGCACCCTATAACACCCATTTAAAACAGCTTGGAAAAGGCTGTCAAAAAAAAAGTAGGGTAGAGTGGGGCGGGGCTTGTCCCCGCCCGGCTGCTCGCGCCAATTCAACAAATCTGTTCAATACCGGGCGGAGCTAAGCCCCGCCCTTATTTCTGCCACCGATTCAGCAAATGGAGTATGAATGACAAAATTTTGCACGAATTTTAAATCATTAAAAATCAGGTGTTTGTGTAGAATATTCTGTAGTAAGTGAATACTTACCGCAAAATGGTGAGCTAACACTTACCTTAATTTCTATTTCTGTCGTAAGTTTGTTCAGTTATTCAGCTAGCGTCTCCCACCCCGCTAGCTGATACTACCACTCTCTTGCTGCCAGCCGTTGTCCCACCCCGTCTGGTTTCACACTTTTTACTCCTGATTACCCCGGCCGTTGTTCCCACCCCGGCAGGTAGTTACACCTTCTGTCCCGCTTAGGCCCGGCAGAATCTGACTCTTTTCCAACCGGCCGACTTGGTTCTACCAAGCCGGCCGGTTTTTTTATTGCCCATATACCACGTTGGTTATCAACAACGTTGGGGTTGCTACACTAGCTTTTATGTGGTAGTGCCGTTCTTATGTCCGAAATTGCGTTCGCTTTGCCTCGCTACCCGCTGCCTGCCGGGTTCCCGTATTTGCCTTTCTCTACTACGTCCGCTCCCATGATTACCCGCCGCCAACATATTGCCGACGTGGCCCTGCAACTGTTTGGGGATAAAGGGTTTGATAACACCTCCACTCAGCAGATTGCCAAAGCAGCTGGCGTGTCGGAAGCTTTGATTTTCAAGCATTTCGGCTCTAAAGACCAGCTCTTGGATTTTGTTATCCGAAGCGGCTACCAGCGCATTATCGAGCACAATCGGGGCGGCCTCACCGAGCCCGACCCGCTCACGTTTATCCATAGCGTGATTGAGCTGCCCTATAAACTGGTGCTGGAAGAGCCCGCCTTCTGGAAGCTGCAGTACCGCCTCGCCGACCACCCCACGGCCCAGCAGCAGCACGAGCGTTTCATGCGCCCGGTGCCCGGCTTGCTTATCAACGCCTTCCAGCAGCTCGGCTACACCGAGCCCGACAAGGAAACGCGCCTGCTACTGCTGCTCATTGAAGCGCTATGGAAAATCGAGGCCAACCAAACCGACGAACACGTGCGCGAAATGCTGGATTTCATCAAGCGCAAGTACCAGATGCAGGGGTAAGAGGGATTTTAAGGGCAAGGGGGTGGGGTTGCAGAACCGTGCCGCTAGAACTTAACAGCGCTGGGGTAGGAGGGTAAGCGTTGAGGAGTTGTTAGGTGGCGAACTGAACCTCCCACTAACAACTCATCAATGCTTACCCTCTTACCCCAGCGCTGTTAAAATGCCCTTTTTGCCCTAGAAAAAACCTTACTCAAAAATGACTCATCTCCTCCATTGTGCAGTGCCCCGACGAGCGGGGGCTGGTGTATAAAATTACCGAAGCCCTTTACCGGCACGAACTCAATATCGTGCGCAACAGTGAGTTCGTAGCGCCGGAGCACAATATGTTTTTCATGCGCACGGAGGTCGAAACTACTGGGGATTTCGCGCCGACGGCACTACTGGCCGAATTGCGGGCGGCGCTGCCCACCGTCGCCGACTTGCGCCTGACCGACAACCGCAAGAAGAATATTGTGCTGCTCGTGACCAAAGAGCACCACTGCCTGAGCGAGCTGCTGGTGCGCCATGCCTTTGGCGAATTGAATGCGAATATCCTGGCCGTTATCAGCAACCACGAGGTGCTGGGCGAGCTGACGCGCAAGTTCGACCTGCCCTTCCACTACCTGCCGCACGAGGGCCGCAGCCGCGAAACCCACGAAGCCGAAGTGCTGACGCTGCTGGCCCGCTACGCCCCCGACCTGGTAGTGCTGGCCAAGTACATGTGCATTTTGTCGGCCGAATTTGTGGCACCATATGCCAACCGCATTATCAACATTTACCACTCGTTTTTGCCGGCGTTTGTGGGGGCCAGCCTGTATGCGCAGGCGTATGCGCGGGGCGTGAAGCTTATTGGGGCCACCGCGCACTTCGTGAACGAGCAACTCGACCAGGGGCCCATTATCGCCCAGCAGGTTATCCCCATCGACCACACCCAGAGCGCCCGCGAGATGGCCCAGGCCGGGCACGACGTAGAGAAGCTGGTGCTGGCCCGCGCCCTCAAGCTGGTGCTGGAAGAGCAGGTGTTTGTACAGGGTAACAAGACGGTGATTTTTGAGTAGGCCGGAGGCAGCAAAAAGCGCCTAAGCAAAATGTCATTCCGCGCTTGCCAGAGAATGCCACTTGCAGCGTTGAACAATAGCTGCGAGCGGGATTATCTGGCAAGCGCGGAATGACATTCGTTCCGCGTAGTTATACTAGCTGTATGGTCCCGGAGTATGGGGCAGTGGGTCGCGGGTGGGGTCGCGGTGAAAGATAGCAGGATTTTTTCGCCATTCGGCGCAAATGAATTCGTAGGG
>JBPBPU010000075.1:0-29266 GCA_050954465.1 Janthinobacterium lividum
TTGAACAAGGCACTCCACGACAGCCGGTCAGACCGCCCTAGGCGGTCTGACCGGCTGCCGCTTGAACAAGGCACTCCACGACAGCCGGTCAGACCGCCTAGGGCGGTCAGACCGGAGCAACGACGACTAAATCGGAACAAGTCTAGGGTATCAAGAGAATAGCAGGGTATAGTACTTGCGGGCTTATACCCGATGCAGCAGCAAAACCAGTAGCAGCAGCAACTCTTTTAACGCGCTGATAGCCCGGTACACCAGGTTGCGTACCGACTGCGCCGTCAGGTTCATTACCTCCGAGATTTTCTCGTAGGATAATTCGTCGAAGTACTTGAGGTAAAGAACTTCCCGCTGCCGCCGGGGGAGTTGGTTCAATACCGCTAGCAACTGGGCATTCTGGTCGCTGCTGAATTGCTCAGCTACCAGAAAATCCTCGGGAGAGTACACGACTTCAAACCCTTCTTCTTCGTGGTATACCTGCTGCCGGGCGCTACGGCGGCTGGCCATCTTGAGGTTGTCGCTGATGCGGTTGCGCAACACTTTGAACAAATAGGGCTTGATTATTTCCACTGCCTCTACGGAAGCCCGCCGCTCCCAAAGTTTCTGAAACAGCTCCTGGATGCTGTCCCGCACCAGCTCTTCGTCGTTCACCAGCTTTATGCCATAGTTATAAAGCGCATCGTACTGCTCCACAAAAATGGTCGTAAACGCCTGCTCATTTCCTTGCCGGAAAGCGTTCCAGAGCGATGGGGGTGACAAAGAGTGGGCGGGTTAGATAGTAGGCACCTTGTACATGACTTGCATAGGTAGCAGCGGAATGTAACAAAAATAGCGCGTCTTTCGCCAGATTGGAAATATCCGGCAAGCGAGTTGGCAGCTTTGCCTGGCTGGTGCAGGAGGTTACTGGACGTTAGGCGGTGTTTGTCGCCCTCCGCGTTTACCAACGGCACCTCACCCCCTAACCCCCTCTCCCAAAAAGAGGGGGTTAGGGGGTGAGGTGCCGTTGGTAAACGCGGAGGGCGACAAACACCGCCTAACGTCAAAAAATCAATTTCAAATTAGTGCCAAAGAACGGGTCAGCGCCAAGCAATGGACAGTTTGCCCCTGGCACCAAACTCACCAGAACGCCAGCAGCCTTTAGCAGGCGACTAACATAGCCACCTACCAAAAGCTGCTGGCGCAGCCACGTATCGCTTCGCCGCGAATGGCGGGCTATTTCAGCACCACTCGCTTAACGGCTTCTCCCACCCGCAGCACGTACACCCCGGCCGGCAACCCGCTCACGTCGAATGTAGCAGTAGCACCTGCCGCATTCAAGGGCAGCGTGCGGTGCAGCACCGGCTGCCCCAACACATTGTAGAGCGTGGCCGTTACCTCGCTCCGACCAGCCAGCGGCGGCACTTGCACTGTGAAGCGCTGCTGCGCCGGGTTGGGATACAGGCTCACGGCTGCCGCATCCAGCCCCGTGGTAGTGGCCAGGGTGGCAGCCGGGCGCAGCACCAGGCTAAAGCGGCCGACGCCCGCTGCCAGCGTTGCCAGCGTGAAGGGGTACTGGGTAGCGGTAGTTAGCACCACCTGGTTGCCGGTGAGGGCATCGCGCAGCAGCACCGTTGTATTGCTCAGGTTGGCCAGGTCGGGCACAGTCAGTTCGAAGCTGCCGACCTGTGGCACGTACACGGCCAGCGGCACCACTACTTCGGCTCCGGTTAGCGGCGGCAGGCCGTTGATAGCCAGCGGCGTACTGCCTGCTAAGGAAGTCAGGTCAAGGCCATTAGAATTAAACATTTTCACGGCATCGTATTGGGCATCCGGGGCAGCGGTAGCCCCGGCTTCCAGGTACACAAAGGCGTTGTCGCTACCGCCCGCGCCCGTTAGCTGGAGCTGCACTTGCGGCCGGAAGTCGGCGGCGAGGCGGCCGAACGTGGGCTGGCTGCCGAAGGCGGTTATCCGGTTAGCGTTGGTGAGGTGTACTTCCCCGGCTGTTCCGGCCGTTTTTACCCGCACGAAATAGCCCGAACCGGCCGCGATGAGGGGCGAGGCGCCCACGTTGTTGGTGTAGCTGCGGTAGGTGCCTGCGTACTGCCCGGTGCTCTGGAATACGTACATGGCGCCTTCCATGCCCGGTAGCTGGCTGGTGGTTACGGTGCTCCAGTCGAGCGGGCTCGGGTATGGGTTGCCCAACAGCTGCCAGCCCGCCTCAGCATCGGGGCCCCGGCTGAGTGAGCCCGAGTTTTGGGCGGCGTTGTTGAAGGTGCCGGTGAAGGCTATGGGCACGGCCGTGGCTGGCGCGTTCACGGTGTAGCCCCGGTTGGGCAGCATAGGGTCGGTGTCGCCGCCGGGCGAGAACCAGCCCTTGTCAAACGCTCCGTAGTTGGAAGTAACCGTGGCCAGGCGGTTTTCGTCGTAGCCAAACACCGTGGGATAAGGCGACGTGGTGCCCGGCGTAGCGCTGCTGTTGTAGGCCGCGTTGAAGGTAGGCGCGAAGCCCGTTGTATTCAGCGCCCCGAACTTGGCCGCCGCTACCGGCGAACTGAAATGGCGGTAGGCCGGGCCGCTCACGCCGCCCGTCAAAGCCCGTTGCATAGTCCCCTCCCCCACTACCACGCCGCCCGTATTGTCGAGCAGCGCTGTGCCGTCTACCGTTGAGAGCAGGGTAAACGCCTGACCGGCCGTCGTCAGGTTGCCGCTTTGCAGGCTGGCTACCTGCCTGATGCTCAGCGCCTGGCTGAGGGTAAGCCCGGCGGCGTTGCCGAGCGTGAGGTTGCGCACCGTAGCGGGCAGGCCCGCGCCGGTAAGCTGGGCGGCCGTGCCGTTGTAAGTGTAAGTGGCGTCGGCGGCGAAGGTGCGGGTGCCGGCCAGCTGCACCGCGCCGGTGGCTCCAGTGGCGCTCAGCCCGGCCGGGTCGCAGATTTGCAGTTCGGCCCCGGCCTGCAGCTCGAAGCTACCGGTGCCGGTGAGGGGCTGGCAGCCGGTGATGAAGATTCCGCCTGGGCGTACCAGCACCGCGCCGCTGGCGTTGGTGGCGCTGGCCAGGGTGAGGGTGCCGCCGCTCTGCACCGTGATGGTGGTGTAGTTGCCGCTGGCCGTCAGGCTCTGGCCGTTGGCTACCGTCAGGCTGGGGCGCAGCACGGCGTTGCGCAGCGAGGCGATGTAGTCGATGTTGGGCTGGCCGTAGCCGTAGCCCCAGTTCAGGTTGGCAGTTTTTACCGAGGCACCCTTGGCCCCGTTGTAGTCGGTTACAGCCTGGTCGGGGTTGAGCGGGTAGTGGCTGGCTCCCGGCGTGGTGCCACTGAGGCCGCCCACGTCGGTACCATCGGGCGAGGTCATTTTGGCGCTGGTTACGGCCAGGTACTGGGCCGCCTGGGTGCTGCCGCCCGCGTTGCCGCCCCGCGTGGCGAAGGCGTGGATGGCGCCTGCCGTGCCCGTGTTCACGCCGGTTTTCAGCAGCACCATGTCGTACTGCGTGATGTTGAAGAGGCCGGTGCCTACCTTGGTGAGGTAGGTGGTGTTGCCCAGCAGCATATCCAGGGTAAAGTCGCTCGGGTCAGCGTCCTGCACGTAGCCGGTGGGGCCGGCCAGCTGCCGCAGCACGATGGTGGTACCGCTGCGCACGTCGGCCCAGAAGGTGGTGTTGGCAAACTGGTACTTGCCGCCCGCGTCGGTGGTGTTGCTGGCATCAAAGTCCTTCACGATGATGCCGCGCAGGTCGAGGTGGTCCTGCACCACCAGCAGCTCCACGGCATCCTGGTTGCCGTCAGTGTCGTTGGTGGCGTTGTATATGCGGTTGACTACGATGGGCGGCGGTATGAAGGCCAGCCCGCGCAGCGAGGCGATGTAGCTGACGTTGGCCGGGCCGTAGCCGTAGCCCCAGTTGCGGGTGGCTTCGGTGGTGCCGCTCACGGCCGTGGCCGCCGTGCCATTGTAGTCGGCGGTAGTCTGGGTGGGATTGGTGGGGTAGGCCAGGAGGCCCGTGCCGCTGGTAGCGGCAGCCGTGAGCTTGGTGCCCGTCACGGCATTGTAGAGGGCCGTGTTGCCGCCGCTGCCGGTGGCAAAGGCGTGCACTACGCTGGCCGTGCCGGCGGCCCCGCCGGTTTTGAGCACCACCATGTCAGTTAGCGTCAGGTTGAAGTTCTGGCTGCTGGCCGAAAGGTCGGTCAGGTAAGTGGTGTTTTCCAGCGGCAAATCCAGGGTGAAATCGGTGGCATTAATATCCTGCGCGTAGCCGGTGATGTTGGCAGCCAGCCGCCGCAGCACGATGGTGGTGCCGATGCGCAAGTCCTGCCACAGCGCGTTGCTGGTGAATTGGTACTTGCCGCCGGTATCGGTGGTCAGGCTGTTCTCGAAGTCCTTAACAATCAAGCCCCGGATATCGAGGTGGTCTTTCACTACCAGCAGCTCCACGGCGTCTTGGCTGCCATCGGTGGTGGCGGTGGCGTTGTAGAGGCGGTTCACCACGATGCCCGTGGCATCCTGCTCGGTAAAGGTCAGCTTCTCGAAATTGAAGCCACTGGCCACAAAGTCGAATTGCAGCGTGGTGCTGGCCGCCGCATCCAGGAACACGTTGTTCACCACTACGTCCTGGTAAGCATTGAAGCTGCCGGAGGCCGGTATGCTTACCACGCCGGTTTTGTCTGCCCCATTCACCGACACCCGGAAGGTGCCCGCCGAGCCGGTGGCCGCCACCCGCGCTACCAGCTTGTAGAGGCCGGTGCGCAGCACGTTCACGGTGTAGCGCTGCCACTCGCCATTGGCCGAGTAGCCGATGTTGCCCAGTCCTTCGCCGCCGTTTTCGGTATCTACGCTCTCGTTGGGGCGGGGCACGGTGGGGTCTACCAGCGCCCCACGGTTGGCCACGTCGGTGTCGTAGTAGGCCACGTTCTGGCCGCCATTGTCGTACTCTACCGCCTTGATAATGCCTGGTATCACGGCCGGCGTACCGGTGTAGGGCGTGCGTACGCAGGTGCTGGTTTGCACGTAATCGGCCTTGGTTACCACGATGGTGGTGTCGGGGTTCACCAGGGTTAAGCTTACGGTTTTGTTGCCCGTCGTGGTGTACGTGGTGGTTATCGGTCCCTTGCCGCTGCCGGTGGCTGGCGAGGCCCCGGCCCCAAAGTCCCAGGTCAGGGAAGTATAGTCGCCCAGCACCGAGGCCGTGAAGCTCACCAGCTCGCCCGTGGTGCAGGCAAAGGTTTTATCGGCCGTAAACCCGGCCACGCTCACGCTCTTACCGGCGTTGCGGTAGCTGGGGGGCAGGTTGTTTTGGGCGTGTTGCAGCGAGTAGGTAATCTTGCGCGTGAGCACCCCCTGGCTGTTAAAGAGCAGCACCAGCGTCGACTGGTTAAATATTTTATCGGTGTAGCTGGCGCTGATACCAGCCGGCACGTTCACCTTGAGGGCCGCCGTGCCCGGCACGGTGCTCGCGTCGAGCTGCACCGTGAACGGATAGTCAGTTGCGTCGCTTTTATTGAGCAGCATCACGGCTGTGGTGCCGTTATTGGTGCTGGCCAGTACGCTCACGTTGGCCTGGTTGCCGGTAGCAGCCAGGTAGGTGCCGCGCAGGTTTTCGGCTACCAACAGCTCGTGGTAGTAAGCCGAGCGGGGCTTGATGGTGGCTAGGGTCGCGCCGTCGAGGTAGCCCAGGTCACCGGTGCCGCGGGCGCCGTTGCCCTCCTGAATCGACCACGGGGCCATCGTTACGGCCCCCTTCTGTATTCCAATGCCAAAGACTTCGGCCCAATATTGCCCGTTGATAAACGAGTGCACCCCCAGCCCCTCCACCGTATTGCTGGCGGGGTTGGCGTACCCGATGTTGAACTCCGTGACGGCCCACTTCAGGGCGTTGGCTCCGGTGCGGCCGTTGAGGGTGTTGGCAGTGCCCATCAGCGTCAGCAGCCGGTCTACGTTGCCGGAAAGCGTTTGGGCGGCGGCCAGCACCTGCGCCCGCGTCTGGCTGCCACTGAAAGGGTACGAGTGAAACGTGACTACATCCACGTAGTAGCGTCCGTTGGCATCCTGCCCGGTAATGTCATTGGCCCCGCCAATGAGCGAGTTCATGTAGCTGGTGTCGTACGACGACAGCTCGGGCCCCACCGTCAGGATGGTGGGGTCGACGGCCTTCATGGCCGAGGCCCATTCCTTGATGTAAGCCGCCACCCGCGCCACGGCCGTGGGCGAGCCGTAGGTAGCCGAGTTCAGGTTCGGCTCGTTGCCGATAATCCAGTACTTGATGTTGCGGCCCATCGTCACGTTCACGTACTGCACAATGGCGGCCGCCTGCGCCGACGTGTACCGGCCCCGGCCTTCCGCTACCTGCACCATGGGCTCGGCCCCAATGCGGCGGATAGAGTCAATCAGGGTCACGTATTCGGGACCGGAGGGCAGGTGAAATTCCACCCCGTTGCCGCCGATGCGCACCAGCTGCACTTTCGACTTTTTCACGGTGGGCCACAACTGGTCAAGAATGCCACCGTAAGTAACCCCGCCGTAGCCCTTGGGCAGCCAAGCATTCTGGCCCGCGAGGTAAGGCGAAATTGTCTGGCCCAGCGCATGGGGCAGCGTTAGCCAGCCAAAGGCCAGCAGGAGTAGTAGTCGTTTCATATATGGGGGGTGGGAAAAGCGAGCAAACTGGTTGGCAAGCCTGCCAGGCATCATCCACGACAAAAACCGACGGAGGAGCCATAGACTCAGGGCCCTGGCGCGAGCGCCAGGAAGTACTTACTCCCCTATCACGACGTACCCCATTGGTTGTAACCACTCCTGGGAAAAATATTTCAACTATTTTTCCCTTGTTCCACAAAATCACCTTGTTCCCTATTGCGTAAGCGCAGTTTCTGGCATCATCGGTAATCCGTGCCCACAGGTTTGCTCTTTGTCAGTACCCTCCCTGTGCACGGTGATAGGGAATATGTTACTCACAGTTGGGAAGGCCTGTTCCAGCGCCTGGCTCTGCTAGCAACCCGGCAAGGCCCGCGACATGCCTTGAGCGCGAACCATATTGGTCTGTCGCGCTCCGGCGGCAGCCTCATGCCCGCACCCAGCCTTAAAGGCGGGCATGTATTTTTTGCGGGTAGGCAGCGAATCGTGCGAGCGGGTACAACCGGTGGCGGGTCAAACTGGGCAAGTCAGCTTTGGCAACGAAGGCTATAGAAGCGAAATACCCGGCAGTTGTACCCGACATTACCTAGCAAGAAGTTCGCAAACCAGAAGACTACCCTAGTTTTATGCTCTTGCCGCTTCGCTGACGAGTAGTAAGATTATGGTAATCCGTACCCGCTACCCGAAAATCAGGGCTAGCCGATAAGCGCTGATAAACGACAGCTATTACTGACCCGATGTTACGCCCCAAACGACGGCGTAACAGCAGTTGCTGACGTTACGCCGGGCGAGAAGTAGCGCTCAGCTTTAGCTTGGCGCATCGCCGCGTAGCGGCGCATCCAGGACCGCACCAGTTGGTGCAACGACCACCAACGCGAGCTTCGCCGCCGGGCGGCGCTGCGCCAAGCTAAAGCTGAGCGCTACTTCCCGCCCGGCGTAACGTCAGCTATTAGACGAGCAACTCTCGAGTTGTTTAAACCGAAACACCCACTCAGCTTTGCAGCTAAGTGGGTGTTTATCAACGTGGGAGATACTGGGTTCGAACCAGTGACCCTCTGCTTGTAAGGCGTAGGAACTAGGGTAATCAATAACTATTAACAACCCCTAGCAGTAGAAAAAAGGCCGTTTCCAGAACCCTAAGCCTATTGGGGCTTATCGTCGTTATCGCGCTTTCTATTACATTTGTGTAATTCGCCGTGTAATTCGTGTAACTGCTGCTGGGCGAATTTCACGCGATGGGCAAGACAACCGAGCACAAGGAAGGCAAGGCACTGGTGAAGGTGGTGTACTACACCAGCAACACGCTGGCCGATGGGAGCCACCCGTTCTTTCTACGCATTACCAAGGACCGGAAGCGCAAGTACATTGCCACCGGCCTGAGCCTGCACCCCAAGTACTGGAACGAACTAAAGAAGGAGGTGCGCAAGAGCTACCCCGAGCCGGGCCGCGACAAGCTGCTGAAGCAGTTGGCGGCCTGGGAAACCAAGTACAGCGGGGCCGCCGATGCCCTGGCCGATGCTGACGAGCAGCACGACGCGCCCGCCGTGGCCGCCAAAGCCATTGAGGACCGCAAAGCCCAGCGCCGGGTGAAGCTCATTGCTTACTGCGACGAACTGAGCGCCGGCTACACCAAAACCGGCCAGAGCGGGAACGCCATCGTGTACCGCGACCTAGGTAACCAGTTGGCAAAGTTCCTAGCAGCCGAGGCGGGTCTACCCGCGCCGCCGACCGGCCGGGGCACAGCCGACGCCCGCGCCGCTTGGCTGCGGAGCCATGACGTGCCCCTCGACCGGGTAACGGTACCCTTCTGTACCGAGTGGGAGGCCACGCTACGCGCTACCGGGGCCAGCGATACCACACTGTCCAACCGCTTCCGCACTCTGCGGGCGGTGCTCAATCAAGCTATTGCGGCCGGGCTGCTCAAAGCCAGCGCCTACCCATTCGCCCGCACCGTGGCTGAGAAGCACAAGTTTCAGGTGGGTAAGTTCGACGTGAGCACCGCCAAGCGGGCCGTGAGCCGCGACGAGTTGCGCCAACTCGAAGCCTTGGAGCCGGCCACCGAGCGCCACCGGCTGGCGAAGGACGTATTTCTGTTCAGCTTCTACGGTGTCGGCATCAACTTCGTGGACCTAGCCCAGCTACGTTGGCGCGACCTGAGTGGGGCTGCCGTGGGCACCGGTCACCCCGAGCGCCTGCACTACGTGCGCCAGAAAACCGGGGGTAAGTTCTCGTTGCGGCTGCTGGCCCCGGCCGCCGCCATCGTGGCCGCTTACCGGCCGCTAACCCACGCTACGCCCGCCAGCTACGTATTCCCGATATTAGATGAGGCCCGCCACGTTACGCTGGCCCAGGTAAAGAACCGACTGCACAAGGTGCTGGGGCAGGTGAACAAAGACCTGAAAGAGTTGGGCGAACTGGCTGGCATTGCTACTCCGCTCACTACCTACGTGGCCCGGCATTCCTTTGCTACCACCCTACGCCAGAGCGGAGCAGCTACGGCCGTTATCAGTCAGGCGATGGGTCACAAGTCGGGGGCCGTGACCAACGTGTATCTAGATTCCTTCGCCTCTGAGCTGGTTGACACGGCTTTAGATGGGTTGCTTTAATTTCTCGCGCTCAACTCATGCACTCCGGCATTTCTCCTACCCACCTCGACCAGCCCCTGACCGCCGACGAAGCGGCCGAACTCGCCCGCCTTCATCAGAAGGTAGCCCGGTCCAACTACCTTAGCCGGCTTGGCGACCGCCTCACTGGCTTCTACCGCCGACACTATCTCCGCTGGCTGGCCCTTAATCCACTGCTGCCCCGCCGCTACTTCGGCGATTGGAGCATCCCCGTGGCCCGCTGGCCCTGGTCGGCGCGGCCCTACCCCGTCAGCCCACCCTACTTGGCCCTCACCCTCCGCGAGAGCGACACCCTAGAATGCCTAGATGCCCGCCGCCGCCGCCCAGCCGAATTGGCGCAGCTTGACTACGCCCCACAAGCCCCCAATGGGTGGATTAACCGCTATGAGCGGCGTAAAAGCAAAACCCTACCTGAACAGCAAGCCGAGCAGGCACAAGCCGTACTGGACGACTTTGATGCCCGGCTACCCGAAAGACGGGCGCACTTGAAACAGCATTACGTCGACGACTACCTCGCTTACCAGCGTAGCGTAATTGGGTTTGATAAAATGGTGGACGATTTTCGCCGACATATGACCGCTGAGTTGGCCCTACTGACACCGGGCGCTACTCTCACCCACTCGCTCACACTAGGAGCTTCAGCAACTGACCACATTGAATTTGCTGACTATTTAAAGGACGAGTATCGAACTATGCTTTTACCGTTCCTTAAAAGCAAGTACACGAATTCTAAATCAAAAATCCTCGCCAGTCTACTTTTTGCGCTGACTGACTTAGAACTAATGACCGCATCCTTATCCGAAAACCAAACAGAATTACATCAATCTCTTGTATCATTCTTTGGTAGCATAGGTACACGACAGGCGCTAAATATTAACATCACTAAACTCAACAGCGCCAGCCAGCGGGAGCACCAGACTATTGAGAAAATCCGCAAGCTTATTCAGCAGCATCTGGCAACATCTTCAACCTAAAATTTGCTTTCTTTTTGCTAAGTTTTTGCAGCAAAAAACGCAAGTAAGGGCTACCTGAATTTTGACCTATCACTAAACGATAAGGTCATGTTAGAAAACCCTTTTGCCATTTTGGAGCGTCGGTTAAACCGCTTGGAAACCTTGCTGGTTGAGCTGAAAGACGGTCAATCATCTTCCTGCCCCGATGCCACCGAAGTGGGCGGTATCGAACTGGCGCAGCAGGTAACCCGCCTGAGCAAGCCGCGCATCTACGCCCTGGTATCAACTCGTGGTATTCCCCATTCAAAGCGGGGTAACAAGCTCTACTTCAACCGAGCTGAACTACTGGCTTGGGTAGCGGCAGGGAAACGTGGGGAAACGAAGACGGTCGCCAACGCATGAGCACCGGCGACCGCAACAATTTTGGCCCTGAACACGCCAAAGTTACAACTTCGACCTCAACTGACCGCGCTCGCTTAACTGCTTTTTTGCGCGGACTCATCAGCCTCGATTTTTCCGAGAAGGGACGCGCTAACATCTGCCAGCGGTTTGCCGTGAGCGCCGACGAACTGGATACTGCGATAGCTGCGCTACGTCGCCCACGCCCTAGTGCGCCTGCTGCTGAACTACTATATGCTATCGGTACGGCTGTCAGCTGCACCAGCAAGGCCAAAGGAGGGGCTGCCAAATGGTAGAAACCTCTCCAACCGGTAGCTATAAAGACCGTCTATTTGCTGACGCAGAGCGTTTGGCTGATGAGCAACCTGACCCCGCCCCCGGCTGGCCCGCGCCGGCTGACCTGACCCCACGACTGCGCCCTGTGCCCACTTTCGATGAGGCGCTGTTTCCGCCTGCCTTGCGGCCCGCCTTGCGCGATGTGGCCCACCGAATGCAGTGCCCGCCTGACTGGCTGGCTGGCCGTGGCCTGGCTAGTAGCCGTGGGAGCAGTGGTGGGCAACCGTTGCGGCATCCGGCCTAAGCAGCGCGATACGGCCTGGCTGGAAGTGCCCAACCTGTGGGGAGCCATCGTAGCTGACCCCTCCAAACTTAAAACGCCCACGCTGGCCGCCGCTCTGGCTCCGCTAAAACAACTCGACAAGGCTGCACGCGACGAACACCGCTTGAATGCCAAACTACATGAGGCAGCGGCCGACGTGCTCAAAGCCCGTAAGGAGGCGCTCAAAAAGAAGCTGCAAAAGGCTGCCGACCGTGGCGACGAGCCAGAGCTGCAACGCCTACAAGCTGAATTGGCTGACCTCGATGCTACACCCGCACCCACGCCGCGCCGCTACTTGGTGAATGATACGACGGTGGAGAAGCTAGGGGAGCTATTAAATCAGAACCCCCGTGGGCTGTTGGTATTCCGCGACGAGTTGACGGGCCTGCTAACGAGTTGGGAGAAGCAGGGCCGTGAAGGCGACCGGCAGTTCTACCTCGAAGCTTGGAATGGCACTGGCGACTACAGCACCGACCGGATAGGACGTGGCTCCCTGTTCGTGCCCAACTGCTGTATTTCCCTTCTAGGGGGAATTCAGCCCGACAAGATGGCCCACTACCTGCGCCAGACATTGCACGGCGAAAACGACGGGATGACACAACGCCTCTCGTTGCTGACCTGGCCTGACCCGCGCCCGTTCTACTACGTGGACGAAGCCCCCGACACGGCGGCCCAGGCTGACGCGGCCGAACTGTTGCGCCGCCTCGATACGCTCGACCCGGTGGCGCTGGGGGCTACGTTGGCGGCCGGCGATACCATTCCGGTTTTTCACTTCGACGCGGCCGGACAAACCGAGTTCGTGGCCTGGCTCACAGCCTGGCAGCAGGCCCTTGACTCAGGTGAAGACGCTCCCGCTCTGGTGCAGCACCTGGCCAAGTACCGCAAGCTCTACCCCGCGCTGGCGCTACTGTTCCACCTGATAGCCGTAGTCAGCGGGGAAGCCGATACCGGCCCCGTCAGCCTGCCCGCCGCCATGCTGGCCGGCCAGTGGTGTACCTACTTCGCTGCCCACGCCCGCCGCCTCTACGCCTATGGCTTGACCGGCAGCAACGCCGCCACGCTGGGTGAGCACCTGCGCGCCGGGCGGCTGCCGGTACCCTTCACTGTGCGCGATGTGCAGCAGAAAGGTTGGCAGGGACTAAGTGACCGGGCCGCCGTGCAGACCGCCCTCGATGAGTTGAGCGAAGCGGGCTGGGTGCGCGAAGCCCCCGCCCTACCGGCTGCCGCCACGGGCCGCCCTCGTGCCACGGCCTACGAACCAAACCCGCGCATTTTTCCTGCCAACGTCTAAAGCACAAGCCTACTAAACCTACTAAACTACTTCTGTAGGTTTTGTAGGCTTGGTGCTTAGCACTTCTCAGGTTTTTTCTCATGCCTACTCTGACCGCTCACCGTTTCCAACTACAGCCCTATGCGGGGCCAAAGTCGCGCACCACCTGCCCGAGTTGTGGCACCACGCGCTGCTTTACGCGCTACCTCGATACCGACACTGGCGAACTGCTGCCCGACGAGTACGGCCGCTGTGACCGGGAAGCAAATTGTGGGTACGTCCTCAGCCCCTACACCCGCCCGGCCGGAGGCGGCTTGAGCTACGCTACAGCGGCCGAGCGTGAGGAAGCACTACCCACCCGTCCCGCACCGGTACGCCCAACTCCTAAAGCATCACCGCCCGTGGTCAGCATTCCGCCCGATGTGTACCGCGCCTCGCTGGGCCACTACGAGCGCAACGCCTTGGCTCAACTACTACGCCAGCACTTCGGTGCTGGTGTAGCCGACGAACTACTGAGCCGCTTCCGGCTGGGCACGTCGGCCTACTGGCCGGGAGCCTGTGTGTTCTGGCTGCTTGATGAGCAGCAGCAAGTACGGGGTGGGCAAGTAGTGCTCTATGACGAAACCGGCCACACCGTAAAGAAGCCGCGCCGTCACACGACGTGGGCGCACACGGCCCTAACCGCTGCCAGCCAGCGCCGGGGCGAAGCCCCGCCCGACTGGTTAGCCGACTATGAGGTGCACGGCCAGAAAAGCCCGTGCCTGTTTGGCCTGCCGCAACTGGCTACCGCGCCAACTACGCAGCCTGTGGCCCTGGTTGAAAGTGCCAAAACGGCCATATTGGCGACGCCCTACTTCCCGCGCTACATCTGGTTGGCCACGATGGGGCTGAGCTACCTGACGCCCGACCGCCTCGAACCTCTACGGGGTCGCCGCCTGGTGCTATTCCCTGACGCGGGAGCCCTCGATAAATGGCAGGCCAAAGCCGACCAGTTGCGCCGCCTAGGTTTCGATGTGCAGGTGTCAAATGAACTGGAAAAATTAGCCACTAATGAGGAGCGCCGCGCCGGCCTCGACCTAGCCGATGTGCTGCTACGAGAGTGGCCCGGCTACCCACCCAACTGGGACGAATAGCACGGCTCCGTTTTGAGCCTACTCTTTCAATTTTATTCTAAAACGTGGGTATTGCCCACTATTTAACCCTACTAATCATGCGCTACTTCACACTAGAATCCATTAAGGCCGAAGACAATTTAGCCCTCATTCTCAACGCCTACCTGAAGTCGTTGAACACCCTCGACCAACTGTCTGTGCCCCGTGAGACAATGGGGCAGTATATGCGCCTACTGCGAGAGCGGTCTAAACCTAACCCTAGTGAAGAATCAAACCAATGCTTTGACTGGCGTGGGCCTCGCTTCTTCATGTTACAAGTGCTGAGCAACAGCTTCAACGACTGGCATAAAAACATCGGCTGGGCTATCAAGGCGCTGACTGAGTTCTTCGAGCAGTACGATGGTGACTTGACCCGCTACGCGATTGAAAACCGAATGCGGGTGCTCGAAGAATACGGTAGCGATGACGATGCCGACTACAACGAAGACGGGAGCACCCGGTACCGCGACGATGCAGCGTCGCTGGCCCATTACACGCTAGGGCGCGATTTAGAGCAGTATTTTACTGGCTCCGATGGTAGCGGAGAGAAAATCGGCACCAGCCACGCGGCCGACTACAATTACTTCACCGACCTCGTGCGCCGGGAAACAGAGTTCAGCCCCTTCCGGGTGATGAGCAACATTCTCGGCCAGGATTTGCCTGTCTACCGGGAAAATGAGCAGGGTGAAATGGTAGAGCGCTCGCTGGCTGACCGACTTGAGGACGACCTAAACGAAGAAATTACCAATGCGCACGTTGTCGCCTGGTTTGAATTGGCATTAGTTGAGGCCAACCACTGCGTAGGGCTGCACACTTTCGCCACCACAGCCGACCATTACCGCGAGCTGCTCGCCCACCTGGTTAAAGTGCGGGATTTGGACTTTCCAGAGCCAGCCGTTCACCTGTAAAGGGGTTTTCATCCAAGTGGATAAAAACCTAAAGGGGGTCGTGTTCCGCTACCCCCTTTAGCCCATCCCAAAGCCATTATGTCAGACCGGGACGGGGCCAAACAGACCCCCGCCCCCTCTTTCCAAAGGTGACCTACAGGTCACCCATTCAGCGCGAATGAGTGAGGTACACGGAGCTACTAAGCATTTTCCTCCATTTTCATCCCCCCTCTAATCACCAAGTTCCGGTAACGGTACGCCCAAAAAGTAAGCCCTGACGTGCGTATACGCGCGCGGGCACGAACCCCTACCCATTATCACTATGCGAGAAGCAGCAGAAATTCTAGGTTATGCCGCCGTTTTAGCCGTTGTAGAGCAGCAAGTAGCCGGGCGAGCGGGCATTTCGTGCGGTAGTTTACGAGTGCTGGTACGGGTAGCGGCTCTCACAGAAAGTGGAGCCAAGGTGCGCGTAGTTGATGTACTAGCTGCCAAAGCATCAGCCCCAGGTGAATCACGACAGAACATCAAGCGGCTCCTGGCAAGTGGGCACCTGGAGCGGCTGGCTGGCCCCGTGGTCGGTCGGCTGACTGTGCCAGAGAAAGGCCGCAGGGTATTGGGAGAAATGGTGCGCGGCCTGCAACGGGCGCGCAAGCAACTGGTAAGCTTTGAGCCATGTCCGCCGTTCCGCCGAGTCGTGCCCAAGCCGGCCAAGTTGGTAACGGCTCAGCAGGCAGACGGGGAAATACTGCCAGCGAATGAGTGAGGTGCGCTACCCTACTAAGCGCCTCAATCACCCCCACCCCCTCGACTCGCCCCAAACCCATCCTGCAAACCGGGACGGGTGCAATCTGACCCCCGCCCCCTCACCGAGTTGAAATGACTCGCAGGCAATGAGCAGGCAAGCAACTTGGCTCTAACGTAACACAAACGGCTCCGCAGTTGTGCGGAGCCGCTCTCATTGGCGGTGGTTGCGCTGATTGACTGTTTCTACACTATCAGCAGTGGCCTGCCACTGCCTTTTTTGCTCTTCTGATGGAGGTGCTATTCTAGAGAGGTCAATCCAAGTTGGCGTTCCATCAGCCATGTAAGCCCGCGTAAGGCCATGTGCGTATACAACGGCGTGGTAATTCAACGTATTACCAGGAGTTATTTCAAGTCTCAATTCGTATGTATGCCCTCGAAAGAAACTTCTAATGGCAGTATTATCATTGTAGACTCCTAGTGATTCCATATGATAAGCGGTCACTTTGCTACGAATAGCATCAAACGGTGGCCTAGCTGAACAGGTATAAGCAATTCGACGCCGGGTACCTATCGTTGCAATGACGGCCAGTTCGCTTACTCTCTTATTCCCCATTCGGAAATACCAGAAGCTGGTGATAGTGGAATCTTGCTTATTCGAACTGCCAAATACCCACCCTCGATGATTCAGGTAGGCATCAACGTCCATTTGTTCCTGACTGTTCAAGTAGATAAGTTGCTCAAATGTCAGTACTTGAGCAGCAACAGGTCGCGCACAGCATAGCCCCAGCAATAAAAGGCTATTTAGTAGTAAGTTTTTCATTTCTACTCGGAATATAGAGGCGGTAAATGTACGTGGATTCAGGGCATGAAAAAAGGCCACCTTCTCTGGTAGCCCTGTTCCAATTCTGTAGTACTCACCCATATACCGCTACCTAAAAAGCAGAAGCTGCTTAGAAATGAGCGGCTTTTCTGTTTCTAAGAAGTTGGGATGCTTAGTCGGCGAGCCTCGGCATTTACGAGCATGCGAAACAATGCCGAAAGGTTCAGCCCATGTGCTTTGGCTACCTGTTCGGCGACAAAGCGCTCATCTTCTTTAATGCGAATATTGACCTGCGGAGCGCGGCCCTTTTTGTTATTATCGTTAGCCATATGGCAAAGATAATGCACAAAGGACAGAAAAAAATACTTCCTTGCGCTTGCAATGTATATACATTGCGCGTATCTTTGTATCGTTCCAAGTGGGACACCTCAGAAAGACAAAGGGCGGCCCGGTGCAACGAACACCGGAACCGCCCCTGACTGAGGTTTTTGTAAACCCCATAACACACCACAAAATTACATGACAACCCCTCTCATCGCTCCCATGCGGAGTGATATCGGCGAAGCCTTGCTCCGCCGCGGCTGCCGTGGCAGCGAAGAATTGGTAGCGGGCGGCTATATGGCCGCTATCAGCACTTATACCAGTACGGCCCGCACTACTGCCTACGTGCCGCCCCGCGTAGCGCGGTGGCTGCTTAGCAGCCTGCCCTCGCCTCTCACCGACTACCAAGTTGGCGTAGTAGATAGCGGCCACGCCGTGCGTGTAGAGTACCGGGACTGCTTTAATGAATCCCGCGTTATGGGGGTGTATGCACTGAAAGATGTTGCAGTGATACCCTTTTGGCGCGGGTTGGCTGAGTACGCCGACAAGCGATACAAGGCAGTGCTGCGCGAGAATCGGCGGCTAAAACGGGCATCTCGCGCCAACGATGCCGAGATAGAAACCCTGTCCCTAGAAAACGACTTTTTGCGCTCTTTTAATGAGCATCAAGAAGCATTCGCGCTTTACGTGGAAGGAGGGGCTGCGCTATGAGCAAGCTTCTTTCCTTCGCTCAACTCGCAGGCCAGTTTCAAACGGCAAGGGTGCAAACGCTGCTGTGGCTGCGAAAGTCGAAAACGAATAAGGCGGGCCTTGCCCCCATCTACCTGCGGGTATTTACCAGCACCTCACAGCGCATTGAGAACAGCACGGGTATTCGCGTCCTGCCTGAGCAGTGGGACGCGGAAGCTGGGCGCATCAAGGGCAAGGGGCAAGCCATTTCCAAGCAGAACGAACAACTTGCTTTACTCAAGGCCCACGTTGCCGAGTTGGTTAATTTGATGAAGGCGACCGGCCGTAAGGTAACCCTCGCCACCCTACGCCAGCAGCTTGCGGCCCCAACAGTAGGCGCGTCCCCTTGCTACGTAGATATATGCCGACAGGCTAGCGAAAGCAGGGACAAAAACAAGCCAGGGGCGCAAATTAAGGCTGAGTGCGTATTAAAGCTGCTGTCCGCGTGGAACGGCCTTACCCCGCACCGTACCCCCCGACTGCTGCCGCTGGATGAGTTCACCCCGCGTCGGGCTGCCGAATTTTACCACTGGCTACTTGGCAAGGTAAAGGCCGACACTGCTGCTGTCTATATAGATACGCTGAACGGGCTGTTCCGCTACGCGGCTGAACTGGGCGAAGTGGAAATTGGCGACAATCCCTTTCGCGCACTACGTAAGCAAAAGAGTGAGCCTGCTGCCCTGCGCCTGCATCTGACGCGGGCACAAATTGAGCAGCTACGCACGGCCGAAAATCTGCCCCGTGCCGAAGCGCTGGCGCGTGATGTGTACTTGGCGCAGTACTACCTACATGGTAGCCGCGTGGGGGCGGTATTGAAGCTCAGGTGGCAGGATGTGGGGGCGGACTCGGTGCGGTTGCAAATGGAAAAAGGCGGGCCAGCTAAGCTAATAGGGCTGTGTGCGCCCCTGCGTGACGTGCTGGCCCGCCAGCCAATCGGCCCGCCCGACGAGCTGGTATTTGCTGCTGCGTTTCGGCGCGGCTTTCTGGCGCTAGATGTAGACGGGCAGTATAGGGCCGTTCGCAATGCCACCAACAGTATCAACGAAGCTTTACAACGGCTAGCCGCCCGGCTAGGCATAGCGGGCAGGCTACACTCCCACACGGCCCGGCACACGTTGGCGGCTCACGCGGCGGAATTAGGTGGGCTAGACGTAGCTCAGGGGATGCTAGGGCACACGTCGGCGGCTATGACCGCCCGTTATGCCGGGCCGCAACAGAACCCGGCGCTGGCGGCGGTGGAGGCGGCACTGTATGAGGGCGGCGGCAAGGTGATACCCTTATTTCGGGCAGCATGACACGGGACACATGGATTCAACAGCAGCACGGCCTTGCGGCCGTGCTGTTTGTTTTTTAGGTCAACTGGCTGGCAGCATACTAATCGGCTTGGCGTTATCTTGTAAGTACACCTCACCTATACCTGTATGGCCCTGACTCTTTCTGATGTTTACTCTCCGCAAGTTCCTGGCCTGGCTACTGTGCTAGGTAGTAGCTTGGGGCCGTTGCGTATAGCTCAGCAGGAAGCATACCGGCAAGCCCACCTCCAACACCAGAAGCAAGCGCAGGAGACCAAGGCCAAGGCCGCTGCCGAAAAGATGCAAACCCCGCCTACGCTCAATATGAACGGGTCGCAGTGGTTTCAGCCCGAGGTAGATGCCAGCGCCAGGGATGTCTATGCCGGGTCGCTGGAAGACTATAAGACGAAGCCACTTAACGAGGCCCGCATGTCGTCAAAAGCACGGGAGGCTAAGCATAACGGTCTGACGCAACGAGCGGCCGATGCGGGCGCGGCCATCGACAACGTCATTACCACAGCCAGAGCCAACAGTTTGGACGAGGGAGCCGTGCGGGTGGGGATGGCGCAGCTGTTGACCGACCCCGACACGGGCAACCCATTATCGGCGCATGACTTCAGCCCCCACAGCCTGGCGACTTTTAACCAAAACCCCAAGTACTTTGACCGCAAGGACGTAACGGACAAGTTTGTAGCAAAGCAACTCAAGGAGCAGGAAGACCGTCACACCACTGCCGCCCGGCCTGGCCAAGCGGGGATGCAGTATGATGTGCGCAGCAATATGTTCGAGGAGCGCAACGGGAAGCCGGTGATGGAGATGGGGCCAAATGGCCCACGGCCTAAGATTGCTAACCTTGACTTATGGGAACAAGCCGCAATGCGCGACCCTAAGATGGCGGCCATGCTACGGGAGCAACTGGATAACGGTGCCGCCTCCACGGCCGACGCCCTTATGCGACTTACCCACGGCACGATGAGTGACGACCAAGCCGACGCGGCGTTGGAGGCGTTGAACGGGCAGACCGATTCCGGCACGGCTAAATCACGCGCCATCGTAGACGACCTCATTCGCAGCTACGGCTTCCTGAGCAAGCAGAAAGTAGAGTCTTCCCCCCTCGTCGTGCGCCCGCCCCACGCCACGGCAGCCGGCAAGCTCAAGCCCAGCCAGGCAACCGCAACCCCCACTAGTGATTTTGGCTTGTCGGTAGATGATACCGGCGTACCAACGACAGAAACGGTAGACAACCCTAACAAGGGAGGGCTACTCAATTTCCTCACGCCTAAGATTCTGCGTCCCACCACTCAAACGCAGACTGCGAATAGTCACTACCCCCACGTAGGGGTATCGTTTGCCACCGAGAAGACGCCTTACGTGCCGCTAATGGTCGATTCCAACGAGTTCACGACCCTTGGCGCTGACGGGACACCCTCGCACTACACTGCCGATAAAACGAACAGTCAGGTCAGGATGAATGCTACTGACCGCTCTTTCGTGCTAGAGGTCAACGGCAAACGGTTGGGCCTGCCCAAAAGCGGCACCAGTGCAGATGCCTACCAAGAGATGCGACGCATGATTGACCAGATGACGCCTGAACAAGCTCGTCGTGCTGTGCTCAAAGCTTACTACCAGGGCACCGTGGTGGATAAGGGAAAAGTAAGCGGCGACGGGACTGGAGAAAAGGCCAAAGTGATTGGCTATAAAAGCGAAAACGGCCGATTGCTAACCGATGCCGAAGCCGCCGCCTCTAAACGGGATGGCGAAGTACTTACCCCAGTTTATGATACGCGAGAGCGCCAGTTGAAGGTAATGCGGCCAGCTACCGCCCAACTCGACGCGCAGGCCGCCCGGCAAACTCCTGGCTACAACCCGCGTCAGCGTACCGCGCAAGAAGCTGACCTCATCCACCGCCTGGAAGCCAAGGGCGGCCGTGTGGTAGACCCCTACCACACAACACCAGCACCCAGCACCTCTACGCGCCCGGCTTGGCTGCCTACCAAAACGACCGCGCCACCCCATCAGAAACTACGCATCGGGGTTGCTGACCCACTTGGCTTTGAAACAGGTACCGCGACCGACCGTAAACCGCCTCGCATTGAAAACGGAATCCAAATGACCGGTGGCAAAAGCCTGGGTATTGATTGGAAACGGGGCGGTAGCGTCTACACGCCACCCAAGGACAAAAGCGGCGGAATGCTTTAACAAATTTCCTTCAAATACCTAAAGCTGGCACCTACAAAACCTACAAAAGGAGTTCTGTAGGTTTTGTAGGTACCGGCTTTAGGTATTTGGGACTTTTACACTTGTCGCAGAAGCTACCCACCAACACCTGTTGATTCCTGCACAGCTTGGTGTAGGCACCCAAAGTGGATGCTAAGTTTTGCTGTGGTTACTTTGGCTCATCACTCCGCAAGCACCCAGCATGGTACACTTCGAACGAACTAGCGCCTTCACCAATCGGGCTTTTGCTATTGGCCTCGGGGTGCTGTCAGAATCCGCTCGGGCGGTGGTCATGCAGGTTGATGAGGCAGAGCTTTTACAAGAGCAAAACGCTATCAAGAGCAGCTACAAAGAGTTTTTGTCGGAGATTGAGCAAAACCTAGCTTATCTGTCTAAAGACCAACACGCTGGCTACTTTCAAGAGGTAATCGCCCTGTTTCTTCTCTCTTCTTCTCAATTTAAAACCGCCAACGACTTGGCACAGCGGCTATTCTTGCAGCATGGCACCGCGTACCAGTCAGTCGCGCTAGCTGACGCAAAAGAAGCGCTCCGCATTACTCCCCTCACGGAGGAAGCATCTAGCCAAGCGCTTCCGCTGTTACTTATTGCGACCGGCGGTTTAGGGTACTATCAACAGGCACTAACCGAAATGGAGCGGCAACTGCGCCTAACTGGTGGCCTGGTCAAGCCAGGGGCTAATAAGGCAATGATAGATGTTCTCATCAAGAAGTACGCGCCAACTGTGCGTACCCCTAATCCAGTAGAACCTAACACTGCCCACGAAGCTATCACCGGCCGGTTAGACAACCTAGAAGCGTTGACGCTTGAGGCCCTGAGCCACCTTCGCGCTACCAGTTCCGCCCCCACCGCTACCCCGGAATTAGGGGGTATTGAATTGGCCGAGCAAATAACCCGCCTGAGCAAGCCCCGCATTTATGCCCTGGTATCAAAACGGGGCATTCCCCATTCAAAACGCGGGAACAAGCTCTACTTCAACCGAGCTGAATTGTTGACTTGGGTAGAAAACGGCCGGCGTGACGAAGCATCCCAGCCTTGATTCTACCACTCATAGGGGCAAACTAGAAACGGGTTTGCGTAGCGAACCTAAACCGGCCTGTTTATCGGCCGGTTCGGCCGTGCACGGATTTGCTGCACGAACCCGTGGCTACTTGCTGGCTTGGGGTGAGCTATTTTCGCTCCGGTAACCCATTAGCCGGACCAGTACCCAGCGCAGCCACCTGGGGCGTTGGGGTCGGAGCCGGGGTAGGCGCGTAGGCCTTGAGAGCACTCGTGAGCAACGTGGCCCAGAGCGGGGTAGCGGGTGCGGGTCGAGCCACCGGGGCAGCCAGTTGCCAGTCGGCTGCGAGCAACGAGGATAAGCCCAGACTCTGCCACCAAGCGGCATACGCCTGTTCGAGCAACTGCGCGGCGAGGGCCGGGTCTACTTGCGCGGCGGGCTCTCCGAGCACCACTTCGACGCTGGCCGTCCAATGCGCGGCGAGCGAGGCACCAAGGATACGGACTAGCACCGCGCTGTTCGAGGAGGGGGCACTTCGGGCGAGGGCTCGCTCAACAAAAGCAGGCACAGGGGCAAAAGGTCCTAGTAGGGGCTCGGGGTAAATCGCCGTTTGAGGGTTGGTGCGGTAGAGTCGCCACATGGAAAAGGCTGGTGGGTTGGCCAGGGCGGCGTGGGCCGTGAGGGTCCACCAGCGGCGGAGTTGTTGCTGTAAGGACTCGGCGCGTTGAGCCTCTCCTACTCCCCCTTGTAGGGGCGCGGCCAGCTGGGCCACGGCGAAGTCATAGGTGGCTTCGAGCAGGACTTCTTTGCTGGGAAAGGTGCGGAAGAGGGTGCCGACGCCGACCTGGGCGTAAAAAGCTATGTCGGCCGTTGGGGTCTGGAGACCGTGGAGGGTAAAGCGCTGTAGGGCCGTTTCGAGGATGTGCGTGGAGCGGTCGGCGGACATGGCAAAAAAGGCGCGTAAAGGAAGAAAAAGCCAGCGATTGCTAGGGCGTTTTACACGCTGTTTTAAAAGCTAGTACAGCGGTCAGAAGTGGCTAGGAACGGGTTTTTATCAAATATGTACCAAATGGACTAGTTAGTCTTGCTGTTTGGAGCGATTAGTCCAGGCTGTTGGACTAGATATTCCGTCAGGTGGAGCGGCTGCTCCAAATAACTCCTCTTCAAGAGTAGCGGCGGCTTTGTTACGGCTGGCCCGCGACCTATTTCGTTGAGCGGAGCAGTCGTTGCAAGCAGCCCTGAATAGTTCACTAGCACTTTTAGCAGGGGTGATGACCCATACTCTCGGCTTCAGCCACTAGGTGCGGCGTAGCCTGGATGTGCGTGATGTGGTAGCTTAGGTGGAAGCAGGTGGGGTGGGGAACGGCCAGTAGTAGGGTGAGTAGTAGATGCTTCATAGCTGCCAAGTTACTTTGCAGCCGTGACCTTCTACAGCTGCCCGGAAAACCGGCCGGTTCCTACTTTACAAAGTAATTTTATTCTGAATCAAGGGCACAATTCCCGTTTTGTCTTTAAACTCCTGTGTATGGGTGGCCCGGCCAGCCGCAAAAAGTGGGTGACGGCTATTAGCCAGACATACTCGTTGAGAAGCGTAGGTTCGCTCAGGGTGGGTGGCCTTGAAAATCAGCAGCGTAGTTTCTAATTGCCCGAGTCCTTCTTCCAACCAACCTCGGTTCTTTTCCTTCAACTCAACAAATACTATGCTGTCATCATACGTCAGCATCCCATCGCATCGGCTCTCCATCGTTCCATCAGGCCGCCGAATTTCAATGCAATTATCGATGCTGGTAAACGTGACTTCATACGCAGGGCTATTTTCCACGATAGCAATCCATTTAGGGGGGCTAGCCGTGTCGATATAGGCCCTATTACGGGGTATATCATCACACAGGCCAAAAAGGGCTGCTGTTGTGATATCTCGTGAGGAAACACCGTTTTGGCAGGTGCCAGAAAAAAAGTCTACGGGCATTACAATGTTGCTTCGAGGTCAAGTAAGTCAGCAAATAGGTTATTCGTACCCTCTAATTGCCGGTTCAAGTAGTTATCGTCTGAAGGCAGGCCATGGTATGTGGCGAGTTGTTGAATTTGCCCAGTTTCAGTCAACTCATATACCACAGTATCTTTAGCTGCAACTACGGCAGGTACGATGCTTCGTAGCTGAGCTAACAGTTCAGTTTGTTTAGAAGAGCTAAGAATCTTTTGCTCAACTTCTTGCCCTTTAATAGCAAGCGTTAAATAATTAACAATATAAGGGCTATGTGTAGTGAGCAACAGTTCATTTCCAGATGTAGCGTTCACATAACCCAATAACTGATATAACATGGCCGCCTGCGAAGTCGGAAATAGATTTTGCTCTGGCTCTTCCACAATGCTTAATAGGGTTTCGGTCCGAAACCTCTTGCTCAGTGCCGATAGTGCTAGCGTTTGCACATCTGGAGTAATCTTTGAGTCATTTAAAATCTCGTTCACTCGCGCTTCAAGCTTACGACGCTCCTCGGAGCTAAGAGCGCTACGTGAGTTGTCTCGCTCATGCTGAGCAGTCAGATTGCGCAATACCAGCAACAATGGTACTAGCGACTGAAAACCACTAGAAGCTTCCGACAGGCGCAAATCGAAGGTTACATTACCAGCTGTTATACCGCTAATGCGAGGAATGTTCCGACGCTTATCATAATCGAAACGCACCTGGCCAACCGCCAATTGCAAATTTTCTGGCGCCTCTCGTTGCGCCCGTCGTAATTCTTCCCAAAAAGTTAACAGTGACTGAGGAAGTCCTTTCAGCTTGTCGGGGTCATCCACTGCGCTTAAGAAGTTTCGTTCTGCTGGCACGTACATAATCTGCGGCACCCGGTAGTTGCCCCCCTTTGCTACAGGCTCTACAATCAACTTTTCATATCTGTATGTCAAGTTATATGCCTTGCCCTGATACTCAATCGTTGTTTCAGGACGGAAGTAGTTTTTTAGGTTCTGATAAGCACAATATTGATTTACAAATCGCTTGTAACTAGCAACATATTTCGGCGTTAACCGTCCCTGATACAGCGCCTTTTCCAGCCAGCTCATAGTGGAAAACAACTTAGCAACACTGCTCTTTCCCGTCCCTTGATTCCCAATGAGGACCGTCACCTTCCGAAAATCCATAAATCCATTTTCCTGCTGATATCCAGTAGTAATAGGTCCAAAGTTTTCGACTTTTAACTTGCTCATGAGATGAATAGCGTATGGTGTGCCAAAAGTAGGTAAACTTATAAAGAAGTGACTAACTGCCAGCAAAGCTACTATACCCCAGCTCGCGCCAGCCGCCGCGCCTGTTCCAGCACCGTATCCACTGCCCGCGCTTGCAAATCGGGTGGATAGCCGTACTTATTCAGAATCCGCTTCACCATCCGGCGCAGATTGGCCTGTACGCTTTCCTTTAGGGTCCAATCGATGCTAGTGTTTTGGCGCACGATATCCACCAACTCGCGGGCGATGATACGCAGTTCCTGGTCGCCCATTGCCTCGACAGCGCTTTCATTGACTGCCAGTGCGTCGTAGAAGGCCAACTCATCCTTATTCAGGTTGAAGCGAGTGCCGCGGGCATCCTGTTCCTTCAAATCCTTAGCCAGCCGGATTAGCTCGTCGATAATTTGGGCGGCCGTGATAACATTGTTCTGGTACTTCTTCACAGCTGCATCCAGCATCTCCGAGAACTTGCGACTCTGCACCACGTTGCGCTGCGCCCGGCTGCGAATGTCCTCACCCAGCAGCTTCTTAAGCAGTTCCAACGCCACGTTCTGTTGCTTTAAACCCTGCACTTCAGCCAAAAACTCGTCCGACAGAATCGAAATGTCTGGCTTACGCAGGCCAGCCTCGGCGAAGATGTCCACCACATCGCCGGCTACTACCGCATCGGATACAATTTGGCGGATGGCTGTCTCTACTTCCTCGTCCGACTTGCCGGCTGGCTTGCTGCTGTCGGCCAGTTTCAGTAGGTAGGCCCGCACGGCTTGGAACAGAGCAATGTCGTCGCGCAACGCCAGCACCTCGGGGTGGGGCACAGCCAAGGCAAAGGTTTTCAGCAAGCCCAGCGTCTGGTCGAGGAAGCGCTGCCGGCCGTTGTCTGCTAAGCCCAAAATGCAGTTTGCCAAGTCAATAATGCCCGTTAGCTTTTCCTTGGTGGTCAGCGTGAAGTAGTGGCCGTAGTCGCAGCCGTGCAGCAGCGACACGACAGTCTCGTGGAAGCTAAGGGTGGCGGCTACGGCCTCGGCCTGGTCGAGGGTGGGGCGGCCTTTACCGCCGCTTTCGGTGTAGGTGGCCAGGGCCCGCTTCAGGTCGGTGGCGATGCCCAGGTAGTCTACCACTAGGCCGCCGTCCTTGCCCGGAAATACTCGGTTTACCCGTGCGATGGCCTGCATCAGGTTGTGGCCCTTCATGGGCTTGTCTACATACAGCGTGTGCAGGCTGGGGGCATCGAAGCCGGTCAGCCACATGTCGCGCACGATTACCAGTTGCAAGCTGTCGGCCGGGTCTTTCATGCGGTCGGCCAGCGCCGTACGAGCCGCTTTATTGCGGATGTGCGGCTGCAAATCCTCCACGTCAGAACTAGAGCCGGTCATCACCACCTTGATGCGGCCCTGCTTATCGTCGTCAGAGTGCCACTCGGGCCGTAGCCGCACGATTTCAGCGTACAGGGCGGCGCAGATACGGCGACTCATGGCTACAATCATGGCTTTGCCGGCCAGTACTGCCGTGCGAGCTTCGTAGTGCTGCACAATGTCTTGGGCCACGCGCCGCACGCGGTCGTCACTGCCTACCAGGGCCTCCACGCGGGCCCAGCGGGCTTTTAGCTGCTGCTTGGTAGTTAGCTCCTCGCTTTCGGTCAGTTCCTCGAAGGCGGTGTCCAGCAGGTCTTCCTCGTCGGGTTTGAGGTTGATTTTGGCTAGTCGGCTTTCGTAGTAGATGCGCACGGTAGCCCCGTCTTCTACCGCCTGCTGAATGTCATACACGTCGATGTAGTCGCCGAATACTGCCTGGGTGTTGCGGTCGGTGCTTTCGACGGGTGTGCCCGTGAAGCCGATGTAGGTAGCGCGGGGCAGGGCGTCGCGGAGGTGCCGCGCAAAGCCGTCGATAAAGTCGTACTGGCTGCGGTGGGCCTCGTCGGCAATGACGACGATGTTGCGCCGGGCGCTCAACTCGGGGTAGCGGGTGCCTTTCTCGTCGGGCAAAAACTTCTGGATGGTGGTGAACACCACGCCGCCGGCCGCCACGCTCAGGCGGCGGCGCAAGTCTTCGCGGTCTTCGGCCTGCTCGGGCACCTGGCGCAGCAGTTCGCGGCAGTCCGAAAACGTCTGGAACAGCTGCTGGTCGAGGTCGTTGCGGTCGGTGAGCACTACCAACGTGGGGTTGCCGAGGGTTTCGTTGACGACTAGCTTGCCGGCGTAGAACACCATGCTCAGGCTTTTGCCCGAGCCCTGGGTGTGCCACACCACGCCCGCCCGTTGGTCGCCGCGCTGGTCGGCGGCCCGCTCGGTGGCGGCCACAGCCTTGCGCACCGCAAAAAACTGGTGGTAGGCGGCCAACTTCTTAACCGTACCCGTGCGGGCGTGCTCAAACACTAAGAAGTGCCGCAGCACGTCGAGCAGGTGGGCGGGGCGCAGCAGCCCGGTGCATAGCGTGGCCAGCTGCGGCTCGTTGGCCAAGGCCAGGCCGTGTTCGTCGGTGGCCCGCCAGGCGGCAAAGCGCGACCAATCGGCCGATACCGTGCCGGCCCGGGCCTCGAAGCCGTCGGACACCACCAACAGGGCATTGTACACGAACAGGCGCGGAATGGCCTGCTGGTAGGTTTGCAGTTGCTGGAAGGCTTGCTTGCAGGTGGCCTTGGCGCTGGCGGCGTTTTTCAGCTCCAGCACCACCAGCGGCAGGCCGTTGAGGTAGAGCACCACATCGGGGCGCTTGTGTTGGCCGTTTTCGATGATGGTAAGCTGGTTGACGGCCAGCAGGGCATTTTGCTCGGGCTCCTGCCAGTCTACGAGCCACACCCGGTCGCCGCGCACCTCGCCGCTGGTCGCGTCGCGGTACTCGACCGGCACGCCCTCGGTGAGCAGGCGGTGGAAGGCTTCATTAGCGGCCAGCGGGGGCAGCCCCTCGCCCACGCGCAGCACCTGGCGCAGGGCCTCGTGGCGGGCCTCAGCGGGCAGGCGCTGGTTGTGCCGGTTGATGAAGTCGCGCAGCCGCCCGGCTAGTACTACATCGTCGTAGTGCTGCCGCTCGTCGCCGCCGTGGGGACTGTCGGGCGGGCCAAGCGTGGGGCCGTACTCGTACTGGTAGCCCTCGTCGCGGAGGCAGTCGAGGGCGAACTGCTCAATATCATCTTCCGTCATGGCGGGGGTGGGGCAGGTAGTTTACCTGGGCAATATAGCGCGGCCACCCACCTGCCGCCTTATCCCACCAGCGCCGCCGCCTGCCGCACCGTGAGGCGACCACTCAGCAACTGCGGCAGCAGCGTGTCGCGCAGGGTGGTCAGGGTGCGGGATTGGGTTTCGTTGGCAACTATTCTAGCAAATAATTGCTGTGCAATTTGGTCAAATCTGTTTGCAGTCGCTGCGTCAGGAAGTATCATGTAAATATCACGGAAACTACCCTTGCTTATTTCTTGAAAAGTTGTTCCGTTAGCCCTCCCTTTCACCACATCCATGTTTTGCTTGAGCCAGAAAAGCATGTATAAATTGCCAACATAACCTTTCGCATTTAGCGCAATGTATCCTTGGTTGATAGCAACTGGTAATTGGGTTATTGCTAAATACCCGATAGGCGCCCTTGATGATAATAGCAGCGTACCTGTTGGTAACAGTCCTGAGCTAATTTTAGCAAGCCCTATTTTCGTAATTCGGCGTTCTGTATCTAACATAACAGGTGCTGCAACACCTGTTAGGTCTTTCGGAGTGGTCCAAGGAATACCTCCATTTTCCCAAAAATCAGGGTTAGAAGTACTAGGGGTACCGCCACCTACCGTGCTAAAGGCATCTTGCGTTTTTCCAACCCGCCACCCTTGCGGAATATCGCCCAACTCCGACTCCACCAGTTCCCCACCGCTACTGCGGTAGGGCTGCTCCTGCGCATCGGGGAAGTCAAAGGCCACGAACCATTGTTGGAACAGCGTTTGCGCTAGTTGCTCCAACGTATGGTTCATGCATCGGTTTAGCTCTATTTTGTCGTCAAGACTGGATAGGATGGCGGCTATTTCGCGCTGCTCGGCGAAAGACGGCAGCGAAATTTCCAAATGGCGGATTTCATCAAACGTTATTTGCGGGAAAGTGCCTGACCTGCCTTCAGCCTGCTGCTGTAAGTAGGCAAGCATTTCATTTGAGGTCAAATAAAAATACAGATACTTGGCGTGAGCTTGTGGCAGGCAGCGGAGAACCATTAGTTTCGTGGAAACCACAAAATCATCCGCCTCGAAGTCTATGTAAGCGAAGCGCCGGTTGGCAGGACGAATTTCGCTGAATAGTATGTCGCCCTTCCGTACAGTCTTTTTAGCCTGCCCTGGTAATCCTACCGGACTAACTAAGGTGTGATTTGGGGTGGTCTAGTTAAGTAGGAGAGAACTAGGCAACAGCTGTAAGTTGTTGTTGGTGAAATTGATAAGGCATTAAATAGCCAATGCTGGAGTGGCG
>JBPBPU010000077.1:0-29070 GCA_050954465.1 Janthinobacterium lividum
CAGCTCGCGGGCGGTACGCGCATCCACTCGCTCAAGGCCGACGTGACGCTGCCTTTCCCGAAGTTCAAGCTGGAAACCGGGGCTAAATACAGCCAGGTAGAAGCGACCAATGACTTCCTTTTCCAGCGCGAGCAGGGCGGCACCTGGGTGGCCGATGCCCGACGCACCAACCAGTTCGAGTACCAGGAAAACATCTACGCCGCCTACGCCTCGGCCAGCCGCGACTGGGCGAAGCTCTCGCTGCAAGTGGGGCTGCGCGGCGAGTACACGCGCACGCTCGGCACCTCGCGCACCACCCTGGCCAGCAACCGCAACAACTACTTCCAGCTGTTTCCGACGGCGTATGCGCAGTACAAGTTTTCGCCCGCCTACCAGCTCAACCTGAGCTACTCGCGCCGCATCGAGCGGCCCGCCTACAGCTCGCTCAACCCATTTCTGAGCTACCAGAGCCAGTATTTTTCCAACCAGGGCAACCCGTTTCTGCTGCCCTCCTTCACCGATGCCGTGGAGTGGACCAACGTATTCGCCCAAGACCTGAGCGTGGCCCCGTTTTTCAACTACACCCGCCAGTTTGCCTCCGAGTACCCGCTGCAAAACCTGGCCACCCGCGAAACCACCTACACCTACGGCAACCTCGGCTACTCCTACAACTACGGCGTCACGGTCATCGCCCCGTTCGCCCTCGGCAAGCGCTGGAAAGTGGATAACAACCTGACCGTCTACGAGCAAGCCTTCCACTCAACCTCCGCCGCCGAGCCGCAGCGCAGCCGCCTGCTGGTGTACAACCTGAGCGTCACCAACTCCTTCACCCTCACGCCCCACCTCACGGCGCAGCTCGCGGGCTACTACAATTCGCCCACCATCCAGGGCTTCTACCGCTCGGTGTCGTACTACGCCCTCAACGCCGGGGCTACCCTCAAGCTGCTGGATAACAAGGCCATCCTCAGCCTGAGCCTGGCCGACCTGCTCTACACCGAGCGCGGCGCGGCCGACGTACACTACGCCAGCCAGGACTTCGGCTTCTACCGCCGCAACGATACCCGCCTGCTGCGCCTCGCCTTCACCTACAAACTCGGCAACACTGGCCTACCCCGCAAAAGCCAGCGCGCCGGCGCCGGCCAGGACGAAGTAGAGCGGGCAAAGTAGCGCCGGGCCGCGCCCGTTGCGGGCCAGCCGCGACCGGGTGTGGAACGGGGCCGCCCGCCGCTACGCCAGCAGTTTATACCCCACGCCGCGCACGTTGAGTATCTGCACGTTGGGGTCGTGGCGCAGGTAGCGGCGCAGGCGGGTGATGAAGACGTCGAGGCTGCGGCCGTTGAAAAAGCTGTCGTCGCCCCACAGCTCGCGCAGCACGGCGGTGCGCGTGAGCACCTGCGCCCGCTGCTCGAGCAGGCACCGGAGCAGCTCGGCCTCGCGGTGCGTGAGCTGGCGCTCGGGCTGGCTGCCATCGGCTAGGCGCAGGCGCTGCTGCGGGTAGTCGAAGCAGTAGCGCCCGATGGCCAGCGGCCCCGCCGCCGGGGCGGGCGCGGCCGCCGGCACCCGCCCTAGCAGCGCCCGAATGCGCACCACCAGCTCATCGAGGCTGAAGGGCTTGCGCACGTAGTCGTTGCCGCCCAGCTCGAAGCCCTGCACCACATCGGCCGGCTGCGAGCGGGCCGTGAGAAACAGGATGGGCACCGTGGCATCGACCTGCCGAATCTGGCGGGCCAGCGCGAAGCCGTCGCGCACGGGCATCATCACGTCGGCAATAATTAGGTCGGGGTTCGTCTGCTGGAAAAGCTGCCAGCCCTGCTCGCCGTCAGGCGCGTGGTGCACGGTGAAGCCCCTGGTTTCGAGGCTGTCCTGCACGATGCGGGCCAGGGAAAGCTCGTCTTCGACGAGAAGCAGGGTGGGCATGGTTGCGGGCTGGTTACTTATTGCTTAGTGCGGTTGCGCAGGAGGTGTCGTTCTGGCGTTCGCCTCACCCCCTAGCCCCAGAGTTGATAAGTTCTGGTTTGGTCGCCCTCCGCGACACCTCACCCCCTAGCCCCCTCTCCAAAAAAGAGGGGGAACTAGCTCTAAAAACTAGCTTCTAGCGCTAAAACTACGGCTAGTTCCCCCTCTTTTTTGGAGAGGGGGCTAGGGGGTGAGGTGTCGCGGAGGGCGACCAAACCAGAACTTATCAACTCTGCCCCCTAGCCCCCTCTCCCGTGGAGAGGGGGAACTAGCTCTAGTTCTAATTTATAGCTTTTTAGAGCTAGTTCCCCCTCTCCTTTTCGGAGAGGGGGCTAGGGGGTGAGGCGCCCGCCAGAACGAGCCGCCTACCTGGCGTCACCCATCGCCTCCGGCAGCCAGATGCTGAACTCGCTGCCGCGTCCCACCTCACTGCGCAGGCTGAGGCGGCCGCCGTGGCCGGCCACCACCTGGCGCGCATAGTACAGGCCCAGGCCGAAGCCCTTGACGGGGTGCAGGTTGCCGGTTGGCACCCGGAAAAACTGGTCGAACACCGCTTCCTGGTAGCCGGGCGCGATGCCGAAGCCATCGTCGGCCACCGTGAGCTGCCAGCCCCCGGCCTGGCGCTGGCCCCGAATGCGGATGCGTACGCGCTCGCCGGAGTACTTGAGGGCGTTGTCGAGCAGGTTGTTGAGCACGCCGGCCAGGTGCAGGCGGTCGAGCAGCAGGGGCTCGGCGGGGGCAATGACTACGTCGAATTCTACGGGCTTGGTGGCTTGCAGCTCGTGGCGGCTCACCTGCTCGGCCACCAGCTCGGCCAGCTGCACGGGCTCGGGGTGCAGCGCCAGGATGCGGCCCTGGCGCTCTTCCACGGCAATGTGCAGCACCTTTTCGACGAGGTCGGAAAGCCGCGTCAGCTCCTGGCGGGCGATGCCCAGGTAGGCAGTCGTGCGGCGCGGGTCGTGCAGGGCGCCGAAGTCCTGCAAGGCTTCCACGGCGGCCGACACGGTGGCGAGCGGCGTTTTCAGCTCGTGGGTCATGTTGTTGATGAAGTCGTTTTTGACTTCCGACAGCTTTTTCTGCCGCAGTATCGTGCTCAGCATCAGCCAGAAGCAGCCGGTGGTGAGCGCCAGCAGCGCCCCCGAGCCGGCCAGGCTGCCCGCCATGCCGCGCAGCACATACGCCGTGGGGGGCCGAAACGAGGCCACCAGCGCCGGCCCCTGCACGGGGTTGAGCAGCACGGGCGGCGTGTGCAGCGGGAAGCCCGCCTGCGCGGCCGCCGCCGGCACCTGGCCGGCCGCCAGCGTGTCGAGCCGGAAGGGCTGCCCGGCCTGGCGGCGGCGCAGCTCGGCGCGGTAGGCCTGGGCGAGCTGCGGCAGGTTGGCGGGCCGCTCGCGGTACCAGTTGCTGACGACGAAGCGCGCGAGCTGCCGCGCCAGCGAGTCGGTATGCGCCGCCCGCGCCTGCTCGGTTTGGGTTGGCCGCGGCGGGCGGCGGGCCGGGCGCAGCACCAGCACCGTGGGCGGCCGGGTGGGCGGGGCCGGGCGGGCAGGTTGGGTGGCGGCCGGCACGGTGTCGAGGCGCTCGATGTGCCAGTGCCGGGGCTGGCCGGGGCGCGCGCCGGGCGCGGCGTAGTCGTTGAGCTTGATGTCGAACACCTTTTGGGCGCGGCCGAGCTGCTGGCGCTGCACCACGGCTTCGAGCGCCTCGCGGGTGGTGCGGGCAAACTGCGCCTGCCCCAGCAGGTAGCTGCCGTAGAGCCAGTAGCCCTGGAAGCCGTAGCTGCCGAGCAGGCACAGGGCGAGCAAGCCGAAAATAAAGCGGAGGCGGCGTTTCATAAAGCACTCAACAAGGACCCGAAAGTACGGCCGCCCGCCGGGGCAAAAAGCGCCGTTAACACTCGTTAACAAAGAATAACAGTGCTTTACACGGGGGGCTTCGTCCTTTGCAGCGTCGCTTTCAACCCCCTTTTTCTCATGCCCAACTTTCTCTGGCTAGCCCTGGCCGGCACCCTTGCCGCCCACCTGGCCACCGCCCAGCCCACTGCCCCCGCCGCCGGCCGCCTGCGCTACGAAACCACGCAGCGCGTCGACCAGAACAAGGTGAAAATCACCATGTTCGACCCCAACGGCCAGGAAATCAAACTTGATGGCCCTGGCTCCACCGTGGAGCTGCCCACCTCCATGAGCGCCGTGCGCAGCCTCGTATTCAGCGGCCGCTACGCCAAGGAAGAGCAGCCGCAGGGCGTGCAGATGGCCGGCGGCAACATCCAGATGATGCGCGACCTCATGCCCGACCACAACCCGGTGGCTACCCGCACGGTGGCCGCGCCCGTTACCGAGGCGCAGTACTTCGACTTCGCCGCCCGCACCGTAGCGGTCGTTACCACCATTGGTGGCACGGCCTACGCCCTGCCGCCGCAGCCCCTGCCCGCCCCGCCCGCCGGCTGGCGCGACCTGCCCCAGACCCGCAAAATAGCCGGCTACCGCTGCCACAAGGCCACGGTGCCGTTCAAGAAGGAAACCTACACGCTGTGGATAACCACGGAGCTGCCTTTCACCTACTCGCCGGTGCGCGAGCTGACGCCCGCCCAGGGCGTGGTGCTGGCCCTGAGCAGCGAGCAGGAAGAGTACCTCGCCACCGCCCTCACCGCCGAGCCGGTGCCCGAAGCCGCCGTGCGCCCCGCCCCCCAGGCCCAGCTCGTAACCGAGGCCGCGCTGCACGAGCTAAAGGCGAAAACCCAGGCCGACATGCGCCAGAAATTGCTGGAGCAGTATGCCACCCCCGCCGCGCACTAGCTGATGGCCAGACTTCTTTTTGGTGCCCTGCTGGCCCTGCTGCTCGGGGCCGGCCGGGCCGCCCAGGCCCAGGGCAAGGCCCCGGCCAGCCCCGGCGTAGTGCAGGGCGTGGTGCTCGATGCCGCCTCGGGGCAGCCGCTGCGCGAGGCGTCGGTGTCGCTGCTGCAAGCCCGCGACTCCAGCTACGTCACGTTTTCGCTCACCGATGGCAGCGGGCGCTACGCCTTGCGCGGGGTGCGGCCGGGGCATTATTTGCTATTGGTCAATACCTTGGGGTATAAAACCTTGCAGCAGCCGGCCGACGTGCCCGCCGCCCCGGCCGCCCCCGTGGAGGTGCCCCCGCTGCGGCTGGTAGCCGAGAGCCAGCAACTGGGCGAAGTGGTGGTGACGCACGAGCGGGCCCCGGTGCGCATCAGCGGCGACACGGTGGCCTTCAGCGCCCGCGCTTTCCGCACCCAGCCCAACGCCCCGGTCGAGCAGCTGCTCAAAAAGCTGCCGGGCCTGGCCGTGGGCCGCGACGGCACCATCCGCTCGCAGGGGCAGGCGGTGAACATGCTGGTCGATGGCAAGCCCTTCTTCGGCGGCGACCCCAAGATGGCCAGCCGCAACCTGCCCGCCGACATCATCGACCAGGTGCAGGTGTACGACCAGCAAAGCGACCAGGCCGCGTTTTCGGGCATCGAGAGCGGCGAGCGCCAGCGCACCGTAAACCTGATAACGCGCCGCGACAAGCGCCGGGGCTACTTCGGCACCGAGCAGGCCGGCGCGGGCACCGACGGCCGCTACCAGGCACGCCTCGGCCTCAACCGCTTCAACAACGGCCGGCAACTCTCCGTCCTGGCGCAGGCCGACAACGCCAACAACCAGGGCTTCACCAACGACGGCAACCCGGCCGCCGCTGGCGGCGCTACCGTCGGCGACGCGGGCAGCCTCAACAGCAGCAGCGGCGGCCTGGCCCTGGAAGCCCCCGGCGGCCTGCGCAACGCGGGCAGCGCCCAAAACACCCCCAACAGTGGGGCCACGGGCGTTACCGAGTCGGCCCTGGGCGGCCTCAACTACCGCGCCGCGTGGGGCCGAAGCCTGGAGGCCGCCGGCAGCTACCTGGCTACCGGCGCTACTACCCGCAACGACCAAAGCGTCCACCGCCAGAACTTTACGGGCGACGGCAGCGCGGCCGTGCCCCTCACCGACCGCCTGGCCGCCAGCCGCGTGCGCACCAGCAGCCACCGCGCCAGCCTGCGCCTCGACTACCGCCTCGACTCGCTTACCAGCCTGCGCCTCACCCCGGCTTTCACCTACCAAACCACCCGGCAACTGCGCACGGCCACCCAGCAAACCAGCCTCGGCGGTAGCCTGCTCAACTACAGCACCAGCGCGACCGACGCCCTGGCCCACAGCCGCACGGGCGGCGGCAACGCCCTGCTGCAACGCAAGTTTCGGCGGGTGGGCCGCACGCTTTCGGCAAGCGCGAGCCTGAGTCTGGCGGGGCAGGACGGGCTGGCCCTCAACCAGTCGGCCACCACCTACCTGGCGGCCGGCCCCGGCACCACCGAGCTGCTCGACCAGCAGCTCAGCCAGCGCACGCCCCGGCAGAGCACCACCCTGAGCCTGGCGTATACCGAGCCGTTTTCGCTGCGCCACCAGCTCGAAGCGCACTACAGCTACACCACCGCGCCCAGCCAGGCCAGCCGCCTCGCCACCGACTACGACGCCGGCACGGGGCAGTACGACCTCTACAACCGCCTGCTAAGCAACGAGTTCAGCAGCCGCTACAGCGCCCAGCAGGCGGGCCTTACCTGGCAAACGCGCCGCCTGCGCTACACCTACAGCCTGGGCCTCGATGCCCAGCAGGCCACCCTGACCCTCGACAACCAGACCGCCGGTTTCAGCCTGCGCCGCACGTACCCGAGCCTGCTGCCGGCGGCCACCTTCAGCTACACCGGCGCGGGCAGCCGCACGCTGCGCCTCACCTACCGCACCAGCCTTACGGCCCCTTCGGCCAGCCAGCTTCAGCCGGTGCCCGACAACAGTAACCCGCTCAGCATCAGCCTCGGCAACCCCGAGCTGCGGCCCGAGTACGCGCACAGCCTCACCGGCACCTACAACCACTTCGACCCGGCGCGGAGCCGCAGCGTGCTGGCCCTGCTCAGTGGCAGCGCCGTGCAGCACCGCCTCGTGGCAGCCAGCACCTTCGATGCGGCGGGGGTGCGCACCACCCAGCCCGTCAACGCCGAGGGCTACTATCAGCTCAGCGGCTTTCTGGCGCTCAGCCAGCGCCTGCCCACCCACCAGCTCAACCTGAACGCCAGCACCAGCGGCAACTTCGCGCGCAGCCCCAGCTTTCTCAACGGCCAGCCCAACCTGGCCCGCACCTGGAGCCTAAGCCAGACGCTGAGCGCCAACTCGGCCTACAATGACCACCTGGAGCTGGGCCTGAACGCCACTTCTACCTACCAGCAGGCCACGTATTCGCGGGCCGAAACCCAGCAAGCCGCCACCTTCACCCACACCCTCAGCGGCGACGTGTACTGGCGCTTGCCCGGCCGCCTGGTTTTCAGCTCCGAGGCGTATTTCACCACCAGTACCGGCCTGGCTGCCAGCTACAACCAGCACGGGCTGCTCTGGAACGCGGGCCTGGCCTACCAGCTGTTTGCCGCCCGCCAGGGCGAGCTGAAGCTCGCCGCCTTCGACCTGCTCAACCAAAACCGCAGCGTAGTGCGCAACGCCACCGACACGTACCTGGAAGACGTGCGCAGCCGCGTGCTTGCGCGCTACCTACTGCTGAGCTTTTCCTACCAGCTGCGCCACTTCGGCAAGTAGCTGCTTTTCCTGCCTCCTAAGCTGCACGACACGGAGCAGGCGTTTGGACAGTTGCCGATGCCCACGGCGGCCATCCGGGCGGCGTGGTTTATGGAAAGCGCGCAGGGTTTGATTAACCCCGCCCGGCAAAGCGGCCAAGTACTGAGCCTGCTCAGCCCTGCTGGCCGGGCCATCCCGATGGTGGCCGCCGAGGATATTGGGCAGCTGGCGGCCCGCACCCCGCTCGAAACCTGGCCCGGTCCGCGGGTACTGGAGCTAGGTGGCCCCTGCGCTTACTCGCCCCACGACGTGACGGCGACCCTGAGCTACCTGCTCGACCAGCCCCTGTGCACCGTAGTGGTGCCGCCCGCCGAGCACATGGCGACGTATGAGGCGTAGGGCCTGACCCCGGCCGCCGCTGCCCTGATGACCGAGATGACCGCCGGCTTCAACCGGGGCTGAATTGCCTTTACCGGGGCCAGCGCCGGGGCGGAGCAGCACACGGGCCACGTTCTGCTCGAAGATGCCCTGCACCAGTGCGTAGCCGCCACCCGCGAAAGCTACTAGCTGTATGGTCCCGGATTATGGGGGAGTGGGTCGCAAGTGGGGTCGCGGTGAAAGATAGTAGGATTTTTTCGCCATTCGGCGCAAATGAATTCGTAGGGGGTGAGTCCCTTGAGCCGCTTGAGCCGTTTGGCATAATTGTAAGCCAGTAAAAAGGTCAGCAAGTGGGTGTCCAACTCCGCGTTCGTCTCGTAATGGTAGCGCTTAATCGTGGCGTCCTTGACCGTGCGATTCATCCGCTCCACCTGGCCATTGGTCCAGGGGTGGGCCGGCTTGGTGAAGCGCTGCTCGATGCCCCACGCGGCGCAGAGCTGGCTGAAGGGATGCGGGCCCACTTTCGTGTGGTGGGGCAGGTTGCGAAACTGAATGCCGTTGTCAGGGAGTACTTTATGTACCTTGTAGGGAATTTGCGGCAGCACCCGGCCCAGAAACGCCACGGCGATGGCCTGCGTGGCGTGCGGGTGTACTTCGGCAAAGGCGAACTTACTGGTGCGGTCGATGGCGATAAATAAGTACAGCTTGCCTTCTTCCGTCTGCACCTCGGCAAAGTCGACGTGCAGGTAGCCCAGCGGGTAGGGCTTGAAGGGCTTCTTCTCGGCCCCCTCAGCCGACTCGTTGGTGGGGGGCAGGCAACTGATGCCGTGGCGTTGCAAACAGCGATGCAGGCTCGAGCGGGTTAGGTGCGGAATCGTCTCTTGCAGGGCATAGAGGCAGTCATCGAGGGGCAGCAGCGTCTCTTTGCGAAAAAGCACGATAGCCGCCTCTTCGAGTGGGCTCAGCACGGTGGAGGCGGGTTTGGGGCCGCGCACGGCCTCTTCGGTGGTGGGGCGTCGCCGCCACTTGCGCACCGTTTTCTCATTCAGGCCCAGGCGCTTGGCTAGCGTTTGTACGCCTTCTGTACTTTGCTGGATAAGGCGCCGAGTTGCCGGCGTTGTTGTGGCGCAGCCGTGTGGTAGTTTGCCCATAAGTTTGCTTGAAAGGTACGACACGAAACCCCTTCCCCATACTCTGGGACTATACACCTAGCGCTTACCTGGCTGCCGGCTGGCCCAACTTTCTACCCCGCAATCTCAAACTTATGACCCGTATTTTCATCACCGGCTCGGCCGATGGGCTGGGCCAGCTGGCCGCTCGCCTGCTCGTGCAGCAGGGCCACCAGGTAGTGCTGCACGGCCGCAGCCCCGCCCGCGCCCGGCAGGCACTGGCCGCCGTGCCGCAGGCCGAGGCCACCGTGAGCGGCGACCTGGCTGGCCTGCGCCAAGTGGCTGAGCAGGCCAACGCCCTCGAGCGGTTCGACGCGGTTATTCACAACGCGGGGGTGGGCTACCGCGAACCCCGGCGCGCACCCACAGCCGGCGGCCTACCCTTGGTGCTGGCCGTCAACTCGCTGGCACCCTACGTGCTCACCTGCCTGCTGACCTGCCCCGACCGGCTGGTGTACCTCAGCCCAGGACTGCACGGGAGGGTGATGCCAGCCTGCACGACCTCACCTGGACCGCCCGCCCCTGGAGCGGCTACCAGACCTGCGCCGACTCGAAGCTGCACGACGTGCTGCTAGCCTTCGCCGTGGCCCGCCTACGTGGGCTAGCCGCTAGCGGTGAAGGAGCGCCGGAAGGATAAGGGCGACGTATTCGTTTTGGCTTTGAAGAGCTTACTGAACGATTGGGGATGCTCGAACCCTAGTTCATAGGCGATTTCACTGACGGATAGCTGCGTACTCGCCAATTGCTCCTTCGCCTTATCGAGCAGCTTCTGGTGAATGTGCTGCTGGGCAGTGAGGCCGGTGAGCGAGCGCAGCATATCGCTCAGGTAGCTGGGGGTGAGGTGTACCTGCGCGGCCAGGTACTGCACGGTGGGCAGGCCCTGCCGCAGCGCCTGGCGCGTAGCGAAGTACTCGTCCAGCAGCGCATCCACCTGCTGTTGCAGCCCCCGGCTGACCGTGCGGCGGGTGATGAACTGCCGCTGGTAGAAGCGCTGCGCGTAGCTTAGCAGCAGCTCCACCTGCGCCAGCAGCACATCCTGGCTGAAGTCGTCGAGGCGGCCGTGTAGCTCGTCTGCTATGCTGCGCAGGAGGGCTACCACGGTGGTCTTTTCCGGATTGGAGAGGTGCAGGGCCTCGCTGGCCGCGTAGGAGAAGAAGTTGTACTGCTTGATTTTCTGGGCCAGCGGGTAGCCCAGCAGAAAATCGGGGTGGATGAGCAGGACGTAGCCCCCCTGGTTACCCGCCTCTTTGGCGCGGCCAATAAGCTGGTTAGGAGCCGCGCAAAGCAGGCTGCCCTCCGTAAAGTCGTAGTGGCCCTGGCCGTAGGTAAGCGTGCCGCTGCCCCCCGTTTTATAGGCTATCTTATAGAAGGGCAGGATGTGCGCCCCGGCAGCCGGCCCCCCCTCGGCCGGGGTAGCCGTGGCATCCACCAGGCTAATGAGCGGATGCAACGGCTTGGGCAGGCCAAATGCCTGGTGGGCCTCGGCCAGGGAATGGAACTTGCGCGGGCTGCTGGCGGGAGTTTTCATGGAAACGCTTCAGGGCTGCGGGCGGCCAGCAACGACCAGGCAGGCTTTTCGCCGCTACCTTACGTAACTGCTGTTGACCTTGGTTATTAGGACTTACGCAGTCGTAGCTCCAAGCTCTGCTTGGATGGTCGTTGAACGACACCTGAACGGCGCAAATGGCTCTCCCCTCCGGTGGCAGCAGAGCTTGGAGCTACGACTGCGTAAGTCCTAGTTATAAAAACGGGTGGCCCAGGCATTTACCCCAGGCTACTACCTTGGCCACTGCGCCAGGGTGGCCCGGCTACTGGCGCTGGGAGGCGCTAGTGCGCCTCCCGCTCGCGCAGTAGCTCCTCGTCGCTCTTGTCGCTGTGAATGCCTAGTTCAGCTGCTGCCGTTTCTTCCTGCGCCTGGTGCGCGTAGGTGTACATCTGGCGCTCGTAGGCCTGGATGGCCGCTGCCAGGCTGCCGAACTCCGGGCTGCTCAGGCACTCCGTCAGGTGCAGCGCGTCGAGCAGGCCGATGTTGACGCCGATGCCGGCGAAGGGCGGCATCACGTGCGCCGCGTCGCCGAGCAGCGTGATGGGCTGGTGCACCTGCCGCGTGGCAAACCCGGCGAGCGGCAGCCGGTACATGGGTAGCAGGGCAAAGTCGTGGGTGGCCTGGAAAGCCGCGTGGTAGAGCGGGTGCCAGTCGGCCAGCTCCGTCACCAACAGGCTGCCCAGCGCCGCCGGCTGGCTGGCCGTCAGGTGCTGGCCACTCAGCCAGTCCTCGGGGGCGCGAAACGAGACGTAGTAGTTGATGGCCCCCGTGGCCTTGGTTTGGGCATACAGCATCCGGCCGGCGGCCCGCACCATCAGGTTGGCGTGGCCTGCCACCTGGTAAAAGGCCGGGCACTGCACTTCAGGGTGCAGAATCTCGCCCTGAATAACGAAGGTGCCGGTATAAGTGGGTTGCTCGGCCAGCACGTAGGGGCGCACCACCGAGCGGCCCCCGTTGGCCCCAATGACCACGTCGGCTACCTGGGTGGGCTGGTTGGCAAACGTGAGGGCAAAGCGCCCCGCCTGCTCGTGCAGCTCCCGGAGCTGGTGGTCCCACTGCACGGTGCCGGGGGCGAGGTGGGCCAGCAGCAGGCGGCGCAAGTCCTGGCGGTCAATCTCGGGGCGGTGCTGCGCGGTTTCCGGCGTGGGCAGCTCTTCCCGCAGCACGGTGCCGTGGCGGTCAGCCGTGCGCTCGGCGGTGGGCCGGGCCAGCTCGTAAAACTGCGGCAGCAGCCCCGCCGCCTGCAGGGCCAGCTGCCCGGTATCGGCGTGCAGGTCGAGCGTGCCCCCCGAAATCCGGGTTTCCGGGCCCGCGTCGCGCTCATACACGGTGACGGCCGCGCCGCGCTGTTGCAGCAGCACGGCCGTCGTCAGGCCCACGGGGCCGGCCCCCATAATGGCCACGGTTTTACCAGTCAGCAAAGAAGACATTGAAAAAAAGGGTTGGAATGTAAATAATATTTGGTAATCAGTTGCTTATACCGTTAGCTGCTCCCAGAATACCACCCGGCCCGCCTGGTGGTGCACGAACCGCACCCCGCCATCCTGCGAAACGACGATGGCCATACTCGCGGGCTCGGCCAGGCACAGGCGGTAGGCGGCCCGGTGGCGGGTGCCGCCGCTATCGGCGGCTTCGGCCTGCACCTGGTCGGCGGTGGCATCCAGGGCGCGGTAGACTACGGGCAGGTGCAGGTGGGGGGCGTACACCTCAACCCCAAAGCCCACCAGGGCCAGCTGCTTGGTCACGGCCACGGCGCCGTCCACGGTCATGAGGTCGGCCAGCTGGTCGGCAAACTGGTCTACGGCGGCCCCCAGCTCGCGCAGGCGGGCGTCGTCGGCCTGCTGGTAAAAGGCCCAGCTCAGGTCGCCCAGCTCGGTGAGGCGGGTAAGCAGGGCTACCAGCAGCGTGAGGTAGGGCGCGGGGGTAGCGGGCTGCTGCACCGGATACTTGGGCCGGAGCGTGGCCTCCGGCCCAAGCATCTGCCCCAAGGCCGCCTGGGGCACGAAGGCCAGCATGCCGCCGTGCCCGCTGGCCCGCACCCGCGCCACCACCCGGCGCACTACGCGGTGGGCCAGCTCGCCGGCCAGGTCGAGTACCGGGGGCTGGGTAGCCACGCCCGGAGCCAGCAGCTGGTCCAGGGCGGTGATGTTTTCGGCAAAGCGGCCGTGCGACCAGGCGACGGGATAGTCGACAAAGCCGTGCCCCTCGACCCGCCCGTAGTGCAGGGTGAGCACGCGCTGGCTGCCACAATAAAACACCAGGTTGCCCGGCCCGCGCACGTACAGCAGCAGGGCCGCCGGGGCAGGCAGCGCCAGCCGGGGGGCCTCCTCCGCGCTGGGTGCCGCGCTGTGCAGCAGGGCCCAGATGAGCAGGTTATCGGCCGCGTCGGGGCGCACCACCAGCAGGCTGCCCGCCGTGTGCAGGGCGGGGCTGAGCCGCCGGATTTGCTGCTCGTCGTAGGGGCGCGGGGCGCTCAGCGCCAGCAGGCAGGGGCCGCCGGCGGCTACGTCGGGCAGCTCGGCCAGGCTGGCCCGCAGCAGCAGGCGGCAGCGCACCGGCTGGCCCTCCTCGGCGAGCAGGCTGGCCTGGTAAGCCACAGCAATAAACTCTTCCAGCGGCGCGGCCGGGGGCAGGGGAGCGCCGGCGGCCGGCCAGCGAGCCAGCAGCTCGGCCGCCAGGTTGGCGGGGTAGTAGCGCAGTTTGGGAGGAGGCATAGCAGCGGCGAGCAAGCGAGGGGTAGGCAAAACTAGCACCAGCGCCCTCTCCACGGCGCAGCAGGCCAACTGGCGGCGTAGGCAAAAGCTAGCTGATTAGAACGCCGCCAAGTTTCTGCCTGCTGTCACGTAAGCAACGAGATGCCCATGATGGACAAGCCAGCGGAAAGCTAGGATGCAGGCCTGTCTTCCTGCCCGTTGGGTTGGCCCTGCGCGGCGTCCGACACGGGAGCCCACGCCTCCCAGGTGGCGAGGCGCTCGGCGTAGACGGTACGCGTGTGGGGCAGCGACTGGCTACCCAGGAACAAGCGCAACGGCGGGTTCGGGGCATCCACCAGGGCGAACAGGGCCTCGGGCGTCGCCTGCGGGTCGCCCTTTTGGGCGCCCTTCAGCCGCTCCATTATACCGTTGCGCAAGGGGGCGTAGATGTCCAGGCTGGGGGCCATCTTCAGGGACTGCGGGCTGGCGAACTCGGTGGCATAGGCCCCCGGCTCTACCAGCGTCACGTGCAGGCCGAAGGGCTTAATCTCGGCCGCCAGACTTTCGTGCAGGGCTTCGAAGGCCCACTTCGACGAGCAGTACGAGCCAATCAGCGGCATTGCCACCAGGCCCAGGCTGCTCGACACCCCGATAATGTGCCCGCTGCCTTGGGCGCGCAGCAGCGGCAGGGCGGCCTGAATGACGGCCAGCGCCCCAAAGATATTCGTGTCGTAAAGCGCCTTGATTTCCTCCGCGCTGACTTCCTCGATGGTGCCGACCAGGCTGTAGCCCGCCCCGTTGAGCACAATATCGAGTTGCCCGAAGTGCGCGTGCGCTTGCGCCACGGCCGCTTTTACCTGCTCGGGCTTGGTCACGTCCAGCTCCAGCGGCAGTATGTTGGGGCCGTAGGTTTGCTGCAAGTCGGTCAGGCTGGCTAAAGTGCGGGCAGCAGCGGCCACCTTGTCGCCCCGCCGTAGGGCGGCCTCGGTCCACACGCGGCCGAAGCCCCGCGAGGCGCCCGTAATAAACCAAATTTTGCCCGGTGTGCCGGTAGTAGCTGAGCTGCCGGGCGGTGTTTCGTGTTGTGGGGTCATGTTTTTCGGTTAACTGAACAATCCGACAAAGCTCGGGGGCGAGCAGTGGGGAAGTGTAGGCAAAACGCGGAATTCTGTAGTCAAAACCAGGTTGTGGCTTGCAAGCTTCCGCCAACCTTCGACGCGCTGCACGATAAAAAACGCGCTGATAAATACTCCCTGCGCCTGCTCGCAGGCAGTATGGCGGGCAAGGGTTAAGGTTTGTGAGGTGCCATCCGCCCGGCTTGGTCATAGAGACGCCCCACAAAAAGCTACCCCTTAGCCGGATAAAAGCACGAATGCCCGTGTGCCAGGCCCTGGGCGAAACTGCGCTGCCTCACCCTGCGCCTGCACTTACACGCAACCCAGTGCCGAAGGGCAAAGCGGGGGGAGTCCGTAGCAGCAGCTCGAAATAAGTGCCTGATAAGCATTCGGAGCGAACTCCCTCTACCTACGCAAACCTCATTGCCCCCCGTAGCGGGCGAACCAAGCCAGCTTGACGGCCATCTCGGCCACGTGCTGGGAGGGGCGGGCCGTCAGGCTCTCGTGGCTGGCGCCCGGCACCAGCACGAGGGCCGTGGGAATGCCGCGCAAGTGCAGGGCAGCGTAATACTGCTCGGCCTCGCTCGGGGGTGTGCGCTTATCCTGCTCGCCCACGAGCAGCAGTGTCGGGGTGCGCACCCGCCCCACCAGGGACAGGGGCGAGTGCTGCCAGTAAGCTTGTGGTTGCTCCCAGGGAAAGGCGCCAAAGCTGAATTCGGCGCCGCCCACGTACTGGTCCGTCAGCAAGAGTTGGCTGGCGGTATTAATGACGGGCTTCTCCGCCACAGCCGCCCGAAAGCGCGTCGTTTTGCCAATGAGCCAGGTCGTGAGCAGTCCGCCGGCTGAGCCGCCGGTTAGAAAGAGCCGCGTCGAATCGGCCAGGCCCTGGGCCACGGCCGCGTCCACGACGCTGAGCAAGTCGTCGGCGTCGTGGCTGGGGAAATCGTGCCAAATCTGGTTGGTGTAGGCGGTGCCGTAGGACGTGGAGCCGCGCGGATTGGCGAAGAGCACTACGTAGCCAGCGGCGGCGTAGAGCTGAAAGTCCGTAGACCATTCGGGGCCGTAGCTGCCGTAGGGGCCGCCGTGTATGACCAGCACGGCCGGGTAGCGGCGGGTGGGGTCGTAGTCGGGGGGCGTAACTACCCAGGCCCCAACCGCCTGCTGGTCGAACGAGGAGCGCACGGCCAGGGGCCGCACCTGCCCGAGTGCTTTGCCTTGCAGCAGCGCAGTAGTCAAGTGGGTAAGTTGCCGTGGGCCGCTACGCGCACGCCACACCGCGACCTCGGCCGGGTGGTCGCTCGCCGCCAGGGCGAAGGCCACGGTGCCCGTCCGCGAGACGCTAAACTCGGAACTGGCTAAGCGCTCGGTGAGGGGTTGCAGCCGGCCCGCCAAATCAAACGCGCCGAGCTTAGTAACGCCAGCCTCGTCGTAGCTGACGTACACGCGCCGGCCATCGGCGGCCCAGTGCGGGGCGTCGACCGAGCGGTCGAGGGCGGCGCTAAGCGCGTGCGCCTGGCTGCCATCGCGGCGCATCACCCACAGCTGCGGATTGAACAGGCCGTGCTCGTAGAGCGGGGAGCTGATATAGGCGATGAGCTGCCCATCGGGGGAAACGACGGGCTGCTGGTCGGGTCCGGCGTGCTGCGTGAGCTGGGTCAGTTCGCCATCAGCGAGGCGCACCTGCCATATTTCCGTATCGTAGGCGTTCGGGTCGCGCTCGGCGACCGGCCGGCGGTTAGCCCCAAAGAGCAGGTAGCGGCCGTCGGGCGTCCAGGCCGGGGGTTGGCCAGCGTTGTAGGCCCCAGTGGTAAGTTGGCGCGGCGGGGCGGTACCATCCGCCGCGACCACGAACAGGTGGGTGTAGCCGGGGGTGAGGTCCCCGCCGCCATCGGAGCGGTAGTGCACGGCGGTGATGACGCGTAGCGGCGGGGCCCACTGGGCCGTAGCCGGCCTGGCCACCGGCAGGCGGTAGAGCGGGGCGCTGGTGGCCGTATCGGCCACGAAGGCGGTGCAGGCCAGCGTGCGCCCATCCGGCGACCACGTTACATTATCGGGCGTGCCGGGTAGCCCCGCCAGATGGGTGATGGTGGCCGGGGCGAGGCGCTGCACGCACAGCTGCGCCGCGTGGCCCGGTTCGGCCGCCAGGTAGGCCAGGCGCTGCCCATCGGGCGACCAGCGCGGCGTGCTGGCCGGGGCCGGCACGAGCTGGCGCTGCTGGCCCGTGGCCACATCCAGCAGCCAGATGCTGCGCTGCGTGCGGTCGGTTTGCATGTCGGCCGCAGCCAGTACGTAGGCTAGTTGCTTGCCGTCGGGGCTAAGCTGCACATCGGTGGCCGAGCGTAGGGCAAACACGTCCTGGGCCGTGAAGCGGGCGCGGGGCGCGGCTACGTTCTTGCGGGTAGTAGCGCTCGGCTGCGCCTGGGCAGGGTGCACTCCTAAAGCCAGCAGCAGCGCCCAGGCTACCAGTTTTCCGGCGCGATGGGTGGTAGCCGAGCCGAGCGCCGAAGCAAGGTGCGGCAGAAGGCGCGCCAGAAGGCGCGCCAGCCAGGCCGACGCGAATGGGAAGAGCAGCATGAAGGATAAAGAACTAAGAGACAACTGTTTTCTGCTCAGCCATGGGCAGCGGAAGGTAGGGTTTTTCGCTGCTCATTCCCGCCCGATTCAGGCGCAACTAGTCGACGAGACAACGAAGCGGCAGTTCGAGCCCTTGATTCCGCGGGGCCAGCTGGGCCGCCCGGAGGAGGTTGCCACGATGGCCCTGTTTCTGGCTTCCGATGACCCAAGCTACGTAAATGGGGTGGAGCTGGCGGTCGACGGCGGCCCCACCAACAGCTGAATCTGCCCCGCCAAGTATTATCTTATACCTCTTTCGCATGCCTTCCTACCACCACTTTTTCCTCACGGCCGCGTTGCTAACACTTTCCCTCGGAGCCGGGGCGCAAGCTACTACGCCCCCGGCGGTGGGCAAGCGCGCACTTACCACCAGGCACGGACAGGTGCCCGTTGCGCCGCAGCGGCTGCCGCTGGAAGTGCTGCCCACTGGCCATATCGTGGTGAACGCCACCGTTAATGGCGTGGCGGGCCGCTTCTTCCTGGATACCGGCGCCGGCGTCACGGTGCTGACGCAGCAATTTGCGCAGCGCGTGCCCGGCTTGCAGCGGCAGGATGGGCGCTTCACGGGCTTCCGGGCCATTGGCGACCGCCTCGACTTGCCCCTGTATGCCGCCCCCACCATCACCGTCGGCCGCTACGTGGCCGCTAAAGCCAACTGCTGCGTCTACGCGGGCGAGATGGGCGGCGTGGATGGCTTGTTGTCGCTGACGGCCTTTCGCCACCAGCCCTTTACCATCGAGTACGACCGCCACCAGCTCGTGCTGGAAACCCCCGCCTCATTGGCCCAGCGCCGCCAACTGGGCAAGGGCATCCCCCTGCTGCTCGATGATACCTACGGGCAGTCGCTCGACATTGCTGCGTACTGCCGCGTGAATGAGAAGCTGACGCTGCTGGTCGAGCTGGATAGTGGCAGCCCCAGCGGGCAGTACTGGTTCAATGCCGCCCTGGCCCCCCAGCTAGGTATTGACACGGCGGCCCTCGGACCGGCCAACCGCTTCGTGCTGCCCAGCGAGCTGGTCGCCGCCAACCGCAACGTCAGCTACTGGGCCACGCTCACCAGCCTCACGCCGGTAGCCCAGCCCACCATCCAGTTGGCCAACGTCCCGTTTCGACTCATCAGCGGCTTGATTCACGACGGGATTCTGCCCCTGAGCTGGCTCGGCAACCAGCTGACCATTGACCTGCCGCACCAGCTGCTCTTCGCCCAATGAGCACCCAAGCGCTTGGATAAGGCGGCTACGGGCGTTCATAAAGCCAGCTAGCCAACGCGGGCGCAGTTGCTGGCAGAGCCCGGCATCGAGCAGTCGCCGAAAACCAGATTTTTCCCTTTACCCACGTACCCAGGTAATTTACGCACCCACATGAAAGCCATTCGCATTGCCACCTTTGGAGGCCCCGAGGTGCTCCAACTAACCGAAATACCCCGCCCCGTACCGGCGGCCGACGAGGTGCTGGTGCAGGTAATGGCCTGCGGCGTGAATCGGGCCGAGATGCGGATTCGCAGCGGGTCCATTAACGACCGGATGCCCGTGCCCCTGCCCTGGACCCCCGGCTCCGACTTCGCGGGCACGGTGGCCGCCGTGGGTGCGGACGTAACCACCTTCCAACCGGGCGAGGCGGTGTACGGGGTGGCCAACTTTCCCGGCGAGGGCAGCTACGCCGAGTACGTGGTGGCTAAAGCCGGCCAGGTGGGGCACAACCCCCAGGGAATCAGCTTCGTAGAAGCGGCCGGCGTGCCGCTGGCCGCGCTCACGGCCTGGACGGGCCTCTACGCCGCCGGCCACTTACGAACGGGCGAGCGCGTCCTGATTCACGGGGCCTCGGGCGGGGTCGGCACCTTCGCCGTGCAGCTGGCCAAGTGGACGGGGGCCTACGTGATTGCCACCGCCTCGGCTGCCAACCAGGAATTCGTTAAAGAACTCGGGGCCGACGAGGTGCTGGACTACCACCAGCCCTTCGAGCAGCAGCTAACCAACCTGGATATGGTGTTTGATGGGGTGGGCGAAGCGGGGACGGCGCTGCAGCTGCGCTCCGTGCGGGTGCTGCGGGCCGGGGGCCGGCTGGTGAGCGCCCAGTTCATTCCCTTCACGCCCGAAGTGCAGCAGGCGCTCCACCAGCAGTCCGCTACGGGCGAGTCGTTCGGCGTACAGCTGCGGTCGGAGACGCTCAACGAGCTGGCCCAACTGCTGGCGGCCGGCCAGGTGCGGTCCATCGTCGCCAACGTATACCCCTTGGCGCAGGCCGCCGCCGCCCACCACGATTTGGAGGGCCGGGGCACCCAGGGCAAAATCGTGCTCGAAGTGCAACCCGAGGCGTAACCAGTTTAAAATTAAGCGGGTCGGCTGCCCCAGGATTTCGATTGCTCACCTGGCTTTGTAGTGCACGACTACTGGTATTAGTACTGCCCAAACGACTTTAGCTCACAGCCGGTCAGACTGCCTACGGCGGTCAGGCCGGGTTACGACCCCAGCCGACCCCGAAGAGGGACTATCAGTTGCTACTGCGGGCAGCGTGCTTTATTGCCCAGTAGCCACTGGTGAAAGTAGCGCGGTGCTGGCCACTATCCAGCTGCTCAAGAACTAAAACGCTTCGAAGAGCGGGCAACGCGCCGCTAACGCAATAGCTCGGTAGTTGTTACGCAAATCGTGTCGCTGGCGAGCAGGTCGGCTACCTTACCGGGGCTTTGGCGCAGAAAGTGCGCGAAATCGTGAATCAGGTGGGGCTGGTCGTAGTAGCCGTGCTGTTCCAATAGCGCCAGCCAGTCAACCGGGCTACTGCCCAGTACGCGCTGCTGCACGGCGGCCAGCACGCGCCGGAAGCGCAGAAACCGGGCAAGCTCCTGGGCCGAAAAGCCCAGGTATTTCTGAAAGCGCAGCTGGAGTGTGCGCTCGGAAAGCCGGCTGGTGGCGGCCAGGCTTTTGAGGGAACTCCGGTAGTCGGGCCGGATTAGTTGGGGGAGCTGCGTTAGCAACTCGACCTGCGCGCCCTCGGCGGGGCGCAGGCAGGCCTGGCAGAACGCCGCCACCGCGTGCACCAACTGGGCAGGAGTAGCCAAATCTTGCAGCTGCTGCCAGAGCCGGGCGAAGCCGCCGCCGGGCACCAGCGCATCGGGGTCGGTGAAGGTGCCCTGCAACTGCCCGGCCGGCACCCCAAACAGGCGGTAGAAGCCTGCCAGGGTGAAGCCCACGGCCAGCACGCGGGCCCCGCCGGGCAGCCGGTAGTGCAGCGGCTGGGTCAGGGGGCCGGTCAGCAGCGGGCTGGTCAGGCGCTGCCCAGAGGCGGCGCCCGCTGCACTGGGTAGCCACAAGTCGGCCTCCGGCCCGAGGTTCAGGAGCAGGGTAATGTGAAAATCGGGCAGCAGCGTGCGTACTACCGGCGCGGCCCCGGGGGCCACGCTCAGTAGCAGCAGGTGCCGCACGGCGGGCCGCAGGGCGGCGGGGAGCAGCAAAAATTGCTCGTGCACAAGGGGGCTGGGCGTGGGCATCGGCGGCTTCGTTTTCTTACAATTTCAGCTGGTCAGCAACCCGCAATTTTACGCCAGATTAGGTTGGGCCAGGTGCCCGTCGCCCAGCCCGGGGAGACGCCGCCGGCCCGCAACCAGTAAAGCTGACGCGGCTGGCGCCAGTGGTTTTTGCCAGCTGCCAGTTGCTTGCCAGCACGTTGGCCCGGTAGCAAAGCCAGTGCGGCGCTGGCCTATTTTCATTTTTTACTTTCTTATTTCTGATGGCTACGTCCTCCTCCTCCACCGTGCCCACCATCCTCCTCACCGGGGCCACGGGCAACGTCGGCTCCGCAGTGGCCAACGCCCTGGCCGCTCGCCAGGTACCGTTCCGCGCCCTGGTGCGCAATCCCGCCGACCAGCCCGCACAGGCGCTGGCCGCCCTGCCGGGGGCGGAGGTAGTAACGGGCGACTTCAACGACGCGGCCAGCCTCGCGCGGGCCTTGGCCGGCATCGAGCGGGCTTTTCTGCTCACCAACTCCACCGCGCAGGCCGAAGCCCAGCAACTGCGTTTTGTGGAGCAGGCACAGCGGGCCGACGTGCAACACCTGGTTAAGCAGTCGCAGTGGGCCGCCGCGCCCGATTCACCGGTGCGGTTCCTGCGCTACCACGCCGCCGTGGAGCACGCCATTCAGGCCGCGGGCCTGGCCTACACGTTCCTGCGGCCCAACCTGTTCATGCAGGGCCTGCTGGCTTTTAAAGACGCCATTAAGACGCAGGGGCAGATTTTTGCGCCCATTGGGGAGGCCCGCATCAGCGTGGTGGACGTGCGCGATATTGCCGCCGCGGCGGTGGCCGCGCTCACCGAGCCCGGCCACGAAAACCAGGTGTACAACCTAACCGGCCCCCAAGCCCTGACCCACGCCGAGATGGCGGCCAGCCTCGCCTCGGCGCTAGGCCACCCGGTCGCCTTTGTAGATGTGCCTCCCGCCGACCTGCTGCACTACGTGCTCCAGACGGGCATGGACCCCTGGCAGGCCGCTGGCCTGGTGGAAGACTACGCCCACTACCACCGGGGCGAAGCCGCCACCATCGCCGACGGCGTGCAGCAGGCCACGGGCCAGCCGCCCCGGAATTTTGCCACCTTTGTGCGCGACTACGCCGAGGCGTTCAAGTAGTTTCGGTCGGTTTACAACCAGTGCGCAATCAGCTACTTACTACTCAATTCTCTCTCGTCTGGCTAAATCACCTTAGCCTTGCAGCCTATCCTGGCACTACGGTCTCCTATAAGCCTACCTACCTCCTTGCAGCATGTCGCTTCTTTTTGCCATTTTAGGGTCTCCTACCGTCTGCCGCTTGCCCCAGCGACTGCTCCTGGCCAGTAGTCTGGGACTTGGAGCACTGACCCTGGATGGCTGCTGCTGGGAAGCGTGCATAGGGCAGAACACGAAGTACATTGAGGTACAGTTTCAGCTCAGCACCGACACGCTCAGCGGGGCTGGTTTTATGCGGGCGCAAGTGCAGCAAGTGCGCCTTGTGCAATATGCTGACCAGCAGTTGGCCCACCCCACTGATACGGTTGCCTACGCGAAGGGGCAGCAGGGGAAAGCCTTCCATTTCGCGGGCGGTGCCCGGCAGCTTGCGCTCACTATCTCTGCCGACTCCCTAGGGCGCCATCCGGCGTATCGGGTGCTGGTCGGGGGCCAGCACTTCGACGTGAACCAGTTGCAGCCCGAAACCGACGTAGAAAAACCTTGCAACTGCTTGTACCTCAAAAACGTGCGCTTTACGTTGAACAACGTCGGCCTGGTAGTGCCGCAAACTGGCGGCGCGCCGACGCCTATAGTGTTACATAAGTAGCGCCTTGATTACCCGAGCAAGGGGCGTCCACCGATAAGCCGTGGGCGCTTTATAGCCGTCGCTATCGAATGCTAGCCGTAGTTAAAAGTTTGGCCCAAAAAGTAAACGGGCTGTTGGGGAGTCTGGCTAGCGAAGCACGCCAAGCCTTCTACTGCGCACTGGTGGCGGGTTCCGAAAGGTGCACCGTTGATACCCCCTCCCCTCCACTACCCTAGCCAGGCAAGTAAAAAGGCACGTTTTGGCGGGTCAAAAAGCGGGTTCTGAGAGTTTTTGGCTCGTGTGTTTGTGAGCTATACTTTCTGAGCCAGGCAATATACTTTCGATTCGATTATACCCACGTTCCCGCCACCGACTAAAGACTTGAACCCTACTGGGTGCACCCGCATCTTGCAGGAGAAGAAGTCGGGCACCCGAGCCCACAGCCTAGCCCTTGATGAACTACTAAGTAGTCGTGCAAAAGTAAGCGCATAAAGAGGGAGGTGGTATTTTTGTCTTATGCTCCCTGCTTTACCCTTGACGGCCGACGAAGTACCGACGTTGGAAGCGTGTAGTTTACGTGCGTCTCACCCCCGCCAGCGCCGCCGCGCCCAAGCCCCACTCGGCCAGCACCGGGGCCAGTCGCTCGACCAACTCGCTACCTTCTATGCCGTGCGCTATGCCACCGTCCACGCCTGGCTCCAGGCCTGGCTCGACCACGGGCTCGCCGGCCTAGCCGAGGGCAAACGCAGTGGCCGCCCGCCTAAAGGGGTGGAAGAGGTAAAAAAAAGTGGCAACCTGGCTGGGCGAGGCTACCCAGCACTTGCGCGAGTTGCTGCCCCGCCTCTACCAGGAAGGCGCAGAACTTCTCTCCATCAGCACGTTGAGCTGCCTCGCTCGCCGCCTGGGCTACCGCTGGAAGCGCTGCCGCCGCTCCTTGCGCAGCCAGCGCGACCCCGAGGCGTTTGCTGCCTGCCAGCAACAGTTACGCACGGTGCATCAAGCCGAGGCGCGTGGGCAAGTGACCGTGCTCTACGTCGATGAATGCCGCTTCTCGCGTAACGCGCCCGTTCCGTATGCCTGGCAGCGGCAGGGCCAGCCCCCGGTCGAACTGCCCGCCGCACGCGGCAAGGGTGGCCAGTCCGTGCTTGGCTTCTGGCAAGCAGGCGGGACCGGGCAGCCCTTGCAGAGCTATCGCCGCCAAGGCGCTTTTACGGCCGAGTTGTTCGTGGCGGCCGTCGACGAAATCAGACAAGACTTGCGCCAGCCGACGGTGCTCGTGCTCGATAATGCCTCGATTCACAAGGCCCACCTGGTCCAGGCCCGGCAAGCGGAGTGGGCAGCGAGGGGCTTGACATTTTGCTACTTATCTGCTTATAGCCCCGAGTTGAACAAGATTGAACGGCTCTGGCATCGCTGTAAGCACTACTGGATTCGCCCCGGAGACTACTTGGACGAGCAAACCCTGCTCGAACGGGTGGACGACGTGCTCAAACGCGTCGGTTCTGACTATACGATTACTTTGGCCTGACTACTTAGCCATCCAGAATGTCGTGGCAAGGATGCAGATTGCCGCACTAAGCTGACGGAAAATTACTCCTGCCGTTAACTCTACCATACTGGGCACGTAGTACCATCTGTACGGGTGACGCTACAATTACTACAAGAATATCAAAGTGGAGCTACCACAGACAATTCTTTTACCGCTTGTACCCTATGCTGTACCCTAAATAAACAAAAACCCTATTTGCAGCCTGCAAATAGGGTTTTTTGTACCAGAGACGGGACTTGAACCCGTACTTCCTTGCGGAAACGGCAGTTTAAGTGCCGCGTGTATACCAATTTCACCACTCTGGCTCAAGTAGTTACGCTACTCGCTTTCGCTAATTTTTGCCCCGATAATTATCGGTCAGCGCATGGCAGTTGGGGCAAAGCAGCTGCAAGTTAGCTAACCTATTATCATTGTTCACGCCGTTGGTGTAATGCAGTTCCAACGGTATCGGTTCACCGAGCCATTCGGTTAGACCACACTTTTCGTATTCTCGCTCTTTTAAACCATGCTCCACCAATCGGTTACGCAGACGAAAAGTGGAAGTATAAGTAGAATTCTCCACCAGAATACCGTCCCACGAAAAAGGCTGTCCCAGCATACGGAACCGCGCTCCAGTGTTCCATCCCTTACCCGTGAAATGGCTCGTATCCAGCCCTAGCTGCTGAATGCGGCTGTGCACGGTTTTATAATTGCCACCGGCCAGCACCAATCCGATGCAACTCAGCACCTGCCGCACCGAGAGGCTCTCGGCTACCGCTTGCCGAAACTCGTCGTCGGTACTCAGGCACTTGCGGGAGGCCATAGTGGGGTAAAAACAAAAACGCCACCCAAAAGGTGGCGTTTTCTTGGAGCGGGAGACGAGGTTCGAACTCGCGACCTCGACCTTGGCAAGGTCGCGCTCTACCAACTGAGCTACTCTCGCTTGAGGTTTTCGCTATTGGGGTGGCGAATGGTGGTACAAAGGTACGCAACTAACCTAAACAGGCAAGTATGGCTGGCTATTTTTTGTCCGGCACATAGGCTTTCGCCTCATTTTCAAGCTGAAAAATTTGCGGGCTTTTCAGTAGGGCGGTGATAAGACGAAAGTGATGAGGTAAAAAATGTTCATCCTATCGGCGTCTTACCTCATCACTTTTCACCCTGCTACCAGCTTTTTTGCAGCGGCTACAATCCGGTTGGTAGCTGGCAGCCGTAGGTGAGTCAGGTTGGCAGATTTGCTACCTTCTTTTATTTCCCCATTCTTTCATTCTTATGAAACTCTCCTTTGTTTCGCTATTCGCAGTAGCCGCACTCAGCACCGCCAGCCTTCAGTCGGCTTCGGCCCAGAAAACCAAAGAAAAAACCGTTATGGTAGGCGGCGCGGCCATGTACCCCTCCAAGAACATCGTGGAGAACGCCGTTAACTCTAAAGACCACACCACCCTGGTAGCCGCTGTGAAAGCTGCTGGCTTGGTTGAAACCCTTTCCGGTCCCGGCCCCTTCACCGTATTTGCTCCCACCAACGAAGCCTTCGACGCCCTGCCCAAAGGCACGATTCCTACCCTGCTCAAGCCCGAGAGCAAGGATATGCTTACCAAAGTCCTGACTTACCATGTGGTATCGGGCAAGATGACTTCGGCCGACCTCATGAAAGCCATCAAGGCGGGTAAAGGCACGGCTACGCTCACGACCGTACAAGGCGAAAAGCTGACGGCCATGATGAAGGGCAAAGCTATTGAGGTGAAAGACGCTAAAGGCGGCGTTGCCACAGTAACTATTGCCGACGTAATGCAGAGCAACGGCGTAATTCACGTAGTGAATAAAGTGTTGATGCCCTAGTGCTTACCTCTTAAAAACAACCCCTAAAAGCGTTGCCGGCTACCCAGCTGGCAACGCTTTTTTTGGGCTCTGCCGTAGCTTGGGGCATGAAAAATACTTTGGTAAAGCTGGTAGCCGCCCCAGTCTGGGCACTAACTCTGGGCGTACTGCTCACGGGCTGCGACTCGACGCCGCGCGAACGGCAGGAAATAGTGCGGCAGGAAATGACGAAGCTCGATACGGCTGCCCGCAACTCGGGCCGCACCCTGCGCCGCGTGGGCCGGCAGGTAACCCGCTTCGACTCGGCCAACCACGCCCGCCGGGCCGTGCCCCTCGACCCGCGCAAGCAACACGAAATGGATGCGCTACTACTTGGCAGCTACGAGCCGCAACTGAGCAGCCTCACCCCGGCCACTATTGCCGAGGCGTACCGGCAGTTGCTACAAGCCACCCGCGCCCAGTGCACGGCCTGGCCCGCCCGCGACTGGGACTACGCCCAGGCTACGTACCGCCGCCTTAACGAGCAGCTAACCCGCGTGCACCCAGATTTGCCCGCCCGCCAGGAGCTGCGCATCCGGGCCTGGCAGGCAGAGTTCACCGCCTTGCGCGCCCGCCGCACCGCCAAGGATTTTAAGGCGGCCACGAAAAAGTAATCTTCGTTGCCCGTTGTTTGTTATTCGTGTATAGGGGTAGCTGGGCGGAAAACGCTTGGTTTCTACGCCTCTTACCGTATGCTGGCCAAATCAGAAAATATTATCGTACTCGACTCATTTTATGAGCCCGTGGCTGCCCATATTGCCCGCACCAAGCTGGAAGCGGCCGGTATTCCGTGCTTTTTGACGAACGAAAACCTGGTGTCGCTCAATCGCATGTATAGCCCTGTGGCGGGCGGGGTGCGGCTGCATGTGTACCAGCGCGATGCCGCTCAGGCTTCCGAGCTGCTACGCGAGCTGCCTCCTATGCGCGCCGAGCGCGGCGGCCCGCCCGAGCCAGCGGGTTCGGCTGCTGTGCCTTGTCCCCGTTGCGGCTCCGCTGAAGTAACCTACGATGCGGCCGCCGAGCCGGGAGCCGTGCATTGGTGGACTGCTTTGCTATCGCAGCTTCGGCGCTACCCGCTGCAAGGCCGGGCTTACCATTGCTTCCATTGTGGGCTGAATTTTTGAGCCGTGCCCGCCAACTCTCTCCCAAAAAAGCAGATTCAATATGATGTTCAGGCAGTCATCGCCTACTTTGCCCGGCGCTTTAGCGCCGGAATGACAAGCAGGTTTTTACCGGGGCTTTAGCCTTTACCGGCACTAGAAGCTACCTGGGCTAAAGCCCTGGGGGAAGAACAACCTGGCTATCCCGGCGCTGAAGCGCCGGGCACACTAAGCAACAGCATACTTAATCCCTATGATACAGCAAAAAGTCGCCCTCATTACGGGGGCCAATAAGGGGCTGGGCCTCGAAATAGCCCGCCAGCTCGGGCAGCAGGGGGTAACCGTAGTGCTGGGGGCCCGCCGGGGCCAGGCCGAAGCGGCTGCTGCCAGCCTGCGCACCCAGAGCATCGCGGCCCACGCCGTGGAGCTGGACGTGACCGAGGCTGCCGATATCGCGGCGCTGCCGGCTTTCCTGGCGGAGAATTTTGGTCGCCTCGATATCCTGGTGAATAACGCTGGGGTGCAGCTCGACGAGGGTTTTGACATCAGCCCCGATATACTGCGCCAAACTTACGAGGCCAATGTGGTGGGGCCATACGCTATTACGCAGGCGCTGCTACCCCTGCTGCGCGAGTCGCCGGCCGGGCGTATCGTCAACCACAGCAGCATTCTGGGCTCGATGGCAACCATTGGGGCGGGGCAGGGCGGTAGCTGGGCCACACCGGGCTATACCTCCTCCAAGGCGGCGCTCAATATGCTTACGGTAGCCCTGGCGCAGCATCTGGCCAGCACCGCCATTAAGGTGAACTCAGCGCACCCCGGCTGGGTAAAAACCGCGCTAGGTGGAGAGGGCGCACCGCTGGAAGTAACCGAGGGGGCCCGCACGGCCGTGCGCCTGGCTCTGCTGCCAGCCGACGGCCCCACGGGCGGCTTTTTCCACGAGGCCGAGCGCCTGCCCTGGTAACGCGGCCCGCAACCTATTACCCAAAAACAGGCTTTTTAGCGCATGACCCGGTACGGATGGTGCTTTTTAGGGGGAATACTGGCGGCCGCACCCACTACCGGCCAGGCCCAAACCCTGGCCGGCGATGGCCTGAAAGCCGAGTATTACGCCGGCCATGACTTCGAGAAACTCGTGCTGACCCGGCGCGACCCGGCCATCGATTTCAACTGGCACCAGCGTGAGCCGGTAGCAGGCGTGCCGGCCGAGGACTTCTCGGTGCGCTGGACGGGCTGGCTGGTGCCGCCTACCACCGGCCACTACGTGCTGCACATCAGCGTGGATGACGGGATGCGCCTATGGCTCGATGGCCGCCAGCTGCTCAACGACTGGCGGGGCCAGCCTCTGAGCTTCTACCAGCTCGAAGTAGAGCTGCAGGCCGGGCGGGCCTACACGCTACGCATCGACTACTCCCAGTACTCGGCCGACTCGCGGGCGCTCGTGGCCTGGGAGCGGCCCGCGCAGGCCCCACCGCCTTCGTGGCGCAATATGTGGGGCCGCGTTAGCCCCGCGCCGCTGACTGAAACGGTGCCGATGCGCTATTTATTTACCAAAAAACCAACTACCCCACCCCCGCCCCCGGTAGCCCCCACTCCGCCAGTGGCTCCGCCCGTGGTGGTAGCCCCGCCGCCCGCCCCGGCCGCTACTCCCCCGCCCGCCCGCGTAGTGCGCCATAGCGCGGCAGCCTACGTGGCAAGCGTAACGCGGCCCGTACCGGCGCCTCCCACAGTAGCACCCAAGCCCACTATCCAGCCGCCCGCGGCGGCCGTACGCACCGCTACTCGCTTGGCCGAGGGGCGGGCCGTGACGCTGCGGGCGCTCTATTTTGAGCAAGGCAAAGCTGACCTGCTGCCCGCCGTGCAGGCTAGCCTCGACACTTTGGCCAGTGCCCTGGCCTTGCGCCCCAGCCTGCGCCTCGAAGTGCAGGGCCACACCGACAACCAGGGCGACTCGGCCATTAATCGCCAGCTTTCACAGCGGCGGGCCGATGTAGTGTGCCAATACCTGGCAGCACACGGCATAGCGGCGGCCCGGCTGCGGCCGGTGGGCTACGGCGGCACCCGCCCCATTGCCGACAACCGTCAGGCGGGCCTGCGCCCTCGCAACCGCCGCGTGGTACTGGTGGGGCTATAAGCTTTGGTGATGAGGTAATGAAGTGATGAAGTTAGGACTTACGCAATCAGGGAGTTTGGTTAGCCGCGAAGCGGCGACATGTTGGTAGTTATCAGGTGCTTGCAAGTTGTCAGAGCTGCGAAGCTGCGGC
>JBPBPU010000080.1:0-28979 GCA_050954465.1 Janthinobacterium lividum
AAACCAAGCAGACCGTTTACCAACTTAAGCAAGGCTTGCTCGATGCCTATCTGCGCCGCGAAATGACCCAGCCTACCTTGGCTTTTGCGTAAGTCCTAATAATTTCGGTCTTGCTGGACATAGGCGAAGAGCAGGTGGACGAGTTTGTTGCGCACGTTGTTGAGGACGAGCAGTTTGTTTTTGCCCTCCGCTACTTTTCGCTCGTAATAGGCTTTCAAGGCCGGGGCGTAGCGCACAGCCGAGAGGGCGGCCAGATGCAGGAGCGTTTTGACCTGCTTATTGGCCTGCGGGCTGACGCGGGGCCGGCCCTTGTACTGGCCGGAGCTGCGCTCAAAAGGCACGACGCCCGCATACGAAGCATAGCGTTTGGGGTCCGCACTCTCCTTAAACTCGTTGGTCGTGAGCAGTAGCTCCACCGCTGTGACCAGCCCCACGCCCGGCACCGAGGTGAGGCGTTCGTACTGGCGGGCCAAGGCCGCATCGTCGGCCACCAGCGCCGCAATGGCCGTTTCCACGGCCTTCAGGTCGGCCCGCACAGCCTTAAGCGAGGCCGCACAGCCCTGTTTTTCTGCCTGTTGCTCGGCGGGCGAAAAGAAGCCTTCGCTGCTGCTCAAGGGCGTTTGCAAGACCTGCAGGACGCCCACCAGGCGCTTGCGGCGGGCCATAAGCCGGTCGAGCTCAACCAGCACCGGGCGCGGGGCTTGGTAGAGGCGCACCCGGTCCACAAACCGGGCAGCGTAGGCGGCGATACGCCTCGCATCCACCGCATCGGTCTTGCCGCGGCGCAGGCCGGTGGCGGCGTTGATTTGGGCGGCGTGTTCGACCCAGGCCGGCAGGGCCAGTGCCTCTACAGCGTCGAGCAAGGGACGGTTGTAGAGGCCCGTGTGTTCCATGCATACGAGGCTGGTAGCTGGCGTAAAGTCGGGCACGAGCCACCGCAACTGCCTGAAAAAAGCGACGGTAGCGGTTCTTTTGTTGGCAATTCGCTCCTCGTACAACAGGGCATTGCGGGGCGAAACGAGGGCGATGTCAAGCGTATCTTTGCTGCTATCAACGCCAATAAAGTGGGTGTACATAAGAGAGAAAAAAAGGGGGGGGTAACAACCTGCTCCCGGACAACCGCTGTTCGCTACCTCGCTACCTGATTAATGGGCTTTGCTGCCCGAATTTCTATTTGAGGGCGCACGTGCCCCGACGGGTCCTGCATCGGACTGTAGGCTCGGAACCTGGCAACTTGGGTAGGGTAGCCCGTCGGGGTGGTTGTCCGAAAACAACGTCAGAGGGGCAGGACGGCTTCTAGGTTTTGTCCTACGGTACAAACCTAAAGGCAACTTGGCAGCTACTAGCTGCTCGACCTACGGCGGCACCCTGCTGGCCCTACCAGTCGGTACCTGAAGGAATTCAAGGACTTTTGCGTTCGAGCTAAAGCGGCTTTTCCAGCCACCGAAGCTATCCATGCGTCTTGCTAGGTAGCCCCCTGCGCGCTGCCCTGCTATGCCAGGCTTTTCGCCAACGCTTTGCTCCACACCGCTAGGCAGGGCTACCACACGGCGGCCTTCGTGGATGAGGGAGCAGCCAACGCCTGGCTCCTGCACCACAAGGCAAGTTAAGGGCCTGTCCAAACAAAACTATACATCGCCAACGTCGCCAGGCAAGATGCCTGCGGCAGGCGCAGGGCGGCCCCGTGCAGCTCACTGCACCCGCCGCACCTGCAAGCCGTTGAGGCACGCCTCGCCCGCCTGGGCGCGGAAGGTGAGTTCGAGTCCCTGGCTGCCGCGCACTGACACTGGCACCCGGTAGCTGATGGCGCGCAGCGGCGGCAGCGCGGCCCCGCCCAGGCCCGGCAGCACCAACTGGCCATTCATCAGCACCTCGAAGCGGCGGCTGGCCGGGGCCGCGCTACCGCTAGCTTGCTCGCCCGCTAGGTTGTAGGCCAGCTGGGCACCGGCGGGCGCGGCTTCCAGCTCGGCCAAGTGCAGCGTCACCTCGTACTCGCCATCGGGCACGTCGAGGCGAAACGCTTGCAAGCCCAGGCGCTGGGTTTCGTACACGGCATCGAGGTCGGTGCCCAGCACGTCGCGGTCCGAGCCGTAGGGCAGGCGTTCGCCGGGCAGCTTAAACACATGGCCGCCCACGTAGCCCCAGCCGCCGGGGGCGTAGGGCTGCTCGGGCAGCCACACCTGGCGCAACTGCTCATCGGTAAAGGTGCGCTCGTCGCCCAGGCTCACGCTCAGCTCGCAGAAGGGCAGGCGCGGGTCGGCCAGCCGGCGGGGCAGCAGTTGAAACTCCACGGTGGCCTCGTCGGTGGCCACGCCATCGGGGGTATTGACCACCAGCAGGTTGCGACCGTCGACAAACGGCACCCGGAAGCAGGCCACGCCACCGGGGGCGGGGTGCAGGCCCAGGTCGTCGCCGTTGAGGCGCAGGCGCACGGCCGGCTGGTTGGTGTATACCTCCACCAGCTGCGGGCACACCAGCGAGTCGTCACTCACGGCCACGCCGGCCCGCAGCGTCCAGTTGCGCGAGGCGATGCGTCCTGTCCGGTTCGCACTCAGCTGGGTTTGGTAGTAATAATAGGGCGCTTTGGGCTGGCGCGTGGCCGTGAGCAGGCCCTTGGTGTTGAGGTGAGGGTTAGCCTCCTGCCGGGTTTCGGAGCTGAAATCGGCCAGGTTCCAGACGGCCCCGCCCGCCACAAAGGGCCGCGCTAGGATGGCCGGCAAATACGCTTGGTGGTAGCGGGCGGCGTACTCCTCGGTTTTGTCGAAGCGGCGGGGCGTGGCGGCGTGCAGGCGGGCGTCGGCCCCGTACTCGGTCACGAGCAGTGGCACGGTGGGCAGCTCGCGGTGGTGCCGGTCCAGAAAGGCCGCGAAACCGCCCAGCTCGCCCCCATACCAGCCCTGGTAGAGGTTCCAGCCCAGCACCTGGGGCACGGTGAGCAGGCCCGCCTGCTGGTAGAGGGCCAGGTCGCCGTGGCAGGCCAGCATGGTGGCGCGGCCAGGGTCGAGGCGGTGGGTGAGGCTGTCGAGCTGGCCGGCCAGCGCCCGCACCCGGCCCAGGTAGGCGCGGCCGGCGTCGTTGTCGCGCTTAATGCCGGCGGGCAGGCGTAGCAATACCTCGTTCATGTAGGCCCACAGCACCACGCTGGGGTGGTTGCGGTTTTGCTGCACCATCTCAGTTTGCATCCGGCGGCAGTTCTCAAAAAAAGCTGGCGAGTCGGTAATGGCGTTTACAACCGGGATTTCCACCGAAGCCAGCAGCCCCAGGCGGTCGCAGGCTTCGAGCACGGCGGGGTCTTGCGGGTAGTGGGCTACGCGCAAAAAGTTGCCCCCCATGGCCTTGAGCAGCGCCACGTCGCGCCCGGCCAGGGCCGGCGGCACGGCGTTGCCCAGGCCGGGGTAGTCCTGGTGGCGGCTGGCCCCGATGAGCTTGAGCGGCTGCCCGTTCAAGTAAAAGCCAGTAGCCGCGTCGAACCGAAACCAGCGCACCCCCAGCGGCGTGCTTACCTCGTCGAGCACCGTATCGCCGGCCAGCACCTGGCTGATGGTGCGGTACAAATAGGGCCGGGCCGGCGACCACAGCCGGGGCTGCGCCAGCGGCGGCAGGCGCAGCTGCACCACCTGGCTGGCCCCGCCCGGTAGCACCACCCGCACCTGCTGGCTGGCCACCACCCGCCCGGCCGAGTCGAGCACCTGCGTGCGCAGCCGCAGCCGGCGCGGGGCGGCACCCTCGTTGCGCAAGCTAGCGGCCACTGCCACCGTAGCCGCCTGGGCCGTTACCTGCGGCGTGCTCACCGCCACGCCGGGGCCGCCGTGGTCGCTCAGCTCGAAGTGGGCCGGGGCCACGGCCACCAGATACACGCTGCGGTAGAGCCCCCCAAAAAAGGTAAAGTCGGCCGAGAGCGGCGGCACGTCAGCGTCATGCTGGTTGCTGACCTGCACCAGCACCTCGGCCCGGCCATCGGCAGCCACGTAGGCACTCACGGGCACCACAAAGGCCGTGTAGCCGCCCGCGTGGCGGCCGGCGGGCTGGCCATTCACCCACACCTCGGCCTGCTGACCGGCCCCTTCGAAGCGCAAAAACACGCGCCGGGCCTGCCAGGCGGCCGGCAGGCGCAGCACCTTCCGGTACCAGCCCGCACCCCGGTAGTAGCCCGGCACGTCGTCGCTTACGTCCTGCGCATTCCAGGTATGGGGCAGGCTCACGGGCTGCCACCCGGCCCCGGCCGCCGCCTGCGCAGGTGTGCGGGCCACCGAGTCGGGCCGGAACTGCCAGTCCGAGTCGATGGACTGCACCAGCCGCTGCGCGGCGGCTGGGGTTGTGAGGAGGGTGAGGAGGAACAGGAGAAACCGGTTTTTATGCATGGGACGCGAAAGAACGTCAGGCAGCAGCGTTGTTGGACTACTGTTGGGCGGGTGGGGGTCGCCCTCCGCGTTCACCTCACCCCCTAGCCCCCTCTCCTGTGGAGAGGGGGGACTAGCTCTAGTTGTAGAATCTAGAAAATAGAAGCTAGTTCCCCCTCTCCACAGGAGAGGGGGCTAGGGGGTGAGGTGAACGCGGAGGGCGACCCCCACCTGCGTTCAGCCCCTACAACGCCAGCAGCACCGCTGGCAGGCCGGGCGACTGCACGGCCACCGTGGTTTGGCCGGGCTGGCCCAGCAGGCTGATGCGGGCGCGGCCGTTGGTGGCCTGCACCTTGCGTGAGCCGCGGGCCGTGCCCAGGTCGTCGAGCAGGCGGCCCGTGCCGGCCAGCGAAAATTCCAGCCAGTCGGCCGCGTCGAGGCAGGGTACGCCCTGGGCGTCGAGCAGTTGGGCCTCGATGGTGGGTTGGCCGTTCGTGTCCGGCACCCGGCGCAGGGTGAGGCGGGCGGGCTTGCCCCATTGCTGGGTTTGGTAGGCGAAGCTGAGCGTGTCGGTGACTACCTCGCGGCCCCGGCGGGCCACCAGGCGCAGGTGCTGGCGGCCGGCGGCCAGCGGCACCGCCCAGCGCAGGCCGGCGGCTGGGAAGTTCTGGCTGTTGCGCCGCTTCACGCCGTAGCTTTTGCCGTTCACGAACAGTTCGGCCTCGGTGGCGTTGGAGTAGGCTTTGAGTAGCTTGGCCTCGCCGGGGGTGCCCCAGCGCACGGGCCAGCCGTGGCCGTAGAGGTGGGCCATGAGCGGGGTAGTCCAGTACGACTGAAACACGTAGTACGCCTCTTTGGGCGTAAAATCACGCTCCACCACGCCCTTTTGGTTGACGTAGGGGATGGGGTTGTCGGGGCGCACGGGGGTGGAGAAGTCCTTGAACGGCCAGTAGGCCGTGCCGCTGAGCCAGGGCATGGTTTCCTGCTCCTTAAGGTGCCAGTCCACGAGGTTGCAGAGGTAGCTCTCGCTCCAGTCGCCGTCTTTGGAGGCGCGGGCGGCCCCGCCTTGCAGCGAGGCGTCGCCGGCCCGCTCGTCGGCACCCTGCCCGCCGGCCAGGGCGGCCAGCACCTTATCGGGGTTTTCGGCGTGGCGGCCGGCGTGGCTGTCGCCGCCCCACTCTACGTGCAGAAACCGCCGCACCTGCTTGAATTCCTCTTCCGTCGCGCTTTTATAGTCGGTATAAATGCCTCGGTACCAGCCCGCCCAGATGGAGGGCGAATACACGTCGGGAATATCCCTGCAGAAGTCGCAGCGCCGGATGGCGGTGTAGCGGCCAGGGTCGAGGCGGTGGGCCAGGGTGTTGAGCTCCGTCATGTAGGCGCGGATTTTCGCCTTATCGAACTCCACGAAGTCGTTGGGCCAGTCGTTCTCGTTGCCCAGGCCCCAGATGATGACGCTCGGGTGGTTGTAGTGCTGCTGCACCATGTTGGTGAGCATGCGCCGGCCCTGCGCCTGGTACACTGGCCCGCCCAGGCCGCCCCGGCACCAGGGAATTTCCTCCCACACCAGGATGCCGAGCGAGTCGCACAGATTGAGCACGATGCGCGACTGCTGGTAGTGCCCCAGGCGAATAAAATTGACGCCCATCGCCTTCATCAGCTTCATCTCCTGCCGAATCTGCGGCTCCGTCATCGCGGCAGCCACGCCGGCGTGGTCTTCGTGGCGGTGGGTGCCGCGCAGCAGCAGGCGCTGCCCGTTGAGCTTATACGGCCCGTGCTCCACCAGCTCGCTGTGCCGGAAACCCACCTGCTCGGTGCTGTGCCAGGCAGCCGGGCCGCTGCCCAGGGTCAGCTCCACGGCGTAGCGGCGGGGCTGGTCGGGCGTCCAGAGCTGCGGGCGTTGCAGGCTGAAATCGTGCAGCGGCACCTCCTCCGCGCCGGGCGTTACGCTACCTGCCCAGCGGCCCACGACCCGCCCGGTGGGGTCGAGCACACGCACACTGGCCGGCACCGGCCCTGCGGGCGCAGCCGCCGGAAAAACCACCCGCACCGCCAACTGCCCGGCGCGGCCGGCCGCGTCCACGGTGGCCTGGGCCACCAGCCGCTCGGCAAACTGCGCCGGCTGGTATTCCAGGTTGAGGTAGCGGTAGAGGCCGCCGTAGACGTTGAAATCTGCCAGGCTCGACGGCATCATCTCCAGGTCGCGCGAGTTGTCGCAGCGGATGCTGATGGGGATTTTGCCCTGGAATTGCTGCCGGCACACTTCGGTTTGGGCGAAGGCGGCTGCCGCCTCCGTGATGTCTACCGTCCACTCGTCGTAGCCGCCGACGTGGCTGCCCACTTTAGTGGTATACACGTAAACCTCCGTTTTCTGGCCGGCCCCCTCGAAGTGCAGGCGGGTGCGCCCGCCGGGGTAGGGGTTGTGCACCGCCAGCTGGGTGCGGTACCAGCCGGGGCCCTGGTAGTAGTTCTGGTCGGGGTCCACGGCATCGCGGGCGTTGAAGCAGTGGGGCAGCGTTACGGAGTTCCACAGCGGCACGCTTTCGGGGGCGCCGGCCGGCACCGGCCGCACCAGCTCCCAGGGCCCGCCCACGTCCTGCCGCAAAAACTCCCAGCCCGTGTTCAGGCGCTGGCTTTGTTGGGCGTAAGTGGGGAAGGTGGTGAGCAGGGCCAGCAGCAGGTAGCCCCACCCCCAGCCCCTCCCCTGCGGGGGAGGGGAGCCTGATGCTTGCAAACGTGGGCCGCCGTGGCTCCCCTCCCCCGCAGGGGAGGGGCTGGGGGTGGGGCTACTCTGGGTCAAGCTTTTGAAATCCTGCATCTTATTCTTCAGCATACAAGCTTCGGCTGATGCCTAGTTCCAGCCCGCGCAGCTCGGCCAGACCGCGCAGGCGGCCGATGGCCGAGTAGCCGGGGTTGGTGCGTTTGGTGAGGTCGTCGAGCATTTGGTGGCCGTGGTCGGGCCGCATGGGCAGGCTGGTTTGGCGGCGCTGCATGGCGCTTACCAGCTCGCGCACCACGGCGTACATATCCACGTCGCCTTCCAGGTGGTTGTCCTCGAAGAAGTCGCCGGCCGCGTTGCGGCGGGTGCTGCGCAAATGCACGAAGTGAATGCAGTCGGCCAGCTCGCGCACCATCGCCGGCAGGTCGTTGTCGGGGCGCACGCCGAACGAGCCGGTGCAGAAGCACAGCCCGTTGGCCGGCGAGGGCACGGCGGCCCGTAGCGCCCGCACGTCGGCGGCCGTGCTCACCACGCGGGGCAGCCCCAGGATGGGGTAAGGCGGGTCGTCGGGGTGGATGGCGAGGCGCAGCCCCACTTCCTCAGCCACCGGCACCACGGCTTGCAGAAACTCGATGAGGTGCTGCCGCAGCCGGGCGGCGTCGATGCCCCGGTAAGCATCAAGCGCCGCCTGAAACTGCGTTAGCGTAAAGCTCTGCTCGCTACCCGGCAGGCCCGCAATAACGTTGCGCACCAGCAGGTGCTGCTCGGCCTCGCTCATACTCGCCAGCCGCTGGCGGGAGGCGGCCAACTCGGCGGCGGCGTACTCGGCTTCGGCTCCTGGCCGGCGCAACAGCAGCGCGTCGAAGGCCACGAAGGACGCCCGCTCGAAGCGCAGAGCGCGGGAGCCGTCCGCTACCTCGTAGCTCAGGTCGGTGCGCGTCCAGTCCAGCACCGGCATGAAGTTGTAGGCTACTACCTCGATGCCGCTGGCGGCCAGGTGGCGCAGCGTTTGCTGGTAGTTGGCTACGTACTGCTCGTAGCCGGGGGCCTGGGTTTTGATGGCCTCGTGCACGGGTACGCTCTCCACCACGCGCCACGCGAGGCCGGCCTGCGCCACTTCAGCGTGGCGCTGCTGTATCTCAGCCAGCGGCCATACCGCGCCGTTGGGCAAGTGGTGCAGGGCCGTGACGACGCCCGTGCAGCCGGCCTGGCGCAGGTCGGCCAGGCGCACCGGGTCGGCGGGGCCAAACCAGCGCATCGTTTGTGCGAAGTGAAAAATCGGCTGGCTCATCGGCTATACCCCGCCAAAGCTGGAAAAGCCGCCATCTACGCAAATCATGGAGCCGGTGACGAACTGCGAGGCATCGCTGAGCAGCCACACTAGGGCGCCTTGCAACTCGGCAGGCTGGCCGAAGCGGGCGAAGGGCGTTTGGCGGATAACGAGCTGGCCGCGCTCGGTGTAGCCGCCCTCGGGGGTAGTGAGCAGGGCCCGGTTTTGCTCGGTGAGGAAAAAGCCGGGGGCCAGCGCGTTCATGCGGATTTTGTCGCCGTGGCGACGCGCTATTTCCACGGCCAGCCACTGGGTGTAGCAGTCGAGGGCCGCCTTGCCCATGTTGTAGCCCAGCACCTTGGTAATGGCCCGCTTCGAGTTCATGCTCGAAATATTGACCACGCTGGCCCGGCCGGGCGCGGCGGCCAGCGCCTCGCCAAACACCTGCGTGGGTAGCACCGCGCCCCACACATTCAGCTCCATCACGCGCTTCATGCCCGCGAGGTCCATCTTAAACACGTCGGCCTGGGGGTCGAGCACCCCATCGGGGGCGTTGCCGCCGGCCGCGTTCACCAGCCCATCCACGCGCCCAAATTCATCCATTACCTGCCGGCAGGCGGTGCGGAGCTGGCTTTCATCCAGCACATCGGCCACCAGGGCCAGCGCCCGTCCGCCCTGCGCCCGCACGGCGGCCGCCCGCGCCTCGGCCTCGCCGGCATTGCGCCCCAGGATGCCCACCGCGCCGCCTGCCGCCACAATGCCATCTAAGAAAGACTGGCCCAGGATGCCGGTGCCGCCGGTTACTATAATTACTTTGTTTTGTAAGGAAAATGAGTTGGTCAGTTGCATTTTGGGTTAAGCTAGGGGGGCGGGGTGAGTTGTTGGTTAAGTGCTTATGCAGCAGTACACGGGCAAAAAAGAACGTCATGCTGAGCTTGCCGAAGCATCTCTACCGCCAAGTAATTTGATTAATAGCGCCACCTTGGTTCTAAGATTGGATTACTTGGCGGTAGAGATGCTTCGGCAAGCTCAGCATGACGTTCTTTTTTGCCCGTGTACTGCTGCATACCACCCTAATACCCCCACGGCACTGGCGCGAAGCCGGGGTTGGCGCGGTACACAGCCGGGGCGTCGAGGTCGGGATAGGCAGTGGCCGCTAGGGCGTAGTCGCCCAGGGCCAGCCGGTCGGAGGTGGGGGCTACGTCGGCGCGGTCGAGCTGCTGCTGGTGCAGCAGGTAGGGCCGGAACCAGGCGGTGGCTGTGTGCAGGCCGCGCCCGTCGGGGGTGGTGTGGTGCCAGAGGTCGAGGCCGGCAGTGTGGGCCAGGCGGGCCAGGCGCAGCCAGCCTTGCAGGTTCATACCCACGTAGTTCCAGGGGCGGGTGCGGGCCAGCTCCAAGGGCTGGCTGCCGTCGGCGGCCAGCTGCACGGCCAGGCGGGGCCAGGTTTGGCGGCGCAGGGTGCGCCGGGCCTGGGCGGTGTCGCCCACGAAGAGGGCGAAGTCCACTACCTGCGTGTCGTAGAAGGTGCCGTGGTTGTTTTTGGCCTCGCCTTCGGGCAGGGCCACCGGGCTGGTAGTCAGCCAGGTGAGGTAGGCGCGGTACCAGGCTTTGAGGCCGCTTACCAAGGGGGCAGCCAGGCTGGGGCTGCCGGTTAGCAGAGCCAGCGTTTCGGGCACAGCCACCAGGTGGCGGGTTTCGATGATGCCGAAGTTGCGGCCCGTGTTGAGGCCGGGGATGCCCTGCCCGAAGTTCAGGTGGGGGTTCATGCGGGTGGCAGGGTCCAAGAAAAACACGCGCAGCAGCGCGGTGGCTTTTTGGGCGTAGCGCTCGTCGGCCGTGAAGTAGTAGGCCAGGCCCAGCGTCTGCACGGTGCCGCAGAGCTGACTCAGGCGCTCGGTGTCGTGCATGGCCTCGGCCTCGGGGTTGTGCTGGCCGTCTTTCTGGATGTAGGGCAGCCCGCCGGGCTTGGTGGGGTCGGGCCACCAGTAGGGGGCCTGCGAAATGTAGTCGTGCTTGTCGCCGCTGGGCGGCACCTGGGGCTTGTCGGCAATGGTGTACGGGGCCGCTGGCAGCGCCTTGTCGGCCTGGGTTAGCACGGCTTTCACCTGCTGGGCTTCGGGCTGGTGGCCAGCTTTATAAGCGGTACGGTAGGCCCCCAGGGCGGCGGGGTCGAGTAGCAAAAAGGCAGGTGCCGGGGCGGGCGGGGCCGCCCAGAGGCGGGCGGCCAGCAGCCACCCGCCCAGCAGAAGAAGAAAGCCGCGCATGTGCTTAGTAGCCGGGGTTTTGGGTGAGGTTAGGGTTGAGCATCAGCTCGGGCTGCGGAATCGGGAACAGCAGGTACTTGTTGTCAATCACGCGGTTGAATACCGTTAGCTCGCGCTGCTTGAGGCGGTTGAGGCGGATGAGGTCGAACCAGCGGTGGCCCTCCTGCACCAGCTCCCAGGCGCGCTCCTGTAGCAGCAGGTCCACGAAGGCGTCTTTGGTGGTGGTGCCGGTGAGGGCCGCCAGCCCGGCGCGCTGCCGCACCTGGTTGATATTTACGTACTTGTTCGGGTCGGTGGGGTCGATGGCATTTAGCGCCTCCGAGCGCAGCAGCAGCACGTCGGCGTAGCGCGTGATGAGGTAGTTGGTGCGGGCGTCGTTGATGATGCGCAGCGGGTCGCGAAACTTGTTGAAGTAGTAGCGGGCCTGGGTTGTGGTGCCCACCACGTTGCTGATGTTCCAGGCGCGGCGCACGTCGGTGGTGGCGTAGGAGGCCACCAGGTTGTCCTCGACCGTGAAGGTGCCCAAGCCCCCGGCGGCGGTGGGCAAAAACTGGCGCACAATGATGCTGCCCGTGTTGGGCGGCAAGTCGAACTGGATGGAGAAAATGTGCTCCGCCCCGTTTTCCTTGTCGGGGTCAAACACATCGCCGTACACGGGCAGCAGGCGGTAGAGGCCGCTGGCAATCACGCGGTTGCAGGCGTCGAGGCCCGCCTGGTTGTCGCCGGGCTGGGCGGCGGCGGTGGCGGCGCGGGTCAGGTAGGCTTTGGCCAGCACGGCGGCGGCGGCCCCGCTGCTCACGCGGCCCTTCTCGGTGGCGGCAATCTGGTTTTCGGGGAAGCAGTTTTTCTCGGCAAAGGTCAGGTCCTCAATTATTTGCTTGTACACGTCGGCTACCGCCGTGCGCGGGGGGCGCAGGTCGTCGTTGGGGCTTTTCACGGTGGCCAGCACCAGGGGCACGTCGCCGAAGCAGCGCACCATATCGAAGTAGCCCTGCGCCCGCAAAAAGCGGGCATTGCCGATGATGTTGTTTTGGCGGGCCGCGTCCATCTTGATGGTGGGCACCTTCTCAATCACGTCGTTGGCCCGGTTTATCATCCGGTACGTGTTCACCCACCAGCTGTTTATTTCCGTGTTGGTGGGCGTGAAGGTGAAGCGCGAGAGCTGGGCCCGCTCGTCGGTGCTGGAGCCCACCCGAATCAGCTCGGCGGGCAGCTCGGTAATCTGCCAGCCGGTGCGGCCGTAGTAGGTCTGGGGCAGCAGGGCATTGAACACCCCGTTGAGGCCCGCGATGGCGTCGGCCTCGTTCTGGTAGAAATTGGTGGCGGCAATGAAGTCGTAGGGTTCTTCCTGCAGGAAGCTTTTGCAGCCCGAAAACGCACCCAGCGTCAGCAGGCCCACCAGTAAGAAAGACTTTTTCATGGGGATTTGAGGTAGCGGGTGGGGGTTAGAAGCCCAGGCGCACGCCGGCCGTGAAGGTGCGCATGCTGGGGTAGGCGTTGTAATCGGTGTTGGGGCTCAGGGTGGCCGTGCCGAAGGAGTTTACCTCGGGGTCGTAGCCCGAGTACTTGGTGAACGTGACCAGGTTCTGGGCCGTGAGGTACACGCTGGCCTGCCGGATGGCCTTCACGGAGGCGGGCAGCGGCACGGTGTAGCCCACGGTCAACGTCTTGAGGCGCAGGAAGCTGCCATCCTCCACCACGTCGCTCACGATGCCGGTGCTGCGGCGCAGGGTGCTGTTGGCCCGCGGGATGGTGTTGCTGGTGCCGGGGCCGGTCCAGCGGTTGACCACGCTGGCGAGCTTGTTGGTGGTGGTGATGCCCGATTCCAACTCGTAGCGGTTCAGGTTCAGTACGTCGGAGCCCTGCACGCCCTGCACGAAGACGTTCAAGCTAAAGCCCTTGTACTTGAACGTGTTAGTGACGCCGTAGATGAAATCGGGCTGGGCGTGGCCGATAATCACGCGGTCGTCGGCCGTTATCTGCTTGTCGCCGTTCTGGTCTACGTAGCGCGGGTCGCCGGGGCGCACCACGGTTTTGGTACCGCTGGCCGTAATCTCATCCTGCGTCTGCCAGAGGCCGTCGAACTGGTAGCCGAAAAACGAGCCGATGGATTGGCCCAGCCGCAGCACGTTGGTGTTGCCCAGGCCCGAGCCCACAAAGAGGCTGCTGCTCGACGAGCCCACGTAGCGCTCGGTTTCGCCGTTGAGGTCGAGCACCTTGTTGCGGTTGATGGAGAAGTTGAGGTTGGTGCTCCAGCTAAACTTGCTGCTCGTAAAATTCACCGTGTTCAAAGCCAGCTCCAACCCCTTGTTTTCCACGCTGCCCGCGTTCAGATACAGGCTGCTGTAGCCCGTGGTGGTGGGCACCGACACGAGCAGCAGCAGGTCGCTGGTTTTCTTGTAGTACACGTCGGCCACGAACGAAACGCGGTTTTTAAACAAGCCCAAGTCGAGGCCGAGGTCGCTCGAAGCGGTCGATTCCCAGGTGAGGTTCGGGTTGGCGATGTTGGCCGGCACCAGGCCCACCAGGCGGGTGCTGCCCGCCGCGTAGGCCCCCACGCTGTAGCGGGCCAGCGACTGGTAGTTGCTGATTTCCTGGTTGCCCGTGACGCCGTAGCTGGCCCGCAGCTTCAGCTCGCTGATAACCGGCAGGTTCTGCATAAACTTCTCCTCCACCAGGCGGTAGCCAAAGGCCGCCGACGGGAAGTAGCCCCACTTGTTGTTTTCGCCGAAGCGCGACGAGCCGTCGGCCCGCAGGGTGAAGGTGAACAGGAAGCGGTCGAAGAGCTGGTAGTTGATGCGCCCGAAGTACGATTGCAGCGTGTTTTTGTAGCGGCCCGAGCCGGGGGGCAGCGTCACGGCGCCCAGGCCCAGGTTGTCGGTGCCGAGCGTGTTGGTGAAGAAGTTGGTGGCCTGCCCGCTGAAATTGTCGCCGTAAAACGCCTGGAAGCTCGCGCCCGCCACCGCGTTGAGGTGGTTGCTGGGGTTGAACTGCCGGTCGTAGGTGAGCGTGTTCTCGTTCACCCAGCTGTACACGTTCTCGTTGGTGCGGGTAGCCGAGCCGTTGGTGTTGCGGCCCAGGAAAATGTCGTTGGGCCGAAACTGCGCCGCCTGCGAGTTGCGGTAGTCGATGCCCCCCGTGGCCCGAAACGTCAAGCCCTTGACAAGCTCGTAGTTGGCCCCCACGTTGAGCAGCCCCCGGATAACGGTGCGGTTGTCCTGCGCCTCCGTGGCGTAGGCCACGGGGTTGCCCACGTCCTCCACGTAGGGCAGCGGTCCGTTGGAGTAGGTGAAGGTGCCGTCGGGGCCGTAGATGGGCACGGCCGGGTTGAAGCGCAGCGCATCGAGCAGTACGCCCCCGAAGCTGCCGCCCTGCGAGTTCACGAAAGCTCGCTGCTCGCCGGTGGCCGCCGTCTGGCTGGTGAGGTTGAAGCTTAGCTTGTTGCTCAGCTTTTTGTCGAGGTTGAAGCGGATGGTGCCGCGCTTGAAGCCCGAGTTAATGATAGTGCCCGTCTGGTCGAAGAAGTTGAAGCTCAGGTTGTAGCGTGTATCCTCGGTGCCGCCGTTGAAGCCCAGCTGGTAGTTGTTGATGCGCCCTTGCTGCATAATGGCGTCCTGCCAGTCGGTGCCGGCGCCCAGGGCATCGACTTCGGCCTGGGTGTAGGGCAGGGGCAGGGCCGTAGTGGGCGAGGAGGCATTGCCCAGGGCGCGCACCTCGTTGAGGTAGGTGGCAAACTGCTGGGCGTTCATCAGGTCGTACTTTTTGCGCACGTTCTGGATGCCCGTGTACACCTCCACGCTGGTGGTGTTGCGCCCCACCTTGCCCTTCTTGGTGGTGATGAGCACCACCCCGTTGGCCCCCCGCGAGCCGTAAATAGCAGTGGCCGAGGCATCCTTGAGCACCTCGATGCTCTCGATGTCGTTGGGGTTGATGGAGTTGAGGTCGCCCGCCCCCGGAAAGCCATCGACCACGAACAGCGGCTCGTTGCCGGAGTTGATGGAGTTGGTGCCCCGGACGCGGATGGAGGTGCCACCGCCCGGCTCCGAGTTGGTTTGCGTCACCTGCACCCCGGCGGCGCGGCCCTGCAAAATCTGGTCGGCCCGGATGATGGGGGTTTCGGCCACCTGCTCGGCCGTGATGCTGGAAACCGAGCCCGTAATGTCGCGCTTTTTCTGGGTGCCGTAGCCCACCACCACCACGGCGTTGAGGTCGGTAGGCGACTCGCTCAGCCGCACCACGTCGAGGGTGCTGCGGCTACCGGCTTTCACCTCCTGCGGCTGGTAACCGATAAAGGAGAACACCAGCGTCGGGTCGCTCTCGGTGGGTACGCTCAGGGTAAAGCGGCCCTGCGGGTCGGTGGTTATGCCGTTGGTGGTGCCTTTCACCACTATCGTTACGCCGGGCAGGGGCGAGCCGTCGAGGGCGCTCACCACGGCCCCGGCAATCTGCCGGGTAGGCGCCTGGGCCTGGGCCGTCAGGCTCGCCACGATGGCTAATGGAACTAAGAAAGGAAAAGTACGAATAGGCATGCGTGGTAAGTAAGGAGGTGGGAAATCGGGTAAGTAAGCGCTTAATCGCTCAGTAAATTACCGACAGCTTCTCCCGTTAATTCACCACCTGGGCGCCGCTTTTTACGGAATCGTTTGCGTATTTTTAGGGTGCAAAATACTGTTAATCAGTATTGTGTCTCGTGCAACTAGCGCTTATTTCGGCGGCCGTTCGCCCTCCGCGTTCACCTCACCCCCTAGCCCCCTCTCCTGCGGAGAGGGGGAACTAGCTTTAGTCTTAGCATCTAGCTTTTTAGAGCTAGCGACTAGTTCCCCCTCTCCACGGGAGAGGGGGCTAGGGGGTGAGGTGAGCCGTCAGAACGACCCCGCCCACCCTCACCACCTGGCCCCCAGAAGTATATTTGAGCAAGCCCGCCCCCTTTTCCACCCGTGCGCATTCACCCCATCTCTTTTCTCCCCGTGTGGGCGCTGCTGGCGGTGCTGGCCGGCTGCACCCGGGCGCCCGCGCCGCCGGCCTACCGCATCGGCTTCTCGCAGTGCAGCATCCACGGCGAATGGCGGCAGGCAGTACTCGCGGGCATGGAGCGCGAGCTGAGCTTCCACCCCGACGTGCAACTGAGTATGCTCAATGCGCAGGAAAACAGCAGCTTGCAGCGGCAGCAAATCCGGCAGCTGGTGGGCCAGGGCGCAGATTTACTCATCGTGTCGGCCAACGACCCGCAGGCCGTGACCCCGGCCGTGGAGGAAGCTTATCAGCGCGGCATTCCGGTGGTGCTGCTCGACCGGCGCCTGGCCTCCACGGCCTACACGGCCTACGTGGGCGGCGACAACGAGGAAGTGGGCCTCACGGCGGCCCGCTACGCTGCCCGCCTGCTGCACGAGCGCGGCAGCGTGCTGGAAGTGCTCGGCGGCCACGCCTCGCCCGCTGCCCTGGGCCGGCACCGGGGCTTCGTGCAGGGGCTGGCGGCCTACCCCGGCCTGCGCCTGGCCGCCCAGGTGCCGGGCGAGTGGAACGTGACAACCATGCAGCAACCCCTGCGGGCGGCCCTGCTGGCGCACCCCGAAATCCGCGTCATCTTCACCCACAACGACCACATGGGCCTGAGCGCGGCCCAGGTGCTGCGGCAGCTGGGCCGCGAGCGGCAGGTGCGCATCATCGGCGTCGATGCCCTGCGGCTGGAGCCCGTGCGCCGGGGCGTGCTCACGGCCTCCATCCTCTACGCCACGGCGGGCGAAGATGCCATTCGCACGGCGCTGCAGATTTTGCACCACCAGCCTTTCCGGCGCGAAACCACGCTGGGCACGCTCGTAGTGGACTCGACCAACGTGCTGACGATGCAGCGGCAGACCGATAAAATCGCCACCCAGCAGGCTGATATTGCCCGGCAGCAGGGGCTGCTGAGCAAGCTGCTCAGCACTTACGCCACCCTCCAAACGGCGCTTTACGGCCTGCTGGCCATGCTGCTGCTGGCCGTGGGCCTGGGCGCGCTGGCCTGGCGCTCGGCCCGCCACAACCGCCTCATCAACGAGCAGCTGGCCCGGCAAAACGCCCGCAACGACGAGATAAACCAGCAGCTCAGCCACCAGAACGAGGAAATCCGGCAGCAGCGCAACCAGCTCGAAGCCCTGGCCGAGCAGGCCCGCACCGATACCGAGGCCAAGCTGCGCTTTTTCACCAACTTCTCGCACGAGCTGCGCACCCCGCTCACCCTCATCCTGGGGCCGGTGGAGGAGCTGCTGAACGGCGGCTCGCCCCTCACGCGGGCGCAGCGGCACGACGTGTCGCTGGTGCGGCGCAACACCCAGCGCCTGCTGCAGCTGGTGAACCAGTTGCTCGATTTTCGCAAGCTGGAAGTGGGCAAAATGGCCGTGCGGGCCAGCGAGGGCGACCTGGTAGCCTTCGTGCGCGAGCTGGCCGAGCCGTTTGAAAAGTCGGCCCAGCTGCGCGGCATACGCCTGCAAGTGCTGGCCGCCGAGCCGCGCCTGCCCGCGTGGTTCGACGGCAACGTGCTCGACAAAGTGTTCCTCAACCTGCTCTCCAACGCCCTGAAATTCACCCCCGAAAACGGCCGGATTACCGTGAGCCTGCACCTGGCCGAGCAGGGCCAGGCCGTGCGGGTGAGCGTGGCCGACACCGGCCCTGGCATTGCCGAGGCCGACCAGCCGCACGTATTCGAGTGGTTCTACCAGGGCACGCAAGCCGTGGCGGCCAACGGCTCGGGCATGGGTTTGGCGCTGGCCTACAGCCTGGTGCGGCTGCACCAGGGCCAGCTTACGTTTAGCAGCCAGCCGGGCCGGGGCAGCACTTTCACCGTGACCTTGCCCCGCGAGCTGCCCGAGCGGCTGCACGCTACCGGCCCGGTTTTGGTGCCCGGCTGGGAGTACGCCGCCGGGCTGCCCCCGCCCGACGACGACGAGCCGGAGCCAGAGCCGGCGGTTCCGGTAACCGACGCGCTGGTGCTGGTGGTGGAAGACAACCCAGAGGTACAGGACTTTCTGGCCCGCAAGCTGCGCGGCCACTACCGGGTGCGCAGCGCCCCCGACGGCTACGCGGGGGTGCAGCTGGCCACCGAGCTGCTGCCCGACCTGGTGGTGTGCGACGTGATGATGCCCGGCCTCAGCGGCCTGGAGCTGGTGCAGCAGCTCAAGCACGACTGGCGCACCTCGCACATTCCGGTGGTGCTGCTCACGGCCCGCCACGCGCCCGAGCAGCAGGTAGAGGGCGTGCAGGCCGGGGCCGACCTCTACCTCACCAAGCCCTTCAACCCCACGTTTCTGCTCGAAAGCCTGCGCACGCTGCTGGCCAACCGCCAGCGCCAGCGCGAGCATTTCCGCCGCGAGCTGAGCCTCGACCTGGCCACCGTGCCCCCCGGCCCCGACCAGAAATTCCTGGCCGACCTCACGGCCGTGGTCGAAGCCAACCTCACCAAAACCGACCTGAGCGTGGAGGAAGTAGCCGGCCTGCTGGGCCTCTCCCGCATGCAGCTCTACCGCAAGGTGAAGGCCCTGCTGGGCACCGGCGTCACCGACTTCATCCAGCGCCTGCGCCTGACCCGCGCCCGCGAGCTGCTGCTGGACGAGCGGCGCACGGTGGCCGACGTAGCCTACGAAATGGGCTTCTCCTCGCCCTCCTATTTCACGGCCAGCTTCCGGGCGCAGTACCAACTCACGCCCTCCGAGTTTCGGGCCCTGCACGTAGCCACCGGCCGGTGAGCTAACGGCTGTTACGTGCCGCCAGCGAACCCCAACGGGGTTCCGTAGGGTAGCCCAGGGTTGGCGACGCAGGAGCGTACCCTGGGTTTGAACCAAGGCTGATTATCGAACCCCAACGGGGTTCCGTAGCTTGCCGCCCAACGAACTACGGAACCCCCTTGGGGTTCGGATACTAGCCAATACTGGCACCCAGGGTAGGCTTCGCCAACCCTGGGCTACCCTACGGAACCCCGTTGGGGTTCGCTGGCGGCGCGTAACAGCAGTGAGATAATTCCGCTAGCCGCGTGCTAAAAGTAACATCTGCTGGAAGAAGAAAAAGGTTTTTAATATTGAGAATCAGCAGATTATAAAAATGTGCGACGCCGAACGGGCGTTGTTCAAATACAGATAGGGCCGGAGGGAGGCGGCGGGGAATTTTGTCCCGATTCCCACCCACCTCTCTGTGCTATGACTCCGTTCGCCCCCGTAAATCTCAAGCAGTTGGCGCACCAGCTGGGCTTGTCGTCGTCCACCGTTTCGCGGGCCTTGCGCGACAGCTACGAAATCAGCCCGGCCACCCGCGAGCGGGTGCAGCAGCTGGCCCGGCAAGTCAACTACCAGCCCAACCCCATTGCCAGCAACCTGCGCTGCCACGTCAGCAAAACCATCGGGGTGGTGCTGCCGCAGGTCGATAACCACTTCTTCGCCTCGGCCATCGACGGCATCGAGGAAGTAGCGCAGGCCCACGGCTACCACGTCCTCATCTATCTGACCCACGACCGGGCCGAGCAGGAAAAAATGGTGGCCGGCTTCCTGGGCCAGGGACGCGTCGATGGCATCCTGGTGGCGCTGGCCAGTGCCACGCGCCACGTCGGCCACTTCGACAAGCTGCGGCAGCAGGGCCTGCCCATCGTGCAGTTCGACCGTGTGAACCGCCTACTCGACACGGCCGCCGTCACCACCGACGACTACGCCAGTGCCTACCAGGCCACCGAGCACCTGCTGCGGGCCGGCTGCCGGGCCATCGCCCACCTGCACCTCACCGAAAACCTCTCCATCAGCCGCCGCCGCCTGCAAGGCTACCAGGCTGCCCTGCGCGACCACGGCCTGCCCCTCGACCCCGACCTGGTGCTGGGCGCCGGCAACTCCGACGAAGACAACATTGGGCGCATTGTGCAGCTGCTGCAGCAGCGGCCCGACACCGACGGCATCTTCGCCTCGGTCGAGCGCCTGGCTCTGAGCAGCTACCACGCCTGCCGCCGCCTGGGCCTGTCCATTCCGCAAACCGTGAAAATCATCGGCTTTTCCAACATGGAAACCGCCTCGCTGCTGGCCCCCGGCCTCACCACCATCACGCAGCCCGCCTACGCCATCGGCCAGGAGGCCGCCCGCATCCTGCTGCAAGCAGTCACCAAGCGCCGCCCGGTGGCCATCTCGCAAAGCCTGGAACTGAAGTCGGAACTGGTGGTGCGGGGCTCCACGGGCGGGGCGTAGTATCGCCCTGCAACGACACCTCACCCCCTAGCCCCCTCTCCAAAAAAGAGGGGGAACTAGCTCTAGTACTAGCTTCTAAAACTAGTTCCCCCTCTTTTTTGGAGAGGGGGCTAGGGGGTGAGGTGTCGTTGCAGGGCGATACTACGCCCACTGCTAGCGCACCGACAGCGGCCGGCCAGCAGCCAGGCACTGCCGACGCAGCAGGGCCTCCATAAAGTAGTAGTCGGCGTAGCTGAGGGGCACGTCGATTTCGCTGTTGGCGGGCTTGTGGCCGGTGCTGTGCAGTAGCAAAAAGCCGCAGGCGGTGCCCGGCGCGGCGGTGTAGCTCTTGGCCAGGTTGTCGAGCAGCTGGCTGGCGTGGCGGCGGTAGGTGGTGCCTTGGGTGCTGTAGGTGCTCAGCTCCAGCAGGCCCGAGGCCATAACGGCCCCGGCCGAGGCATCGCGTGGGGCGTGGGGGATGGCCGGGTCGTTGAAGTCCCAGTAGGGCACCAGGTCTTTGGGCAGGTTGGGGTGGTGCAGGATGAAGTCGGCTACGTGCTCGGCTTGCGCCAGGTAGCGCGGGTCGTGGGTTTCGCGGTAGCACATGGTGAAGCCGTAGAGCGCCCAGGCTTGCCCCCGCGCCCAGGCCGAGTTGTCGGCGTAGCCCTGGTGAGTGGTTTTCTTCTCGACCTGCCCGGTTTTGGGGTCATAGCCTACCACGTGGTAGGAGCTGTAATCGGGCCGGAAGTGGTTTTTGAGGGTGGTGTTGGCGTGGGCTACGGCGATTTTATAGAACGACGAGTCGCCCGAGAGGCGGGTGGCAGCGAAGAGCAGCTCCAGGTTGAGCATGTTGTCGATGATGACCGGAAACTGCCACTGCTCCTGGTGGTGGTCCCAGGAGCGGATGGCGCCCACCGTGGGGTTGAAGCGGGTGCTTAGGGTGCGGGCAGCCGTGAGCAGCACCTCGCGGTAGGCTGGGTTGGGCGCCACGCGGTAGCCGGTGCCGTAGCTGCAATACAGCTTAAAGCCCACGTCGTGGCTGCTGCCGTTGGTTTCTTCGCCGGCCAGCCGGGCAGTAGCCTGCTCGGCGGCCGTGCGCCAGCGGGCCTGCCCGGTGGCCTGGTACAGCAGCCAGAGGTAGCCGGGGAAAAAGCCGCTCGTCCAGTCGCGGGTTGGCACGGCCACCAGGTGGCCGGCCGCGTCCACGGTGCGCGGCGATACCAGCGGCGGTTTGCCGGCCGGCACTGGCACCTGCGTGGCCTGCGCGGTTTGCTGTAGCAGCAGCGTGGCCTGGGTTTCGGCCAGGCGCAGGGTTTTCTTGGGCAGCTCCTGCGCCAGGGTCGGGGTGGTCAGCAGGGCCAGCCCCAGGCCGAGCGCACTACCAATTCGCGTTAGAAAATTCACGTAAGCAATTGTAAAACAGGCGAAAATTAATCAAGCCAGAGCAGCGGGTTGCGTAGTGGTAGGTTGCGCAGTACTTCGGGCACCTGGGGGTCGTGGTTGAGGCGCTGCCAGGTGCGCAGCCATCCGGCATTACCCAGCCGGGCGGCCCCCAGCACGAGGAAGGGCTGCGCTACTGGCCAGTCGGCCCAGTACATCACGTCGGGCGGCAGCGGCCAGCGGCGCTTGTCGGCCACGTAGGGGGCCAGGTAGGCCACGCCCCGCGCCATGCCCCGCCCGTCGGGCAGCTGATAAGTCCAGAGGTTGTCGGTGGGCGTGCGCAGCACCTCGCACAGCGCGGCAAAGGCATCGAGGTTGAAGAGCGAGTAGCCGTAGGGCTTGGTGCGCTGCAGCTCGCGCGGAAACGAGCCGTCGGCGGCCATCTGCCTCGGCAGCAGCACCGTGTGGTAGCGCAGCCGGCACGAGTCGAGCCGGGCCGCGTCGCCGGTGAGGCGGGCGAAGGCCGCCACTTGCAGGGTCCAGCAGGTGCCGTGGTTGTTGGGGGCGTTGCGCTCGGCCAGCCCGTAGGGGTGGGTAGTCAGCCAGGCCAGGTAGCGCGCAAACCAGCGCCGGATGCCCGCCAGCTCATCGGCCGGCAGCTCGCCCGCCGCCTGCATCACCAGCACCGCTTGCACCACTTCCAGCAGTTGCAGCGTGTCGATGATGCCGATGCCCCGCCCCGTAAAGCGCCCCTGAATGGCCTGCGCAAAGGGCAGCGCCGGCCGCATGTAAGTGGCCGAATCCAGGAGCCAGGCTCGCAAGTGCAGCCGGGCGTGCTGGGCGTAGCGGGACTTGCCGGTGAGGCGGTAGGCCGACCCCAGCGCCCCCACCACCCGGCTAAAGCGGATGAGGGCCTCGCGGTGAGCCGTGAAGTTTTCGGGGTTGGTCAGGCCGTCGCGCTGCACGTAAGGCCCGCCGGGGTGGGCCGGGTCGGGCCACCAGTAGTCGCCCTCCGAGAAAAAGTCGTGCGCTCCGCCGGCGCTGCGCGGCGAGTGGCTGGCCGTCACCGTCACAGGAGCCTGCCGCATGGCCCAGCGAGCTTCCGCCAGCACGTGCCGCCGCAACGTAGCCGCTACTACCTGCCGCACGCTATCGGCGCCGGGCGGCGCGGCGTGGGCGGCGGGGCCGGCCAGGCCCAGCAAGAACGTCAGGCTGAACGCAGTGAAGCAGCTCAACTGCACTTGTTGACCCAAACCTGCCCTGATGAGATGCTTCACTTTGTTCCGCATGACGTTCTAGTATTTTCAAGCCCCCTAGCGCGTTTGCCCGATGCTGCGGTGGGTGAAGGAGGTGAAGCCCAGGAAAGTGTTGTCGGGCGTAATCAGGCCGTAGGGGTCTTCCCGGTTGCGCAGGGTTTGGAGCTTGCTGGTGCCGTAGTAGTTGTAGGCCGTCTCAATAGCTGGAAAGATGGCATTGTCGCTGGCGCTCTGGCAGCTTTTGCACTGGGTGCTGCCTTCCAGCGACTCCTCGTACTTGCTCCAGCCGTTCTTGATTGCCTGGCTGTTAAAAACATACGGGGCGGTATTGCCCTGGATACGGGCCGTTTCGGCGGCGTAGGTGAGGGCGCAGAGCGTGTATTGCAGGTGGTGACAGTCGCGCCCGCACTCATTCACGTTGCCATCGGCCCGGATGAAGTCGCTCATGTGCGCCTGCATATAGTCGTAGCCCGAGTCGTACACCGTCGTGCTGTTGAACCACACTCCCAGCGCCATCTTGGCGTAGCAGAACGAGGCTTGCCAGTTATTAATGTCTTTAATGGCGTTATACGTTTTGTTAACGTAATTGTCTTTCAGGTTGTTAAGAAACGAGTTGAACCGGTTCACATCGCTCGCCGACTAGCCCGCGCCCTGCCCGTTCACCTGGTAGTAGCGGATAATTTCGGCGGCTGCCACGAAGGTGGGCGTCACCCACGAGGCCTCCAGGTAGGTCTGGCGCAGTTCGGTGCCGCCTGGGTCCGCGTCGTAGCGCTGGAAGTTGGTGGCGTAGCCGTTGAGAATCTGCTTGGCCTGCCCGGCGTAGGCAGCGTCGCCCGTTTTCACCCAGCGCAGGGCGCAGGCGTAGGCCAGCAGGCAGTCGCGCCGAATCTGGTTTTCGGTAGTCGTGCCCCCGCTGGCCTTGGCGTACACCACCGTCGGAAACGAGGTCGGCACCGCGTTGCTGTTCATAAAGTCCACTACCTTATCGTAGCCAGCCTTGCGGGTCGCGTCGCCGCTGTTCACCTGCAGGGCCACTAGCGCCAGGCTGGCCTGGCTGTTCACCACGCCCGGATGCACAAACGTGGTAATGGTAGATGCAGCCACGGCGCTGGCAGCTACAGCCGAAGTAGGGGCAGCTTCAGCCGAAGTAGTGGGAGTTACGGCCGTCTCGCGCTGGCAGCCTAGTAGGGTGGCCAGGGACGTTGTACCTAGATACAAGGTGCCAGAGGCTAGTAGTTTCATTTGCATAATGGGGTGGGGAAAGGAGTGAGAAGCTGGTTTTAAAGCTACCTGCGTCAGCTTCAAAACCAGGCTAAAAGTAGGTTCTGCTCCTGGCTGTTCCCACTCACCACCAATCGGTATTTACGGAATCGTTTGCGGATGTCAGCTATTTAATCCGTTGATATCGAAAAGGTTGTTTCACAATGCTTCTGTTTTGTGCCAGTAGCTGCCAAGTTGCGTCCCTGCGCCTTACGCTTGCCCGTCACCATAATTGCCCACAGCAAAAAGTTGGGCATCAGTTTCACGTAGGTGGCCAGTATTCCGCTTGTAGCGTCTGCCAGCGTACGGGCGTGTTACGGCGGGTCTGGCCCGTAGCCGTGTGTCGTGGGGGACGCTCGTGAAGGCCCGCTCGGTCTCGGCCCGCAAGGGGGGATGGTTCTGCTTGAGCGCTAATATAAGTACTGGCCGCTTCCTTCGACAATCCGCGCCGCGATAGCAAGCTGGCAGCCCAGCTTATCAAGGCTTACCAGCGTCCTACTCGGCTAGTTGTGCAGGGCGGGGCGGTTGCTTATCCACGCAGACCTGGGCGGTGAGTGGGGTGGGCAGCAACTAGCGTACTCAGCCCAAGAAGGTGGCGTTGCAGGCTACTGCATCCAAGTGCTGGGACATGCAGCAGAACGTATCGGTTGAGGGAATGCTATGGGACAGCGAAAGGAAACGGGCCAGTACCGGCTGCTGCTACTGGCTGAATTCAATCAAGTTTTCGAAGTCTTCGGCTTCGCTTAGCACAGCCGTAAGCTACCCTTTTAAATTAGCCAGTCAGAATTAAGGTTGCGTAGCTTAAGCTGGGTTCCGAAAGGCATACCTTTCGGGGCCTGCGTTAAAAGTACTCAAGGTGGCTGCCTAATTGATTGACCTAAAAACATTTAACAAAGTAAAATAGCTCGTACTTCTTTAAGAATCCGAGGTTTCTGAGCCTGTCTGCTTGCCTGCGGACGGGAAGCGGTGCCCCTGATTGAGTTCGGGCTAGCAGGCGTACCGGGGTCGAGGTTCGGCTCGGTAGTCGGCAACTGCGTGGCTCACTTCGCTGGTACGCTTCGGCCGCCAACTGCTACCCCGTCACCACCGTATCAGCCTCTGTGGCACCACCTTGCCCACCGCTTTCCCCTGCCCGTCCATGCCCCGCGCCGCCACTCCCGCTGCCTCCCCCCAACCAGACCCCGCGCTGGTGGCTTTTTTTCAAGGTTCCGGCAAGTCCTACGACGAGAACGTTGACGACCTGCTGCAGCGCCTCGACGCGGCCGCCGCTTATACCCGCGCTCAACGGGCCGCCCGGGCCGCCCGGGCTACCCGGTTGGCAGCAAACGCGGGGCGCAAGCGCTCGAAGTCCGGATAGCTGCGCCCGGCTAAGCCAGCGGCGGCTGAGCAGGGAACGCCCCCCTGCTCGGCCGCCTACTTCCCCTGGAAACGAGGCTGTTGGGCCAGCAGCGTCATGGACGAGGCGTAGGGCCGGCAGCCACCCGGGCGCGTTCCTGCCCCAGCGTCTCAGCCATGGCCTGCGCCACCGCTCGCTCCTGCGTTACCCAACTCCGGGGCTCGTGTCACTCGTCTGGACCTGTCATCGGCGCCAGGGCACCCCGGCCGCTTACACGTGTGCCTGCAGGGCCTCGAACTGCGACTGCACCAGCGCTTCTCCCCCAGCCAGCGGTGCAGGCGTTCTGCGGTGCGCTGGACCGGAATCGGCGTGGGCACCTGGCCCCGCTACCGCACCAGGGCCAGGGCGCGCCGGCCCATTTTATCCGCTCAGGCAGAGGTACCAGAACAGGCTTCGCTACAAAGCTTCGCTACAAACGACTAGGCGGCGTCTTGCGAGATGCCCAGGCTGCTCCACCAGCTTTCGTAGGCCCGCTCCAGCGTTTGGGCTAGCGTCGGCCCCTCGGTGGGGTCGTAGCGCATCCCAGGCGTACAGTCATAGCGGGCCAGAATAAAATGTATGGCCGCGCTCCACTGCGTCACCATCAACCAGGCATCACAGTCGCCAAAGTAGGTGCATCCCCGTACCTACCGCACCTAGTCGAGCACGGGGCGAAACAGGTCCAGGGGTGACTCCTGCGCCGGGTCCCCGCTCGGGTCGAGCGGCGTGGCGCGGAACAGACGCCAATAGTGAAAGGCCAGGGGGGGGGCGGCAGCGCGCTGGGCGGCTTGTTGCCACTGGGCCCACACGAGCGCGTAAAGGGTGGCGGGGGTGGCTCGAGTAGCGTCGCGCGACCAAGCAGGGTGCGGGCGTGCGCAAAGGCAGCGTGCAGCAGCGCCTGCTTGGTAGAAAGGTGCCGGAAGAGGGTGCCCGAGCCCAATTGGGCCCACTGGGCGATGGCGTGGGTGGTGGCGTGGAAGCCGTGGCAGGCGACATATTGCAGCGTGGCCGTGAGCAGGCGGGTGCGGTTGTCGCGGCTGGTGGGGGGAGCCATAGACATTGATAAGGAAAGGTAAAAAAGTGGCGAGAAAATGAGAAAAAACAGGTTGCTAACTCAGTAGCCGGCCTGCTCCGCGCGGGGTAACTACTCCTGCCGGCCGGACCAGTCACTCCGGCCGGACCAGTCGCTTCGGCATCCAGTTAAATACCTGCTTTGTGAAGCGAGTCGGACGCTCGGCTCGGCCCCCAGCCCGTACTGGCCTCGGGCCTGGTAGCGCTGGGGACTACTAGACCGACTCCAGAGACGGGGACAGCCGTCAGGACACAGCACGGAGAAATAACGAGAACTCGGGCAATTGCAGCCCGATATGCCCCACCAAAGGGGCTGTAGACCGGTCGGATAACGGGTAAACCAAGGACAGAACGACTGGAAGACCACTTTAAAACGGGGTTAACATGATTTTAAAACTGCTTTAAAACTCGTTTGGGGGGATTTAACATTAAAAAGGGAGAATATAAGATTTCTCAGCGCAGATTTTTAAAAATAAATTACTGCACTTTAAAAAGAATAGAGCAGGCTCGGCAGCAGGTTTCTGACTGGTATCTAGTGAGTTAGGCACGGACCTCAAGCAGTTGGCCGGCGCCAACTGGTCCGGGTAGTAGGCCCTAGGCAACTGCGTTGCGAGGCGGAGTCGTCGACTTGGTCGCGAGCGGCCCACAACCAGTCAGGGAGCAGCGTCCCTGGGCCCGGCCAGCGTAGTGCGTAGGGTCTGCCGCACCGCACTGGCCAGCGTTTGGCCGTAGTCCGCGCCAGCTGGTTACGAAGCCGCTGGGTCAGGCAGCGGCCAGCCGAATGTGTAGGAGGAGGTCCGGCTTCGCTGCTGCCGGCTGCCATCTCCACCAGCCTCGAGGTCCGCGCAGGGGTAGCCCCGCAACGCTCGCTCCAGTCGCGTCCTGACCACGCTGCCCAAATGTTCTTTGGCTTGTGCTTCGCTGACCCCGGCCGGGTCGATACCCATCGCCGTGAGCTTGTGAGCGTATTGCCACCCTGCGCCCCAACTGTCATCCACCGCCACTTGCTTTAGCGACCAGGCTCGGCGCTCGACCGAATCTAGGTACAGCGTCGGCTCAACGGAGACGGAAGTGCCAACCAACGCCGAGTCGGCCTTGCGCTACCGGGGCCGGCGGCGCGCCTGGCTGCTTAGTCGGCAAGTCTGACGCGAGCGCGGGCGCTTCGGGTTTCTAAAAGTAGTGGCTAAAGAAAACGTCCCTGACCGCAAGGCCGGGAGGTGTTTGGGTATAAAGGTTGCGGCAAACCTATCTTGCCACTTGCCGAAGCTGTTTAGAAAGTCGTCCGACGGTTGATTTTTCGCAAAAAGATGACCACGAAGGCCAGCCAGTGCCAAGCTAGCCAATTGCCGACGATGGTTTCGTAGCGCACGAGTAAAGTTTTGAAGCCATCGAGCCAAGCATTGGCGTGTTCGACGACGACGCGGCGGCGGTAGAGTTCGGGGTCGAAAAAGGTGTCATCGTCGGGTTGCCAGTCGGCCGCCCGGGGGTTGCGAGGAATATTGGCTTCGATATCGCGGGTAGCACATGCTTGTCGGAAGCTCGTGGTATCGAAGGCTTTATCGGTGTTGAGAAACAGACCCGCGACGGGGATACCGGCCGCTTCGAGGAAGGTACAGAGTTGCTGGAATAGCTCGGGCACTAGGTAGCTGTCGGCGTGATTACGCGCCTGTGGCGTGGCGCATGCTAAGGGCTGGCCGTGGTTATCGGTCAGAAACAAGGCTGTGGTGGTACGCGCCTTTTTGCGGCCTTGCTAGCCCACGGCCGCCCCCCGTTTTTGGCCGGCGTATGGCTGCCGTCGAGTTGGACGCTAGAACAGTCCAGATGGGCCTTGTTTTGCTGCAACACGTACTGCCAGACCACTTCCCAGGAGCCGTCTTTGCGCCAGGTGTTGAAGCGCGCGTAGCCCCCTTGCCAAGTCAAGGAGGCGCCTGTAAAGAACTGTTTAACTGGAAGTAGGCGCCACTGGCAGCCGCTTTTGAGCTTGTACAAAATGGCTTCTACCACTTCGACCGGCTCCACGACCGAGGGGCGGCCGTGGGCAGAAAAAGTCAGGGTGGGCAGCATCCACTGCCGAATCATATCTTTGGACAGGACTTCCATTAAAATGCAAAAAATAGAGTGTGAGACCTCAAATTTTGCGCTTTTTTGGGAGTCCTTCGACTTTCTAAACAGCTTCAATACCAGGGGCCTACTCTACCCTACTAAAAATTCGCAGCCTTCTTTATCATCGAAAAACACTTGTAAACCAGGGTGTTGTCCCGGTCAGACCGCCCTAGGCGGTCTGACCGGATGCCGCTAGAACATGCTGCCTGTTGCCTCCCCGGCAGCCGGTCTGACCGCCTAGGGCGGTCTGACCGGAACAACGACCGAAGCGAAGGGGATTGCCGAAAAAAATAGTAGGGTAGAGTACCAGGGGCCCAGACTCCATGTACCCGTGCAGCCTTACTTTCAGCCCGACAACCATTCACTTTAGACTGGCAACCGGCTGGTCTGCTGCTTCCTTTACCTCGTGACCTATCCTGATTTCGCTGCCCGCTGGCAAACCTCTGGCGGGGCCGAACATGCCAACTACGGCCTGTTTCTGCAGGACCTCTGCGACCTGCTGGGCGTACCTCGGCCCAACCCCACCACCGACGACCCCACCCAGGATGCCTACGTGTTCGAACGCGGCGTGAGCTTCGACGACGGCGCGGGCAAGCGCAGCACCGGGCGCATCGACCTCTATAAGCGCGGCTGCTTCGTGCTCGAAACCAAACAGGGCGTTACCCGTTCAGCGGAAGTTACTAGTGATATTAAAAACGCACGACGCACGACGCACGACGCACGACGCACGACGCACGACGCACGACGCACGACGCACGACGCACGACG
>JBPBPU010000089.1:0-28247 GCA_050954465.1 Janthinobacterium lividum
GGGCGTTTGTTTTGTAGTGCGTACTAATAGAGAAGGCCGCGCCATCCGGCGCGGCCTTTTCCAACGGAGCACGAGCGGCACCTTATTCCACCGTCAGGCGCTGGCTCTGGTAGGACTCGGCCGTGCCGCCAACTTGCAGCAGGTAGAGGCCGGGGGCCAGCCCGCCGAGGCCCAGGGTGGGGGCCGTGGTGCGGCGCACGGTGCGGCCCAGCGCATCGAGCAGGCTCACTTGCGCCCCGGTGGGCAGGCCGCTTAGCTGCACGCTGCCGGTGGCCGGGTTAGGGTAGGGCTGCCAGGTTTTGCCCAGCATAGCCGGCCGGGTGGGAAGCACCGACTGGTCGAGCTTGGCCAGGTAAGAGCTGAATGAATTGGTAAAGCCAAGCGCGGTGCCGCCGAAGTGGGCGGGGCCGTAGTAGAGGCCGGCCACGTACACGTTGCCCGTGGGGTCCGCGACGGCGTTGATGGCCGTGGTGCCGGCTTGCGAGCCAGAACTGTAGTAAACGTTGTAGTCGGTGCCGGCCGTACGGACCCACTCGGTGAGGCCGGTCGTGGGGTTGAAGCGGGCCACTACCACCAGTCCAGCTTGTGCGGCCGTGTACGTGGTGGCGTCGCCCACGAAGTTGAGGGTGCTCTGGTTAGGAGTTTCCGTCAGCACGGCCAGGCCGTTGCCGGAAGGATACACGCTCGCGTCGGCATAACTAACGTTCGTGTTCGTGGTCGTCAGGTTCGCCAGCAGCTTCACCCACTGCACTTGCCCGTTCAGGTCGGTTTGGGCCAGGTAGAACCGGCTCACTAGGTTGTTGGGAGGCACCATGATGGGGCTGCCCGGCCCATTGTAGGCGATGTTCCGGCCCCAGGTGGGTATCCAGAAGTAGAGCTTGCCAGCGGCGGCGTCGATTCCCGCGATGGTATAGCCGCCGGGGACGTAATTGCCGGGGGTAAACTCGACTTGAAACAGGTCGTCTTTCACCCACTGCACCTGGTTGGTGGCCGTCGCCAGCTTGATGAGGGAGTTGCTGGAATTAGCCCCATAGGTCACATTATCGAGCGTGAACGGGTCACTGTTCCGCACGCTCCAATACAGGTTGCCCGCCTGGTCGGCCCGCAAGGAAGCGGGTAGCACGGACTGCCCGGGCTGCCCGGTCGGAGCGGCCCGCCGCGTCCATTGCACCTGCCCGCTGGCGTTGAACTTAAGCAGCGCCGCCTCGCGGGTGCCACTCATAGCAGTGGCACCCGCGGGCGGCGTCGTAACGGTCCAGTACACGTTGTCCTGCGCGTCGGTCGCCAGGCAGTTTTTGTACGTCAGGCTGGTGAAGGACAAGCCGCACACGGCGGCGGGCGCGGGGCTGCTGGCCCAGGCCAGCGAGCCGTCGGGGTTGATGGCCGCTACGAAGGGCAGCGTCCCACACGCCGTGGTCGGCGACGGCGACGGGGGTAGCACGAGCGAAGAGCCGAAGCTGGCAAACGACAGTCCGCTCAACGAGAGGCCGTAGTTACCGGCTACGGTGCAGCGCCCGCCGGGCGACACCACGATGTCCATGGCTACATCGGGGCCGATGCTGTGCATCGTGCGCACCCAGAGCAGGGTGCCGGCCGGGTCAAACTTCGCCACGAACACGTCCATGTCCTGAGAGGGCGGCGTGGTAGGCGGGGGGCCGATGGTGAGGTTGCCGATGAAGGAGCCAGCCACGTAGAGGTTGCCGGCCGCGTCGCGGCCTACGCCGGCCGTGAGGTTTTCGCTGCGTGAGGTAGGGCTAGGCTGGGTGAGGTCGTTGAAGGTGCGCACCCAGCCCCAGCCGGGCGCGGTTTGGGCCAGGGCCGGGGCGCTCAGCAGCAGCGCCAGGGGTAGCCAGGAGAAGAAATACTTGCTAGTCATGGCGGGAGGCAGGATTAAGGGTGGAACTGGACGGGGCAACCAGGCGGGTTGGGGTGGGGGACTCTACATCAGGCCGCGGCCATTGGTAAGTCTGCGTGTACGTATTGGTTGCGCCGCAGGCGTTGAAGGCGGTGAGCCGGATGCGGTAAGTGCGCCCGCCCAGAAAATTATAACGTCCGTCCAAGTAGATGCGGTAGGGTGAGCCGCTCGTGGTTAGCTGATAGTGGGGGCCTCGCACCACTATAGACGGGGTTACGTCGTCAATTTCCAGCGTGTAGGAAGTAGCGTTGAACACCGCCCGCCCTTCCAGCCACAAGCCCTGGACACCGTGGTACGTTTCCTGGTTCAGCGTAAACCACGCATCGGCTGGCAGGCACGTGCCGCATTGGTAGATGTAGCGGCTCAGGCAGGAGGTCAGGTTGCCCTGTGCCACCCCTAGCTGGCAGGGCGACAGGGCAACTTTGACATCGCCGTAGTCCATCAGGTTGTTGGTTACCTCGCTGATGTTGTCGCAAGTCGAGTAAGCAGGCTTCAGATGCTCACAATAGACATAGTTGTAGGGCTGGGTGGTGGTCTGGGACGCCGGGTGGGTGGGGGCGTCGGCGCAGTTGTTGGCATAGCCGCCCGTGCCGGGGGCAGTGGCAGCATTACCCTGAAAAGGATGCCATAGCCCGAGCAGGTGGAATAGCTCGTGGTTGATGACGGGGGCAACCATGGCGGGGGTAGGGGTTGTTTGGGTGGGGTAAACCCCTTTAATCATCTGGATTTTCCACGCGTTCACCAGCAGTGCCCAGAGCTTGTCCGAAACCTGCGTGTTCGGATTGCTACAGTCGGGAACTTCCTTTGCCCAACCGCCAATTTGGCTGGGGAGGTATATGTTCGTGGGTGTCGCCGCTGGGTCGAGGGTACAGTAATCCGAGCCATTAAAGCTTCGGAAGGGGTAGTGCGGCGCGTCCTGTTCGGTCATGAATAGGTTAATGACGGACTCCGCCTCCACGCTAAGCGCGTCGTAACCGGCAACGTAATAAGGGGATAGAGGGACTGGAACAGGAAAAAATGTCTGATTGTACCACTCCCGTAAGTTATAGGCGTTGTTAAAGTACACACCGTGCAACACCCACATCACGCGCTTGGGCTGTTGCGGCCCTGGTTGCCCGTTGGCGGGCGGCATGTTCAAGGAGGGATTCGTGGCTTGGTCCAGGTTGGCGTAGCGTATCAGTTCCTGCGCGTAGTAGTAGCCATTCCAGGCAGTATCAGCGTTGCACGGTCGCCCGTCGTCAAAGCGCCGGAAGTTGAACTTACCATTGTAGTCCTGCACAAAATGCACGTTCACTCGCACGTACATGATATCCGAGCACGTAACGCTGGTGAAGCTCTGCCGCTCGGTTGTTGAGTCGCTAGGCGGTGGCTGCAAGCACCTGAGAGCAGGCTGCTGCCCAAAGCTGGGTAGCGCGGCCAGCCCCAGCACAGCCCAAAGCAGGGTCGCTAGGGCAAGCCGGTAACTTTTGCGGGGGGGGGGGGGGGTATGGCTGGCGCATGGCGGACAAGGGGTTAGGTGAGAAGAAAGGACACGTAACACTACACATTTTCATCGACATTTCCAAGTAGTTAAAAAGTTTTTTTAGCTGGGTAGTGGGGCCACTTGCCCAACTAAGCAACGTTCCTACGCACGGACTCGCAGCGTCCACGCTACGCCCCCTCGGTCGATACAATTCCTGTTTCAGTCGGCAGTAGGCCAGAAAAGCCAGGTATATAGGCAAATTTTGCCACCCAATTACGCACGTTGGCCGTTAGGCACGTTATGAATAAGACTACTTTATCGACCGCCGCCTTCGTGGCTGGTATTTTTTTAAGCTGCTCAGTACCAGGTTTTAGCCAGGCTGGCCGGCCCGCTGCTGCCCCGGCCGCTACCGTATCGCGCACGGCGGGCCGCCTCACGGGCACCGTTACGGACGCGGGCACGGGCAAACCGGTTTCCTACGCCACGGTGGCCGTTATCAACCCCGCTACCAACAGCCCCGTGAACGGCGGCGTGTGCGGCGACGACGGCAAGTTTGTGCTGCCCGGCATCCCGGCCGGTACCTACCGCGTGGAAATCAGCTTCCTGGGCTACCAGACCCAGAGCCGCCCCGTGACGGTGCCCGCCGACGGCGGCGCGGTGGCGCTGGGCACCATCGCCCTCACGGCCACTGAGCAGAAGCTGGGCGACGTGGTGGTAGTAGGCCAGAAGCAGCTTATCGAGGAGCGCGTAGACCGCACCATCTACAACGCCGACGTAGACAAAACCACGGCTGGCGGCGATGCCTCGGACGTGCTGCGGCGCGTGCCGCTGCTCAGCGTAGACCTCGACGGCAACGTGAGCTTGCGCGGCAGCAGCAATATCCGGGTGCTCATCAACAACAAGCCCTCGACCATTGCCGCCAGCAGCGTGGCCGATGCGCTCAAGCAGATTCCGGCCGACCAGATTCAGACGGTGGAAGTCATCACGTCGCCTTCAGCCAAGTACGATGCTGAAGGCTCGGGCGGCATCATTAACATCGTGCTCAAGAGCAACAACCTGCGCGGCGGCTCATTGGGCCTCGACCTGGGTACGGGCCTGCGGGCCAGCAACCTGGGCCTCAACGGCAGCTACCGCACCGGCAAGATGGGCTTTTCGCTGGGGGGCTTCGGGCGGGCCAGCTACAACCAGCCCGGCTCGTTTACCAACACCCAGAGCACGTACAGTGCGAGAGGAGTAGCTCAGTCGCGCAACATCCAGAGCGCCGACACGCGGCGCAACGACATTTTTGGGCGCTACTCCCTGGGCTGGGACTACGACATCGACAAGCACAACTCGCTCTCGGCCTCGGTGTCGCTGGGCGTGCGCAACTCCGACAACTACCAGGACCGGCTCACCACAGTATCGACCACAGCGGCGCTCAACGGCGTGCGCGACGTGCAAACCACCGACCACTCCACCACCGTCGATGCCAGCCTCAACTACACCCACACCTATGAAACGCCGCAGCGCGAGTTCAGCATCCTAACCTTGTATAGCCGCAACAGCCGCACTAACGACTTCCTGAATAATATTCTTAACGGTGACTACTCGCTGGGCAGCCGCCTGCGCAACGACAACACGAGCTACAACGAGGAATTTACCGGGCAGTTCGACTACCAGTCGCCCACTGGTAAAAACCAACTGCTCGAAGCTGGGTTCAAAGACATTGTGCGGCGCGTGAACAGCGACTACGTGTACCTGCAAGCGGGCAGCACCGGCGACTTTTCGCTCCTGCCGGGTGCTAATCTCTCCAATAACTTCAACTACCGCCAGAACGTGGCGGCGGGCTACGTGGCCTACACCATCGGGCTGCCCAAGGGCTTCACCCTCAAGCCCGGCGTGCGCTACGAGTACACCAGCATTTCGGCCGACTTTGCGGGCGGCACTGCCGTGGACATCCCCGACTACGGCGTGGCGGTGCCCAGCGTGAACCTCTCGCGCAAGCTCGGCAACGGCAACGTGCTCAAGCTGGCTTACAACCGCCGCATCCAGCGCCCCTCGCTCCAGTTCCTGAACCCCAACCGGCAGGCGTCGAACCCCTTGCTGATAACGGAGGGCAACCCCAAGCTCGAACCCGAATACACCAACAACTACGAGCTAGGCTACAGCACCCTGGTCAAGCAGAAGGTGAGCCTGAACATGTCGGCTTTCGTGCGCAATACTACCGGCTCTATTCAGGCGGTGCGCACGCCCGTCGGCGAGGCCGTTTATACCACGTATGGCAACATCGGCCAGGAAGACGCCTACGGAGCCAGCCTCTTTGCCAATGCCAACGCGGGCAAGCTGACGCTGAACGGGGGTATTGATAGCTACTACGCCGTGCTGAATAACAACGACCCTAGCCCCATCTACGGGGCTAGCAACAAGGGTTTTGTGTTTAATACCCGCGCCCAGGCTTCGTATGCCTTCACGAAACAGTGGACGGTGCAGGCGTTTGGCTTTTACCGGGGCCAGCAGGTGCAGTTGCAGGGCTACCAGAGCGGCTTCGGCATCTATAGCCTCAACCTGCGGCGCAATTTCGCCGACAACCGGGGCGGCATCGGCTTCGGGGCCGAAAATTTCTTCACTGGCACCATCACCCAGCGTAGCGAAATCACGACGCCCCTACTGGTGCAAAACAGCGCCAACGTCATCCACAACCTGAACTTCAAAATCAACCTCAGCTACCGCATCGGCAAGCTGACGGTAGACCAGCGCCCCCGCACCAAAAAGGGCGTCAACAACGACGACCTCAAAGAAGGCGGCGACAACGGCGGCGGCGGTGGCGGCGACCTTGGCGGCGGGCAGTCGGGCGGCGGCCAGGGCGGTAGTGGCGGTGCCGGTCGCCAGGGTGGCGGCCAGCGCCCCGCTGGTACGACTCCTGCTGGTGGCCAGCGCCCGGCCGGTATGTATCCTGGTGGCCAGCGCCCAGCCAGCACCGACTCGACCAAAACTGCCCCGGCCGACAGTGTACAGGGCCAGCGCCCGGCTTCGCAGCCCGGTGTAGTAGCGCCCGGCGGCCAGCGGCCTTCGCCGGCTCGGCGGCCTGGGGTAATGCAGTCTGATAGCTCGGCTGTGAAGCCCCGCACGCCGGCTACTACCCCAGTTAACGCGCCTTCGCCAGGCACTACCTCGCCGAGCGGCATTGTGCCGGCGGGTAGCCCTGGCGGGCGGCCGTAAACAGTAGGGTGCGGGGCTCGTCCCCGCCCGTCGTTGAACGAGCCCAATGCACTCGTTCAGCGATGAGCGAGGGCGAGCCCCGCACGCTACTATTTACGGCCCTACTTTTACGGCCTTATGCAGCCCTCCGCACCTCCTACTGCCGACGACGACCTGCTGCGGCGGCTGCGGCCCTCACGTATTCTGTGGCCGGTGCTCATTGGGCTGGGGGTGGTGGGGTTTCTGTTCTGGCGCTCGTACACGCCGGGCAGCCTGGCTCCGCTGACCAATGCCCACTACGAATGGCTCTTCATCACGCTGCTGGTGCTGTGGGCGCGCGATGCGGGCTACATCTACCGTATTAAGTACATTGCCCGGCCCGGCGAGCTGAGCTGGTGGCAAGCCTTCGGCGTCATCGTCATGTGGGAGTTTGCTTCGTGCGTGCTGCCCTCGGCGGCGGGCGGCACGGCGGCGGCCCCGGTTATCCTGCACAAAGAGGGCATCCCGCTGGGCCGGGCGCTGGCGTATACCATCGTCACGGCCACGCTCGACAACCTGTACTACACCTTCATGGTGCCGCTGGTGGTGTGGCTGGCCGGGGCAGCGCTCTACCCGCACGAACTGCAGTCGGGGTATGTGCAGGCGTTACGGGCCACGTTCATCTTTAGCTACCTGGCCGTCACAGTTTATGCCTTTTTGCTGCTGTATGCGCTGTTTATCAACCCCATAGCGGTGCGGCGGCTGCTAGTGCGCCTAACCTCGGTGCGGCTGCTGCAGCGGTTTCGGCGGGCAGCCTACCGGCAGGGGCAGGAAATAGTAACGGCCTCGGGCCAGCTGCGCGGGGCGGGGGCGCTCTACTGGTGGCGGGCCTGCCTGAGCACGTTCTTCGTCTGGACGGCCCGCTACGCGGTTATCGGCTGCCTCATCGCGGCCTTCGTGCCCATGACGACGCACGACTTTCTCTTCATTTTTGCCCGCAATATCACCTACAAAGTGGTGCTGCTGCTGGGCATTACCCCTGGCGGCTCGGGCGTGGCCGAGCTGGCATTTCCGACGTTTTTCAAGCAGTTTATCGGCGGGGCCGCCATGACCAGCTTTATGGTGCTGCTCTACCGAATTGTTACCTATTACTTCTATCTGGCCTTGGGCGCTGCCTACCTGCCGCGCTGGGTGGCGCGGGCATTCGGGCGCAGCCAGGACAATTCCCCTTCGTAGGTTATGCATATTCGCAAGTTTCTTGTCTGGACCGTTCCACCGGGCGGCAGCCGGTTTACTGCCCTGGCCAGCTTCGTAAAAGCCGCAGAAGCCCAAAGCTGGACCGAGGCCGAAATCCAGTTTATTATTAATGAGGTGGTAGAAGCGGCCGACGATGCGGCCGGCCGGGCGGTGCTAGCCAGCTACGTGCAAAACCGGTAAATACCAAAGGCCCTGCTTTCCAGTAGGAAAACAGGGCCTTTCGGTGCGGTGAAGCCTCTTAGCAAAGCGGCATTACCTATTTGCTTTGGCCGCCATTTTGGCTTTTTCCGCGTCAGCTTTGGCTTTCGCTTTTTCGGCTTTTGCACGGGCTTTGTCCATTTCTTTGCGCTTGCCGGGGTGCTTCAGGTCGAAGAATACTAGTTTGCGCACGCTGTCTTGCTCCACCATCGAGCGGTGAGTGGTGAGGCGGCCCGTCAGAGATACCAGGTCACCTTCTGCTATTTTTTCGGTGGTACCGTCGGGGTGAGTTACGGTGCCGGTAGTAGAAATCAGGGTGCCGTTGAGCAGCTTTTTATCCTGGTCGAGGGGCAGCGTGTGGCCCTGCTCGGTCAGCAGTAGCTTGCTGTCTTTCATGGTCACTCCATCCTTGTCCATCTTGGTGGTAGCCGACAGGCGGTGAGGCTGCACCTTGCCCCGGCGCGGGGGGGCAAGGTGCGTTTGGGCGAGGCTGGCATGAGTTAATAATAGGAAGCTGCTGGCTAGCAGCAGGTGTATAATCGTTTTCATTAGGGTATTGTAAAAGGGCAGATGAAAAACTCTGGAGAGATAATGTGCAAAACCCTAAAAAACTGTGCCAGTTCTCAGCTGCCTTAACAAGTAGGCTAACCGCTCAGAAAATGAGGCTATGCTGAACAGTTATACGGTACCGGCCCAAGCCGGTTAACCCAACTCGTAGCCCATAAGCTACGTTCAGTAAGTAGCCAACAAACGAAATCTACCTGCCTTTATGGAAAACGACCCGGCCTCTACCGAAATTTACGCCCACTTCCGCCAGGATGTTAACATGACGGCTGGTGAGCTAACTGCCTGGCTTAAAACCGAAGAGTCGAAGGCGGTAGGCCAGGACAGCGGCGACGGCGAAAGCATCGGCCACCATTCCGGCGAGCACATTGTGCGCATCCTGCACAAAAAGCAAGCCGACCTGACTGCCGACGACGAGGCCCATCTGCACAAAGTCCACTCTTACATCAGCCGCCATCTGGCACAGCGCCCTCACAGCGACATCGAGCACTCGCGCTGGCGCTACTCCCTGCTGAACTGGGGCCACGACCCGCTAAAAAAGTGAGTGTGCTAATGAGGAAAGACCCAACCCATCGACTGTTCACGCGCAGTCGCTCTTTTACGCATTGCCGCCATGGACTACAAGGACTACTACAAAGCGCTGGGTGTTGAAAAAAGCGCCACCACCGACCAGATAAAGAAAGCCTACCGCAAGCTGGCCCGCCAATACCACCCCGACGTAAACCCCAACAACGCCGAGGCCGAGCAGAAATTCAAGGAAGCAAACGAGGCCAACGAAGTGCTTTCGGACACCGAAAAGCGCCAGAAATACGACCAGCTGGGCGCCGACTACCAGCGCTACCAGCAAGCCAGCAGCGGGCGCGGCCAACCGGCCGGAGGCTTCGACTGGGGCCAGTATACGCAGGGCGGCGGCACGGGCAGCAGCCCATTTGGGGGCGAAGGGGAAGATTTTTCCGACTTCTTCGGCTCGCTTTTCGGCGGCATTGGGGGCGCTGGCGGAGGGCGCAATACTCGCCCCGGCGCGGGCACCGACTATCAGGCCGATATGGAGCTAAGCTTGGAAGAAGCCTACCACGGCGGGCCGCGTACCGTCACGGTGCACGGCAAAAGCCTGCGCCTCACCATTCATCCTGGTGTGGCCGATGGGCAAACCATCCGGCTGCGTGACCAGGGCGGCCCCGGCCGCAACGGTGGCCCCAACGGCTCGCTGCTCATCACCTTCCGCATCCAGCCCGACGCCCGCTACGTGCGCTCGGGCGCCGACCTCACCCAGGATGTGCCCGTGCCCCTGTACCAGCTGCTGCTCGGCGGCGAGCAAACCGTAGACACCCTGAGCGGCCCCGTCAAAATCAAGCTCAAGCCCGAAACCGTGAACGGCAGCCGGGTGCGCCTGCGCGGCAAAGGCTTCCCCGTGTACCGCCAGGAAAACCAGTTTGGCGACCTTTACCTGCGCCTGAACGTGCAGCTGCCTACCCACCTCACCGACCAGGAGCGCGACCTGCTGCAGCAGCTGGCCAGCCTGCGCAACGAGCCAACTACCTAAGCCGCTAACCAGTAACCAGTATGGATACCCGCATCTTAGTTCTCACTTTCCAGGAGTGCGATGCCCGCTATGGCCTGGGCCGCGCCGAACTGCACCAGTTTGTGGAGCTGGGCCTGCTGCGCCCCGCCCCCGCGCCTGATACTATTGAGGTAGAGGAGCCCGACGAGCTGCTGCCCCGCCTAGCCCGCCTGCACTACGGCCTAGGCCTGGCCCCCGAAGCCATCGACCTGGTGCTGCTCATGCGCCAGCGCCTGCTGGCCCTGCAAAGTGCCTTGGCCCGCGAAACCGCCCGTGCCCGCCAACTCGAACACTTCCTGCATGCGGGGCCAATCAGTGAATGAGCAAATGGGTGAAGGAGCAAGGTAGCTTAGTGCGTCCCTTGCAGGTGCCGCCGTATCAGGCTCATTTATTCCTTCACCTGTTTACTCCTTCACTTACTGCCCCGCCGCCAGCGCCAGCAGCAGCCCGCCTAGCGTAGCAGCCAGCTTCGGCCAGTTCAGGCGGTGTTCGGGGCTGGTTTCGAAGAGGATGGTGGTGGAGACGTGCAAAAAATTGCCCGCCACAAACCCCAGCAGCGCGGCGTAAATGCCGCTGCCTAACAGCTGTTGGAGCACCACATAATTGCTGAATAGCAGCCCCGCCGGCGAGGCCAGCGCGAATACCAGCAGCCAGGGCCACACCCGCCCCAGCGAGCCGAGGCGCAGCCGTAGCAGGGTGGCCAGCGCCACGGCGGCCGGCATGTGGTGCAGGGCCACGCCCACCACCACCGCGTAGAAGTGCCGTCCCACCTCCCCGGTGCCCGTGCTGCGCACGAGGATACTGCCTTCCAGAAGCGAGTGAATAACCAGGGCCAGGATGAGTAGCAGCGGCACCCGCCCCCGCGTGGCCGCCGTGCCGTGGTCGTGGACGTGCCCGTGCTCGATACCCTGCGAGAGCACTTCCAGCAGTAATTGCCCGAAAAAGCCCGCCAGCACCCAGTAGCCTACGCGCTGCGGGGCCTCGGGCAGCAGCGTGAGCGCCTCGGGCAGCAGGTGCGTAATGGTGAGCGTGAACAAGTACGCCCCGCTAAAGGCCAGCAGCGGCTTGAGCCAGCGCTCGGTGCGGGCGGCTGGCACAATGCCCACCAAGCCCCCGGCCCCCAGTACCGCCGCCGCTAAAAGTAAAATGGCAAACCACATAAGCAACTAAACACGGCGCCTTGCATCAATGTTGCAAATACTTTTGCAACATTGATGCAAGGCGCCGAAATGATAAGTCAGTTAGCTGCAATCTTATTGATAACCAACTGAATTACAGTAGGTGGAGCCGGTGGCTATCGGGGGGCAGTTTCCCCATTAGCGGTTTTAGGCTGCGCCGATGGATGTTCCTGCTCGCTGGGTTTGCTGTTGCCGGGCTCGCCGGGGCGCTTGGCAGTACCCTCCTGCGTGTCGCCTGACATCACGGCCCCAGCAGCGGGAGCAGCCCGTTTATCGAGCACAGCGGAAGAACTGATGGGGGTAGTAATGGCCGCGCCTTTGGCTTGGTTGGGTGCGGCCTCGGTGCCCTGGTCGAAGTTGTCGCTGGCCCGCGTGCCCGGCGCTACCATATCGAGCGATACTTTTTTATCGGCCCGCCAGTCCGACGGCTCGCTGCTGCACGAAGCTAGCAACACAACGGCCGCTGGGGCCAGGTAGGAGAGAAGCTTTTTCATAAAATGGAGACGTTGGTTGGGTTGGTTGCTGGTTTTCGGTTCCTGGTTTCCGGCTACTATTTTAACCAGAAACCAAGAACCAGAAACCCCTAAGTAAGCAGGCCTTTGCGACGCAGTAGTGCCTCAAACAGCTTGCGGTCGTTGTCGTTGTTGAACAAGCGCAGGGGCAAATGTAGAAACACTGGCACGTCAAATGTGCGGGCTATCCACTGGCGCCAGGGGGCCAGGTCGGCGGGCGGGGTGCCGGGCTTGAGGTAGAGCAGGAAGGCATCGGGGTCGCGGCGCACCCGGCCAATCTGGTCCCAGGGCAGGGCCATGGCCCGCTGCTCGGTTTGGCGCAGCACGAGTTGGCGCTGGTCGGCCTCGTAGCTCATGCGCTCGAAAAGAGGCTTGCTTTGCTCCATCTGGGTCACGCCCGTAATCTGGGCCGAGCGCAGCAACACAAACAGCACCGTGAGCACCACGCTCAGCGCCAGCCACCACCACGAGTGCCAGATGAGCGCCGGCAGCAGTCCCACCGCAAACGGAATGGTGGCATACCACCACTCCTTGCGCCACACCTCGGCCATGGCCAGGTTGGTGTACGTGTTGGTGTCAAACTGGTACTTCTTGGTTTTGATGGAGCCCGGCACCGCCTGCTGCACCTGCTGTTGGCGGTAGCCGCTGCCGCCGCCCCGTTGGTTGGGTTGGTTCATTTCGTTAGTTGTCAGTGGGTGGTTGTCAGTAGTCAGTAGGTAGCGGTCAGAACTACTGACAACTGATAACTACCCACTGACAACTAAAAATCAGTAGGCCTTGAGGCTTAAATCCAGGATGCCGGCTGAGTGGGTGAGGGCCCCAACCGAGATGTAGTCGACGCCCGTAGCGGCTACTTCGGCCAGGGTATGCTCGGTGATGCCGCCGCTGGCTTCCAGCTCTACGCGGCCAGCCACCAGGGCCACAGCCTCGCGCAGCTGGGCGGGGGGCATATTGTCGAGCATAATGCGCTGGATGCCGCCCGCATCCAAGGCTTGCTGCACTTCGGCCAGGGTGCGGGTTTCGACCTCAATGGGCAGCTGGCGGCCGGTGCGGCGCAGGTAGTCGTGGGTGGCCTGCACGGCCGCCGCAATGCCGCCCGCGTAGTCGACATGGTTGTCCTTGAGCATTATCATGTCGAAGAGCCCGTAGCGGTGGTTGACGCCGCCGCCGATAAGCACGGCCCATTTTTCGCAGAGGCGGAAGTTGGGGGTCGTTTTGCGGGTGTCGAGCAGGCGGGCTTTGGTGCCGGCCAGCAGCGTGGTAAGGTGCGCCGTGTGGGTGGCGATGCCGCTCATGCGCTGCATACAATTGAGCACCAGCCGCTCGGCGGTGAGGATGTTGCGCGCCGGCCCTTCTACGGTAAAGGCTACGTCGCCGTGGCGCACGCGGGCACCATCGGGCAGCTGCACCGTGAGGTGCAGGGAGGCGTCTACCTGCTTGAAAATCAGCTCAGCCAAAGCTACGCCGGCCAGTACGCCCTCGCCTTTTACGAGTAGCTGGGCCCGGTTGTGGGCCGTGGCCGGAATAGCCGCCAGGGCCGAGTGGTCGCCGTCGCCAACATCCTCGGCCAGCGCCGTGCGGATGAAGGTAGTAAGGGCTTCGGTAGTGAGGTAGGGGGCAGGAAAGGCAGACACCCGGCAAAGGTACGGAGGTGATGGGGTGATGGCGGTAATCAGGTAAGGAGGCAAAAAAGAACGTCATTGCGAGCTTGCTGAGGAATCTCGCTCGCAGCGTAACTCAATCGTTGAACCGAAATGGCACTATCGATTGAGTTACGCTGCGAGCGAGATTCCTCGGCAAGCTCGCAATGACGTTCTTTTTTGTCCTAATTTACTTCAAAGCTACTCCTTTGTGAAGTCCAGTGTATCAATGGAGGGAGAGCTTTGCTTGGCCTTCAGCTTGATAAATACCCGGTAGGTGCCACTGCGGCCCACGTACTGCCCGATGGCGTAGGGAATGCCTTCGCCGCTAGCGCCTTGGTGCTTGATATCGAAGCTGCTGGCCCCATTTTTAGCGAAGAAATTTTTGAGTACCAACTCTGCCTGAGTGGAATTATACGTCTGCTTATCGCCATCGAAACCCACTTCCACGGAGGGAGCAAGGTACTGCGCCAGGTCGTGGGCCGAGCCATTGGCAATGGCCGAGCGCACCGCTCCTACCTGGTCGCCGCCCACGCTCTGGGCTTTGGCGTGGCCCATGGCCAGCCATAGGCCGGTAAGGAGTAGAAGTTTAGTAAAAATCGTTTTCATAAAAATAAAGGCCACTGCCTAAGCCGGCTGTCTGGTGTTGGATAGAGCCAAAACTATGCCAGCCGCCGGGTTTCTGAAGAGTATCTGAAGCTTTGGGCTGCCTTTACGGGCAGAACCGGCTTCGGGGTGCATGGCGTACTTTTGCCACATGAACAAACGGGTATTACTGGTTATTCTAGATGGGTGGGGCATCGCCCCGAATGTAAGTGCTTCGGCCGTCGACAAAGCGCAGACGCCCTATTACCACGCACTGTTGCAGCGGTTTCCGCACAGCACCCTGCAGGCTTCGGGCGAGGCCGTGGGCCTGCCCGAGGGGCAGATGGGCAACTCCGAAGTCGGGCACATGAACATTGGGGCCGGCCGCGTGGTCGACCAGGAGCTGGTGCGCATTGGCAAGGCTATTCGGGAGCGCAAGCTGGGCCAAGTGCCCGCGCTGAGGGAAGCGCTGGAATATGCGCAGCAAAACAACAAGCCGCTACACCTGATTGGCCTGCTCTCGGATGGCGGCGTGCATTCGCACATCGACCATGTAAAAGCCCTTTGCACCATCGCCTACGAGGCGGGGGTGCGCCAGGTATTCGTGCACGCCTTCACCGATGGCCGCGACACCGACCCCAAGGGCGGCGTGCACTACGTAAACGAGCTGGAGCAGTACGCCGAGCGCAACGGGGCCAAAATTGCCTCCATTGTGGGGCGCTACTACGCCATGGACCGCGACCAGCGTTGGGAGCGCGTGAAGGTGGCCTACGACCTGCTGGTAAACGGCGTGGGCACGCCCTCAAAAAACCTCATCCAGAGCATCCAGGAGCAATACAAGGAGGGCGTAACGGACGAGTTTCTGAAGCCCATTGTGAAGGTGGGCGCCGATGGGCAGCCGCTGGCAGTCATCAAGGACGGTGATGTGGTGCTGTGCTTCAACTTCCGCACCGACCGGGGCCGCGAAATCACGGAGGCGCTCACGCAGCAGGATTTCCCGGCCTACCAGCTGCACCGCCTGAATTTGCGCTACCTCACCATGACTACCTACGACTCGACGTTTGTAGGCGTGACGCCGATTTTTGAGAAAGACAACCTCGACAATACTCTCGGCCAAGTGCTGGCCGCCCACGGCAAAACCCAGATTCGAATGGCCGAAACCGAGAAGTATCCGCACGTCACGTTCTTCTTTTCGGGCGGCCGGGAGGTAGAGTTCGCGGGCGAAACGCGCATCCTGCGGGCCTCGCCCAAAGTGGCTACCTACGACTTGCAGCCCGAAATGAGCGCCTACGGGCTACGCGACGCCATCTTGCCCGAGCTACAGGCCCAAACCGCCGACTTCATCGTTATCAACTTCGCCAACCCCGACATGGTGGGCCACACCGGCGTGTTCGAAGCTGTGGTAAAGGCAGTAGAAACCGCCGATGCCTGCGCCCGCGACGTGGTAGAAGCCGCCCTGGCCGCTGGCTACGCCAGCATCATCATCGCCGACCACGGCAACGCCGAGTACATGCGCAATGACGACGGCTCGCCCAACACCGCCCACACCACCAACCTGGTGCCCTGCATCCTGGCCGATGCCGACTACCGCGGCACCCTGGCCACGGGCAAGCTCGGCGACATTGCCCCTACTATTCTGGCCTTAATGGGCGTGCCCCAACCCCCCGAAATGACGGGCCAAAGCCTGCTGCGCCCCGCCGCCGGCTAGGTCCGAAAAATGGCGCCGGCCGGTATTTGCCAATATCCCGCGCTACCAGCGCGGGATATGTTTTTTATCAATGAACTGTAAACCCGTTCTTTACTTACTGGCCGCCGCGCTTCTGTTCAGCGGCTGCGACAAGCCCACCGCGGCTGACCCGGCGGTGCCCGGCGCGGCTCACGCGGCCGGCCCGTACTACGACGTGCGCGGCCAACTCGACTCGCTGGTGAGGGCCCTCGATGCCCGGCACGCCGGGGTGCAGAAGCAGGTGAGCCTGCGCGGCAGTGCCCCCGAAACCAAGCAGGTGCCCCAGGTAAAATGGGCCGACGAACTGCAGCTTTTTTACCAGGCCGACATCAACAAAGCGGCCCTGAGCGGAGCTTATGAAGTAAAAAAGGTGCAGGTAGGAAAGGTGCAGAATAACTTGCCGGTAGGATGCACGGAGTATACTTACCGCCGCAAGCCGGGCTACCCAAATGCTTCGGTGGTACTCTTGAAAATCGTATGCGGTCCTGGCCACCAGTTGCGTGTGCTGTACGCCACCGTTGAGCAGCACAATGTCTTATTCACGAGTAAGAAGGAACTGCTATTAACTTGTGATAACGACTCAAGACTGCGAAACATCGGTTACACGGTAGACGGTAAGCAGAAGCTAGTCTTTTTCGACCCGCTAAACTTTGCCACCGAAGCGCAATCGCTATAGCTGCCTCACTCACCCATAAGCGTAACTACCACCCACCGGCGGCCGCCGTGCCGGCGGTGCTCGCCCAGGCACAGGCCCTGCCAGGTGCCCAGCGCCAAGCGGCCATCGGTCACGGGCACCGTGATAGAGCAGCCCAACATGGCAGCTTTGAGGTGGGCCGTCATGTCGTCGGGGCCTTCCTGCGTGTGCTGGAAGTAGGGCGCATTGTTGGGGGCCAGGCGGCGGAAATACTCCTGAAAGTCGCGCCGCACGGTGGGGTCGGCATTCTCTGTAATAAATAAGCTGGCCGAGGTGTGCTGCAACAGAAAATGCGCCGTGCCCACGCGCAGGCTTTCCAGTTCCGGCAATTCGGCCAGCAGCAGGTCGGTAATGAGGTGGAAGCCCTCAGCTACGGCTGGCAGCCGCAGACGTTTCTGGATGAAGCGCATAGTGGTAGGATAGGGTTTGGGGGTCGTCTGTCATTGCGAGCGCAACGAAGTGAAGCGCGGCCATCGCACTAGAACGATACCTCAACGAGTCGTTCTAGTGCGATGGCCGCGCTTCACTTTGTTGCGCTCGCAATGACAGACGGTTGCCCAATGTTAGTTCGTGCTCTCGTACGCCCCCAGGCTGGGCGTGGCGGCGCGGGGCAGGTTCACGAGGTCGCGGGTGGGGTTGTTGCTGCCCACGGCCGGGCCACGCTTGCGGGCGGGCGAGGTAGCTTTGAGGGTGTAGTTGTTACTGGCCGCGCTGCCAGTGTTGGGCCGCAGAAACAGCGGGTCGGTGAGCAGGTTGGCGTAGGCGGGGTTGGCCAGGCCGGGATTGTCGCCCGCGTCGGCGGTGCTGGCGTAGAGCTTCGTTTTCAGCACCGAGTTGCGGAAGGCTGTGGTGCTAGCGTACTCGTGGTAGTTCTCCAGGTACAGCTCGTCGTCGATGGCACCCCACACGATAGAGTTGCGTACGTTCAGCGTGAGGGCGTTGTGGGTGGCCCCTACGAAAGGCGACACGTTGGTAAACGTGAGCGACGACGTCTTGCGCACCGTAGTAGAGGCCGGGTAGTTGGCAATGGTGACAAAATTGAGGTCGTAAGAGCCGCCACCGTAGCCCGCAATGGCGTATTCGTAGCAGTCGGTAAACAGCGTATTTTCCACCGTGGCCTTGCCGGCAATACTCAGGATGCCCGCCCCCGGCAGCCCCAGCTTGTTGCTGAGCGCCCCCGCAAAATTGACGCTGCCGCCCGAGATGTAGCGGATGATGCTATTTTGAATAGTCACGTCGGGCCGGGTGCCCACCGGGTTGCCGCTATTGAGCAGCAGCACAGCCACGGCGGCGTTCTGGATGGTGGCGTAGCGAATAATATTGCCCTGGCTGCTGGGGTAAAGCTGGATGCCCGTCCACTGACCGGGGGCTGTAGCGTACTGCGCTTCGCCGCTACGGTCGCCGGCAAAGCGTACCCGGTTGGCGTTTTTCTCGCTGATGGTATCGGTGGTGCTGGTGCCGGGTGCGAAGTCGGCAGGGCTATTCACCAGCAGCGTGCCTTGTATCAACAGCACTGCCCCGGCGTGGGCATACACGCGGGTGCCGGGCTTGATGCGCAACGTGCAGCCTGTCGGCACGAGCACGGTGTCGTAGAGTACGTGGGGCCGGTCGTTAGTCCAGACGGTGTTGCAAGGCAGGGCTACGTGCTGGTGCAGGTGGATATTCTGCCCAAACGAGCGCAGTAATACGTGCTGCTGGTTGCCGTTGGTGCTGAAGTTCAGCTTTTCCTCCACCACAAATTTTTTGGGCGCCACGTTCTGGTTGTTATCGGGCAGCTTAGCCCGCACCAGAATCAGTAGGCTGTCCTGGCCCCGGATGAAGAGGTTGGTGGCCGTCTGCTTGAGGTCGCCGTTCACGAGCAGCGTGTAGGGCGAGCTGGCCGGGTTGTCGAGGCTCACCAAGTCTACGTTCACGGCTTTGCTGTTGCGGTTGTACACCCACAGCCGCTTGCTCACGGTGCCGAGCGTGGTAAAAACCGTGTCGAACTTCACCGTATCGGCCGAAAATTCCAGGCCGCCGCTGGTTTGCAGCTCTTCTTCGCGGGGCTTGCAGCCAGGCAGCGTGAGGCTAAGCGTGGCGCTAAAGAGCAGCAGGACGGGCAGAAGGTAGCGGATTTTGAACATGATAAACAAAAAATACCAGCGAGAATAGAGCAACGCAGACGGATGCGTAGTAGTATTCAGGTAAAGAGAACGTCATGCTGAACGCAGTGAAGCATCTCTACCGCTTCGTCAGGTTTGCCAACGAAGCGGTAGAGATGCTTCACTGCGTTCAGCATGACGTTCTCTTTGCTATAAAAGTGCAACTTACGATACCCCCACTTTCAGCCGCTCAGCGCTTTCGGCCAGGCGCAGCTGCTCCACGAAGTCGTCGATGTTGCCGTCCATCACGTTGGGCAGGTTGTGCACGGTGTAGCCAATGCGGTGGTCCGTAACGCGGCCCTGCGGGTAGTTGTAGGTGCGGATTTTGTCGCTCCGGTCGCCGCTGCCAATCATGCTCTTGCGGATGGCGCCTTCCGCCTCGTTCTTCTTGGCCAGCTCAATCTCGAAAATGCGCGAGCGCAGCACGGCCAGCGCCTTGTCGAAGTTCTTGAGCTGCGACTTCTGGTCCTGACACTGCGCCACGATGCCCGTGGGCAAGTGGGTAAGGCGCACGGCCGAGTAGGTCGTGTTCACGGACTGCCCGCCGGGGCCGGAGGACATAAACAAGTCCTTGCGGATGTCGTTCATATCCAGGTCGATATCAAATTCTTCCGCTTCCGGCATCACCACAATAGACGCTACCGAGGTGTGAATGCGGCCCTGGGTTTCGGTGGCCGGCACGCGCTGCACGCGGTGCACACCCGATTCAAACTTGAGCTTGCCGTACACATCCTCGCCCTTCACGGCCAGCACAATTTCCTTGTAGCCGCCGGCTGTGCCGTCCATGGCGTCCACCAGCTCCATTTTCCAGCCCTGCTTTTCGGCAAAGCGCAGGTACATGCGCTGCAAGTCGCCCGCAAAAAGCGAGGCTTCGTCGCCCCCGGCCCCGGCCCGGATTTCCATAATCACGTCCTTCGAGTCGTTGGGGTCTTTGGGAATCAATAAATCTTTTATCACCGTTTCGAGGCGTTCCTGCTCGGGCACCAGCTCATCCAGCTCGGCCTTGGCCATTTCGCGGAAGTCCTCGTCTTTCTCAGTGGAAATAACCTGGCGGGCGTTCTCTATATTGCTGAGAACCTGCTGGTAAGCCCGGTACTCGGTCACGATTTTACCCAGTTCTTTATTCTCTTTATTCAGCGACTTAAAGCGCTTCATGTCGCTCATCACCTCGGGCTGCATCAGCTCGTGGTTCACGGCATCGTGGCGCTCGCGGATGGCTTCTAATTTATCGAGCATTTTGCGGTCAGGAAAAATAAGCAGTAGTTTGCAAAGATACGGCGCGGTAGCAGCGTCTTTTTCGGTGGGGTATTTCAGTCCGTTTGTCATTGCGAGCGAAGCGCGGCAATCGCACCAGAACGACGCCCGAACGACTCGTTCTGGTGCGATTGCCGCGCTTCGCTCGCAATGACAAACGGACTGAACTAACCAGAAAAGCCCCACGCAACTATCTCCTCCATGCAAGTACTAAAGTTCGGCGGCACCTCGGTCGCCTCGGCCGAAAACATCGAGAAAACCCTGGCCATCGCCCTGGCCGCGCACGCCGAAGGGCCGCTGGTACTCGTCGTATCGGCGCTGGGCGGCACCACCGATGCCCTCATCCACGCGGGCCGCGCCGCCGCCGCTGGCGACAAAACCTTTCGCGCTGCTTTGCGCCAGCTCGAAGCCCGCCACTTCACGGCCGCCGAGGCGCTGCTGCCGGACTTTGCGGCCCAGGCCGCCATCCAGCCCTGGCTCACGGCCCAATTCACGGAATTGGCGCGGCTGGCCGATGGTATTTTTGCGCTGGGCGAGCTTTCCCCGCGCACCCTCGACCGCCTCATGAGCTACGGCGAGCTGCTCTCGTCGCGCCTGGTGGTGGCGGCCTTGCACGCGCGGGGCCACGCCGCCGCCTGGGCCGACAGCCGGCAGCTGCTACGCACCAATTCGCGCTTCGGCACGGCGCAGGTCGATGAGGCCGTGACCGGGCAGCAGGTGCTTGATTTCCAAAAGAATACGCCCGAAACGTTGTGGGTAGCGCCCGGCTTTATTGCGGCCGATGCGCAGGGCCACACTACCACGCTGGGCCGGGGCGGCTCCGACTACACGGCCGCCGTGCTGGCCGCCGCGCTCGGGGCCGACAAGCTCGAAATCTGGACCGACGTGAGTGGAATGCTCACCGCCGACCCGCGCCTGGTGCGGGCCGCCCGGCCCATTGCGCGCATCAGCTACGAAGAGGCGATGGAGCTGTCGCACTTCGGGGCCAAGGTGCTGTATGCGCCCACGGTGCAGCCCGTGCGGCAGGCGGGCATCCCGATGTGGATAAAAAATACCTTCGCGCCCCACGACCCCGGCACGCTGGTGGAGGTGGCCCCGCCGCCCAGCCCGGCCGTGGTGCGGGGCCTGAGCAGCATCAATTCCCTGGCCTTGCTCAACCTCGAAGGCAGCGGCATGGTGGGCGTGCCCGGCTTTTCGGCGCGGCTGTTTGCAGCCCTGGCGCGGGCCGGCATCAACGTGGTGCTCATCACCCAAAGCTCCTCGGAACATAGCATTTGCGTGGGCGTGAGCGAGGCCGACGTACCCGCCGCCCAACTGGCCGTAGATGAGGAGTTTGCCCACGAAATAAGCACCGGCCGCCTCGACCCGCTGCGGCCCGAAACCGGCCTGGCAATAGTGGCCCTGGTGGGCGAAAACATGCGCAACCACCCCGGCATCAGCGGGCGGCTGTTTGGGGCGCTGGGGCACAATGGGGTCAATATCCGGGCCATTGCGCAGGGCGCGTCGGAGCGCAACATCTCCACCGTTATTCAAGCCGACGACGTGGCGAAGGCCATCAACGTGCTGCACGAGGCGTTTTTTGAGGCTACTTATAAGCAAGTGAACCTGTTTGTGCTGGGGCCGGGCAACGTGGGCGGCAAGCTGCTAACCCAGCTGGCCCGGCAGCAGCCCTACCTGCGCGACAAGCTCGGCCTCGACCTGCGGGTGGTAGCCATTGCCAACAGCCGCCACGCCCTGGTAAGCGACGAAGGCGGCCTCGACCTCAGCGCCTGGCCCGAGAAGCTAGCCGAAGCCCCGGCCCTGAGCCTGGAGGAACTGACCCAACTCATACTCAGCAAAAACCTGCGCAACTCCATCTTCGTGGATGTGACGGCTAACCCCGCCGCCGCCGCGCAATACCCGGCGCTGCTGGCCAAAAGCGTAGCCGTGGTAGCCTGCAACAAAGTGGCCGCGTCGTCGGACTACGCCTTCTACCGGCAGCTCAAAACCCTGGCGCAGGACTTCAATACCAAGTTCTTGTTTGAAACCAACGTGGGCGCGGCCCTGCCCGTTATCGGCACGCTCGCCGACCTCACCCGCAGCGGCGACGTGGTGCGCCGGATGCAGGCCGTGCTCTCGGGCACGCTCAACTTCGTGTTCAATAACTACGACGGTTCGCGCCCCTTCGCCGAGGTGGTGCGCCAGGCCCAGGCCGAGGGCTACACCGAGCCCGACCCGCGCCTCGACCTCAACGGCTCGGATGTGGCCCGCAAAATCCTCATCCTGGCCCGCGAAGCCGGCCAGCCCCTGGAAATGAGCGACGTAGCCAACGCCAGCTTCCTGCCGCCCGCCTGCCTCGAAGGCGACGTGCCCGCCTTCTACGAGCAGCTGGCTGCGCACGAGCCGCACTTCCGCGCCCTCTACGAAGCGGCCGCTGCCAAGGGCCAGCGCCTCAAATTCGTGGCCCAGTACCAGGATGGGAAAGCCTCGGTGGGCCTGCAGCAGGTAGCACCCGGCCACGACCTCTACGAGCTGCGCGGCAAAGACAACGTGGTGCTGTTCTACACCGACCGCTACCCCGAGCAGCCGCTGGTGGTAAAAGGCGCTGGCGCCGGGGCCGAAGTCACCGCCAGCGGCGTATTTGCTGATATCATTCGCGCCGCCAGGGTGTAGCGCGGACTCTGCGAGTCCGCGAATACAGTATTTTGAACAACGACGCCATTCGCGGACTCACAGAGTCCGCGCTACTTCCATGCTCTCCGATTCCGTCACCGTTCACGCGCCCGCCACCATCGCTAATGTCGGCTGCGGCTTCGACGTGCTGGGCCTCTGCCTCACCGAACCCTACGACACCGTGCGGCTGACGCGCCGGGCGCAGCCGGGCCTCAGCATCCGGCACCTCGACGACTACGACCTGCCCACCGACCCCAACCGCAACGTGGCCGGGGCCGCCCTGCTGGCGTTGCTGCGCGAAGTGCCCGAGCCGCTGGGCTTTACGGTAGAGATAACCAAGGGCATCCGGCCCGGCAGCGGCATTGGTAGCAGCGCGGCCAGCGCGGCGGGCGCGGTGGTGGCGGCTAATGCCCTGCTGGGCAACCGCTTCACTCAGCGGCAACTCATTGACATGGCCATGTATGGCGAGGCCGTGGCCTCCGGCGTGCGCCACGCCGACAACATTGCGCCGGCCATTTGCGGCGGCTTCACGCTGGTGCGGGCCGTAGAGCCGGTGCTCGATGTGGTGGCCCTGCCCGCGCCCGCGCTGTGGGTGGCGGTGGTGCATCCGCAGTTCGAGGTACGCACCAAAGAAGCCCGCGCCGTGCTGCCCACCCAGGTGCCGCTGGCGCTGGCCGTGCGCCAATGGGCCAACGTGGGCGGCCTGGTAGCCGGATTTTTAACCCATGATTATGCCCTGATAAGCCGGGCCCTGGAAGACTACATCGTGGAGCCGGCGCGGGCCGCCCTCATCCCCGGCCTGGGCGCGGCGCGGCAGCTGGCGCTGGCCGCCGGGGCGCTGGGCGGCGGCATTTCGGGGTCGGGGCCGTCGCTTTTCATGCTCAATAAAGACGAAGCCACGGCGCAGGCCGTCGCCGCCGCAATGGGCAGCGTATACCAGAAAATGGGCATTGATTTTCACCTGCACGTCGGGCTGATTGCGGCGCAGGGGGCGCGGGTGGTTGGCTAGTTTTACTACTCATTGTTACGCAGTAGCATCGCCTTACGACACCTCACCCCCTAGCCCCCTCTCCAAAAAAGAGGGGGAACTAGTTTCTAATGTTAGAACTAGACTCTAGAGCTAGTTCCCCCTCTTTTTTGGAGAGGGGGCTAGGGGGTGAGGTGTCGTAGGGCGACCCGCCAGAACGATACCAGAACCCACCAACATGCACTACTACAGCCTCAACCGCCAGTCGCCGCCCGTCGACTTTCGCGCAGCCACCATTGCCGGGCAGGCCCCCGATGGCGGCCTATACTTCCCCGAAACCATCCCGGAATTCTCCCCCAAATTTCTAGCGGAGCTACCCACGCTGTCGCGCGCCGAGGTGGCCTACGCCGTGATGCAGCCCTACGTGGGCGACACCATACCGGAGGCCGAGTTGCGCCGCATTTGCGCCGAAACGGTGGATTTTGATTTTCCGCTGGTGCCGGTGGCCCCGCGCCTGGCGGCGCTGGAGCTGTTTCATGGGCCGACGCTGGCGTTTAAGGACGTGGGGGCGCGATTTATGAGCCGCTGCCTGGGATACTTTTCGCGGGGCGAAAGCCAGCCGGTTACCGTGCTAGTGGCTACTTCCGGCGATACGGGCGGGGCCGTGGCGCACGGGTTTCTGGGCGTGCCGGGCGTGGAAGTCGTTATTTTGTACCCCTCCGGCAAGGTGAGCCCGCTGCAGGAGCTGCAGCTTACCACGCTGGGCCAGAACATTACGGCCCTGGAAGTGGCTGGCAACTTCGACGACTGCCAGCGCCTGGTGAAGCAAGCCTTTCTGGATGAAGCCCTTACCAGCCGCCGCGCCCTCACTTCGGCCAATTCCATCAACGTGGCGCGGTGGCTGCCGCAGCAGCTCTATTATTTGTTTGCCCTGCAGCAGTGGCGCGGGGCCGCGCCGCCGGTAATAGCTGTGCCAAGCGGCAACTTCGGCAACCTTTGCGCCGGGCTGCTGGCGCAGGCGTCGGGGCTGCCGGTGCAGCATTTCATTGCGGCCTGCAATGCCAACGACGCCGGGGCCGAGTACCTGCGCACCGGCACGTTTGCGCCCAAAACGGCCGTGGCTACCATCTCCAACGCCATGGATGTGGGCCACCCCAGCAACTTCGGGCGCATCCTGGAATTGTTTGGGCACGAGCACCGCGCCCTCAGCCAGCGGCTGAGCGGGGCCACGGTGAGCGATGCCGACACCAGCGCCACCATCCGGCGCGTAGATGCCGACCGGGGCTACCTGCTCGACCCGCACGGCGCAGTGGCGTTTCTGGCCCTCGAAGCTTACTTGCTGCAACACCCCGAGGCAGCCGGGTTTTTCCTGGCCACGGCCCACCCGGTGAAGTTTCCGGAGGTAGTGGAGCCGCTGGTGGGGCGCCCGGTAGCGCTGCCGGAGGCCCTGCATTATTTGCTGGAAAAGCCTAAGCACAGCGTGCCGCTGGCCGCCAGCTACGAGGCGCTACGGGCTTGGTTGTTGGGGCAATGAGTGAGTGACTGATACTACGCAATCGTTGGAAGTCGTGACCCGGTCTGACCGCCGTAGGTGGTCTGACCGGCTGCCGCTAGCCCGACAACGCGGGAAATACCCCGCCGACAGCCGGTCAGACCGCCTAGGGCGGTCAGACCGGGTCACGACCTTCAACGACTGCGTAGTATCAGTGAGTGACTTGTACATCTGGCGCTGGCCGCCATTTTTGCGTAAGGCGTATTTATGTCCAACTCGTCTGCTTTACCCGGTTTGCCACCCGCAGTTGCGTCTGCACGCATTCGCTCCTTCACGCATTCCCTCCTTCGCTTATTGCCCTTACTGGCCCTGGCCGCCTGCCGCCCCGACCAGGTGAAGCACCTGCCCGGCACCAAGCAGATAGCCGAAGAAACCGCCAACTGGGAAGTCAAGCGCATTATGCCCGCCGACCTGCTGCACGCCACCCGCTGGGCCGGCGACTCGCTCACCGCCTACGCCGACACGCTGCTGCGCCGCCGCCTCAGCCGCGAGCTGGCCGCCGGGGGCGTGGCCCGCGCCGCCGCCTTCTGCCGCCCCCAAACCTACCCGCAAATAGACTCCATGGCCCGCAAGTGGCACGCCAAGCCGCGCCGCGCTCAGTGGCAGCCCACCGAAGCCAATGCCACCCCCGCCGCCATTGCCGCCGCCGGGCTGCTGCCCGATACTATGCGCCTTATTGGCCGGCCCGCGCTGGACACGTTTTATTACCAGCGCCCCATTCTGCTTAGTAGCCGCGTGTGCCTGCGCTGCCACGGACAGCCCGGCCGCGACCTCACGGCTGCCGAAGCTCGGCTGTTGCAGCAGCAGTATCCCGGCCTGAAAGCTACCGGCCGCCAAACCGGGCAGGTACTCGGGGCCTGGCAGCTGACCCTCGACCGCAACGGGGTGGCGGAGTTTTACACCATGAAAACCCGCAAAAAGTGGAAGGAGCACAAAATGCCCAAGCTGTTTTAGAGCACAACGAGCGGCCCCGATTGCAGGTAGAATTGGTGACTGCCGCAACCGACGAGTCGGACAGTTTTAGCGGCTGCCTGGGGCGCCTGTTACCGCTGGGCGGGTTGCTGGCGCTGGGTGCCATTGTGCGGCTGTTACCGCTGTGGGTAGTGGAAGTAGGTGGACTGCTGCTACTCGCGCTCCTGCTGGTAGGCTTGGCAAAATCCAAGCCTTTCAAGCCGTTGGCTACTGGGTACCTGCTGTTTTTTGAAAATAGGGTAGAGGTGCGCGTAAGCGGAAACAGCCAGCAGTGGCTACTCGATAGCACTACGCGGGTAAGCCTGCGCTACCAGGGATTTCGCAGAGAGCACTTGGGCGGCAGAATGTGGGCTACCGGCACAAATAATTTTCTGACCCTGCCTGATGGTGCAGAACATGCGTTTTACGTGGCCGATGCAGCAGTGCAAACCGCCTTGCGCCGGGAACTGCGGCACTGGTACCAGCGTAAGGTGCAACTGAAAGAGTACCGCTGGGGCAGCCGTACCATCCTGCTTTACAAAAACCCCAGCTACGAGCAACTGCAGGAGTTTAAGCGGGAGTTTGGAATCTCTCTCTATTCGTGACATCGGCCAGCCTACTTCGTTAGGGCAGCCTTCTTATTCGCCTTCATGCCGCCAACTCACCCCCCCATACTCATCGTCGGCGCGGGCCTCGCCGGCCTCGCCTGCGCCAACTGGCTGCACCGCGCCGGCCGCCCCGTGCTCCTGCTCGATGCCGCCGATGCCGTGGGCGGCCGCGTGCGCACCGACGTTACCCCCGACGGCTTCCGCCTCGACCGGGGCTTCCAGATTCTGCTCACCGACTACCCCGAAGCGCGGCGCATGTTCGATTACGGCGCGCTGGATTTGAAAACCTTCCGCTCCGGGGCCGTCATTCGCCTGCCCGACGGGCGCGAAACCACCCTCGAAAATCCGCTGAAGGCCCCGCTGGCGGCTTTTGCGGCGCTGGCCTCGCCCATCGGCACCCTGGCCGATAAGTTGCTAATTGCCAAGCTCGTAGCCGAGCTGCAAGGCCACACGCCCGAGCAGCTACTAGCCCAGCCGGGCACTACCACGCTGGCGTACCTGCGCCGCTACGGCTGGAGCGAGCAGATTATCAACAACTTCTTCCGGCCCTTCTTCGGCGGGGTATACCTCGACCGCGACCTGGACACGGCCAGCAATTTCTTTCGGTTTGTGTTCCAGCAGTTTGTGCGCGGCGAAGCGGCCCTGCCGGCCCTGGGGATGCAGCAGTTACCCGAGCAGCTGGCGGCGCGCCTGCCCGCCGGGGCTGTGCGTCTACAGACCCCCGTAGTGGCCGTAGCCGACGGGGGCCGCACCGTGCATCTGGCTAATGGCGAAACCCTGGCCGCCGCCGCTACCGTGCTGGCTACCGATGGCCCGGCCGCTGCCCGTCTGCTGGGAGCCAGCCTGCCCGCGCTGCCTACGCTGGCCGCCCGGCCCACCACCTGCACCTACTTTGCTACCGACGGCCCAGCCCCCAGCCACGGTTCGCGCCTATTGCACCTCAATTCCCGGGCGGGTTCGCTGGTGCACAACGTAGCCTTCCCAGCCGAAGTAAGCGCCGCCCTGGCCCCGGCCGGGCAGGGCCTGGTATCGGTGAGCACGCACGGCGCGCACGGCCTGAGCGAAAGCGACTTGCTGGCCCGCCTGCGCCCCGAGCTGGCGGCGTGGTTTGGGCCGGGCGTAGCTGACTGGCGGCACCTGCGCACGTATCACATCGAGCAGGCGCTGCCGGTGTACGGGCCGGGCCAGCCCGTGCAACAGCCCCTGCGGCTGGGCGATACCCTGCTACGTTGCGGCGACTGGGTAGCGTACCCGTCGCTGAATGCCGCCTTGGGTACCGGGCGGCAAGTTGCCGAAATGCTGCTGTGAGAGCAGGCAGGCGCTGGTGCGGTGAGTGGAAACGCTGGTAGCGGGGCTTTTCTAGGTGGCCTTCATTGTAGGGGAGTAGCGCGAAGCAAACTGTTTTATTAGATTTCTTAAGTATTCGTGTGTAACTAAGCACACAAAGAGAACGTCATGCTGAACGCAGTGAAGCATCTTGGTCGCGTCATCAAGCCGTTCAATGACGCGACCAAGATGCTTCACTGCGTTCAGCATGACCGCCTTTTTTAGTGTACGGTCAGTTGTGCACGACTACCTAGTGCTTAGTCAGGGGAATTAGTTACCCTAATTTTCTGGTAATGGCGGGCGAGTTTAGTACGGGCTTTTTCGACCGAAAACTGCCAGTTGACCGTA
>JBPBPU010000069.1:0-27429 GCA_050954465.1 Janthinobacterium lividum
TAAACGTGCTCAGACTAACCGATTTGTTAACTTCCTGTTCCCATTCCGCTTTGGCGGTTTGAACACGTTGCCTGTTCATTGTTACAGCTTGCAAAACGGACTCTTTATCAACCTCCACGTTGAGCAGGGCTTTACGCCCGCGTCCAGGCTTTGTTGTGAGCCCGTCAATACCTTCCTCTTTATACCGTTTTGTCCACGCATTGACACTCACATAGGTCATGGTCGTAAGCTTCGCCACCTCCTCCGAAGCGAACCCAAGAGCTTTTAGCAAGATTACTTCACATCTGGTGCGAAAACAGGGCGTTTTTCCCGTTCTTGCTCCCTGTTCTAAGGCTAATTTAGCCGATTCGCTCAATAGTGGTGTGTTGACTCTTCCCATAATGCAAAGTTAATGAAAATAACATAAATTATTTACCAACGGGTACTTAGTCTGGCAGAATTATTTTAACTTTTTAGAACGTCATGCTGAACGCAGTGAAGCATCTTGGTCGCTTCATCGAACGGCACGGGTGAAGCGACCAAGATGCTTCACTGCGTTCAGCATGACGTTCTTTTTGTAAAATCAATTTTGTCGAATTAATTACCTGCTACTTCGTTAGCGTAAAGCCGGTTTTTTGCACGTCCCGCGAGTTGCCGCCCGTCATCACCTCGAACTCGCCGGGCTCGGCCACAAATTGCAGCGCGTCGTTGTAAAATTTGAGGTCGTCGGGGAGCAGGTGAAACGTGAGCTGCCGGCTTTCGCCCTGGCGCAGGGTAATTTTCTGGAAGCCCTTTAGCTCCTGCACCGGGCGCGAGCTGGAGCCCACCACGTCGCGCAGGTAGAGCTGGGCTACTTCCTCGCCATCGCGGGAGCCAGTGTTTTGCACGGTCACCGTCACGTCTACGCCCTGGCCGGGGCCAATGCTGGCCTTGCTTACCGTGGGCTTGGAGTAAGAGAACGTGCTGTAGCTCAGGCCGAAACCGAACGGGTAGAGCGGGTCATTAGGCATGTCGAGGTAGCGCGACTTGTATTTGTCGAGTGCCACCCCGGCGTAGGGGCGGCCCGTATTTTTGTGGTTGTAGTAAATGGGCACCTGGCCCACGGCCCTTGGAAACGTCATGGTGAGCTTGCCCGACGGGTTGTACACCCCAAACAGCGCGTCGGCTACGGCATTGCCGGCCTGGGTGCCCCCAAACCACGTTTCCAGGATGGCCGAAGCGTTGTCGTTTTCCCAGGGTAGCGTTAGCGGGCGGCCATTCACGAGCACCACCACCAGGGGTTTGCCGGTGGCTTTCAGGGCTTTGAGCAGGTCGAGCTGACGGCCGGGCAGGCCAATGTCGGCGCGGCTGGCGGCTTCGCCGGTCATGCCCTGGCTTTCACCTACCACGGCCACTACTACCTCAGCGTTACGGGCGGCTTGCACAGCCTCGGCAATCTGCACGTCGGCCGGGCGGGGGTCAATGTCCAACTCGCCGCCGTGGGCCTGCAGGCGCTTCAGCATTTGGTCGTCTTCGGTCACATTTACCCCGTGTGCGTAGCTCACGCGGATGGTGGAGCCGCCTACGTTCTTGATTCCCTGTAAGATAGGAACGGCCTGCTTGCCGTCGCCGGCTCCGCTCCAGTTGCCAATCATGTCGCGGGCGCGGTCGGCGAGTGGGCCTACTACGGCAATGTCGGCCGTGTTTTTCAGGGGCAGGGTCTGGTTGTCGTTTTTGAGCAGCACCAGGCTGCTGCGCGTGATGCTGCGGGCGGCCTGCATGAATTCCGGCTTCATGAGCACGTCTTTGGCGCGCTGCTCACTTACGCCCCGGTAGGGGTCGGTGAAGAGGCCCAACTTGTACTTGGCTTCGAGCACGCGGCGGCAGGCTTGGTCTATGTCGGCCTGCTTCACGGTGCCTTCCTTGAGGTTTTGCGCGAGCTGTTTGAGGAAAATTTCGCCTACCATATCCATGTCGATGCCCGCATTCAGGGCCAACTCCGACACCTTTTTATCGTCGCCCAGGCCGTGAGCCTCCAGCTCGTTGATAGCAGTGTAATCGGTAGCCACGAATCCTTGGAAGCCCCACTGCTTACGCAGTAAATCGGTCATGAGCCACTTGTTGGCCGTGGCCGGGATGCCGTTGATGTCATTGAACGACGACATCACGGAGCCCACCCCGGCCTCCACAGCGGCTTTGTAGGGCGGCAGGTACTCGTTGTACATGCGCTGGCGGCTCATGTCCACCGTGTTGTAGTCGCGCCCGGCTTCGGCCGCGCCGTAGAGGGCGAAGTGCTTGAGGCAGGCCATTACGTTGTCGGGCTGCGTCATATCGTTGGTAGGGCCCTGGTAGCCGCTCACCATTGCCCTGGCAATGCGGGCGCCGAGGTAGGGGTCTTCGCCGGCGCCTTCGGCCACGCGGCCCCAGCGCGGGTCGCGGGCAATGTCCACCATCGGCGAATACACCCAGTTTACGCCGTCGGCCGAGGCTTCCTGGGCGGCAATGCGGGCACTGCGCTCAATGGCTACCAGGTCCCAACTGGCGGCCAGTCCCAGCGGAATAGGGAAGATGGTGCGGTGCCCGTGAATAACATCGTAGCCCAGGATAAGCGGAATGTGCAGCCGCGACTGCGTGACGGCCAGTTCCTGCAGCTTGCGGGCCGCCACCGGTGTGTAGGTGTTCAGCACCGCGCCCACGAGGCCCTTTTTGATGTTGGCGTCCACGTCCTTGCTCACTACCGGCCCCGTCACGTCGAAGCCGACGGACACCAGATTGAGTTGCCCGATTTTCTCCTCCAGCGTCATTTTCTGCAGCAGCGCCGCCACAAACTGCTGCATCTTAGGGTCGGGAGTTGGCGGAGCGGTAGTTTGGGCAGGGCTGCGGAAGCCGTTTAAGCTTAGTGCCAGCAAAAGCGCCGCTGCTTTGAGATAGGGTGGGTGGTGTTGCATGAGGATTGAGAAGTAGATGTTCTGTCGTAAGGTGAACGCGGAGGGCGAAAGCTACTCCACTTTCAGCACTTGCGTGCGGGTCGAAGTGCCGTTTTCATTTATCGCCTCAATGGTGAAGTAATACGTCCGGTCCTTATCCATGCCTTTGAAATAGTAGTCGTTGGCGCTATGCACCATCAGGCAGGTGTAAAGCTTGTCGGGAGTCAGGCCGGTGTAAATATTATAGGCGTAAGCGCCATCTACGGGAGCCCATTTTAGCCAGGCGCTGCGCTTGTCGGTGGCGGTGCGCAGCACTACGAAGTCCTTCACAGCCAGCGGCTTGTTGCCGCTGCCCAGCCCAAATACCCGCAGGCCGCTCAGCGCAAATTTGCCGGTGGGCATGTGCGTGTTTTCGAGCTTGAGGTAGCGGGTGCGCACGGGTTTTTTCAGCGCTACGTAGTCGTGCGGTACGTCAGTTTGGTTTTGGCTTTTATCCACGAGCAGTTGCCAGCTTTTGCCGTCGAGCGAGTGGTATAGCTTGTACTGGTGGTAGAGCCCGGCTTGCTTACCCAGGAAAGCCGGGTTCACGTCCTGGTCGGCATAGTTCAGCTGGACTGCCCGCACGGTGCAGAGGCTGCCGAGGTCGGTCTGGAAATATTCGCCGGGGTTGGCCGTGGCCGCGCTCCAGTAGGTTTTGATGCTTTCGTCCACCGCGAAGTTGGGCAGTTGGCCGCCCAGCGTGCTCGATGCCTGCACCGGCCGCTGGTAGTTGAGCAGCATCCAGCCGGTGAACTGTGGCTGCCGGTGGTCGGCGGGGCCGGTGGGCAGGTAGTGCGGGTAGTCGCCAAAAGCCGTGTTGGCGTAGAGCGTGCCCTCGCTGTCGAAGCCAGCTGGCCATAACCCCAGGCGGCGCTCAAAGTTGTTTTTCACGGCCACTACCATGGTGGAGGTGTGCCAGTAGTTGCCCCAGGTATCCTGAAACGTGTTGCCGTGCCCCGCGCCCCGCACAAAACCGCCCGGCTTGTACGAAAACGGGTTGTGGGCCTGTGGCACAAATGGCCCCAGCGGGTGGTCGCTTACCTGCACCCCATCGGCGTAGCCGCTGAATTCGGTGCCCGGCGCGCCATATTGCAGGTAGTATTTGTCTTGGTACTTGGTCATCCAGGCACCTTCCATAAAGGGATTCAGGAAGGTGTTATCCAGGTATTCGCCGAAGCGTTGCCAGCCAAACTGCGCATCATTGAGCTTGAACAGCGGCTGCGCCGTGCCAATGGGCTGGAACGTCTTGCGGCTCAGCTGCTGCCCATACAGCGGCAGCTCGTTGCTGCTTCCCCAATACATATAAAGCTTGCCGTCGGTGTCCAGGAAAATATCGGGGTCCCAGGCGGCGAGTTGCACGGGGTCGGCGGCTTTTTTCCAGTCGTTGGCGGCGGGGTTGGTGCTCATCCAGAGCGCAAAGTTCTGCTCGTGCGTCGAGCCGATAACCAGCAGCGTATCACCTACGGCGCACACAGCGGGGGCGCACAAGTCGTCGAGCACCTTGTTCTCCGGCTTGAGAAACGTGCGGTTTATAAACTGCCAGTCTTGTAGGTCGTTGCTAACCCAGTAGCCGTGCTGATTGGTCGCAAACAGGTAGTATTTGCCCTTAAAAAGCGTAATAACCGGGTCGGCCGCGGCGCGGTGCCGCCCCGCCGTTGAAAACTCCGGAAACGGCGTGTAGCCGTAGTCCAGGTTCAGGGGGTTACAGTAGGTGGGGCGCGGCGCGGTGGGTTGGGCCAGCGCCAGGGTAGGCAGCAGTAACCAAAACCACGGATTAGCGCGGATTTTTTCGGATTTCACGGATTTTGTGGACGATTCCAAAATCGACAAGTGATGAAATTTTAACCCCAATAGGTGACGCACGTCTTGCCTAAAAGGCAGGCACTTGCTTTCAGTCGTCCACAAAATCCGTGAAATCCGAAAAAATCCGTGCCAATCCGTGGTCTACTTCACATACGGGCTCGTAAAACCCAGCTTTTTCAGGCCCCGTTGCGCTTCCGGCGAACTCATAAACAGCTTCCATAGCAGCCCGGAGCGCTGGTTTTCTATCATCACTACAATGGGCCCCTCGTCAATAGCCAGGTGCGACTTAGCGTACCAGTTGTGCTGCTCGCTAAAGCCGTCCACGAAGCCGTACTCACTCCATATTTTGTCGCCCAGGTCGTTGTAGAAGTGCTTGAGGGCCAGCATTGAGTCCTCCGGTGCGTAAGGCATAGCCGAGAGCGCGGCGGTGGGCGAAATCACGCCTAGGTCTTCGGTGGGGGAGTGGGCGGCGTAGCCCTGCCAGCTGTCGCTGGCGGTGAGGCCCCAACAATTGGGGCCGTAGCCGGCGTACTTTTTGGGGTTGGCGAGGCAGTAGGCGTGGTTGATGAGGGTGTGGTTTTTGTTCTGCTCCCAGTAGTCAGCGTGCGCGTCCTTGAGGCCGTGCGGGTCGAGGCCCATAAAGGAGTAGTGCGTGAAAAACAGCGGCCCGCCCAGCTCCGGCCCCAGCGGCAGGGTGGTGCCGTAATAGGTGTGGCCGTTCTGGTACTCGTTGCCGGTGGCCCAGCCCTGGTCATACACGGCCTTGTCGATGGCGTAGCGCGGCGACGATGCAGCCAGCACGTAGGTAATCAGGCACTCGTTCCAGCCGTGAATCTGGTGGTTCATGCTCCAGTCGTTGTTGGGGCTCCAGTGCCAGTAGAGCACGTTTTGGTTGCCTTGGGTAAACCAGTTCCACTCCACGCCTTCCCACATCCAGAGGATGCGGTTGCGCACGTTGGTTTCGTCGGGGGTGTCTTTGGTGAAGTACTGCCTGGCGCACAGCAGCCCTTCATATAGAAAAGAAGTCTCCACAATGTCGGCCCCATCGTCCTTGATGCCGAAGCGGATGGTGTGGCCCGTTTCGCCGTTGAGCCAGTGCGGAAAAGCGCCGTGGTACATATCGGCTTTCCAGAGAAAATTCACGATTTTGCTCAGGCGGGCCGCTGCTTGCTCGCGGGTTATCCAGTGGCGCTCAGCGGCCACGATAATGGCCATGATGCCAAAGCCCGTGCCACCGGTAGTAACCACTTCGTTGCCATAGTCATAGGCCACGTTGCTGCGTTCGCGGGCCATGCCCGACACCGGGTGCCCAAAGTCCCAGAAGTAACGGAAAGTCTGGCGCTGCACCTGGTCAAGTAGTTGTTCATCGGTGAGATTGCGGGGGCGTTGGCGCGGTTCGAACTTGGCGGCAGCTACCTTCTTAGCTGGGGTTTTCGGAATGGCTTGCGCCCCGGCAGCTAGCGGGAGCCAAGCACTCAGGAGCAGACAGTAAGCAAACTTCATATAAGAGACATAGCCTAATTACGTGGCGAAGGTAACGACTCTATAACTCATGGTAAAGTATTTAGAAATACAATAAAAAAAGCAAGAATTAGACTGTTTAGTGAGGTTGTTGGACATTCTTTTCAAGGTGCAAGACTAAGTTATTGTGAAGCTGTGAATTATGATTTTTATAATGATAATTATTTATGGTTGAATTTTATACTGGTAAGTGAGTAATCACTGGTAATTAAACAAAGTTTCGCAAACGTTTGCAAAACCTTTAAAAGGAAGGATTACATTTGAACCCTGATTGTGGTTTTTAGCTGTTTAACCACATTTTTTACATCTTTCCCAACATTTTCACTTTTTTATGAGAAACCTCCACTGTCTCAAGTGGTTGGTCGCCCTATTGCTGTTGCCCACGATGCTGTGGGCACAGAATGCTCCCGTTAATGGCCTCATCACAGACGCCACCTCGCAGGAAGCACTAATAGGCGTAACCATCCTGGTAAAGGGTACCTCCATCAACGCCCAAACCGGCGTCGACGGGCGCTACTCTATCGCGGCCCCGGCCGATGCCGTGCTCTCGTTTAGCTACGTAAGCTACCAGTCGCAGGATATTCCGGTGGCTGGCAAAACCAGCATCAGCGTGGCTATGGCATCTACTACCAAGCTCAACGAAGTGGTAGTAGTAGGCTACGGCACCCAAAAAAAGCGGGACCTCACCGGCGCAGTAGGCCGCGTGGAAGGCTCCGAAATCGTGAACCAGCCCGTGCAGACGCCCACCCAGGCCCTGCAAGGCAAGCTCGCCGGCGTGCAGATTATCACCGACGGCACTCCCAACTCGCAGCCCACAGTGCGCATCCGGGGCACGGGCACGCTGCTGGCCGGTGCCAACTCGCTCTACGTGGTCGACGGTGTGCAAACCACCGATATCCGCAACCTGAGCAACGCCGACATTGCCTCGATGGACGTGCTCAAGGATGCCTCGGCCGCCGCCATCTATGGGGTGCGCGGGGCCAACGGCGTCATTATCGTGACCACCAAGAAGGGTGCTACCGGCAAGCCAGTACTGAGCTATAGCGGTACGGCCGGCTTTAAGGCAGCCTCGCACCTGGTGCAAATGGCTAACGCCGACCAGTACCGCGCCTACATCAAGGACATCAACCCCACTCAAACCTTCCCGAGCTACCCCGGCTTCACGGGCAGCACCGACTGGTACGATGCCATCCTGAAGCACGGTACGTTTATGAACCACAGCCTGTCGGTGTCGGGCGCTACCGACAACGTGCGTTACTACTTCTCGGGCAACCTGCTGCAAGACGATGGCCTCATTACCGACAACCGCTTCCAGCGTCTGACGGTGCGTTCCAATACCTCGTTCTCGCTTTCCGATAAGGTCACCATTAGCTCGCAGGCGTCGTTCAGCCACGGCAGCTCGCGCAATGTGAACCTAAACGCTGCTTTTCTGAATGCGTACCGGGCCGCGCCCATTATTCCGTCGATGATGGATGGCCTGTATGGCAACACCGCCGCTTATGGCAACGTGGGTAATCCGCTGCTGGACATTGCCAAAAACTACAACAACACCAGCGAAAACCGCCTGCAAGGCAACATCGGTATCGACGTGCGCCCCGTGGAGTGGCTCACGCTGCGCTCGGCCATCAACGTGGACCTGAACGCGAATACTAATACCTCCTACCTCTACCAGTTCAACAACGACGCCACCACGTTCATCATCGCGGGCGGCAACCAGCGCAACACCAGCAGCACGCTGGGCGTGACGCAGGGCAACTCCTACCGCTACCTGTGGGAAAATACCGCCACTTTCCACAAGGTATTCAACGAAAAGCACGACTTGACCGTGCTGGCTGGTACTACCACCGAGGAGGGCCAGTACACACCCTTTACTGCCTCCGTGCGCGGCGTGAGCGCCGACCCCAACCAGTGGTACCTGAACACCGGCGACCCCAATACGGCCGTGGTAAACCCCATCGACCCCAACAACCCCGACCCCGGCATAATCAGGGACCGTCGCTTCTCGGTGCTGGGCCGCGTGAACTACGCCTACAATAGCCGCTACCTGCTCACGGCCAACCTGCGCTACGACCGCTCCTCCAAGTTCCTGCCCGACCGTAACGAAGGCGTGTTTCCGTCGGTGGGCCTGGGCTGGGTAATCTCGGATGAGAACTTCCTCAAAGACGTGAAGGGCCTGAGCTTCCTGAAGCTGCGCACCAGCTACGGCCGCCTCGGCAACGACCAGATTCCGCCAAGCTCTTACGTGACTACGGCCGACATCAACATACCGTATGTGTTCAACGGTACCAACGTGCTGGGTGCCGTTATCAGTCAGATTAAGGACAGCCGGGTGCGGTGGGAAACTACCAGTGAGTACGATGCGGCCCTCGAATTCGGTTTTCTCGACAACCGCCTGACCGGTGAGGTAACCTATTACAACAAGCTCACCAGCAACGCTCTGATTCCGATTAATATCCCCGGCATCCTAGGCGACCCCGACAACCAGCTCATCACCAACGCCGCCGACATCACCAACAAAGGCGTGGAACTGGGCTTGAACTGGCGCAACACCATCTCGCCCGGCTTCACCTATAATATCGGGGCCAACGTAACCTTCAACCAGAACCGCATTGCCAACCTCAACGGGGGGCAGGCACTGTTTTCGGGCCAGGGCAACGTTACCAAGTCCGATAACGGCCAGGCCGCCGGCAGCTTCTTCCTGCTCGACGCCATCGGCGTATACCAGAGTGCCGCCGACATCGCTGGCTCGCCCAAGTCGACTTACTCATCCAACGTGGGCGACCTGAAATACGCTGACACCAACGGCGACGGGGTCATTGATGCCAAAGACCGCACCTACCACGGCTCGTACCAGCCCCCGATGTACTTCGGCATTAACGGCGGGGTAAACGTGCACAACTTCGATTTGAGCTTCACCTTCAGCGGCAACGTGGGCAACAAGGTGTACAACGCCAAAAAGCAAGCCACGGCCAGCAACACCGACAATATAGAAGCCAGCTTCGCAAACTCGCACTACAGCACCACCAACCCCTCGAATACCGACCCCCGCTCGCTGGTGAACCTGCCCAACTCGACCTACTTCCTGGAAAGCGGCTCTTATATCCGCCTCACCAACTTGGTTGCGGGCTACACTTTCCCACTGAGCGGCATCGAGAAAGCCCACCTTTCGGCTTTGCGCCTGTTCCTCTCGGGCCAGAACATCTTCACGGCCACCAGCTTCACCGGCTTTACGCCGGAGTTGGCCGGTGGGCCGCTCAACTCGGGCATCGAGTACCAGACGTACCCCACTGCCCGCACGCTCACCGCCGGGCTGACTGCCACCTTCAAATAAGCTGCTATTTTTATGAAAATCACCCATTTTTCGTTAGCTCGCCGGGCTGGGCTGGCCGCTTCGGTGCTCGCCCTGGCTGCCGCCAGCGGCTGCAAGGAATACCTCGAAGTAGCACCTCAGGGCCAGCTGAGCCAGGCGGCCATCGCCGCCGACCCCGCCGCCGCCCAGAAACTGGTCGATGGCGTGTACAACTCGCTCTACCTGGGCGGGTTCGGCAACGACACCCATGGCTTCCAGTACATTATCCTCACCGACATTGCCTCCGATGATGCCGACAAGGGCAGCACGCCCGGCGACTACGGCGACGCAGGCAACATCGACAACTTTACGGCAACTGCCACTAACAGCAACATCAACAACTGCTGGAACGGCTACTTCCAGGCTATTGCCCGCGCCAACCAGGCCCTCACCTACATTCCGCTCAACCCGGCCGGCACCGCCGTGCAGAACAAGCAGCTTGGCGAAGTACGCTTCCTGCGGGGCTACTTCTACTTCAACCTGGTGCGCCTCTTCGGCGGCGTGCCCCTGCTCAATGGTGTGCCTTCGGCCGCCGATGCCAACAACCCGGCCCTGCAAACCCGCGCCTCGGTAGCCGACACGTACACCTTCATTATCAACGACCTGCAATTTGCCGTTGATAACCTGCCTGCCAAAGGTGCTACCGACGTGGGCCGGGCCACCAAGCAAGCCGCCCAGTCCATGCTGGCCAAGGTGTATCTCTACCAGCAAAATTACCAGAAAGCCTACGACTTGAGCAGCGCCGTCATCAGCAGTAACGCATACACGCTCTACCCAACTTACGCCGATATCTGGCGCACGGTGGGCAACAACAACTCGGAGTCTATTTTTGAAATCCAAACCGGCATCAACTCGTCGTGCAACGGCGAAGCGGTAAATCTGTATAGCGTATGCCAGGGAGCCCGCGCCGGCGGCAAGTATGGCTGGTCGGACCTGGGCTTCGGGTTCAACTCGCCCACGGCAGACCTGGCTAATGCCTACGAAACCAACGACGTGCGCAAGAATGGCAGCATCATTTTTATCAATCCTACGGCCCCGGCTGGCACGCGCTCGGCGGGCACGGTACTCTGGGATGGCTTCCGTATTCCGAGCAAGGACTCGGTGGAAAACTTCCGCTATAGCTACAAGGCCTACCACAGCCGCACCAAAGAGCCCAACTGCGGTAACACCGACTACCTGCCCAAAAACGTGCGCATTCTGCGCTACGCCGAGGTACTGCTCATCAACGCCGAAGCCGCTGCGCAACTCGGCAACACGGCCGCCGCTACCACTGACCTCAACGCGGTACGCACCCGCGCCGGCCTAGCTACTACTACGCCTACGGTGGCCAACATCTGGAAAGAGCGCCGCGTGGAGCTGGCCCTGGAACACGACCGCTTCTTCGACCTAGTGCGCCAGGAGAGCGTAACGCCGGGCCGCATTGTGTCGATTTTCTCGGCCCAGAACAAAAACTTTGTCAAGGGTAAAAACGAGATTTTCCCCATTCCGCAAAGCCAGATTGACCTGAGCGGTGGGGTACTTACCCAGAACCCAGGGTACTAAGCGCCGTTTGAAACCTAACGGCCGGCAATAAGCTGGTCTGATTACAGAAAAGCCTGGAATCCGGTTGGATTCCAGGCTTTTCTGGTTTTGGGCCTGGAAATTGTGAGCAAGGTGTTAAGTGCTAGTGCAGAAGTAAGCGTAGCTAAGGAGAACGTCATTTCGAGCTTGTCGAGAAATCTCGCTCGCTTCATTGAACGAGAGCCAAATAAAGCGAGCGAGATTTCTCGACAAGCTCGAAATGACGTTCTCCTTAGCTACGCTTACTTATGAGCGACTGCTTACTAGCTCCAACTAGTGGAGTGTGGATAGCAGTTGGATGTTTTTGAAAGCCTGAATTTTTTATGCAGTAGACTGATAATCAATGTTTAATTATGGAAAATCAACAAAAAGGTGTCATTCAAATCTGAAAATAAAGTTTTATTCCAAAAACTTCCCCTTTATCGGGGGTGACGCTGCTGGGGAGTTGCCAGAACAACGACCCGACCACGGGCACGACCACCGTTAGTGGGCAGGTCGTGACCTACAAGACTAATAAGCCCGTGCCCAACTCGTGGGTGCAGCTCTTCCACCATAACAAAACGGCCAGCTAATCCGCTGTGGGCACGGCCTATCAGGGCGACGCGCAGGGCAAGTTCAGCTTCTCGTTTGAGGCCACCGACAAGTACGGCTACGAAGCGGTGGCTACGGCCGACCCCGGCTACTTCACCGATTTGGGGGCCGCCGCCCGCCTCACAGCCGGCCACACTAACGACGGCGTGGTCATCGCCGCTTATGCCTCAGCCTAGTACAAAATTCACCTTACCAATACCTCTCACCAAAAACAATATTATATAATTATTAAAGTATATATAGGCTGCACCGCACCGGGTGGGGCTGGGGATTTGTTCTATAATCCCCGAGACACTACCTTCATTCGCCTAACCGAGACTATTTACCAGTCAACAGGCATATCATGGACCATTATCGGTTCAAATAACCCACCAGGGTTCTCAACTCAAGGGTCGCAAACAGTCAATGTTGCCGCTCTAGATACGGTAGCAATCACCATTCCCTTCTAAGCCATCAGTCCCTGCCCCATGTCATCCACCAAAACTTGCGTGCTACCCTCTTTGCGGGGGTAGCGTTGCTGGGGCACTTGGGGTGTTGCGGCGCAGGCCCACCCGACTGGCAAGCGGCTGGAACTGCTTGAGCGCATAAGTACCTTAAACAGAAGGTGTGTCAGGTGCGGTACATCCTTCTGTTTGAGGCGCTTACTTTACCGTTGCCAACGCGAACCCAAATTATGCCTCGGCCAGCAGTTCGTTCACGTGGGCGGCGTCTTTAGGCAGCATGGCCGACTCACTTTGAGGCTGCTTTCGTCGGTGTTAGTGCCTTGCAGGCGCACTATGACGGGCACGCGGATGTCGCCGATTTTCTCGTAAGCTTCCACTATGCCGTTGGCTACGGGGGCGCAACGCGCCACATAGAATCCAAAGTGTTAAGCAACCTGCTTAACTTGAAAAAGCCTGGAATTCAACCGAATTCCAGGCTTTTTGCCTTTGTCGGGTTTTCTCAACGTTTCAACGAGGACTAGGACTGGCTAGCCGTATATTCTGAGTGAAAAACCTGCCAAATAAACTTGTTTTCGACGGTTTAACAAATTACCGCATAATTTTGCGCTCTGGTTGCAGCAGCAATGGCGGGCTGTGCAGGCCTCCTAAGTTGGGTTTCTGGCAGGTAGGTGCCGCATTTATTAAATTTCTGTTACCTTGCCCGCCAATTCTGCGTACTAGAGCCCCAGCGTATTTTCTCATCCTTTTCCATTTAACACCTTCTTTCATGAGGTATTTTTCTTCCTCACTGCGCAGCTTGCTACCGGGAGCGGCGCTGCTGGCTTGCGGCTTGGCTACCATTTCCGTACAAGCCCAAACGGCCGACCGAAAAACGGCTGTCGGCGGTTACGTTAGCCTGATGCAATATCACGGCGACCTGGGCAATGACTTTTGGAAGCTGCATTGGCCTGAGCAGGTTGGGGGCGGAGGCCACATTTCCCGCTACCTGTCACCTTCATTCGACTTGAGCCTACAGGGTAATTACGAAACCTTCCGTTTCGTAGACGACGCTGCTCCCTACTCCGAGTTCACTGCCAAGACTACTATGCTTGACTTGGGGTTGAAGCTGAAGCTCAACAACGGCCACATCTTGAAAGAAAATTTTCCCGTTCAGCCGTACCTGATGGCTGGCGGCGGTTTATTTATTTCGGATACCAGCGTGCCTAACCCAGGTAGCTTCCGGAATAATATCTACGCCCCCGAAGTATTCGGGGCCGCCGGCCTGCGTTTCCCGGTTTCGTCGGTTGTGTCAATCGACCTGCAAACGGCTCTGCACTACGCCTTCAACGATTATAACGACGGTGTTAATGCAGGCAAGCTGTTCGACCGCTATCTGATAAGCTCACTGGGTTTGACCTTCGCTTTCGGCGATAAAGACTCGGACGGTGATGGCGTACGCGACCGCAGAGACAAATGCCCCGACACACCTGCTGGCGTAACAGTAGACGTCAATGGTTGCCCAATTGATACCGACGGTGATGGCGTAGCTGACTACCAGGACCAGTGCCCCACCGAAAAAGGCGTGGTAGCTCTCCAAGGCTGCCCCGACGATGACAACGACGGTGTAGCTAATGCCAGCGACAAATGCCCCAGCACCCCAGCCGGCGTGCGCGTTGATACTAATGGCTGCCCAGTTGACTCGGATGGTGACGGCGTGGCCGATTACCTCGACAAATGCCCCAACACGCCCCGCGGTGTGAAAGTAGACACCAACGGCTGCCCCATTGACCGCGATGGCGACGGTGTACCCGACAACGAAGACCGTTGCCCCGACCGCCCTGGCCCCGCCTCCAACAAAGGCTGCCCCGAGATTAAGGCTGAAGCCAAGAAAATCCTCAACGAAGCCACGAAGTACATCAACTTCGACTTCAACAAGGCTACGCTGAAACCCTCGTCGTTCCCGAAACTCGACCAGATGGTACAGATTCTCAATGAGTACCCGGACTACAGCCTCAGCATTGCTGGCCACACCGATAGCAAAGGCGCCGACGACTACAACCTGCGCTTGAGCTACGAGCGTGCTGCCTCGGCCCGCGTTTACATGCTAAGCAAAGGCATCTCGGCTGACCGCATCGAGTCGCGCGGCTATGGCGAAACCAAGCCCATTGCCGACAACGCAACGGAAGCTGGCCAGGCCCTGAACCGCCGCGTAGACTTCGACCCCTTCCTGACCGGCGAGTCTAACGCTGCCGAAGTGAAGTACGGTGCCGCTCCGCCCGAGCCCGCTGAAGTTGCGCCAGTGAAGACTGCACCCGTTAAAAAGGCACCAGCCAAGAGGGCTCCTGCCAAGCGCACGGTACGGAAGAAATAAGTCCGTAACCGCTTGCGGTACTTACTAAAAGCCGCCTGCTCACTCCGAGCAGGTGGCTTTTTTTTGGCAGAATAAGCAGAACTTATGGTGTTTTATTGAATTAAAAAACTGGGCTTGGGTGTTAGCTGCCTAACCAACTGCTTCGGCAACCTAAGCCTTTGACCTTTCGGAATCTACTCTACCTAATGCTGTGCTTGGGTGCAGCCCGCGTGAGCTACGCGCAGCCTACTACAGTTCGGTATATCGACGACGTATTTCCCAGCGCCGATATTTTTAGCAATATCCTGTTTGGCGAAAACCAGTCGAAGAATTATGTCACGGGCGTTAACACCCCAGTCAGCCTGAAGCTGGACTTTTACCAGCCAACTGGCGACACGCAGGCCCAGCGGCCCCTGATTATCATGGCTTTTGGGGGCGCATTTGTGCAGGGCCAGCGTCAGGACCTCGACGACTTATGCCGTGCTTTTGCTATTAAGGGCTACGCTACTGCTACTATCGACTACCGCCTATTACAGACTGACCCGTACAATATCGCAGCGGTGTATGTTAATCAGGGTTTTCTGGCCGATGAGATAGTCCGGGCTTCCAGCGACATGAAGGCGGCCATTCGCTTCTTTAAACACGATGCGGCTACCACCAATACCTACCGCATCGACCCAAGTAAAATTTTTGTGGCGGGCTTTTCAGCGGGGGCCATCACGGCTCTGCAAACGGCCTATACCGATGATATATACGAGAATACGACCTTCACGGCAGCCTACAACGGTAATGGTGGCTTAGAAGGCAATACCGACCTGCCAGTTCCTAACAGTCTGCTGCCTACTTATAATGCCACTGGTATTGCCGCCGTGTTAAGTTTGGCCGGGGGCGTTGCCAATCCACGTATTCTCAGTGCCGGTAACCCGCCCCTGTACAGTGCCCAGGGCACTGACGACGAGGTAATACCTTACGACTCGGGCTACGTGCAAAACACGATGTATAAACTATATGGCAGCCTGCGAATGCAGGCCCGTGCCACGGCAGTGGGCATCCCCAATCAACTGCATTCGGTGGTGGGCGGCAAACACAGCAGCCCCAATATTGAGCCCAACCGCAGCCAGATTATCTCGGAAGCCGCTCATTTTTTGCAGGCGATAATCAGTCCGGCCGCGCCGCTACCGGTAACGCTGGTGAGCTTCACCGGCCAGATGGGGTCCAACTGCACTGCCACGCTAAGCTGGCGCACGGCTTTGGAGCAAAACAGCAGCGCTTATGAGGTACAGGCTTCGGCTGATGGCCGCACGTTTGGCCCGGTGGGCACCGTGCCCAGCCGCAACCAATCAACTGGGGCTACTTACCAGTATCGTGCTGGTGTGCTGGCCGGTAAGCAATATTTCCGTCTGAAGCTGGTGGACCTGGATGGTACGTTTATCTTCAGCCCGGTAGTGGTGCTGACGGGTACTTGTAGCTCGACTGGCTTGCAAGCGTATCCGAACCCCTCTACCAGCCAGCTGACGGTGAGCAACTTGCCGGCTGGTAGCAAGGTACGTCTCTACAGCAGCACTGGCCAGCTGTTGCGCCAGGCGCAGGCCGGCGAAGCAGGAGCGGTACTGTTGCTGGAGGAGTTGCCGGCCGGCGTGTACCTGTTGCGCGCCGTGGATGCAACTGGGCAGGCGCAAACCCTACGGATACTTAAGCAATAGCCAGAAACACCCTAAAAGTTAAGCGGGCGAGGTGTGGGTAACAGTGTTACTCATACCTCGCCCGCTTAACTTTTAGGGTGTTTCTGTGGTACACAGCAAGTGCGCCGGTACGTACTCCGGCCTTACTCAGGCATTTGCTATGACGACTAAAACGTTTCCCTTGCTGCCTGCACTGGCTTTGCTGGCCGCCTGCGGCAGTGGTCCCAGCCAGCAGGAAAAACAACAGGCTGCCGCCGACACCCCGGCCAAAACAGTGGCAACCCCCGACGATAAGGCCGTGGCCCTGCCCGCGCCCTACACCACCAAGTCGGCCACCAACCGGGTGCATATTCAGCCCTGGCCTGCGGGCCGCACTCCTACGGCACCTGCTGGCTTTGCGGTGACGGAGTACGTGGGTAAGCTTGAAAATCCCCGCTGGCTGTACGTGCTGCCCAATGGCGACGTGTTGGTGGCCGAAGCCTGCACCCTGCCGATGGGTACCAAGAAGGAAATAGCCGCATTGCTGCACCTCGATTCCTCCAAGTCGCTGCAAGCTACGAGCGCAAACCGAATTACCCTGTTGCGCGACGCTGACCACGACGGCCGCCCTGAAGTGCGCACTACCTTCTTGGCGGGCCTCAACCAGCCGTTTGGGATGCTGGTAATCGGCAGCAATTTCTACGTGGCCAATACCGATGGCGTACTGCGCTACGCTTACCAGCCGGGCCAAACCAGCATCAGCGGCCCCGGCCAGAAAATCCTGAATCTGCCTAAAGGCGGCTACAACAACCACTGGACCCGCAACCTGCTGACCAATGCCAACCAGTCGAAAATCTACGTCACGGTGGGCTCGGGCAGCAACGTGATGGAGCACGGCCCCGAAAACGAAATGCGCCGGGCCAACATCTTGGAAATTAACCCCGATGGCTCTGGCGAGCGCGTGTATGCCAGTGGCCTGCGCAACCCTATTGGCCTGGGCTGGCTGCCTGGTACCCACACGCTGTGGGCCGTGGTGAATGAGCGCGATGAGCTAGGCGACGAGCTGGTGCCCGACTACTTCACCAGTGTAAAAGAGGGTGGCTTCTACGGTTGGCCCTACTCCTATTACGGCCAGAATATCGACCCCCGCCGTAAAGGTGAACACCCCGAACTGGTGCAGAAAGCGCTAGTGCCCGATGTGTCCCTCGGGGCCCACGTAGCCGCGTTGGGCCTAAGTTTTTACACCCAAAAAGCCTTCCCGGCCAAGTACCATAATGGCGCATTTATTGGGGAGCACGGCTCCTGGAACCGCTCACAGTTCTCGGGGTATAAAGTGGTATTTGTGCCTTTTCACGACGGAAAACCTGGCCTGCCCGAAGACTTCCTGACCGGTTTCCTGGCCGGCAACGGCACCGATGGCTACGGCCGCCCCGTAGGCGTAGCCACCCTGCCCGATGGTGCCCTGCTTGTAGCCGACGACGCCGGCAACAAAGTGTGGCGGGTAAGTGCAGCCAGCACTACAGGCGGCCCGGCCACCGCCAGCCGCTAAGCTTTTGGGCGCTCTGCATTCGTGATTATTCAGTTGCTTCAGTTCAGCAACTCTTGCAGTTGCTGGGCGTTGAGTGCGCCCACGCCGCCCACGCCATTATTGAAGAACAGGTAGGCCTGCCGCACGTTTTTAGCTGCTGTCACTTCAGCGATGAGGCGGGCCAGAAAGGCCGGGCTGTAGGGCGACTTGTATAGCTCGGGCACCCCGTGGAGGCGGTAGTATAATGTGGGCGTGTTAGCTATTACGTCGTCGGGCAGCTCCAGCGGGGGCGGGTAGCTCTGGCCCACGAAGCTGATGCCATGCTGCGTGAGCAGGCGCTGCGGCTCAGCTTCCCACCAGCTTGGGTGCCGGAACTCGGCCACGTTGGTGAAAGTGGGGTCGAGGCTCTCGATGAAGCGCTGGGCCAGCTCTTCGCTGTAGGCCGCCTTAGGCGGTAGCTGAAACAGGATGGGGCCCAGCTTGTCGCGCAGGCCCTCGCGCACGGTGCCGTAAAAGTCGGCCAGGATAGGCTGCGCTTCGGCGTTGAATTTCTTGTAGTGCGTTACCTGGCGCGGCGCTTTTACCGCAAAGCGAAAATCGGCGAGGCTCTGGTCGTACCAGGTTTCAAAAGCCGTTAGGGCGGGCATTCGATAAAAGGTAACGTTTAGCTCCAACGCATTAAATTGCGAGCAATAGTAGCCAAACCACTTGCGCGGTGGCAGTTCGGGCGGATAGAACACGCCCTTCCAGTCGCGAAACGAAAAGCCGGAGCAGCCGATGTAATAGGAGGGAGGCATACCTGAAAGTAATTTTTGCAGCGTGTACGCGCAAACGGCGGCAGTCAGCGAAGGGTAGTCAAACGAAACAGGCCAGCAACAGGCTGAAAAACCGCATCCCGTCATTTCGAGTACACCCAATTTATGAACCGGCTCTACGCTACTATACTGGCAATTACCTGCTTGCTAACCAGTGTTGCCGCCCGGGCCCAAACCGGGCAAACCATCACGGGCAGCATCACGGTAGGTGGGCTGGTGCGCGACTACCGCCTTTACGTGCCGGCCGCCTACCAGGCGGGTCACGCCGTGCCGCTGCTACTCAACCTGCACGGCTACGGCTCCAACAACCAGCAGCAGGAGCTGTACGGCGACTTTCGCGCCATTGCCGACACCGCTAATTTCCTAGTGCTGCATCCCAACGGCACCCTCGATAGCTACGGCTACCGCACCTGGAACACCTTTACCGCACCCGGTTCCGGCGGCCCCGACGACGTAGCCTTTCTCTCGGCCCTGCTCACGGCCATTGGCCAACAGTACACCCTCGACCCCGACCGCCTCTACTGCACCGGCCTCAGCAACGGGGGCTTCATGAGCTATGAGCTAGCCTGCCACCTCGGCACCCGCATTGCCGCCATTGCCTCGGTAGCGGGCAGTATTGCCACCACGCGCCTGGGCACCTGCACGCCCGCGCACCCCACGCCCGTGCTCGAAATCCACGGTGACGCTGATGGCACCGTGCCTTACCTAGGCAACGCCCTATTTACGCCCGTGCCGGATGTGCTAACCTACTGGGTGACAGCCAATTCCTGCGTCGCTACGCCCGTAGTGACGGCCGTGCCCGACACCGACCCCACCGATGGCTGCACTGCCACGCGCAGCGTATGGCGCGGTAGCCAGGCCGGCGCAGTGGTAGAGCATTTGCGCATTATCGGCGGCGGCCACACCTGGCCGGGGGCTTCCGTCAACATTGGCGTCACAAACCGCGACCTGGATGCCAGCAAGGAAATCTGGCGCTTCCTGCGCCGCTACCGCTTGAGCCGGCTGGCACTGGCCGCTGTGCCTGCAGCTGTTCCGGTGGCATTGCGCGTGTATCCCAATCCGGCAGCTGGTGCTGCTACGTTTGCTTTTACTCTCGCCCAGCCGGCTCGCACCGCTATTACCCTTTATAATCTGGCCGGGACGCGCTGTGCTTCCATACTGCCCGAAACCACGCTGGCGGTTGGTAGCCACGCTATTACTTATGCGTCCGGTAGCCTGCCGGCGGGGCTATATTTTTACATGGTACTAGCGGGTTCGCAGGTGTACATGGGCAAGCTGGTTTTGGAGTAGAAACCGGAGTCAACAAAAAAGCCCTGCCAATTGCGCTACATACAGCACGCATTCAGGGCCGGTAGTGGCACCCCGAACAGCTAGTCAAGCATCCCTACATAGCTAGCACCTGCTGCCAGATTTCCTCGTTCACCAGCACGCCTTGCGCCAAATTGGTGGCGCGGGTGGCCAGCGACTGCTCGCCGGGGTAGAAAATGCCCGTACTATCCGGTCCCAACGGGCTGCTTTTGGTGAAGCGCAGTATCTCCTCGATAACCGACTCGTGCAACACGGGCTGCCGGATGGCGATAAAGCACTGCGACACGCCCGCCTCCTGCCCGGCCTGGGTGATGTCGGCCGTAGTGCGGCCCCCGCTCAGCGCGGCCAGCACCACATCGAGCATCAAGGCCAGCCCTGAGCCTTTCCAGAAGCCAATGGGTACCCCGCGTTGCGCGGCCCCAATGGCTGCGGCATCGGTAGAGAGGTGGCCGGCAGCGTCGTAGCCGCCGGCCACGGGCAGTGGCTCGTGTGCCGCCGCGTAAGTCGCCAACTTGCCAAACGAGTACTGCGAAAGGGCCATATCCAGCACTAGGTGCCCGGCCGGGCGCGGCACGGCCAGCACCAAGGGGTTGTTGCCGAGGCGGGCTTCAGTACCGCCCCAGGGCGTCACGTTGGCAATGGTATTGGTGAAGCATAGGCCGATGCAGCCGGCTTCAGCGGCCTGCCAGCCGTAGGTGCCGCCACGCATCCAGTGGTTGGTGTGGCGCAGGGCCACGCAACCGATGCCGTGCGCCTGGGCCAGCTCGATGGCGCGCGCCATGGCGGCCGTGGCGTTGGTGGGCCCCGGCCCATAGTGCCCGTCCCAGCGCTCTACCAGGCCAAAGGTTTCGACTAGCTCCGGCTCGGCTGCGGGCTGCACCAAGCCGTCCCGCACATGGCCCACAAAGGTTGGGAAGCGGTTCAGGCCGTGCGTGTACACGCCGTCGCGGCTGTTGTTGGCGAAGAGGGTGGCGCACTGCGCCGCCTTGGCCGCTGGGAAGCCTACCGCCAGCAACACCCGTTGAAATTCCTGCTGTAGCTGCTGATAAGGAATGCGCATAGGCCGCTGTACGGGAAACCCGGCAGGGAGGGTAACCGTGGTTAGTACGCTGTTCAGGGGGGGCTGGCGTTTTGCCCAGCGCTTTAGCACCGGGGTAGCAGTCATCTTTTTGCCTGGGATTTAGCCCCTGTGCCGCCTGGTGCCAGTAACGGCTAAAGCCCGGTGAAAAAGTGCCCTCCTATTCCGGCGCTGAAGCGCCAGGCAAACGACCAGGAAGCTTCCTGAACAGCGTGGTTAGTGGCGTTCCGGCTGCATTGTCAGCCGCTGGCTTATTCGGCCGGCAACGTTGCCTCGTAGGTGTCGGCGTATTTGAAATCCTCCAGCCAGTAGTCGGAGCTGATAACGTCGAATACCACGCTGGTAGCGTCTTTTTCGCTGGCAGTAGCTTGCCAGATAATAGCGGGTGCTTCGGGGAAATCGGCCCCGGCCAACTGGTCGCTAAACAACCGGTGCAGCAAGGCACGGTCTGAGAGGCCAGGAGCGAGCAGGCGCAGCAAAGCCGCTGCTGGCTCGTAGTCGAGTACCGCTAAACTGGTGGGGTCGGTGGCCGTGAATTTTACTTTGAACTCTACTGCCTGTGGGTGCGGAAATTTGCCGTTGTAGGCGTCGTAGAGCAGTTGGGTGGCATTGAAAAAGCCTTGGTGCAGCGCAAAATTCGGGTTTTCTTCCCACAGCTTTTCGGTCTGCATTTGGTGGGCCAGTTGGTCTATCTGGCCCTCTTTGAGCTGGTCGGCAAAGAGATAGCCGAGTACAAGCTCAGCGGCCGCGGCAGGCTCCAGGTCGGTGAGGGCCATCTGGCACATATCCGGGAGTTCGGCCGGGGCAATGGCGGCGGGGTTGTCATAATCCAGCTTAGTTAGTAGCGCCAGATAATCAGCCGGTTGCCAGGCACCGGGAAGTTTGGAAAGATGCTGGAAGGAAAGGCGTTCGACGGTGAAAGTGGACATTAGCAAAGAAGAGTAACGGAGGTTTACGGGTCGTTTACGTGTATGAATCGCCAAGCGCTGGCTTTTGGAGGTTACTTGTTCGTATCCGATAGTCACTGAGTCGGCTACCGCGTACCAGTAGGTGGGCAAGCTAAGACGCTGGCCAAAGAGTACCTCAGTAAAAACCAGCCTGTAAGTAGTGAACACCCCCGCACACCAACCCGACAAACCAGCCACCATTGTACTGGCCGGTGCCACCGGCGACCTCGGCTTCCGCATCGCCCAGGCCCTGCTCGACCAGGGGGCTGCCGTGCGGGCGCTGGTGCGCCCCGGCAACACCAAGCCGGAGCTGACCACCCTGCGCGAGCGGGGTGCTACCGTGGTAGCCCTCGATTTCACCGACGTAGCGGCCCTCACGGCAGCCTGCGCGGGTGCGGCCTGCGTGGTATCGGCCCTGTCGGGCCTGCGCGAGGTGATAGTGGACGCGCAAACCCGCCTGCTCGCGGCGGCCTTGGCGGCGGGCGTGCCGCGCTTCATCCCGTCCGACTACTGCATCGACTACACCAAACTTTCCGCTGGCTCCAACCGCAACCTCGACCTGCGCCGCGAATTCAACCAGCATCTCGACCAAGTTCCTATCGCCGCCACGTCGGTGCTCAACGGCATGTTTACCGACCTGCTCACCGGCCAGGCCCCGGTCGTCCTCTTCGGACTGAAACGAGTGCTCTACTGGGGCTCCGCCGACCAGCCCCTGGACTTCACCACCATCGCCGACACCGCCACTTTCACGGCGGCCGCGGCCCTCGACCCCACCACGCCCCGCTACCTGCGCGTGGCCGGCGAGGTAGCCACCATCCGCGAGGTGCAGGTGGCTGCTAGCGCCGCTACCGGCCAGCCGTTCGGGCTGCTCTGGGCCGGCCCGCTGGCCGTGCTGGGGGCCATGGCGAAAGCCACCCGCGCCCTGATGCCCGCCAGCGACGACGTGTTTCCGCCCTGGCAGGGGATGCAGTATTTGCACAACATGTTCAGCGGCCGGCCCAAGCTAGCGCCCCTCGACAACGCCCGCTACCCCAACATCCGGTGGACATCGGTGCGGGAGGTGCTACTAACCAAGAAATAGCCGCCCGAGGTGGTTAGTCCCAGTAGTATTCCGCCCACCTTTGCGCCATCCTTTTGAACTAGAAATTACTATGCTTCCCTCAATCCTACGCGAGTCGGCGGTACTAGTGCCCGTGTTTCGGGATGTAACCGGGGAGCTGCAAGTGGTGCTGGTGCGCCGGGGCGAGCACGGTGTCCACGGCGGGCAGCTGGCATTCCCCGGTGGCAAGCGCGACCTCGGCGATGCCTCCCTGCTAGCCACTGCCCTGCGCGAAACTGAGGAAGAAATTGGCCTTAGCTCCGCTGGCATTCAGGTATTGGCCGCATTGCCCGCCATCCAAACCCGTACTACGGGCTTCCACATCGCGCCTTTCCTGGCCCGCATCACACCACCCGCCACCTGGCGCTTTCAGGAGCCCGAAATAGCCGAAGTGCTGTGCGTATCTCTGCGCCACCTAGCCGGCCCGACCACTGCCGCCCAGGAGCGATGGCAGCTTCCCGGCTGGGCCTACCCCGAACTGGTTTCGTTTTGGCGCGTTGGCCCCCATCCGCTGTGGGGGGCCAGCTACCGCATCCTTCAGCCCTTGCTGCCGCGCCTACTGGCTGGGGAGTGGGCCGTTTGAAGTGGGGGCTGCCAGTAGCTGGGGATGCCGAGGAGCAGTGCCAGGACCGCACTAGCCACTGGTGCGCGGCCCTGGCCGGAAGCGGCAGCATCTAAAATTCGAAGCTATGCGTAGCAGCTACTTCAGTTCTACTTCTCCTTTTTATGAAGCTTCTACTTGCATTTGCTACGGCCGGCCTATTGGGCACCGCCTCTGCCCAAGCCCAAACCGTGCTGCCATCGGGAGCAGTGGCGCCAACTGGTGCCATCGTGGAACCGTCCGGTGTCCTCGTAACGCCTGCTGCCGTGCCGGGTAGCCAGCCCCTCAATACGCCCAGCGTGCGCGATGGTGGCAGTCCCCGCGCCGCTCGCCATGATGTGAAGGTGCCTGGTATGGACCATCAGGAACGAAAGCAAATGCGGAAAATGGGTAAAATGAAGTATGATTCCAACTCGTCGAAGCAAAGCGGGAAAAACTAAATCCTAGCGGTGCCTGGCCACTGGGGTGGCTGGGCGCCGCTAGGGCTACACGGTACTACAGGCTTTATTTCGCAATTTTGTAACTATGACTTTCCGCCAACGCTACACCCAACTCCAGGATGCTGCTTTTGTGAAGCGCATGCTATTGCGCTCAGTGTACGGCACGATGGCACTTGAAAACCAGACGGTGCCAATGGAACTCCTGGAAGCCCTCTATGAGAAGGTAGAAGCCGAGCGCGCCGCGAAAGCTACTCGCCAAACCGACGCAGCTGCGTTATAATGAGTTCTTCCAACTGCTGGTAGTCAAAGGCATTACCAGCCTTGATGGCGCGCAAGTACGTGTCACGCTCCTGCCCGGCGGCTCGCTGATACAGGGCTACTTCCTGCTAGCAATCCCGAAAGGCGAGAAAGTTGGTTGGCCAACGGGCCGTGCGCCCATTGCCGTTGGTAAACGGGTGAATGGCTACAAAGCGGTGGTGCGCATACGCCAAGAGAGTTACTACGTCGGCTTCGGTTTGCACCAGCCGCATTCGGTGCTGCACCTCTTCTGCAAACTGGTAGAGCAGTGTAGGCACCTGCTGAAACGGCAGTGGCAGGAAGTCGCCCACGTTGGGATTGGAGCGGCGGTACTACCCGGCCCACTCGTACACGCGCCCGAAGGCTTCTCGGTGCAACGCCAGCAGCAGCGCCACTGTAAAGTCGGTTTCTTCGGGCAGGTCGTAGAGGCAGTTTTCGGCGCGGATGATGCCTTCCGCTTCGGCGTCGTCCAGCAGGCGGCGGTCCGTGAGGCCGAGCAAGGTGTCTTTCGGTGCGTCGGTGTAATGGCTCATGCGCTGCTATAAAAAAAGGGCCGCCTTACGGCCGCCCCGGGTGAATCCTACTGAAGTGTCAGGCACTTGGTCAGATTCGAGGTAAAGCTACTACATTTGGTTTGCCACGCCACCCGCCCCCGCCCGGCCGCCTCGGCGGGCGCGGCGGCAACTGGGGGAACTTGGGGCTTCGATAGCACCAGCCCTCAACAGGTATGAACACCTGCTGACGTATTTTCGTTAGCTGCAAATTAACCTTCCTCACGCATGAAACTTCACGAACGGTATAGTAAATTTCGCGACCCTACTGCGCTGAAAGCGAGTGTGGTGCGTTCGGCTTATGCCTCAATGGCGTTGGAGAATCAAACTGTTTCGCCAGAGCGGCTTAGTGAGTTATATGACCAACAACGCCGCAATTCCCCATCAGGACAAAGCCAACGGCATTAACTGCTGTAGAATCAACTGCTTCAACTCGCTTAAATCATAATTATCTCCAAGCTGAATAGCCTGGAGATATTTTTTGCGGCTATCGCTGGCTTCCCGCTGGTATAATAGCACTTCGTCGTAGCCGTAATTATAAGCCAGCGCATTGGTCAGCAACCGGGCCGTGCGGCCGTTGCCGTTGGTGAACGGATGGATGAAAACCAACTTGTGATGCGCGAAAGCCAGCAAGTCTGCTACAGCGGCAGCGCTGGGTTCTTGCATTTGCGCCATCCGGAAGCGTAAGTCGTCTTCAAACTCATACAGCAGCTGCGGTAACCTACTCGGCAACGGCGGCAAGTATGAGCCCACGTTAGGCGTAGTGGTGCGCCACTTGCCCGCCCATTCGTACAGGTGAGCGAAAGCCACCCGGTGAAGGTCAAGTAGGAAAGTAGTCGTGATGGCTAAGGGGTAGTCCAACTCGGTAATCCAGGTTTCCGCCCGCAATACGTCGGAGCCTTCGGCTTCATTGATTTCCTGCTTGGTAGTAAGGCCAAGTAGGTTGTCTTCTACCGCATCAGTGTAGTGGCCCATGTTAGAAAGGTAACGGTCGCCGAATATAAAGGGGCCGCCTCAGGTGAATCCTACTGAAGCGACGGGCACTTGGTCAGATTCGGGGCAAAGCTACTATAGTTGGTTTGCCGCCCCTAGCCCCGCCCGGCTGCCTCAGCGGGTGCGGCGGCAACCAGGGGCATTTGGAGTTGCTAGCCAGATTACGGAACGCATTCAAGTTACTGTGCGTATTTTAGCAGCCTATGAAAGCCACAAACTATCTGCTCGAAGTCTCGCCCGCTCCTGTGCTAAGCGAGGCGCGCAAGCGGGCATCCATCAATGCCTTGCGCCAGCGGTATGCCGCGCACCAGCAAGCTACGGGCCTCACGCCCAACCAGGAGTTGCAGCAGGCGCAGGCGGGCGAGGGTGCTAAATGACCCGCATTGCCTGCGCTGTGACTGCGACCGGCACGGCGGCTACATCGAATACAGCATCCGGCACTTGCACCCCGATTGGGACGTGTTGACCCAAACCTGCGAGATTCGGTCCATGACCGACGAGGGCCGGTTCATCTACCACAGCGATTTTCAGTTGTTTCCGGTCGGCAGCAGCATTCCGGCCAGCTTCGGCCACTACGCCCCGGCACTAAAAGAACAACTGTGGCAGGCCATTTTTCGGGTGAAGCGTTACTACCTGTCCACCTACGAGCCGGACGTAGTGCAACATCTCATCAAGCAGCCCTACTCCGCTGCGCAACGCTATCACTTCTACCGGCGGCACCTGAACTTGCCAGAGTATGCTATTAGCCACGACCGCCACAACATCTGGTATATTCGGGCAGTGGAAGCGGAGGAATTATTGTAGCTTGCGCTCTTAGTGCCCCGCGCGCGGCGGCAACTGGGGGAACTGGGGTTTCTGGACAATTTGCTGCTCAACCGCCGAATTGGCTGGCACGAGCCAGCAGTATGCCATTGCAACGAGCCACCTGCTGAACCTTTTTCAGTGTATTTGCGATACTAGAGGCAATGTTTATACTGTTAAACCTGCTGAGTCATGGGCACTGTTGATAAAGACAAGTCGAAGACAACAACTGGTAAGCTGACCAAAGAAGAGCGGCTAACCCAAGCGCGCGAGTATGCCAAGCAATTTAAATTTGAAACGCTCACGCCGGAAGAGTTGAAAAGAAAGCGCCGCAGTGCTTATGCCTACCTTCTTTGAAATACGAGAGCCGGGCGAAGTCTACCCGTTCACGTACCGCAAAGGGCCGCCTCAGCAGGGCGGCCCTTTGATTTGTATCCACTACTACACGTTTCGCACCCGTAAAAACCGGCGTTATGTGGTAGAGGCTGAACAGTACAAGCACCAGGTGTACATGCTGAAGTTTTATCCGCTAGCATTCAAAAGCTCCTCTAACCGATTCAAACTGTTGGTGAACGACGGCGATGCGTTCCGCATCCTCAGTACCTGTTTACGGGTATTTTGCCGACATCTGCCGTCGCGACCCGCTGGCCTCGGCAGGATTCATCGGCGAAGCATTGGCTGGGGAAAGCAAGGTGGGGTGGTATAGCTAGACAGGAGAGAATTAGGCACTAATTTCCCCTTCTCATGGAAAAAGCCTCTTCCTCCAAACGGCCGCGCTATGACGCTGCCT
>JBPBPU010000085.1:0-25276 GCA_050954465.1 Janthinobacterium lividum
GGTACTGCTTCACGGGAGGGAAAGGCGTTTTGAAGTGTAGGAACTCCAAAGGTCGGTCCTTCCCGTTTTTATGCCCCATTTTTTGTAGGGTAGAGTATAGTAGGACTTATTCTTTTACAAAGCGGCGGGTGAGTGTTTGTCCATCGGCGGTGCGCACTTGCAACAAGTACATACCGGCGGGCAGCAGCTGCACGGGTAGCGTGCAGGTAGCTTCGGCTGACTGGCGCAGTAAAAGCTTGCCCGAAACCGAGTACACGGCTAACTCCTGGAAGCCAGTGGTACCGGCAACTTGCACGTAGAGTGACTCCCGCACCGGGTTGGGGGCCAGTTCCAGCGTTAGAAGGGCGGTGCTGGCCGTAGTCAGGAATACCAGCACGGGGGAGTAGTGGTCCGTGCCATCGAAGTCAACCTGACGCAGGCGGTAATAGACGGTGGTGTTGCCAGCAAACGGGTTTTTGTCGGTGAAGTAGTAAGCGTGAGCCACCAACGAGTTGCCCGCCCCGGCTAGTTTGTCGATGGTGGTGAAGGCCAGGCCATCGGCTGAGCGCTGCACCTCAAAGAGGAGGCTGTTTAGTTCCGAAGCAGTGCCCCAAGTGAGTTGGATACTTCCGCCAAGCACCTTGCCGGTAAAATAGGTCAGTACCACGGGCAGTGCCTTGCTGTTGCCCGAACTCACCGACGTTGTCTGCGAGCTGGTGCCGATGCTGCACGTCGCGTTGCTGGTTGAGGCCACAAACGAATAAGCACCGGGGCTGAGCTTGGTGCGGTCCGTTACGATAAGCACTCCGTTGGTGCCCGAGATTTGCAGGGCCGTGCCGGGCGGCAGCGTGCCGCTGGCCAGCGCAATGCTGGTGATGGCACCGTCTGGGTCGGTATAGGTGGTCAGCACATCGCCGTTCGCGTAGTTTTCCAGGGACTTATACACGCCAGCAGTCTGGGTAGCCGCCTGGTCGGCGTTGAAGGTAAGGCTGAAAGGGGTAGCCGTTTGGCCGTTGGCGGCATCGGTGGTAGTCACCGTGAAAGAGGATGCGGTACCGGTGGGCAGGCTGGCCGGGTTGCTCACGCTGAGCGCCCCGTTGGAAGCCAGCGCCACGCCGGCGGGCAGGCTACCCGGGCTGTTCACCGTAGCGCTCGTGATGGCTCCGTTGCCATCGGTGGCCCCGTAGAGCACATCGCCGGCAGTGTAGCAGGTAGTCTTCTTTACGCTGCTGTATGCGCTGGCTGCATAAGCGGTGGGCTGGTTGATGTCGACCACTTTGGTAGTGGCGGCGCTGGTGCAACCAGTATTGTTAGCGGAAACGGACACGGTGCCGCCCGCCGTGCCGCTCGTGACGGTGATGCTGGTAGCCGTAGGGCTGGTGAGGGTGGTGCCGCTATTGGTAGCACCGGTGGGAGAAGTGATGACCCAGCCGGTAGGCACGGTCCAGTTATAGCTGCTGGCACCACTCACGGCGTTGATGCTGTACACCAGCCCGGCCATCGAAGCCATCGGCAGCGCCGGGTTGTTGCTGGTAGTGAAGGTCGGGGGCGTGGAGTTAGACACGACCGCATAACTTCCTGCCGGGCCGACGCAGCCGTTGCTGTTGCTGAGGGTGGCGGTCACGTTGCCCGCTACGGCCGTGGTGCCGGGCGTGGCCGTGATGCTGGCCGAGCCCTGGCCTGAGTTGATGGTCCAGCCCGTGGGCACGGTCCAGGCCGCAGTCGTGCCGTTGGGCAGGGCCGCGATGAGGTTAAACGTCTTGATTACACCACTGCAAAACTTATTGTCGGGCGTACTGCTGATAGTAGGCGTGGCGGGCTGAGCTTGGGGCGTTACGCTGAGCGGCGTACCGCTATAGCTGCCGCCGCACGAGTTACTCACCGATACGGCAACTTGTTGGGGGGTTGTGCCACTGGGGGTTACGGTAATTGAGTTGGTGCTGGTGCTGAACGAGGTACCGCTGATGCCGGCGGGCGCTGTCACCACCCAGCCGCTGGGCAGCGTCCAGTTGTAGGTGACCCCGGCTTGGGCTTGCGTGGTGTAGACGTAGCCGCCGTTGTTGGCGCAGGGGGTGGTGTTGTTCGGGTTGCTGCCGCTAGAACCAGTAAGCTGCGGTTGGTTTAGTTGCTGACTTGGTACCACGGCGTAGCTGGTGGTGGGGCCGGTACCGCAGCCGTTCATCGCCGCCACTGTTACATTGCCCGCGTTTGTGCCCGGCGACACCGTGATGCTGGTAGTGCCCTGGCCGCTCTGCAAGTTCCAGCCGCTGGGCACGGTCCAGACGTAGCGGGTGGCCCCGCTTACGGCACTGGCCGTGTACGTATAGCCGGAACCCGAGCACACCGATGTCGGCCCGCTGATGGTGGGGGCCGTGAGCGCCGCCGGGGATGCCACCGCGTAGGAGGCGGCCGCGCTGGTGCCGCAGTTGTTGCTGGCCCTCACCGTTACGGAGCCGCTGCCCGAGCCGGACGTGGCCGAAATGCTGGTGGTGCCCTGGCCGTAGTTGATAGTCCAGCCCGTGGGTACGGTCCAGCTATAGGTGCTGGCCCCGCTCACCGACGCAATGCTGAAGACAAAGCCGTTGCTGCCCGAGCATACGGTATTGCCCGGCCCCATGATGGTGCCCGGCGTACCCGGCGTACCGGCCGATATTTTCACCAGCTTCGTTGTGTAGTTGTAGGCTGCTGCCGAGGAGCCAACCGTCTTCACCGTGATAACGCCCTCCGTGCTGCCCGCCGTCACGGTAATGCTTACGCTGCCCGAGGTCATCGAGGTGTTGATGGTGGCCGTAGTGTTGCTGTTCGTGAGGGTGCCCGAGGGCGAAGTGGCCGTGATGGTGTAGCCGCTGGGCACCGTCCACACGTACTTGGTAGCGCCGCTCACCGCTGGCACCAAGTAGACGTTGCCCGTGCTGCCGCTGCATACCTCGGCGTTGCCGGTAATGTCGGCCGACTTGAGCGAGGCGGTGGGGATTACGTACTGGCAGCTCGTGGTGGTGGTTGAAATGCCGTAGTTGGTTCCTTGAGTAGTGTTGTTGTTGGTAGTGAAAATATTGGGGTAGCCGTTGGCATTAGTGCCGCTCACGCCTTGAGTGCAGATATCGACGGTGCCGGTTACCTGTCCGTTCGAAGTGTTGGTCGATGTGCTGGCCGGTTGTTTGCCCGGCGCACCGATAACGTAGCCGCCGCCGTTGCCGCCAATGGCTTTATCGTTGGAGAAATTGCCGGTAATCTGGATGAACCCGTCGTTGCTCAGTATGGAGTTGGTTTTGTTAATCTGGTTGAGGTTGGCCCCGATTTTAATGTTGGCCCCGGCATAATTCGAGAAAATGTCGCCGTTGATGAAGTTGCCGCCCACTATCAGGGAGTCGGTATTCATCATCAGGGCACCATCATGGGTTTCCAGGTTTAGCACCCCCATGTAGTTCTCGTTGTTGATAGTGGTGCCTGATGACTGATACAGGCCACCGTTCAACATCTTCAGCCGTCCGGTGGGCCGGTTATAGAACGATGGCCCGTTACTGGACAGGAAGAAGGCATTTTGAGTATCTGTCGAGGTGCTCACGATGCGGCCCGTATTATCCCACTTGGTAGTCCCGTTCAGCGTTATGGTACCGCTTACCGTCAGCGTACCCAAAACGGCGTCGTTGCGCAGCGTCCCACTGGCTTGGTTGATGTTGCCATTCACGGTCAGGTAGCCCTTGTTTACCACGTAGCTGCCTGCGTCCCAGGTTTGGATGCCGTTGAGCGTGGCCGTGGCGTTGTTGACGAAAGTGGCCGTGCCACCGCCGTTGAGCCTGACGTCGTTAATGTTTAGCGTGCCGTTGTTGGTGAAGGTGTAGGCGACAGAGCCGCCCGTAACCTGCACCGTCTGGGAGCCGGTGAGCGTACCCCCGTTGTTCACAGTCAGGCCGCCGGTGCCGGTCTGGCCTACGGTAAAGCTCACATCCAACGTCACAGTGTGGTCTACTATCACAAAGTCGCAGGAGGTAGGCACGACGCCGCCCACCCAGGTGCTGCCGGTGTTAAAACTCCCGTTCTGAGCCGAGCGGATGAGGCGCGGCGTGGTACAGTCAGCCTGAACACGCAACGTACCAAACAAACACCAGAAACTCACAAACAAGAGTCCCCGGGTTAGGAGAAGTAGAGAAGAATGCATGGATAGAGAAGGGTTTGAACTGGATTCTTACCAAAACTACCACATTAATTCCTCAAACCGCTTCATTCTAGGGTAAACATGTCATTTTTCTCGGTGAACGTGTGAACTTGCTCTGTCAACGTTTTTCTGCCAACTGTTTACTGAGCCCTAGTCGGGCGTTTATGGCTGCTTTTTAGCGTGTTACTTCTGACCGCTTCTTGTAGCTTTAACTCGATGGGCACCACCACTATATTATTGGTTTCATCCAATTCCTGGTAAAGGTTAAGTGGGTCTACTTCCACTACAATAAAATAGCTGCCGTTGGGCGTACCCGCTGGTATCGGAATGGCCTGCCCCTCGAAGCTGATGCCATAGTGGTCGATGCCGCCCACCGAAATGCCCTGGGTTGTGGCCTCGCAGTCTACGTAGTGCCCGAAGCCAAAATTGGGCAACGTGCCCTGGCCCACAGTCTGGCCACGGCCGGTCTGGCACACACCGTCGGCTTCGCCGCAGTTGCCCGAATCGAAGAGGCAGTAGCTGGCCTTGGTGCCTTTGCCCAGCACGGGCCAGCGGCGCGGGTCGGCTTGGCGCGGGTCGCGGCGGCGCAGGGTGAAGTCAACCCAGGAGTCGGCGTGGTAATGATTGTGGCCGGGGCGCTCGTCAAAGTAATTATTACCGGCCGGGCGGTTGCGCGTCACCATGTGGTCGCCCTCGCGTCGGTAAATTACCTGCACAATTTCCTGGCGGGCGCGGCGGCCGTCGGGGCAGGTTGCGCGGCCGTCCCGGGCCGGTGTGGCACCGCAGCTCCAGCGGCCGGTGCCGTGGGTTTCCAGTGGCCCCCAGCCGATGTTGGCCGTAGCTACCGCCAGCCGTATTTGCCGGGGATACGTGGGGTCGGTGGCCCCGTACTCCTGGTGCAGCTCGCGCACAATCTTTTCCGATACCACCAAATCGGGCAATAAATCGCAGGTGCCGGAACCATCGGGGCAGTGGCAGGCGGCGGCGCTCTTGGGGCTGCACGCGGCAAAGTCGGGTTGCGCCGGGTGCGGGCCGAAGCTCAGGCTCCACTGGTCGAGGGTGCCCACGTTGCCCGCCGCCAGGTCGTGTATAAGCAGGTACCACGTCCCGTTCGGGTTCAGTCCCTGATTAAAAAACTGCAGCTTGCCGTCGGGAATGTAGGTGCCGGTAAAGGGCGACTTGCCCTCGTATACGTAGCCATTGAAGCCGTCCATGCGGAAGCAGGTGGCGCGGTAGTCGGCACCCCGGTCGCCCCCGTTGCGGTTGGTGAGCCAGATGCTGGTGCCGTCGGGGGCCAGCAGCTCAATCTTCAGGTCGGCAGTTTTGGGGTGCGCGATGCTTAAGCAAGCTCCTTCCAGGCCGAACTGCGCGGAGGTTTGGATGCCCAACCCCTTCACCACTACCGGAAAGCGCACCGCTTCATCTTTCCCCGTAAAGTCTCTCACCGGGCCACCCTGCCCAAAGAACACCTGGGCCTGCACCGGAGCCGCACTGCCCAGCAACAGAGACAAGAAGATGAGCGCCAACCAACTGACAAGGGCTACCGGGCCAGTTGGCCTGCGGTGCGATACGGAAAATATCATGAGCTGAAAATTTCTCAAAGTAACACCGCGTCCTACGCAACCTGAGTGCCAGCCGCCCACCTGGCTTGTGCGAGATGGCTGGGGAAATGAGGGGCAGAATTGGGAGGTAATTTCCCGAACCTATGAAAAATCCTCCCACGAAACGGCTACGTTAGCATGCAGTATACCGCGCCGCAGCCTCGCGGCTAGCGACCCCACGGGGGCAAAAGCAGGGAGGTGGAATAAGCGCTGGAAGCAGCCTTCACGGGGAGTTTCGGAGCCCCGTTCGGCGAGTTGTGCGGCTTGCCGGTGGCGGCGCAGCTTTTGCCCAAAGGCCGGGTCGTGAATGCAGCTAGCAGCCTCACTGCTAAGAGCTTGAGCGGAGAGCATTTCCGACTGGAACTTGACGCCGCTACCGTCCCAAGCCCGCGTTCGGGCAAAGGTGCAGACGCAGCCGATATCTTTATTGATTCGGAGCTTTACCGGGAGCGCGCAAACTCCTGGCTCGACAGGAGCAAGACTCTACTTGGGCGCTTTGAAATAAACGCCGGTAAGTGGCCAGTCTCTTATTTTTGGCTTTTACCGTGCGCTTAGAAGCTGAGATTCTGCTTGCCTAACAAGCTCAAACAGCTTGATTGGCAACAAACAACTAACCCTATGACCTACGACCTTACTCCTTCTTTTGCCGTGGCGCAGGACGCCGCCGATGCCCTGGCTGCTTTTCGCGCCGAGTTTCATATTCCGCCGGGGCCGGATGGGCGGCCGTGTACCTACCTCTGCGGCAACTCGCTGGGACTGCTGCCCATAGCGGCCCGCGCCGCCGTAGAGCAGGAGTTTACGGCCTGGGAGCAAAAGGCGGTAGAAGGTCACTTTCACGGCGAGTCGCCCTGGATGCGCTACCAGGACAGTCTGGCCGAGCCAGCTGCCCGCCTGGTAGGGGCCAAGCCGGTGGAGGTGGTGATAATGAATACCCTAACCGTGAACCTGCACCTGCTGCTGGTTACGTTTTACCGCCCCACCGCCACGCGCTACAAAGTATTGATGGAGGGCGGAGCCTTCCCATCGGACCAGTACGCCCTCGAAAGCCAGGCCCGCCTGCACGGCCTCGACCCCGATGCGGTAATCGTGGAGCTGGTGCCCCGCCCCGGCGAGCACACGCTGCGCACCGAGGATATTGAGGCTAAAATTGCCGAGCTGGGCGACTCGCTGGCGACGGTGCTGCTGGGCGGCATCAACTACTACACGGGACAGGTGTTCGACATGGCGGCCATCACGCGGGCCGGGCACGCGGTGGGCGCGCTGGTGGGCTTCGACCTGGCCCACGCGGCCGGCAACGTAGAGCTGGCTTTGCACGACTGGGACGTGGATTTTGCCTGCTGGTGCACCTATAAGTACCTCAACTCGGGGCCGGGCGGCACCTCGGGTATTTTCGTACACGAGCGCTTCGCCCAGCGGCCCGACCTGGTGCGGCTGGCCGGCTGGTGGGGCAACGACCCCGCCGAGCGCTTCCAGATGAAAAAAGGGTTTCACCCCGCCGCCGGGGCCAATGGCTGGCAACTCTCCTGCGGGCAGATATTGCCCATGGCGGTGCATCGGGCCAGTCTCGGCGTGTTTGAGCGGGCGGGTGGCCTGGCCCCGCTACGGGCCAAAAGCCAGAAGCTGACCGGCTACCTGGAATTCTGGATTAACGCGCTGAACCTGCCGACCAGCAAGCTCGAAATTATTACCCCCGCCGACCCCGCGCAGCGCGGCTGCCAGCTCTCGCTGCTGGTGCATGAGCGCGGCCGCGAATTATTCGACTTCCTGGCGGCGCAGGGCATCATCGGCGACTGGCGCGAGCCCAATGTTATCCGGCTCTCACCCGTGCCGCTCTATAATTCGTTTGAGGATATACGCCGGGCGGGCACTGCGCTGCACGCTTTTTTCACTGCACACTAAGCAGGCAGTCTGACCCATCGGCCTTTCCTCTCTCATTTACTCCTCCGATGGAAGACTACGCGGCCAAGATGGCGCTCAAAACTGAGGTAGCGCTACGCGAGTACGTGACCGGCTACGCGCAGTACCGCGAGGAAGCTGTATTGGCTGCCCTCGACGAGCTGCGTCGCCGCGGGCAGCCCGCCCCCGAAGAAGCCACGTTGCGCCCGCAGCTCGAAGTAGTGGTGCAGCAGGCGCGGGCCGCCGAAGCGGCCCGGCAGGCCGCTATGCCTCCAACGCTACTCCAGCCTGAGGCACCCGTTTTGTACACTCCAGGGGTCATCGTGTTGTTCTCAGTGCTGTTTAGCACCATCACGGGAGCGGTGCTGCTGGCCCTCAACCTGCATCAGCTCAAGCGCACCCGCGCCATCTGGGGGTTGGCGGGCTTCGTGCTGGCGTACTTGGTAGGCGAGCTGCTGGTGCTGGGGCAGTTGGCGCGGCACGGCTCGTTTAGCCCCTTGGTGGCGTCGCTGCTAAACCTGCCGCTCATTATGGCTTATGTATTCTGGTTCTGGCCGCGCTATGTAGCTACTTACCAGTTTCGGCCGCGCGGCTGGTTGCGGCCCCTGCTTATTTGCTTTGTGCTCGTGGCAATTCTTAACGTGTGGCTGTTGCGCCTGTTGCACCAAAGTCCCGAATGGGCCGCTCTGCTCAAGCAACTCCAACACTAACTTAGGGTGCCCCCTTACGCAGAAGGCCCGCACTTGCTATGCAAGTGCGGGCCTTCTGCTTTTGCCTAACAAGACAATTTACGCCGTCTTCAACTGGCAAATTACCGTTTCGCCACCTTTCACTTTCTGGCCCAGCTCTACTTTGATTTCGGCGTCGAGGGGCACGAAAATATCCACCCGCGAGCCGAATTTGATGAAGCCGAACTCCTCGCCCTGGCTCACTTCGTCGCCCACGTTCACGTACCACACAATGCGGCGCGCCATAGCCCCGGCTATCTGCCGGAATAGCACCAACGGGCCGGCGTCGCTTTCGACTACCACCGTGGTGCGCTCGTTCTGGGTGCTGCTTTTGGGGTGCCAGGCCAGCAGGTACTGGCCGGGGTGATACTTAAAATACTTCACCACCCCCGATACCGGGTTGCGGGTAATGTGCACGTTGATGGGCGACATAAACACGCTTATCTGGCGGCGCTTGTCCTCGAAATACTCGGGCTCGTCTACTTCCTCAATCACCACCACCTTGCCATCGGCCGGGGCTAGCAGCAAGTCTTCGTGGGTGAGCAGCCGCCGGAAAGGCGAGCGGAAAAACTGCAGCAGCGTGAGAAACACTACCACCGATACGCCCGCAAAAATACGGTTAAACAGCACATTAAGGCCATTGTAACGGCTCAGCAGCAGGTTCAGCGCCAGTAGCACCAGCAGCGTGACAAACAGAATACGGCGCCCTTCTTTGTGTACCTTCATGAATCGCAGATTTTGCAGATTACGCAGATGCCGCAGATGCAGGCGTCAGCAATGGGTGAACAAGTAAAGCTTTCAACAAAGTCCTTGAAAGCTTACGTAAAATTCAAAAAGAAAGGGCGTAAGCCGATTGCTTACGTCCTTTCTAAAAATTAGACCGAATCAAGCAGTCTCCGCGCCGTTCGCATCTGCGACATCTGCGCAGTCTGCGTCCATCTGCGATTTCTAGTAGCCGCCACGGTATTTATATGTTTGGGCTACTTTGTCGATGGCTACCACGTAGGCGGCAATGCGCATCGGGATGTCGTACTTCTGGCTGGTGGCGTACACTTTCTCGAAGGCCTCGGTCATGATGCGGTCGGCGCGCTCCGTCACCATGTCGAGGCTCCACTTGAAGCCCTGCTTATTCTGTACCCACTCGAAGTAGCTCACCGTCACCCCGCCCGAGTTGGCGAGGATGTCGGGCACTACCAAGATGCCTTTTTCATTGATAATCGGGTCGGCTGACGCGGAAGTGGGGCCGTTAGCGCCTTCCACAATCAGCTTGGCCTTGATGTGGGGGGCGTTGTGCTCGGTGATTACATCCTCCACAGCGGCGGGCACAATCACGTCTACGTCCGAGATAAGCAGCTTGCTGGGGTCCAGCACTTCGGCACCCTCGAAGCCTTCGAGGCGGCCACTGTGGACGTTTTTGTAGGCAATAGCCTCGTCGATGTTGATGCCGTTGTCATTCCAGTACGCACCCGAAATATCCGACACTGCTTTTACTTTCAAGCCTTTATCGAACAGTAGCTTGGCGGCCCACGAGCCTACGTTGCCAAAGCCCTGCACGGCTACCGACGTTTCTTCGGGCTTCATGCCGAGGCGGGCCAGGGCGGCCAGCGTCGATACCATTACGCCGCGACCGGTAGCTTCGGTGCGGCCCAGCGAGCCACCCATTACCAAGGGCTTGCCCGTGACGACAGCGGAGGAAGTCTGGCCCACGGTTTTGGAGAACTCGTCCATAATCCAGGCCATTTCGCGGGGGCCGGTGCCCATATCGGGGGCCGGAATGTCGCGGTCGGGGCCGAATACGTCTTTCATGCTCACGGTGTAGGCGCGGGTGAGGCGCTCCAACTCGCCCACGCTCATCTGGGTGGGGTCGCAGATGATGCCGCCTTTGGCCCCGCCGTAAGGAATATCTACCACGGCACACTTCCAGGTCATCCAGGCGGCCAGGGCTTTCACCTCGTCGAGGTTTACGTTTTTATCGTAGCGAATACCACCCTTGCTGGGGCCCAGGATGGTGCTGTGCACCACGCGGTAGCCCTCGAACACGCGCACCTTGCCGTCGTCCATCGACACGGGCAGGTGCACGATTACCTGCTTGTCGGCCGCTTTCAGCACTTCGTAAGTGGTGTCGTCAAGGCCCAGGATTTCGGCCGCGATATTGAAGCGCGACATCATGGATTCTAGCGGGTTCTCGGTGTTTTCGACCCGGGGAGCCGGCTCTTTATACACGGCGGTGTGCGTTGCCATCGGAGGAAATTTTTGGTGAGGGTGGGTGGGAAATGAGGATAGAGCTGCTTTTAGGAAAAGCCCCGCAAAGGTACTACCTGCCCCGTTGCGCAACCGCGAACGACCGTGGCGACACCGAGAACGACTGTGGCAAGGCCGAGGAAGACTGCGGCGACACCGCGAACGACTGTGGCGACACCTAGGAAGACCGTGGCGAGGCCGAGGAAGACTGTAGCAAGGATGTGAACGACCGTGGCGACACCGAGGAAAACCGTGGCGGCACCGAGGAAAACCGTGGCGGCACCGAGGAAGACCGTGACGACACCGCAAACTACTGTGGCAAAGCCGAGGGGCGTTAGGGCATCTACCCCGCCAGCACTTGCAGCAGCGCCAGCACCGGCAGCACCAGCAGAAACGCGTCGAACCTATCGAGCAGCCCGCCGTGCCCTGGCAGGAAGGTTCCCGAGTCCTTCACCCCCGCGCTGCGCTTGAGCATAGACTCGGCCAAGTCGCCGAGCGGCCCGAACACGGCCACGACGGCCCCGGCTACGAGCCGGTGTCCGAGCGGAATGGTAGGCAGAAAGTAGCCTACCGAGGCCGCTACGATTAGCGTAAGTATCGCGCCGCCCGCCCAGCCCTCCCAGGTTTTGCCGGGCGAGATGCTGGGTGCCAGCTTGTGCTTGCCAAAGTTTTTGCCCGCGAAGTAGGCGCCGGTATCGGCCGACCAGACCAGGAAAATAAGGAAGAAAATGCGGCGGGGTTCGAAGCTATTAGCGCCAAAGGCAATAACATTAAGCAGTGCCATCGGAATGCTGACGTAGAAAATTCCGCCTAATGCTGCCCCAATATTAGCGAATGGCTGTGACGACTTTGGCCAAGCCGATAGCTCATACAAAAGTGAAACGAAGCTTAGAACTACGACTGTGAGCAACACTCGCAACGTGATGAATTCCCAGCCACGAATAGGATTGTAATAGCTTGTTTCAGCTGCATTAGCAAATGAAGTATTGCCAAAAGCTCCAACGGAAGCATTTTTTTCAAAAAAGAAGCCTATCCAGAAGAACTGGTACCAGAAAAAAGCGAAAATTAGTACACCACTCACAATACCCAGCAATGCTAGAGGCTTGTACCCCGCCGCCCGCATTATCCGGTAAAACTCCTTAAGCATCACGGCCTGCACGGCGGCAAAAAACAGCCCGAATGACACCGGCCCGCCCCAGGTGCAGCTGATGAGCAGCACCGCCGCCAGCGTGCCCCAGATGATGCGCAGGCGCAGGTTGCTGGGGCCGCTGGGTTTGGCAGCGTCGTCGGGCGTGGGAGCAGAAGGTAGGTCGGGATTCAATAGGAGAGAGGGTAGTTAGCGAGCAGGAAAAGCGGGGTCGGTGGCCGGGGGCTGGCGCAAGGTGGCCTGGGTAAACTGCTGGTGCAAAAAGTACAGCAGCCCCAGGCATAGCCCCCCCGACACCAGTACGGTCGCCCAGGGCAGCGCCGCAGTGGAGTCGGGGTCGAAGGTGGCGGGCAGAAAGTGGTTTTGAAACAAATAAAGCAGCAGCAGCTGCAGGGCGTTTTGAGTGAAATGCGCAGCCATCGACACCAGGATGTTGCCGCTCCACTCGAATAAATACCCCAGCACTAACCCCAGCACGAAGCGCGGCACAAAGCCAAAAAACTGCAGGTGAATGGCCGAGAAAATAGCCGCCGCCAGCCACACCCCCACGTGCCGCGAGCCGGTGAGCTGCACCAGATTGCGCTGCAATACCCCCCGAAACACCAGCTCCTCGGCCACAGCGGGCACAATGGCAATAACCACGAGGCCCACCAGCAGCCGGCTTGCCGAGCTGAAATTGGTGAGGAACTTGGTCAGCTCGGCGGTGCGGTCTTCGGCCTCGCGGGCCCATAGCTCGAAGTCGTGCAGCGCGGCCGGAAAATGGGTCCCGGCATTCCACGACACCAGCGCCGAGAGCAGCGGCACCGAGCAGATAATGAGCACGCCCGCCCCCAGCAGCCACCAGCCCGCACCCAGCCGGCGCGGCGCAAAGTAGCGCGAGGTGGCATAGCCCAGCATGCGCGGCAGCACCGCCGCGCCCGCGCCCAGCCCGGCCAGCATCAGCCCTTGTAGCAGCATGGTAGCTGCCCAGCCGTGGGGCACGCTCGCCGGCGCGGCCGAGATGGCGGCAAAGTCCTGCATAGAAAACCCCAGCAGCGTCGTAGCCAGCAGCAGCCCTACAAAACTTGCCAGCGCCAGCCCCACCCCCGCCAGCCCCGCCAGCAACAGTATCTGCAACAGCGGGTGAACCGGGCGGGCGGGCGAATCTTTCATGGAGGAGGCAGTGTTCAAGAGGCTGTAAATTTGCGCAATAATTTCTTGTCCGTCATGCTTCATCTTGCGTTCGCGCAATGAAGTGGAGCCGAAGCATCTTGCTCGCTTCATTGCACCGATTGAGTTAGCCTGAGAGCGAGATGCTTCGCTCCGCTCAGCATGACGTTCTATTTCTATCCGCCGTGCCCAACATTCGTAACATTCAACTGCCCGACTTCCCGCTGCTTCTCGCCCCGATGGAGGATGTGAGCGACCCACCCTTCCGGGCCGTGTGCAAGGCCAACGGGGCCGACCTGATGTACACCGAGTTCATTTCGAGCGAAGGCCTGATACGGGCCGCCGCCAAGAGCCGCCAGAAACTCGACGTATTCGACTACGAGCGCCCCATCGGCATCCAGCTTTTCGGCTCCGATGTGGCGACGATGGGCGAGTGCGCGGCCATCAGCACCGAGGCCGGGCCCGACCTCATCGACATCAACTACGGCTGCCCGGTAAAGCAGGTGGCCCTGCGCGGCGCGGGCGCGGCCCTGCTGCGCGACATCCCCAAGATGGTGGCCATGACCGATGCCGTGGTACGAAATACGCCTCTGCCCGTGACCGTGAAGACCCGCCTCGGCTGGGACGACGACACCCGGAATGTGGAAGATGTGGCCGAGCGTCTGCAAGACGTGGGTATTGAGGCGCTTACCATCCACGGCCGCACCCGCGTGCAGCTCTACAAAGGCGAGGCCGACTGGCGGCTCATTGCCAAAATCAAGGAAAACCCGCGCATCCGCATTCCCATTTTCGGCAACGGCGACATCGACTCGCCCGAAAAAGCGGCCGACTACAAAAACCGCTACGGCGTAGACGGCATCATGATTGGGCGCGCCGCCATCGGCTACCCCTGGATATTTCGGGAGGTGAAGCACTACCTGGCCACCGGCCAGAAGCTGGCCCCGCCCACCCTGGAGGAGCGCGTAGCCATGTGCCGCATGCACTTCGAGAAAAGCCTGGAATGGAAAGGCCCCAAGGCCGGCATCTTCGAGATGCGCCGCCACTACGCCCACTATTTCCGGGGCCTGGAAGGTGCCAAGCACTGGCGCACCCGCCTCGTGGATGCCGAGCTGGGCGAGCAGGTATACGCTATATTAGAGGAAATAGCGGCCAGCGACGCCGTGCTGGTGGGGTAATTTTCACACATCAACTGAAATTCTATGCAAACCACCTCAACCAACAGCCAAGCCTTTGCGCAGGCTATTGAAGTCCATACGCACGCCCGAAATGGGCACATTGAATTTGAGCTTCCTCCTGGCTATCCCGAATTAGCCAACGCTAGCCTGGTGCTGCTGATTACCCCACAGCCAACCGGCTCTACCCCCGTGGGGCACACCGATTGGGACAAGCTGGCGGCGGCATATGCAGCCTTCGAAGGCCATGACCCCTACCCTACCATTACCGACGCGGTGGAGTGGCAGCGGCAATTGCGCGCTGATGATGAACGCGAATTAATCCGCTGAATCTATGCCCACCCGCTTGGTAGTGCTCGACACCAATATTCTGGTTGCCATCTCTAAACGGCAGTTCGACCCACGTATTCTTAACCTGAATTACAGCCGGGTGCTGGTATCATTTGTGGCTCATACGGAGGCACTGGGCTTTAATTTTCCTGACCTTACCGAAGAGCGCCGGATGCAAGCCTTGCTGGATGGCTTGGAAAAAGTGCCCTTTGGCGAAGCCGAAGCCCACTACGCCATCATCTACCGCAAGCTGCGGAAAATAAAATTCCCCGACGCGGCCATCCTGGCTACCGCCCGCGCCGCCGGGGCCGACCTGCTGACCCAAAATACCAAGGATTTTGTGGACCTCGACCCGGCCGTGCGGGTGCTTACCATCCAAGATTTGTAGAAGTTCGCGCAACCGGGCTCTCACATTATTTCGCTTGCTTTGTTGGAGCAACACGTAGCCTCATCGCCTTTTCAGCGTATGAGAGTTCATTTGCGTTTTCACCCTCTTCAACCCCAAAGCACCCCGATGAGCGACACCCCCGCGAACTTTGCGTTCGGCATGATTGGCCTCGGCACCATGGGCCGCAACCTGCTGCTGAACATGGCCGACCACGGCTTCGGCGTAGCCGGCTACGACAAAAACCAGAAGCAGGTAGACCTGCTCGCCCAGGAGGGCCAGGGCAAGCCCGTACAGGGCTTCACCGACCCGGCGGCCTTTGTGCAAAGCATAAAAACGCCCCGCGCCATTATGATGCTGGTGCCCGCCGGGGCCATTGTCGACAGCGTCATTGCCGACATGCAGCCGCTGCTCAGCCCCGGCGACATTCTCATCGATGGGGGCAACTCGTATTTCCTCGACACCGAGCGGCGCGTGAAGGCGCTGGAAGCGGCCGGCCTGCACTTCTTCGGCATGGGCGTATCGGGCGGCGAGGAAGGTGCCCGCAACGGCCCCAGCATGATGCCGGGCGGCGACAAAGAAGCTTATAAAGTGATGCAGCCCGTGTTTGAGGCCATCGCAGCGCACGTCGAGGGCGCGCCCTGCGTAGCCTGGATGGGGCCGGGCGCGGCAGGGCACTTCGTGAAGATGGTCCACAACGGCATCGAGTACGGCCTGATGCAGCTGATTGCCGAAACCTACGGCGTGCTCAAAACCGGCCTGGGTCTGGATAATGCCGCCATCGGCGCGGTGTTTACCAAGTGGAACGAGGGCCGCTTGCAGTCGTTTCTGCTCGACATTACGAAGGATATTTTCGCCTTCAACGCCCCCGATACCGACCACCTGCTGGTGGACGACATCAAGGACGAGGCCCGCGCCAAGGGCACCGGCAAGTGGACTTCGCAGGAGGCCATGAACCTGCAAGCCCCCATCCCAACCGTGGATACGGCCGTGTCGATGCGGGACTTGTCGAAGTACAAGGCCCTGCGCGAGCAGTTAGCCCAACTCTACCCGAGCGCCGACCTGGCGCTGCCGGTGGATAAGGAGGCTTTCCTGACCAGCCTGGAGCAGGCATTTTACTTCAGCATGATGGTGACGTATGCCCAGGGCATGCAGATGCTGGGCAACGCCTCGGTAGAGTACAAATACGACCTGGAGCTGACAACAATTGCCAAAATCTGGCGCGGCGGCTGCATCATCCGTTCCTCGTTTTTGAACGACATCTACGCTGCTTTTGAAAAAGACGGTAAGCTGGCGCATTTGCTACTCGACAGCCACGTGCAGGAGTTGGTACAGGGTGCAGTACCGGGTGCCCGCACCGTGATTGGGGCCGCTGTGGCGGCAGGGTTGCCGGTGGCGGCTTACACGAGCGCACTGGGCTATTTCGACGCCTTCCGCACGGCGCGGCTGTCTTCGAACCTCATTCAGGCGCAACGCGACTACTTTGGGGCGCATACCTACGAGCTGGTGGGCAAGGAAGGCGTTTTCCACACCCAGTGGACCGGCATGCGCGACAAAGTGGAGGCACCGGCCGGCCCGGTAGCCAACCAAAAGCCCGCTACCCCGCCCGTACCTAGCACCAAGCAAACCCATGACTAATACGCTCCAATCGCCGCCGACCATCTTCGTGATTTTCGGCGGCACCGGCGACCTCAACGCCCGCAAGCTGGCCCCGGCGCTGTACAACCTCTACCTCGAAAACTGGCTGCCCGCACAGTTTGCTCTCATCGGCACGGGCCGCACCAAGCTCACCGACGAGGACTTCCGGGCGCGGATGCTGCACGACGTGAGCGAGTTTTCGCGCAGTGGCAAGGCCGCCGACGACAAGTGGGCTGGCTTTGGGCCGAACGTGTACTACCAGGGTGCCGACGTGCAGAACGCCGAAACCTACAAGGACTTCGGCAAGCGCATCAAGGCGCTCGAAAAGGAGTGGAAAGCGGAGGCCAACGTCATTTACTACCTGGCGGTGGCTCCTAACTTCTTCCCCGTCATTGCTGAAAACCTCGCCAAGGCCGGCCTCACGACGGATGCCGAGCGCACCCGCATCGTCATTGAGAAGCCATTTGGGCACGATGCCGAGTCGGCCAAGGAGCTGAATGCGCTGCTGGGCCGCATTTTCCAGGAAAAGCAGATTTACCGCATCGACCACTACCTGGGCAAGGAGACGGTGCAAAACATCATGGCCTTCCGCTTTGCGAACGCCATCATGGAGCCGCTCTGGAACCGCAACTACATCGAGCACGTGCAGATTTCGGTGACGGAGCAGCTTGGTGTGGGCGACCGCCTGGGCTACTACGACGGCTCAGGGGCATTGCGCGACATGATTCAGAACCACCTGCTGCAACTCTTGTGCATCGTGGCCATGGAGCCGCCCATCACCTTCGGGGCCGAGGAAGTGCGCGACCGCAAGGTGGATGTGCTGCGGGCTATGCGCCGCTTCACGCCCGAAACCGTGCGCGACCACGCCGTACGCGGGCAGTACGGCCCCGGCTGGCTTGAGGGCCAGCAGGTGCCCGGCTACCGTGAAGAAGAAGGTGCCAACCCAGCCTCTAACACCGAAACCTTCGCGGCCGTCAAATTTTTTGTGGACAACTGGCGCTGGCAGGGCGTGCCGTTTTACCTGCGCACGGGCAAGCGCCTGCACCGCTCGGCTTCGGTGATTACCATTCAGTTCAAGGACGTGCCGCACTTCATCTTCCCGCCCGAAACGGCAGATGCCATGCGGCAAAACCGGCTCATTATCAGCATCCAGCCCGAAATGAGCATCCGGCTTCAGATGCAGGCCAAGCGCCCCGGCGTGGCCATGGCCCTGAACACCGTGGACATGGTATTCGACTACAAAGGCACTTACGTGGCCCAAGCCCCCGAAGCCTACGAAACCCTGCTTCTCGACGTAATGCAAGGCGACCAGACCCTCTTTATGCGCGCCGACCAGGTAGAAGCTGCCTGGGATTTGGTGATGCCCATATTGAGTTCGTGGCAGCAGCGCCTAAGCCAGAATTTCCCCAACTACTCGGCCGACTCCTGGGGCCCGGAATCGGCTGAAGCGCTGGTGGCGAAAGACGGTTTTCACTGGTTCACGCTGCCGCTCAGCCCTAAGAAATAAATTACAAGCCAGCAAGGCGGATGTAGAAACGCATCTTTGCGTCTCAGCGTTGTTTATTTGTTCATAATCAAGTAGTTCAACGCCGAGACGCAAAGATGTGTCTCTACATGCGCCTTCAAAGCCTGGAAAAACTACCCTATGGAACGTCACGTTTTTGCCACTGCCGAGGAAACATTGCAAGCCTTGGCCGAACACGTTGTAACTGTGGCGGCGCAGGCCGTAGCGGCGCGGGGCCGCTTTGCGGTGGCGTTGTCGGGCGGCAGTTCGCCGCGTAAGCTCTACGAGTTGCTGGCCTCGCCCGCCTACCGGGCGCGGGTGGCCTGGGAGCAGACGTATTTCTTTTTCGGCGACGAGCGCAACGTGCCCCAAACCTCGCCCGAGAGCAACTACCTGATGGCCAAAAAGGCGCTGTTCGACCCCCTGAGCGTGCGCCCGGCCCAGGTATTTGCCGTGGATACCAACCTGGCCCCCGCCGAAGCCGCCGCGCAATATGGGGTGGACATTGAGGAGTTTTTCGGGGAGAAGAAAGCCAAATTCGACCTCGTGCTACTGGGCTTAGGCGACAATGCCCACACGGCCTCGCTATTTCCGCATACGCCTGTGCTCCACGATGCCACGGTGGGCGTAAAAGATGTGTGGCTACCCGAGCAACAAGTGTTCCGCATCACCTTCACGGCCCCGCTCATCAACCAAGCCCGCGCCATTGCCTTCCTGGTGTACGGCCCCGACAAAGCCGAAGCCGTGCATCAGATATTGGAGCTACCCCGCGATGTAGACCAATACCCCGCGCAATTGATTGAACCCGAGTGTGCCGAGTGGTTTCTGGATGAAGCAGCGGCGGCGCGGCTGCCGCGGTAAGCGACTAACTCAATAATCCATAAAAAAAGCCTCCTGCCGATTGGCAGGAGGCTTTTTGGTTCCTGGGCGGGCAGCCCGGTAGGCTGCCCGCCATCGGGCTTACTTGACCAGCGCGAGGCGCTGGGTCAGCACCTTGCCCTGGCTCTCGTAGCGGCAGAAGTAGATGCCACTGGCTAGCTGCTCACCGCTGAGCGTGAGCGTGTAGTCGTGGCCCGCTTCGGTTACGCCCTCAAAGAGCGTAGCTACTACGTGGCCCAGCACGTCGTACACCCGCACCTGGGTAGCAGCGGCCACCAGCGGCCGGAAATGGACCGTCGTGCTGGCGTTGAACGGGTTGGGATACGCTTCGAGCAGTACTTCGGCCAGCGGCTTGGCCAGGGCCGGAGCCGCAGCTTTGGCGCTAGTCGTGGTCGTGGCGCTAGTCGTGGTGCTAGTCGTAGTTGTGGCCGTAGCTGTGCCCGTGTCCACTGTGCGCGCATTCGTGGTGCAAGGACCAACTACGTCGCCCTGCGCCAGGTGGGCCGGCACGCCGTTGGCGTCGATGCAGATTTCGTGGCCGTTGTGGCACATCGTCACCTTATCGTTGTTGCCATTATTGCCGCAGCGCGCATCTACCACGTTCACCGTAATGGTGCGGCTAACCGAGCAGCCGTTCTGGTCGGTCGCCGTCACGGTGTACGTCGTCGTCATGGTCGGCGTGGCCGTCACGCTGGCGCTGGTGGTGCTGCTCAGGCCCGTGGCCGGGCTCCAGCGGTAGCTGTAGCCGGCTACCCCGCCGCTGGCGGTGGCGCTCAGCGTGAGGCTCTGCTGGCCGTAGCCCAGGTACACCGTGGCCGTGTTGGCCCCTTGGAAGGTGGCCTGCGGGCTATACCCGGTGCTCAGGGCCAGGGCCGTGGGCTGGGTGAGCACAATCGTGCGCACCACGCTCGTGTTGTTGGCGTCCGTCACGGTTACCGAGTAGCTGCCGGCCGCCAGGCCCGTAGCGGTCGAAGTCGTCTGACCGTTGCTCCACTGGTAGCGGTAGGGCTGGCAGCCTCCACTCACGGCGGCCGTAGCCGAGCCGGACTTGGAGCCGGCGCATCCGATGTTGAAGCCGCCCGCAAACGTCGGGCTGCTCAGCGCCACTACAACTGGAGTCGGCGTTACGGTAACGCTGAACGAGAAGGTAGCCGTGTTGCCGGCGCGGTCGGTGGCGGTGTAGGTTACGAGCGTGGTACCCACGGCGAAGCGGGTGCCGGGCTTGTGGCTGGCGAACAAGGTGAACGAGCAGTTGTCGGCGGCGGTGGGGGCCGTCCAGTTCACGACTGGGGTGCAGTCGCCGGGCTGGGCCGTCACGCTGATGTTGGCCGGGCAGCTGCTGAAGGTCGGGGCGATGAGGTCCTGCACCGTAATGGTGGCCGGGGCGGTGCTCACGTTGCCGCTGTTATCGGTCACGGTCAGCGTCACAGCGTTCGGGCCGAGGTTGGTGCAGGAGAAGCTGCTGGGCGCTACACTCACGCTGGCAATGCCGCAGTTGTCGTAGCTGCCATTGTTGACCTGGGCAGCCGTGATGCTGGCGCTGCCATTCGCATTAAGTTGCACTGAGAGGTTGCGGGTGAGCACCACCGGGGCGGTAGCATCGACCACGGTGACGGTAGCGGTGGCGGTCGAAACGTTGCCACTGTTGTCGGTGATGGTCAGCGTAACTGGGTTAGCCCCAACGTTGGCACAGGTGAAAGCAGTTTTGCTCAGCGCCAGGCTGGCGATGCCGCAGTTGTCGCTGCTACCGTTGTTAACCTGGCTGGCGCTCACGCTGGCTTGGCCGCTGGCGTTGAGTTGTACGCTCACGTTCTGGGCGATGGCCGTGGGGGCGATGGCGTCTACCACCATTACCGTGGCGGTAGCGGTCGAAACGTTGCTGCTGTTGTCAGTGATGGTGAGCGTGACGGCGTTCGGGCCGACGTTGGCACAGGTGAAGGCGCTAGGCGAAACCGTCACGCTGGCGATGCCGCAGTTGTCGCTGCTGCCATTGTTGACCTGGGCGGCGCTTACGTTGGCTTTGCCGCTGGCGTTAAGTTGCACACTCACATTGCGGGCCAGGGCCACAGGAGCCGTGCGGTCCGTTACGGTCACGGTTTGGGTAGCGGTGGCTACGTTGCCGGCGGCGTCGGTGGCCGTCCAGGTCACGGTGGTAGTGCCTTTGGGGTAGGAGGCCGGAGCGTTGTTGCTTACCGTCACGTCGGCGCAGTTGTCGCCAGCGGTGGCGTTACCCAAGGCCACGTTCGTGGCCGCGCACTGGCTGGCGTCAGCGGCTACTGCCACTGCGGCTGGGGCCGTGATGGTGGGCAGCTCGGTGTCTTTAACAGTTACGGTTTGCGCAGCCGTGGCTACGTTGCCCGAAGCATCGGTCGCGGTCCAGGTTACGGTCGTGGTGCCCTTGGGATAAGAAGCAGGCGCGTTGTTGGCTACAACCACGCCCGTGCAGTTGTCGCCGGCCGTGGCGTTGCCCAGGGCTACGCCCGTAGCGGCGCACTGGCCGGGGTTGGTGCTCACGCTAACCGCCATCGGGGCCGTGATGATGGGCCGCTCGGTGTCCTTAACAGTCACCGTTTGCGTAGCCGTAGCCATGTTGCCCGCCATGTCGGCAGCTTTCCAGGTTACGGTAGTCACACCCTTGGGGAAGGAAGCCGGGGCGTTGTTGGTTACGACCAAGCCCGTGCAGTTGTCGCCAGCCGTAGCGTTACCTAGGGCTACGCCCGTAGCAGCACACTGGCCAGGGTTAGTATTGGCGGTTATGGCAGCGGGAGCCATGATGGTGGGCAACTCGGTGTCATTTACCGTCACGGCCTGGGTAGCGGTGGCTACGTTACCGGCCGCGTCGGTCGCGGTCCAGGTTACGGTCGTGGTGCCTTTGGGGTAAGAAGCGGGCGCGTTGTTGGTTACGGCCACACCCGTGCAGTTGTCGCCGGCCGTGGCGTTGCCCAGAGCCACTTGCGTAGCGCTGCACTGGCCGGGGTTGGTAGAGACCAATACGGCAGCCGGGGCCGTGATGGTGGGCAGTTCGGTATCATTCACAGTCACCGTTTGTGTGGCCGTAGCCACGTTGCCGGCGGCGTCGGTCGCGGTCCAGGTCACGGTCGTGGTGCCTTTCGCATAAGAAGCGGGGGCATTGTTAGCGACTACTACACCGGCGCAGTTATCGCTAGCAGTAGCGGTGCCTAGGGCAACGCTGGTAGCACTGCACTGGCTGGCATCGGTGCTCACGCTTACGGCAGCCGGGGCCGTGATGGTGGGCAGTTCGGTATCATTCACGGTCACGGCTTGGGTAGCCGTGGCTACGTTGCCGGCAGCATCAGTCGCGGTCCAGGTTACGGTGGTGGCACCTTTCGGGAACGAGACCGGGGCATCGTTGGTAACCGTCACGGTGCAGTTGTCAGCCGCCGTGGCGGCACCCAAAGCTACATTGGTAGCGGTGCACTGGCCGGCATCGGTGCTCACGCTCACGGCAGCGGGGGCCGTGATGGTGGGCAGGGTGTTGTCTTGCACCGTTACGGTGGCGGTGGCGGTGCTCACGTTGCCACTGGCATCAGTCACGGTCAGCGTCACGGCGTTCGGGCCCACGTTGGCGCAGGTGAAGCTGCTGGGCGACACCGTAGTAGAAGCCACGGCGCAGTTGTCACTGCTGCCGTTATCTACCTGAGCGGCCGTTACCGTGGCCTGGCCGTTGGCATCGAGCTGCACGGTCACGTTCTGTGCTACGGCGGTGGGGGCAGTGGCATCCGTTACCGTTACGGTAGCGGTGGCGGTGCTTACGTTGCCGTAGCTGTCGGTTACCGTCAGCGTCACGGGGTTGGCCCCGATGTTGGCGCAGGTAAAGGTGTTGGGCGACACGCTCATGCTGGCGATGCCGCACGAGGCAGTCGAGCCGTTGTCTACCTGGGCACTGGTTACGGTGACCTGGCCATTGGCATCGAGGCCCACCGTTACGTTTTGCGCCATAGCCTGCATCGTGCAGGGAATAACGTTGATGTCAAACGACTGCGTGATGAGGCCGTAGCTGTTGCCGTGGTGGTAGGTATCGGCAGCTACCAGCTCCACGGGGTTGCTGCCGGCGTCGGCCACGGTGGGGGTACCGCTCAGGGTGCCCGTGCCGTTGCCGTTGTCTACCAGCGTCAGCCAAGCGGGCAGCGTCTGGTCCTCAATTTCCAATTGGTCGCCGTAGGGCAGGTCGGGGTCGGTGAGGGTGATGTTATAGCTAAACGGCTGCCCGGCCACCACATTCAGCGAGGCCGGCGCGGGGGCCGAAGTGAAGCTCGGGGCCGAGTTCACGATGAATTGCAGCATGTGGGTGCCCTTGTCCGATGAGTTGGTATTGGCGGCTGTGAAGGTCACCGTATGTGGCCCCCAGTCGGCCAGTACTGGCGTCCAGTCGAGCTGGGTGCTGGTGGGGTTGGCAGCCGTAGTGGGCAGGGCGGGCGAATACGTGGCGCTGGCGGGCAGGCCCGTAGCGCTCGTAATACGCACGAGGGTAGCGGGGTCCGCATTCGAGGCCTGAATGGTGCGGGTTATGAGGGTACCCGGTGTAATCTGCACGAGGCTGCCGTTAGAGGGGGTGGGCGGCACGTCAAACGTGGGCTTGGTGCTTACCTGAATGGTAACGGAGGTGTTGGTTTGCACCCCGACATTGTCCTGGGCCACAAACGTGAGCACGTAAGAGCCCAGGTTGCTCGTCGTCGGCGTCCACGAAAAAGCACTCGTCACCGGGTTGCCGGTGGCTGGCAGGCTGGGGCTCATGCTGGAGCCGGCCGGCAGGCCCACGGCTTTCAGCGTCACTATGTCGCCTGCGTCGCTGTCGGTGGCCCGTACCGAGAAGTTTACCGGCTTGCCGGGTGCCACCTGATATACGTAGCCGCTGCTGGGCGTGAGACTGTAGTCAAAGGCTGGGGGGGTCGAAACTTTGGTAATCTGAATGATAAAGTCCACCATCACGCTGGTTTTGCCATCACTCACTTTCACTATCGCGTCGTAGAGCGCCCCCACCGTCTTGCCAGTAGTCGGGAAGGTGATAACACCCGTAGTGGCGTTGATAGCCAGGCCCGGCGCGTTGGTGAAGGCATTGCCGCCCATGTCGGCCGCTGTAGCCAAACTGTAAGTCAGTGGGTCGCCATCGGGGTCGTTGGCTGGCAGCTGAAAGGTAGCGGCCGTTTGGCCAGTAGCCAAGTTCACTACCGGCGGCAGGGTCGAAACCGGCGAGTTGTTGCCAGTGCCCGCGTTCACGACGGTTTCGATGTGCCAGTAGGCGTTGGCATTGTTAACCAGCGTGCCCAGGCGGGCACTGTTGTTTATGTAGGCCTTATAGGCTGCTACTGAGGCGTAAGTATGCGTGACCGTAAACTCGCCATAGAAGTTATCGGCGGCCACATCCACGGAAGTCACCGTCAGGTTGATGTTCGTGTTAGTTCCATCGCCGAAGTACAGCACATCAGCCGCAGATACCACCGAGCCCACTGTGAGGCTAGGGCTAAAGTTTATATAACTCTTGCGGAATGACTCGCTCACCTTTATTTGCACGGTGCGCTTGGTGGCATCGGTTGTAACGGTGCGCCACGTAATGCTGCCGTAGCGAAAGTGCGAGGCGTGGGCCGGCGAGGCCACGCCCAGGGCCAGCACGCAGCAGAGTACCAGCAGCCGCCACAGGGCAGCGGCGCCACCTGGCGTCCGGCCTGGGTTTGGGGTAGACCCTGCGGTTGAGTCAGGGTAAAAGTTTGTCTTCATAAAAGAGAAGGTTGGGAATGGATGGGGTAAATAGACTGGGTAAAAAGCGCTGGATAAGGTGAATAGCCAGCAGTAGCGTTACTATAGTTTCAGAGCCGAAGCCTCTACCTGCCCTCACCCGCGTCGTTGACCGGGAGCCAGAAGTTGTTTGCCATAAAGCAGCAAGAGGAGACAGTAAGTAATTGTGGGAGAATAAATAATGACTACTCCCACAAGGGGGCAAAATTAAGAGCCTGCTACACACGGCGGTATAGCATAAAGATGCTACGATGGAACCGATAATAAATTGAATTATAATAACAATTTTATTCGTTATAAAACTGGTAATGTGTGTGTTACATTTTAGAAAATTAATGCCGGCTATGCTCGCAATGTCAGGCAGCTGCTAGAAATAATGCCAGAGGCCAGGCAGCTACCAGCACCGCAGCCGGCCATTTTAGCCAAGCTCCCCCTGTCGGCAGAGTAGGCTATTAGGCACATTGTTCGGATGATTTCAGGGGCGGTAGCGGCGGAGCTTAGCTACGCTGACTTTCGGCTGCCCCAAGCCTAAACCCAAGCGCTCCCGAAGCCACCATAGCAAGCACAAAGCCCTGCCAGGCCAACTCAATCAGTTGGCCCGGCAGGGCTTCAATACCATTAGGACTTACGCACTCGGCTCGCTGGGACAGCCGCGAAGCGGCGATATGTTGGTAGTAACTACTTGAAAAACAATGAATAGCTGCGAAGCTGCGGCAC
>JBPBPU010000098.1:0-24737 GCA_050954465.1 Janthinobacterium lividum
AAGCGTATCGCCCTCCGTGGGCGCCTCACCCCCCGGCCCCCTCTCCGAAAAGGAGAGGGGGCCGGGGGGTGAGGCGCCCACGGAGGGCGATACGCTTACTTATGCACGACTGCTTAGCTAAGAAGATGGCAGGCACACTGCTGGGCTTAATGGCCGCGTCGCTGCTGCAGCCGAAGAAAGTGATGGAGTAATGAGGTGGTGAGGGAAAGGTCTTGCTGGTGCTTCGCACGCGACATGTGCACCTAAATAAAACTTTTCACCTCCTCACTTTATTACCCCATCGCCTCATCACTCAAAAGATTGAATTCCCTCGCCGACCACCTCGCCTACGGCTTCAGCCAAACCCCTAAAACCCTGTCGTCCAAATATTTTTACGATGCGGAGGGCAGCCGGCTGTTTCAGCATATAATGGGGCTGCCGGAGTACTACCCTACCCGCACCGAGCTGGCCATTTTCCGGGAGCAAGGTGCGGCCATTGCCGAGGCCTTGCGGGCGGGCGCGCCAGCCGGGCAGCCGCTGGCCGTGGTGGAGCTAGGTGCCGGCGACGGCCTCAAAACCAAGCTCTTGCTGCGGGCACTGCTGGCTCTGCCAGCGGCCCCAGCGCTTACCTACGTGCCCGTAGATATTTCCCCTTCGGCCATCGAGGAACTGGTAGCCACCCTGCGCCAGGAGCTACCGGCCCTGCCCACTGCTCCACTGGTTGCCGAATATAGCGCCGCGCTGGCCGCGCTCTCCGCCCGGCCCGAGCCCAAAGCCGTGCTGTTCGTGGGCTCCAACATCGGCAACTTTACGCCGCCCGAGCAGCACCGGTTTTTGCAACAGCTAGCCGCGCCCCTTACCCCGGCCGACCGCCTGCTCGTGGGCTTCGACCTGCGCAAAGACCCGCGCCGCATTCGGGACGCCTACGACGACAGCCAGGGCACCACGGCCGCTTTCAACCTGAATTTGCTGCACCGCTTCAACGCCGAGCTGGGCGCTGACTTCCAGCTCGAAAACTGGCAGCACTACCCCGACTACGACCCCAGCACCGGGGCCATGCGCTCGTGGCTGGTAAGCCGTTGCGCCCAGACCGTGCGCGTGGCCGCGCTGGGTGGCCAGGCGTTTGAGTTTGCGGCCTGGGAAGCTGTTCACACCGAATACTCTTTCAAATTCAGCCTGCCCCAGATAGCCGCTTTGGCGGCGGGCGCGGGCCTGCAGGTAGTCCAGGTATTTCAGGATACCGCCGGGGACTTTGCCGACGTGGTGCTGGCGGTGGCGTAATTTTGCGGGCGCTATAGCTTAAAAACGTGGTTCTGGCGCGGGGCTGGCTTCGCCTTCCTTCGGTTCTGCCCCGTGCCGACTACTCGCGGGCCGCTGGCCCGCACGCGGAGGACGACACCCGAACGAGTCGTTCTAACGTGCGGGTCAGCGGCCCGCGAGTAGTCGGCACGGGGCAGAACCGAAGGAAGGCGAAGCCAGCCCCGCGCCATGTACTCCCTGCCATTCTCCTACCTATGAAATCCCACCTCCGCGCTACTGCACTGCTTGCTTTCCCGGTAGTACTTAGTCAGTTGGGGCACATTCTGGTGGGTGTGTGCGACTCCGTGATGGTGGGTCACCTGGGCAAGCTACCGCTCGATGCCGTGGGCATGGGCGTGAGCGTAACCACCCTGCTGCTGGTGCTGGGCCTGGGCATCAGCATGGGGGCGGTGCCGCGCGTGGCGGCCGCCAATGGGCGCGGCGACTACCCCGCTCTGGGCCGGTTGCTGGTGGGCACGGTGTGGCTCAATATGCTGGCGGGCGTGGCGCTGGCGGGCCTCAGCCAGTTGCTGCCGCTGCTGCTGCCGCATCTGGGGCAGGCCCCCGAGGTAGTGGCCCTGGCTACGCCCTGGGTGCGGGTGGTGGGGCTCTCGCTGCTACCGCTGATGGTATTTCAGGGCTTCCGCGAGTGGGCCGAGGGGCTGGGGCTCACGCGCCAGGCCATGCAGCTTTCCATTGCCGCCAACGTGCTGAATGCGCTGCTGTGCTATGCGCTCATTTTCGGGCACTTTGGCGCGCCCGCGCTGGGGCTGATGGGCTCGGCCTGGGCCACGCTGATTTCGCGCATTGGCATGGCCCTGCTCATGGGACAGTTTGTGCTGCGGGCCGAAGCCCTGCGCAACCGGCGCCCAACTTCGGGCCGCGCCTGGCTGCGCCCCGGCCTAGCCGAACTGCGCGGGCAGCTGGCCCTGGGCTTGCCCATCGGGGTGCAGATGATGCTGGAAGTGGGAGCCTTTAGTGCGGCTTTTTTGCTGATAGGCTGGCTGGGCGTGACGCCCCAGGCCGCCCACCAGATTGCCATTAACGTGGCCTCCGTCACGTACATGGCGGCCACGGGCATTTCGGCGGCGGCTACCATTCGGGTGGGCAGCTTGCGCGGCAGCGGCGATGTGGCCGGAGCGCGGCAGGCAGGCTTTGCGGCCTACTGGCTGGCCTTTGCCTTCATGGGCCTGATGGGTGGGCTGATGCTGGCGTTGCGGCACGTGATTCCGCCCCTCTACAACCACGACCCCGCCGTGCTGGCGCAGGCGGCTACGCTGCTGGCCATCGCGGCCGCTTTCCAGGTATCGGATGGGCTGCAGGTGGTGGGGCTGGGCGCCTTGCGCGGGCTGGAAGACGTGAAAATGCCCTCCGTGGTGGCCCTGCTGGCCTACTGGGCGGTGGCGCTGCCGCTGGGCTACGGCCTGGGTTTCGGGCTGAAGCTGGGGGCCGTCGGCATCTGGCTGGGCTTGCTTACGGGGCTCTCGCTGGTGGCCGGGCTGTTGCTGCTGCGCTTCCGCCGGCTCAGTCAGCCCGTAGCCGTAGCGGTGCTGGTGGGGGCCTAGTTTCTGGTTTCCAACCCTGCCAACAACATGGACCAACCAGGAACTCAAAAACAGGAACCAGGAGCCCATTTTTGCGCGTTAGAATAGCAAACTTATCTCCTTCCTGCTATGCCCGTGCAACTGCAACGTTTTTCCCTCCTACTAGCCAGCTTGCTAGCTGGGGCCCAGGTGCAGGCACAGGGGGTAAAGACTCCGGCCGGCTCTATTCCCTGGTCGGCCAACCGGCCTCTGACGGTAGCCGACTTCCAGAGCCGCCCCCAGCCCAACGAGACGCACGCTGCCCTCACTTCGACCGACATCCACACGGGAGCTTCCTGCCACGGCAACGCTTTCGCGGGTACGGCCCGCGCCAGCTTCGACCCCACCCGCTCGTGGGTGCGCGAGCCCGCTGCCATCACGCCCAAGCTGCTGCGCCACGAACAACTGCACTTCGATATTGCCGAAGTGTATGCTCGCCGTCTGCGCCAGCAGCTAGCCGGCGTGCGCACCCCCTGCAACAAGCTGGGCAACACCTTTAACCAGCTCACGGAGGCGGGCTACGCTGCCTGGCAACAAGCAAACGACGACTACGACCGCGACACCAACCACGGCCTTCAGGCCGGCGAACAGGCCCGTTGGGAAGCACTCGTGCGCCAGCAGCTGGTGGAGCTGGCCGGCTTTGCCGAGGAAGAAGCAAGCAGCGTATCCGGTTTGTAAAACGGAGTGGCCCTCCATTCTGGCGCGTTAGCGCCTAGCTCGCGCCTGTGCAATGGGCAGCATGCTACCCTACCGCTAGCAAGGCGGAACGGAGGGCCACTTCGTTTTGCTATCTATTTACCTACTGCCCGCGTGCCTACCACTCTCACCTGGCCCGAATTTGAGCGCGTCGATATCCGCGTCGGCACCATCGTGGAGGCGCGGCCCTTTCCCGAGGCACGCAAGCTGGCTTACCAACTGCTAGTAGATTTTGGCCCCGAAATCGGCCTCAAAAAGTCCAGCGCCCAGCTTACGCACTACTACACGCCAGCCACGCTTGAGAGCCGGCAGGTGCTGGCCGTCGTCAATTTTCCGCCCAAACAAATTGGCCCTTTTCGCTCCGAAGTGCTGGTGCTGGGCACGCCCGATGCCCAGGGCCACATTGTACTGCTGGCTGTAGCGGCACCGGTGCCCAATGGCAGCCAGGTGCTGTAGCCCGTGCCCGCGCCATTCGTTCAAATCTACGCGAACGCGGACTACAGCGTCCACGCTACAACCGCCTTGGTGACTGACGTTACGCCGTGGGGGAAGTAGCGCTCAGCTTTAGCTTGGCGCATCGCCGCCCTGCGGCGAATGTGGGACCGTGCCAGTTGGTGCAACGACTACCAGCGCGAGCTTCGCCGCAGGGCGGCAATGCGCCAAGCTAAAGCTGAGCGCTACTTCCCCCACGGCGTAACGTCAGTTAGTGATGCTCCGGCGGCTTCGTGTAGCCGCCAAGCTTAACTGCCTGCGCATTAAGCGAGTCGATAACAACGGCGTAGATTTCTTCCAGGTCTTTGTCGTGCACGGCGTAGTAGCGGTAGCTGCGCTCAAAGGCCGAGTCGGCGGTGGAGATGTGGTGCTTTTGCAGCAACTCGCGCTCCTGGCTCAGGAAAAGCGCCCGCGCCGAATCGACGGCGTAGCGGCTGCTTTCGATGCGCGATTCGAGCAGATGCACCGCAATAAGCATGCTGGTTACTTGCTGCTTGCTGAGCAAATTGGGGGGAGGCACGGGGGCTTCGGGGCGGTCGCAAGCAGTGGCCAGCAAGCTCAGCGGCAGCCAGCACCAACGCGCGGCCTGGGTTACGAACGATTTCACCCCCAAAAATAACCCGGTGCCGTAGATTCGTCTTGTATCCTGGGTTTTGTCATGTCGCCTCCTACTCCTGTCGCCAGTGTTTTACCGGCCAGCCTTACGGCCCTGGTGCGCCGCCTGCGCCACCTGGAGCTACGCATGCGCCAGGCCGTGGAGGCCCAGCTGCAAGGGAGTTTCCGGTCGGTGTTTCGGGGCAATGGGCTGGAATTTGACGACGTGCGCCTCTACCAGTACGGCGACGAAGTACGTGCCATCGATTGGGCCGTGAGCAGCAAAGGCCACGGCACGTTCGTCAAAACATACAAGGAAGAGCGCGAGCAGCAAGTGTTGGTAGCCCTCGATGTGAGCGCCTCGCAGCGCGTGGGCGGTAACCGCAATGCCACCAGCAAGCTCGACCTGGGCCGCGACCTGGCGGGCCTGCTGGCCCTCTCCGCCGCCCGCCAGGAAGCCGCTCTGGGCCTACTGGCCTTCTCTGACCAGAAAGAGCTGTACTTGCCGCCGGCCAAAGGACTGCGGGCAGCCTACGCGCTGCTACAGCGCCTTTACAGTTTGCGCCCGGCGTCGCAGCATACGAGCCTAACCGTGGGCATCCGGCAGGTACTGGGGCTGTTGCGGCGGCGCAGCCTGGTGGTGCTCATCTCCGATTTTATCGACGACAACTACGAGCGGGAGCTGGCTATGCTGGCACGGCAGCACCAACTGCTGGTAGTGCAGTTGGTGGCCCCGCAGGAAACCGATTTTCCGGCCCTGGGCATTGTACCCCTGCGCGATGCCGAAACCGGCGCCACCCGCTGGGTCAACACCTCGGCGGCGGGCTTTCGGGGGCGCTACGCGGCGCAGGCGCAGGCCCGGCAGCAGGCGCTACAGGCGCTGTGCCGCCGCCAGCGCGTAGGCTTCCTGGCCCTGCGTACCGACGAAGATTTTGTGCCGCAGCTGGTGGGGCTTTTCCGGCAGCGGCGGTAAAGTTTTGGGTAATGAGGTGATGGGGTGCTGAACACATGCAGAGCCGCATCTTTGCGTTTCGGCGTCCACGCCGCAACAACGACTTCGTTCAACCGAAGGTCAGCGGAGCTAACCCCGAAGCGCAAAGATGCGGCTCTGCATTCGTCTGATTTTAAGCAATTACCTCTATTATTCAAATAATTATGAAGTCTGTTTCGCTCCTGCTTCTTCTGGGCCTTGAGGCTACGGCTGCACGGGCGACGGTAGCCCCAGGGGCCACTCCCCCATCGGGCCGGTTTTCGCGGACGGTGGTGGAGGTGGGGCAGCCGCTCACCTACGAGCTAAGCTACCGGCACAACCCCGCCGAAGAAGTGGTATTTCCCGATTCCCTGGCCGATTTTGGCACCTTTGAATACGCCGGCCGCCGCTGGCTGCCTACCCGCACCGAAAATGGCCTGAGCCTCGACCGGGCAGTGTACCAGTTGCGCACGTTTTCGCTGGCTGAAGTGCAGCAATTGCAACTGCCGGTACTGGTGCTGCGCGGGGCCACCGACACCCTGCGCCTGCTGCCGGCCGTGGCGCAGGTGCAGTTGCGGCGCGTGGCCCCGGCCCTGCCCCTGAGCGAGGCCCCGCCCACTTTGCGGCCCGACTACCACCTTGAGCCGCTGGCCCCGGCGTTTAACTATCCCTACTGGCTGGCGGGACTGGCGGCGGGCCTGGCAGTGGCGGGGGCGGCCTGGCAGCTGTTTGGCCGGCGCTGGCGGGGGCGCTACAGCCTCTATAAGCGCCGCAAAAACCACCTGTATTTTCGGGCGCAGTTTGCCCGGCACGCCGAGCGGTTTACGCTCTCGCGCTCGGCCCCCGTGGTGGAGCGGGCCGTGGTATTGTGGAAAAATTATTTGTCCAGCCTCGAAGGCAGCAACCTCAGCTCACTCACTACCAAGGAGCTGGCCGAACATTTTCACAACGACGAGGACGTGCGCCGCGCCCTGCGGGCCACCGACCGCGTGGTGTATGGCAACCTGCTCAGCGAAGATGCCGCCGAGGTCGACGCCGCTTTTCAGCGCCTGCTCAGCTTTGCCGAGCGGCATTATGCCACGGTGAGCAGTTAATTTTAAGTAGTAAGATACAAGTACCAAGTAGTAAAACTGGCTTTAGTATTTGTGTCTTGCTGCTATTACTACCTAACGTTAGGCAGTGCGGGAAGTAGCGCTCAGCTTTAGCTTGGCGCATCGCCGCGGAGCGGCGAATCCGGGACCGCGCCAGTTGGTGCAATGACTGCCAGCGCGAGCTTCGCCGCGCTGCGGCGATGCGCCAAGCTAAAGCTGGGCGCTACTGCCCGCACTGCCTAACGTCAGGTACTTACTTCTACCTTTTAACTCCAAGAAAATGCCGCATTTAGTAGTACTTACCGGGGCCGGGGTATCGGCCGAAAGCGGAATCCGAACGTTCCGCGACACCAATGGGCTGTGGGAAGAGCACCGCATTGAGGATGTGGCCTCGCCCGAAGGCTTTGCCCGCAACCCGGAGCTGGTGCTGGATTTTTACAACAAGCGCCGCGCCCAGGCCCGCACTGTGCAGCCCAATGCCGGGCACCTGGCCCTGGCCGGCTTCGAGGAAGTGCCCGGCTGGCGCGTGAGCATCATCACCCAGAACGTGGACGACCTGCACGAGCGGGCGGGCTCTACGCAGGTGCTGCACCTGCACGGGATGCTGAACGAGATGCGCTCGGTGCGCGACGAAGCCACTATCTACTACTGCGACGGCGACATTAACGTGGGCGACCTCGCGCCCGACGGCAACCAGCTGCGCCCGCACATTGTGTGGTTTGGCGAAATGGTGCCCGCCATCGAGGAAGCCGCCGCCATCGCCGGTACCGCCGATGCCCTGCTGGTAGTGGGCACGTCGCTGCAAGTGTACCCGGCAGCCGGGCTGCTGGACTACGCCCCGGCCGGCTGCCCGGTGTACGTCGTTGACCCTCACCAGCCCGAAACCAGCCGCCGCGGCGTGCGCTACGTGGTGGAGCCCGCTAGCACCGGCGTGCCCAAGGCCCTGGCCGAGCTGGCGGCAAAATTCTGAACCACCCGACTACAAAATTCAGGAAAAAGACTTTTGCAGTCGGGTGGTTCAGAATTTTTTAACGTTGATTTTCAAGGCTTTTACTAATTGCCGTTCAAGCAGTTTGTTCAACGACAGACTACAAAATTCAGAAAAAAGACTTTTGTAGTCTCGCTACTACCTTTTCTATGGCTTCGGCATTTGGGCACGCGGCGCTGGGCGCCACCCTGGGCAAGCTCCTGCTACCGGAGCGCCGGTACTGGCCGTACTGGGTAGCGGCCGCTGCCTGCGCCGCGCTCCCCGATGTAGACGCCGTGGGCTACAAGCTGGGCGTACCTTACGACAGCCTGTGGGGGCACCGGGGGCTCACGCACTCGCTGCTGGCGGCGGCCGTGGTAGCGGCGGTTGGAGTAGGCATTGGGTGGCTGGGGCAGCCGGGCCAGCGGCCGCACCTGGGGCGGCTGGCGCTGTTGCTTTTCATAGCCACAGCTTCGCACGGGGTGCTCGATGCGCTTACGACGGGCGGGCTAGGCGTGGCGTTTTTCAGTCCCTGGCACCTGGAGCGCTACTTTTTTCCGTGGCGGCCCATTCGGGTTTCGCCCATGGGCATCAAGGCGTTTGTGAGTGGGCGCGGGCTGCGGGTGCTGGCTAGTGAGGCGCTATGGGTGGGGCTGCCCTGCCTGCTGGCGCTGGCGGCGCAGGCAGGCGGGCGCGGGCGTCGGCAAGCGCGGTAGCTGGTGAGTCAGGCCGTAGCTTCGCCGCCAAAAACCGCTCGTTATTTCCTATTATGGCTGCTGCTACCGAAGAAATTTATGCCATCCCCGCGGCGTACCGCAAGATGGAAAACACCCATATCCTGTTCTGGCTCGTCAAGGATATCAGCTGGTGCATGGTCTGGAAGCCGCTGGGCATCCTTATGATAGTGCCCACGCTGGGTATTGCCCTCGTTATTGCCTGGCGCACCCGCTCCCTGGCCTCCGAACTGGCGCACAACCTGGCCATCGTGTTCTGGATTACGGCCAACTCGTACTGGATGCTGAGCGAGTTTTTTGGGTTCGACACCCTACGCATCGGCACTATCACCGACGGCAAGCACCTGGCTATTATCCCCTTCGGCATCGGCCTGCTGATTCTGGCTTACTACTACCTCGTGCAAAAGCCCCGCGAAACCCGGCAGGCGCAAACGGCTACGCTGTAGCGCAGACTTTGTAATCCGCGCTATGGGTGGTAGTGCCGAAAAATACCGCCCGAAACCGGCGTCCACAAGGCCGCCCGCTGGCCACTGGCTTTCAGGCCTGCATTGGCCCAGGTGTTGCAGGTGTGCCAGAAGCTATAGGCCCACTGCCCTTCGTAAAAGGCGTCGTGGCCGGCGTAGGTGTGGCCGGGCAGGTATTGGATGTGGCCGCTGGCATCGGGCTGGAAGCTGCCTTGCACGTAGGTTACCAGCCGGGCATACTGCGCAGGGGTGAGGTCGAGGCGCACGCAGGTAGCGCTGGGCTTCAGTTCCTGCGCGTTGTGAAAAGTGGTGTGGATGGCGGTGGTACCCAAGTGAAAAGCGGCCTTGAAGGCAATGGGAAACGTGAGGTCGCTCCAGCCAGGGATATAGTAAAAGCCTTTGTCGCCCCAGCCCACGGCCACGTAATCGTAGCCTGCGCTGTCGTGGCTGGTGGTCTGGGAGTATTTCAGCTCTTTACTCCAATCCATCTGGGCGGTGTGCACGGGCAGCACCAGGTCGGTATGCACGCCGTTGGGCGTAAACAGATAGACGGGCACCCGCGGCCCACCCGGCGGCACCGGCTCGGCCGCCACCGGAATCATGGGCAAGGTAAAGGCTGCCGCCACGTACAGCAGCAGTATCGCCACGATGCTACCGATGGTATAAGCCGTAATTTTCAGCGTTTTGCGCAGCGTATTATTCATAATAAAAAAACAGGCAGGCCACAGCCGAACTCTTAGTTTACGCATTCAACGCAAAGGGCCAAATGGAGGTTGATGGGGCGCGAAGCTACTACCCTACCACACCTGATGCACCTGCGGCCGAATGAGTCGGTCGTACACGTTGCGTACGGCCGCCAACTGCTCGGCCGAAAAGGATGGTACTGCTTCCGCTTGCAGGTTGGCGGCCAGCTGCTCAGGCCGCGACGCGCCGGGGATGATGCAGCTCACCTCCGGAAACAGGAGTATCCAGCGTAGGGCTAGCGGGGCTAGGCTTTCCTGGCCGCGAAACAGCTGCTTTAGCTCCTCTATCGCCGCCAGGCCGGTGGCGTAGTCTACGCCGGCGAAGGTTTCGCCTTTATCGAAGGCGGCGCCCTGGCGGTTGAACTGCCGGTGGTCGTCGGGGCCGAAAGTGGTGCCGGCCGAAAACTTACCCGTAAGCAGGCCGCTGGCCAGCGGCACCCGCACTATGAGGCCCACGTCGCGCCGCTGCGCCTCCCGAAACAGCAGCTCGGCGGGCCGCTGCCGGAACATATTGAAAATGACTTGCAGCGTGGTCACGTTCGGGTATTCCAGGGCTTTGAGCCCTTCTTCTACCTTTTCTACACTCACGCCCAGGTGCTGGATTTTGCCTTCCTGCTTCAGCCGGTCGAACAGCTCGAAAATTTCGGGCCGGTAGTACACCTCGGTGGGCGGGCAGTGCAGCTGCATCAGGTCGATAGTATCGAGGCCCATGTTGCGCAGGCTGTCTTCCACGAAGCCGCGCAGGGCGGCGGGCTGGTAGGCATCGGCGGTGTGAGGCTGCGAGCGCCGCCCGCATTTGGTAGCCACGTACACGCGCTCATTGGGGCGGCTGTGCACAAAGCGCCCAACGGCTTTTTCGCTCTCGCCGTCGCTGTACACGTCGGCCGTATCGATGAAGTTGATGCCTGCATCCACAGCAGCGCTTAAAATATGGTCGGCGTTGGCGTGGTCAAAGGGCTCGCCCCATTTGCCGCCTACCTGCCAGGTGCCAAGGCTGATTTCAGAGATGGAGAAGCCGGTTTTGCCGAGGGTACGGTAGTGCATAGGAGAGGTTAGGTCTGTTTCGTGGTGCTAACCCGGCTTACACCTTCCAGGTTGCGGCTGCTGCGAAAAAGCCACGAGCGCAACGACACCGCAACGCCCCGCTTATACCGGCAGGACGTGGCGCAACATACTAGTACCCTTCCTATATAGCCTGAAGTTACCAGGCCAACGTGTGGATGGGCGCATCACCTGCCTTAACTAAATCAAAAACAGATTTGTGAATTTCGGCTTCTTCCTTGAGCCAGCCGCGCAGCATGGCCTGCTCGAAGGCATCGTTAGCAACCAAGGGGTTGAGGCTGGCCATGAGGCCAATTCCGTGGGCCGGAAACATAAGCACGGCCAGACGTTCGATTTCGGTGAGGTGTTCCATGTACCTACACTCGTAAAAACCCAGGTGAAAGGTTGCCTGGCCGCCAACTACTATGTGCCAATAAATTACAGCTGTTCCACTAGTATAGGACATACGCAGTCGGTGCTGCCTGGCGCGAGCCTCTGGCCTGCACGCCAGAACGATTTCTGAACGATTTCGCTCTCCCCGTGCAGGCCAGATGCCTGCGGGTAGTCGGCACGGACTAGAGGCCCGCGCCAGGCAGTACCGACTGCGTATGTGCTATACAGATTACCTCCCGGTGCTATGATTACTTGGTGGTAAGCAGGCACTCCGCTATCACTTCCACCTATTTCTCCCGCTATGAAACGCCACGCCGCCGCCCACTGCACCGCTACTCTCAATTCCCTGCGTAGTGCCATAGTCGTCCTCAGCGGCAAGTGGAAGCTCCAGATACTGGTGGCCCTGCTGTCGGGCGCCCGGCATTTTCGCGGACTCGAGCGCAGCATCCCCGGCATCTCTACCAAGGTGCTGGCCAAGGAGCTAAAAGACCTGGAGGCGCATCAGCTTATCCGGCGCACCGTGGAGCCCGGCCCGCCAGTAGTGGTAACGTATGAGGCCCTGCCCTACGCCGAAACCCTCGACCCCGTCATCAACGTGCTGCGAGCGTGGGGCCAGCAGCACCAGCAGCGCCTGGATGCGCCGGGGGCGGCCCAGGGCGTCTGAAAAGCAAAACGGCCACCAGGGCAGGTCGACAGCGGGCAGCCGTTTCCTGGCTTCCCGGGGCACCCCAGCGGAAACTGCTGCCGCTGGGGTGCGGTGAGTTGCCCCAGGTATTATTGCACGCGCCGCACGGTGCAAACCGTCCGAAAACCGACTGTTGCAACTGGTCCGGTATAATGCCCACGGGCTTTGATGGTACAGGCTGCCAGCGCATCGCGGTAGCTACCGCCTTTGGTGATGCCGCGCTCGGCTACCATTTCAGCGGCATTGCCCAACATCTGGCAAAGGCCAAAATCATTGGCTGGGCCTTGGTACACGTATTGTGGCGAAGCAAGCCGCAAAAAATAGGGTTCCGGCTGTGCATAAGCAATCCAGTTGCGCACCGGGCGCTGTTTATTATAGGCCGCAATGTCGTTTTTGATTTGCGCCACCGGCGTGGCGCTACCCGACCGCTTCTGCAAATACGCAGCTGCTCCCTCGGCTACTCGCACCGGCAATTCAGTGCAACTGGTGCCGTAGGGCTGCCCGCTACGCACCTGGGCGGCTTTTTCCCACTCGGCTTCGGTAGGTAAGCGGTAGTCGCACACTATGCCAACCAGACTTTTGTCTCCCGAGCGCTGAAATAACTCATTGACTTGCTGGCTGCGCCATTCACAGAATAACTGTGCTTGGTCATAGCCAATGCCTACTACTGGGTAAAAATTATAGAATGGACTAGTGTAATAATCTTTGACGGGTAGAGCCGCCTTATCAGGCAGCAACGCGGCATTCTGGGCTGCCGAAGCCGAGTCTGCCGGAAAAACATCCGACACAAAAAGTCGCCAATCCAGATTCGTGATTTCTACCTCATCCATGCATAATCCTGCTGGGGTAAATTGCATTGCGCCCGGTGGCATTGGAATACGCTTGATGCCGGAGACAGGATGACTTATATCCGGCAGGCGAAAGGTATCGCGGCAGAACTGCCTGTTGGCCTTGAATTGCAGCGCTTTATCATCGGGAAAAGGGGCTGGATTGAATGCTGGGTGCCCTTGTGGAGTCAGCAGGGCAGCATTAGCTTGCTCGAACGAAATCAATTCCGAAGCAAAGAGTGGTAACCCAGTAGTAGCACTATACAGGCCAGGTTGCAGACTGCTCAGTTTCATGGGCTTTAGGGCACCACAGCCTACTGCCAGAAAAGCAACTAACGCGGCGGCCCAAGTGAGTGAACGTTTCATAACAGAGAGCTAGCCTGTTTTGCTAATCATAAACGGCCGCCCCAGGTTTCCCCAAGGCGGCCGCTAAAATACCCTAAAACCAGCAGCTTACACCGCTACGCCGGTTTCCTGCAGCTTAATCAAATTCAGCGCCGAGCCGGCTTTAAACCAGCCGATTTGGCCTTCGTTGTAGGTGTGGTTGACGGTGATTAAATCCGTGTCGCCGTCGGCGTGGCGCAGGCGCACTTGCAGGGGCACGCCCTCGGCGAAGGTGGTGAGGCCCAGGATGTCGATTTGGTCGTCTTCTTCGATGAGGTCGTAGTCGGCCTTGTTGGCGAAGGTGAGGCCCAGCATTCCCTGCTTCTTGAGGTTGGTTTCGTGGATGCGGGCGAAGCTTTTCACCAGCACGGCGCGCACGCCCAAGTGGCGCGGCTCCATGGCAGCGTGCTCGCGGCTGCTGCCTTCGCCGTAGTTCTCGTCGCCTACCACGATGCTGCCGATGCCCATGCTTTTGAGCACGCGGGCGGCTTGCGGCACCGGCACGTAGGGCGAGCCCTGGGTGCCGCTGTCTTTCACAGCATTGGTTTCGCCGGTGAAGGCGTTGGTGGCGCCGATGAGCATGTTGTTGGAAATATTATCCAGGTGGCCCCGGAACTTGAGCCAGGGGCCGGCCATGCTGATGTGGTCGGTGGTGCACTTGCCCTGCGCCTTGATGAGCACGCGCAGACCCGTGATGTCGGTGCCTTCCCAGGCTTTGAACGGGGCCAGCAATTGCAGGCGGTCGGAGTTGGGCGACACGAGTACTTCCACGCCGCTGCCGTCGGCGGCGGGGGCTTGGAAGCCGGCGTCTTCTACGGCGAAGCCGGCCGGGGGCAGCTCTACGCCGGTGGGCTCGTCGAACATCACGTTGCCGTTTTTGCCAGGCAGCGAGTCGGTGAGGGGGTTGAAGCTCAGGCTGCCGGCGATGGCGAACGCGGTCACGATTTCGGGCGAGGCCACGAAAGCGTGGGTGTTGGGGTTGCCGTCGTTGCGCTTAGCGAAGTTGCGGTTGAAGCTCGTGATAATCGAGTTGCGGCGCTTGGGGTCGTCGGTGTGGCGCGCCCATTGGCCGATGCAAGGTCCGCAGGCATTCGCCAGTACCACGCCGCCCATTTCGGCGAAGGTGTTGAGCAGGCCGTCGCGGGCCACGGTGTAGCGCACCTGCTCCGAGCCGGGCGTGATGGTGAACTCGGCGGCTACGTGCAGGCCTTTGGTGACGGCCTGCTTGGCGATGGAGGCGGCGCGGGTAATGTCCTCGTAACTCGAATTGGTGCAGGAGCCAATGAGGCCCACTTCGAGCTTTTCGGGCCAGCCGTGCTCTTTTACGGCGGCGGCAAACTGCGAAATCGGCCAGGCGGCGTCCGGCGTGAACGGGCCGTTCACGTAGGGCTCCAGCGTGTTGAGGTCGATTTCGATGAGCTGGTCGTAGAACTTGGCGGGGTCGGCGTACACCTCGTCGTCGGCGCGCAGGTGGGCGGCTTGCTCTTTGGCCAGGGCGGCGATGTCGGCGCGGTCGGTGCTGCGCAGGTAGTCGCCCATCTTCTCATCGTAGCCAAAAACGGAGGTGGTGGCCCCGATTTCCGCGCCCATGTTGCAGATGGTGCCTTTGCCGGTGCAGCTCAAGCTCTCGGCACCTTCGCCGAAATACTCCACGATGGCGCCGGTGCCGCCCTTCACGGTCAGGATGCCAGCTACTTTCAGAATCACGTCCTTGGCCGACGTCCAGCCGCTCATTTTGCCGGTCAGCTTCACGCCGATAACCTTCGGAAACTTCAGCTCCCAGGGCATGCCGGCCATTACGTCCACGGCATCGGCACCGCCTACGCCGATGGCGACCATGCCCAGGCCGCCCGCGTTGGGGGTGTGCGAGTCGGTGCCAATCATCATGCCGCCGGGGAAGGCGTAGTTTTCTAGCACTACCTGGTGAATGATACCCGCACCCGGCTTCCAAAAGCCGATGCCGTACTTGTTCGACACCGACGCCAGGAAGTCGTACACCTCGCGGTTTTCTTCGTTGGCGATGGCGAGGTCTTCGGTAGCGCCCTCTTTGGCTTGGATAAGGTGGTCGCAGTGCACGGTGCTGGGCACGGCGGCGGTGGGCTTGCCGGCCTGCATAAACTGGAGCAGCGCCATTTGGGCGGTAGCGTCCTGCATGGCCACGCGGTCGGGGGTAAAGTCCACGTAGCTTACGCCACGCTGGTAGGCTTCGCCGACTTTGCCGCCGTAGAGGTGGGCGTAAAGGATTTTTTCGGTGAGCGTGAGCGGGCGGCCCACGGCCGTGCGGGCCGCTTCAATGCGCGAGCCGAGGCCCGCGTACACGGCCCGAATCATATCAAGGTCAAACGCCATAAGTAAGGAAGAGTGGGGTTGTTTTGCTTTAACGGCAAAAGTAGCGTAGCGGGTAGGGAAGTTGCTAGTTTGCGCGTGTACTTAGAACCAGTCCAGATAAGGGTTGGTTCTGGTGACGTAGTGTAGCATTTACCGCGGAGGGCGCGGAGGGAAAACGCGGAAGTTCGCGGAATTCTGACGCTACCTTTAGAAAAAGTCCTTTCTCATGGATACGCAAGCCGTTGAGGTAATTGAAACCGAGGTAGCATTAGCCCCAGTGTGGTCGCTCAATCGCTCGCGCGTACTGCGCCGCCTGATGCAGGTACTACAGCCTTACGTTGGCCGCTACGACATTCTACCAGGTCTGGAATTTGACTTGCTGGCAGGCCGGGCCACGCCTACGCTAGCGCTGCTGCCTTGCCTACGCTACAATTGGCAGGCCGATGTGCTACGCTTTCCGTTGCCGCCCATTACTGCCATTGAGGTGCTCTCGCCCACGCAGTCGTTTGATGCGGTGGTGACTAAAATCCGGGAAGTGTACCTGGCCAGCGGCGCAAAATCGGCCTGGCTGGTGCTGCCAACCGTTTGCCACATCTACCTGTTTCTACCGGGCCAGCCGCCGCAGGTATTCACTAGCGGCACCCTGCACGACCCCGCCGCACAGGTAGACGTGGCCCTGGCCGATATTTTCCGCTAATTGCTTTCCATGCGCCTTTCCTTCCACCGGCCCGCCATAGCCGCCCTCGGCCTGCTGGCCGCCGCCTGCGGCCAAACTAAAACCACCACCGAAACCACCGCCGCCAGCAACCCCGCCGCCGCTGCCGCCCTGCTCACGCCCGGCCCCTGGCGCGGCGAGCTGGCCATGCAGGGCCAGCAGCTGCCGTTTCTGTTCGAGGTGAAAACCGAAGCCGGCAAGCCCGTCGTCTACCTCATTAATAAGGGGCTGAATGGCGAGGAGCGCCTGCGCTGCGACGAAATTTCGGCGGCCGGCGACTCGGCCACCATTCGGCTGCACGTCTTCGATGCGGCGCTGGTGGTGCGGGCCGACGGCCAGGGCAAGCTCAAGGGCGCGTGGGTGAAGTACGATGCGAAAGGGCCGTATCGGGTGCCGCTGGTGGCTCGCCCTGGTTCGCAGCTATTTCCGCTCCGAGAAGAAGATGGTTTCGGAAGGCTCACGGGTACTTGGCGAACAGAATTCAAAGACGAGGACAGCAAAACGTACCCAGCAGTCGGTGTTTTTAAGGACGGAAACCCCAGTAGTTCTAGTAGCGGTGTTATTAATGGCACGTTTCTCACTACTACCGGAGACTACCGCTACTTAAATGGACGCAATGTTGGCGATAACTTGGAACTAACAACATTTGATGGTAGTCACGCTTTCATTTTCACCGCTAAGAAACAGGCTGATGGCACCCTAAAAGGCGACTTCTACGCCGGCAAATCCGGCCACGAAACCTGGACGGCCACGCTCGACCCCAAGGCCAGCCTGCCCGATGCCGACACGCTCACCTACCTCAAAAAAGGCGAGTCGCGGCTGAATTTCACCTTTCCCAGCGTGGCGGCGGGCGGCCGCATCTCGCCCACCGATGCCAAGTACCGGGGCAAGGTAGTGGTGCTGCAAATCCTGGGCTCGTGGTGCCCCAACTGCATGGACGAAACCGCTTTCCTGGCCCCGTGGTACGAGAAAAATAAGGCAAGGGGCGTGGAAGTCATCGGCCTGGGCTACGAGCGGATGCCGGAGTACGACAAGGCCGCCGCCCGCCTGCGGGGCCTGCAAAAACGGTTCAACATCGGCTACGACCTGGCCGTGGCGGGCGTGTCCAACAAAGACTCGGTGGCCCGGTCGCTGCCGCAGCTGGCGAAGTTTCTGGCGTTTCCGACTACCATTTTCCTCGATAAAAAGGGCGTGGTGCGCAGCATTCACACCGGCTTTGCCGGGCCGGGCACGGGGAGATACTACGAGGAGGAGCAGGCGCACTTCAACCGCACGGTAGATAAGCTGCTGAAGGAGTAGCTGTTGTAGCGCGGACTCTGCGAGTCCGCGAATAAAGTGGTTGTTCAACTACTCTATTCGCGGACTCGCAGAGTCCGCGCTACGTTATTTCCCCACCAGTTGCAGGCTGGTTTTCAGCGATACGGTACTGATGGTGCTCTGCATGCTGGCTCCGCGCATGCCGCTGCCTGGGCGGTAGCCGCCGCGGCCACCCATACCGCCACCGTAACCGCCCATGCCGTTGTTGCTGGCATCGTACTGGCTGTCACCGCCTTTAGGCGTGGGTGGGCGCTGGCCAGCCAGCCATACGCCCACCGTGGCGGGCTGCCCTTTGGCCAGGGCCGGCGCGTGGCGGAAAAGCAGTCGCAGCGGCACCGCCAACTCGTAAATGAGGTTGTCCTGGGCATCGATAGTGGCCGCCGCTTTCACGCCGAGCTGCGACTGCGTGTCGGTGAGCGTGGGCTCCTTGTTGCCTTTGTAGCGTAGTAGCTCCATTTCTTTGGCATTATCCAGTACTTGGTGCAGCCGGGCTACGTGGTCGGCCTGGCGCTCGGCGGCCGAGGGTCCCATGGCACCGCTGGGCCGCTCGGCCGGGGCTTTGAGCGTGGCCAAGTCGACGCCCATCGGGAAGTGCACGCCAAATTGCTGCTGGTTGCGGCCGGTGCTGTCGAGCCACACCACGAGGCCCAGAAACGTGAGCTTGGCCTGGGCGGTGGCGTCGGCCGCTTTCAGCCGCACGTACACCATGCGGGTATCGTTGAGCACCTGATACTGCAGCTTGTTGCTGGCATCGTACTGCAGTGAGTCGGCCCAGTCGTCGGCCTTGCCGTCGATGGTGGGCGGCGTAGCCAGAAACCGGCTGGGCGACTTGCCCGCGCCGGCTTTGCTGGCGGCCGGAGCCGGGGTAGTGGCAGCGGCCGTAGTATCGGCGGCGGCAGTGGTACCGGGCTGGCGGGCGCAGCTGCCCAGCAGGGCAGCCGCTGGCAGGCAGGCCAGTAGAAAACGGGAGACTTGCATAGGAAGCAGCAGCAGTAAGCTGCAAAGCTACAGGCCAGGCTAGCAGCCAGGGCATGAAGCGGGCATGAGGCCAGCTAAGCCCGGCAGTATGTAACCCTCCGGCCCGATACTTGCGTTCTGCTTTCACCAGGTATTCATTCTTTCCCCCAACTCTCCCATGCCTTTCTCTTTTCAACGCATCAGCCGGGCGCTGGTGTTGCTGCCGCTGCTGAGTGCCGCGCCGCTACTTGCTACCCACCCGTTGCAAGGCGCGCAGCCCGACCCGCAGGTAATTGCTCAGTTTGGCCTCTACAACAATGCCAAGCTGCAAGCCTACATCACCAGGCAAGGCCAGCAGATGACGGCCATCTCGGACCGCCCCGGCAACTACGGCTTCACCATCGTGGACTCGCCCATTATCAACGCCTTTGCCACGCCCGACGGGCACGTGTATTTCACGCGGGGCATTATGGCATATTTCAACAATGAGGCGCAGTTTACCGGCGTGCTGGGCCACGAGTTGGGCCACATCACGGCCCGCCACGGCCAGAAGCAGCAAACCAAATCCACGGCTATTGGCATTGCGTCGCTGCTGGGGTCGGTGTTTGCGCCGAAGGTGATGGAGTCGGTGGTAGGCAAGGTGCTGCAGGGTGGTGCGCAGCTAGGCTTGCTCAAGTACAGCCGCGACGCCGAGAACGAGGCCGATGGCCTGGGCGTGAAATACTCCACCAAAACCGGCTACGACGCAGCTTACATGGCCGACTTCTTCCAAACCCTGGAGCGCACCGAGAAAGCCAGTGGGGGCGGCACCACCCCCGGCTTCCTGAGCACTCACCCTAACTCAGCCGACCGCTACGAGCGCGTAAAAGGCTTGGCCGCGCAAGCCAAACAGGGCCTCGGCAACCGCACCCTTACCATAAACCGCGACACCTACCTGCGCTCCATCGAAGGCCTGGTGTACGGCGAGGACCCGCGCCAGGGCTTCGTCGAAAACAGCGTCTTCTACCACCCCGACCTGAAAATGAGCTTCCCGGTGCCCAGCGGCTGGAAAACCCAGAACTCCCCCGAACAATTTCAGATGGCTGAGCCCAACGGCAAGGCCCTACTCGTATTCATGGCGGCTGGCTCCGGCTCGCTCTCCGACGCCGCTTCGGCCTTGGCAAAACAGCTCGGCCTCACCTCCCCCACTGCCTCCCAAACCACGCTCAACGGCTTTCCCGCCGCTGTAGTGGAGGGCGACCAGGCCGCTTCCGACCAGCAGAGCGCCCCCAACCACGTACTGGCCCACCTCATCCAGGATGGCAAGGCCGTGTACGCGCTCATCGGCCTGGCCCCGGCAGCTTCGTTCAGCACTTACGCCCCCCAGTTTCAGAGCGTAGCCCAGGGCTACCAGCGCCTCACCGACGCCAGCAAGCTAGCCCGCCAGCCTGAGCACGTCCACATCAAAACCGCCACCGCCCCCACCACCCTGGCTTCGGCCCTGGCTACCAGCGGCGTACCCAGCAAGCGCTACGAGGAAATGGCCATCCTCAACGGTATGCAAACCACTGACCGGCTCAGTAAGGGGATGCTGTATAAAGTGGTGGGGCGTTAGTGTATCTTTGAGAAAAGCTCTCATCTATGGAAACGCAAGCTGTTGAAGTTATCGAAACTGAGGTTGTTCTCGAAGAAGTTATGTCGCTCAACCATGCCCGGCTCACTACACGCCTTACCTCGCTGCTTTTCAACGCCTACGAATCCCAATTCAACATCCTTACTGAATTGGAATTTGAGTTGCGCACGGGCCGCTACAAACCCGACGTAGCTATTTTGCCGCAGATTGCCTATGATTGGGAGAGCGATATTATCCGCTATCCCGAACCTCCTATTACGGCTATCGAAATTATTTCCCCCACCCAAACAATGGATGGGTTAATCGAGAAAATAAGAAAAGGCTATTTAGCCAATGGCGTACAGTCGGCCTGGCTGGTGTTGCCGGCGGTTCGCAGTATCATTTTGTACCTGCCCAACCAGCCTGCCCAACTCGTTAGCGAAGGCACCTTGCACGACCCGGCAACTGGCGTAGAATTAGAGATGGCCGCTATTTTTCGGTAATAAGCAATTAGTTCAATAACAAAAAAGCCTGACTGCTTTAGTCAGGCTTTTTTATTGCTATTCGTTAGGGTTCTGAAGCCCCTTAATAGAACTCAACATTTGTTCGAGTACAAGCGCCTGCTGGCTTTGAACTTTATGCTCTTCCTGCCATTCGGTGAACCTACCAATTAGCGCGTCGAATTTCAGCGCTTTTAGCCACATGAGGGCCATTTGCTTAAACAATAACTTATATAACGCTCCACCTATCAGGTATTTGTCAGCAGGATAATTTGCATTTTGCACCCACACTTTCACTACGCTGCTGTCAAGTGCAGTTTTGCCTTGGTGGTGTCGTATAAAAGTATTTTTCAATACGAACCTAAGCAGATGCTCCTCAGCATCATTCATGTTAGCCAGTTGCTTGACCAAAATCGAGAACAACTCAATCTCATCGTCTGCATACGAGTCATCTGCTTCCGCTTGTGAGGCATCACTGAACAGTTTCAGCGCAAAAAAAGCCCCTTCTGCTTCATCGTGCGCTAGTTTAAGCAGCGCCTTGTCAACGAGTTCTTTCCGAGTCATGCGGCAAGGCAGTAATCAAACATTAAACCTAAAGTGCATGATATCACCATCCTGCACCACGTAGTCTTTGCCTTCGACGGCCATTTTGCCGGCTTCCTTTATTTTCACCTCGGTTTTATATTCCTGGTAATCGGCTAGTTTAATTACCTCAGCTCGAATAAAGCCTTTCTCGAAATCGGAGTGGATAACGCCGGCGGCGGCGGGGGCTTTGTCGCCCCGGTGCACCGTCCAGGCGCGTACTTCCTGCACGCCAGCGGTGAAATAGGTAATTAAATTCAGCAGCGTGTAGCTGGCCCGAATTAATTTGTTCAGGCCCGATTCGGTGAGGCCGTATTCGCTCAGAAACAACTCCTTTTCTTCGGGGTCTTCCATCTCGGCAATCTGCGACTCGATGGCGGCCGACACCATCACGACCTGCGCGTTTTCGGCGGCTACGTGCTGGCGCAAGGCGGCTACGTGGGCATTGCCATCGGCCCCGATGCTGGCTTCATCCACGTTGGCCACGTAGATAACCGGCTTAATGGTAAGCAATTGCAAGTCGGCTACGGCTTCGAGGTCGTCGGCGGTGGCCGAGACGGCGCGGGCATTCTGGCCCGCTTCGAGGGCAGCTTTGAATTTTTGCAGTACGGCTACTTCCTTTTTGGCGACGGCATCGCCGGCTTTGGCGCTGCGCTCCGATTTCACCAGCTTCTTATCGACGCTTTCCAGGTCTTTGAGCTGCAATTCGGTGTCGATAACGTCCTTGTCGAACACTGGGTCGACGCCGCCAGCTACGTGTACGATGTTGGGGTCGTCGAAGCAGCGCACGACGTGAATAATGGCATCCACTTCGCGGATGTTGGCCAGGAATTTATTACCCAGGCCCTCGCCTTTGCTCGCGCCTTTTACCAGTCCGGCAATGTCCACAAACTCAATGATGGTGGGCAGCACACGCTTAGGGTTCACGAGGCCTTCCAGAATCTGGAGGCGCTCGTCGGGCACGGTAATCACGCCCACGTTGGGCTCGATGGTGCAGAAAGGATAATTGGCCGATTCGGCCTTGGCGTTCGATAACGCGTTGAAAAGCGTGGATTTGCCGACATTCGGCAGGCCGACAATACCGCAGCGGAGACCCATTGGTAAGGAGTGATTGAGTGACTAAGTAAATGAGTGAATTGGCGAGCAATTCGGAGGCAAAGGTACGGGCGCAATGGCGGGGGTGCCTACCGGCTTCGCAGGCTTCATGCAAAAGCGCCGCCGCTCCAAGGTGGAGCGGCGGCGCTTTTTTGGTATCTTCCCAGCAGGCTTTCTCAGTTTTTATGGCTTAGTAGGTGCTCTCGCCCAGGTCGGTGGCCGGGCGCTCGGGCTGGGTGCCCTCGCGGGGGGGCTGCTCGCCGTCGGGAGCGGGGCGCGGGCGGTCTAGCTCGGCTACTTCTTCAGGAGTCAGCAGCTCATCGCGCACATAGTCCACGGCATCGTGCAGGGCGTCGATAAATTTGTTGAAATCTTCTTTGTACAGAAAAATCTTGTGTTTCTCGTAGCTGGCGGGGCCATCGGGGTCGGAGCCGGGGCGGCGCTTGCTTTCGGTGATGGTGAGGTAATAATCTTGGCCACGGGTGGCCTTTACATCGAAAAAATAGGTTCGCTTTCCCGCTTTCATGCGGTGCGAATAAATTTCTTCCTGGTCTCTTGAATAACGGTCTTCCACGAGCGAAGCAGTTGGGGTGGGGTAAATTGGAATGAGGCAGTTGGCCCTACTTTGCAGGCGTTAAGCAAAGATGGTGCCTAGCGAGCCGAGGATAGAAGCTTTCCCAAAGTCAAATATAAGGCGTGAAACCCCGTTGGTGGAAGGCTTGTTATCAGCCTGTAAGCTTACTTGGCACCGGCAGACTAGCGCGACTGTCAACGCCCCTCTGGGTAAACCCATCTTTACTAAAGTATAGCTACTTGAATACTAGCAGACTATCCACTGGTTAACGCACGTTCTTTCATTTTTATGCCTGCTACTCCGCTCGACCTCGCCGCCATTCGCTCATTTGAAAACCTGGAGTTGCTGGCGCGGCAGCTCGTTGATGGCTTCATCACGGGACTGCACCAGTCGCCCTACCACGGCTTTTCGGTCGAGTTTTCGGAGCACCGCCTCTACAACCCCGGCGAAAGCACCCGGCACCTGGATTGGAAAGTGTTTGCCCGCACCGACAAGCTTTTTGTAAAGCGCTACGAAGAGGAAACCAACCTGCGCGCCCACCTGCTGCTCGACGTGAGCCCGAGCATGTACTATCCCGCTCCCGGCTACGACAAGCTGCGCTTCAGCATCCTGGCAGCGGCGGCGCTCACCACGCTTATGCAGCGCCAGCGCGATGCCGTGGGCCTCGTCACCTTCGCCGAGCAAGTAGAGCTGCAAACGCCGGTGCGCTCCACCAGCACCCACCGCCACACGCTGCTGCTGGCCTTGCAACAGCTCCTGGAACGGCCCGCGCCCGCGGCGGGCACTCGCACTGCCTCCACAGGCACTGATGTGGCCGGTGTGCTGCACACTATTGCGCAGCAGATTCCGAAGCGCTCGCTGGTTGTGCTGTTCAGCGACATGCTAGGGCGCAGCACGCAGGAGCAGGAGGCGGCCCTGGCGGCGTTGCAGCACCTGCGCCACCAGCACCACGAGGTGCTGCTGTTTCACGTGCTGGACCGGGCTACCGAGTCTAATTTCGACTTCCAGGACCGGCCCTACATTTTTGAAGACGTGGAAACCGGCCAGCAGGTACGCCTGCAGCCCGCGCAGGTGCGCGAACAGTACCGGGCCGCCATGCGCCAGTTTGAGGCCGACCTGGCCCTGCGTTGCGGGCAATTAAAAATAGACTTTGTGCCGGTAGATGTGCGCGAGCCGTTCGATAAGGTGCTGTACGCGTACCTGGTGAAGCGCGGCAAGGCGCGCTAATTACCAGACGCTATGTTTTCTACGCTGCCCATCCTGCTGCTCTACGTGCTCAATATTCCGCTGGCGGTGCTCACGGCCTATATTGCCTATTCGCACGGGCAGAAGATTAGCCGCTGGCTACTGCTGGGGCTGGCGCTGCCGTTTGTGTCGGTTTTTCTGGCTATAGTGGTGGCCGTTCGCCACAAGCGGCGGGCGGCAGCGGCGCGGGGCGGAGCCCCAGCACCCCGCCCCGCGCCAGGCGAGTTCGAGTAATTACAGCTTAGCTGTACTTTCGTCCGCATTATTCAACTGCGGACTGTAAAGTCCTCGCTATATTTTTCACATGACTGCTTATTCTGTACTGCTGTTCCTCCACTCATGGGGGCGCTGGTTTGTGGTGCTTACCGGAGTGCTGGCCGTGTTTCGGGGCTACGTCGGCTGGTCGGGCCACCGGCCCTTCCTCAAGGCCGATAATGCTATTAGTGCCGCGTTTTCGGGGTTTATGTGGCTGCAGGTGCTAGTGGGTTTGGGCCTGTACTTCGGCCTGAGCCCCTGGGGCCTTACTGCTATGAAGCAGCCCGGAGCTATGAAAGACCCCACTGCTCGCTTTTTCGGCATGGAGCATGTTGTAATGATGATTATCGCCGCTGCACTAGCTCAAGTGGGCCGCATCGCCCTCAAGCGTGCGCCCGACGACACACTCAAGCACAAGAAAGCCTTTATCTACTTCAGCATCGCGCTGCTGCTGGTGCTGCTCATGATTCCGTGGGGCATCTGGAACCCGGCGCGGCCATTAGGGCGGGGATTGTAACGTGGACCACGACCTGCTACTATTAGACTTGTTGCAACGCTAAACTAGCTTTTTAAGCAGAAATTCCATAGGCCGGCGCATACTTCTAAGGCTAAGTCAAATTGCGCTAGATTGTGCAT
>JBPBPU010000088.1:0-24192 GCA_050954465.1 Janthinobacterium lividum
CAAGGGCGCTACTGCTACCGCGAGTAGACATACTTGTTCGATGCCTTTGCAGGCAACTTGCTCTTTTACAGACAACTAAAATTGTAGGGTAGAGTAGTCCTACTACTGTTTTCCTCAAAAAAGAAGCGCCGTGGCCCACAGGTCACGGCGCTTCTTTTGGTTCGTCCAACGACGGGCGGGGGCAAGCCCCACGCCCTACAACAGCCGGAAATTTTCTTGGTGGGGTACTAATTACATCTTCTCCACTATCATAGCCACGCCCTGGCCCACGCCTACGCACATGGCTGCCAAGCCGTAGCGCACGCCCTCGCGGCGCTGCATTTCATGCACCAGCGTAGCCACAATGCGCGCCCCGCTCGACCCCAGCGGGTGCCCCAGCGCAATGGAGCCCCCGTTGACGTTTATCTTGCTCATATCAGCTCCCAGCTCTCGGATAACGGCCACGCTCTGCGAGGCAAAGGCCTCATTGATTTCCATTAGGTCGATGTCGTCCAGGGTCAGGCCGGCCCGTTCCAGCGCCTTGCGGATGGCCGGCACCGGCCCCATGCCCATAATGGCGGGGTCGACCCCAGCGGCGGCCGACGACACCACCCGCGCCAGCGGCTTAAGGTCGTAGCGGGTCAGGGCGTCGTCGCTTACCAGTAGGGCCGCCGCCGCCCCATCATTAATGCCCGCCGAATTAGCTGCCGTTACAGAGCCGCCATCGGGCTGAAAGGCGGGCTTGAGCGAGGCCATTTTTTCGAGCGTCGACACGCGGGGTTGCTCGTCGGTGTCGAAAAGGGCCGCGTCGCCTTTGGGCTGCGGAATAAAGACGGGCACTATTTCCTTGCGGAAGCGCCCTTTTTCGGCGGCCCGGTGGTATTTGCGCTGGCTCTCGAAGGCAAAGGCGTCCTGGTCTTCGCGGCTCACGTTGTACTGCTTGGCCACGTTCTCAGCCGTTTGGCCCATCGTGTAGGGAAAGTATTCCTTAGCCAGCCGCTGGTTTACGAAGCGCCAGCCCAGGGTGGTATCGTGGGCGGTGAAGTCGCGGGCGAAAGCCGTTTCCGACTTCGCCATCACAAACGGCGCGCGGGTCATACTCTCGGTGCCACCAGCCAGATATACGTCGCCTTCCCCGGCTTTGATGGCGCGGGCAGCGTCCACGATGCTTTGCAGGCCACTGGCGCAGAGGCGGTTGACGGTGGTGCCGGGCACCGTCATGGGCAGGCCGGCCAGTAGCGCGGCCATGCGGGCCACGTTGCGGTTGTCTTCGCCGCTCTGGTTGGCAGCTCCCAAAATCACATCTTCTACAGCGTTTTTGTCGAGGCTGGGGTTGCGGCGCAGCAACTCGCGGAGCACGAGGGCGGCCAGGTCGTCGGGGCGGACGCTACTAAGCGCGCCGCCAAATTTTCCAATCGGGGTGCGCACGGCATCCACGATATAAGCACTAGGCATTCTTGAGGGGGGTATCGTTGGGGCAGAAAGTTCTGCCGGTTGAAAGCTAATTTTGGCCCGCATTGCGTAGCGACGCAGGCGTTTTTCTCAACCACAAAGATGATACAAAGAATTCAAAGCGTTTTTCTGCTGCTGCTGGCTTTATGCATGCTGAGTATGCTGGCACTGCCCCTCTGGCACAAAACCGACGGCCTCACGCACCAGGAACTTACTCTTACCGCCTTCAATTTCCTGGCCACCGGCCTGCCGCGCCCAAGCCCCCCGGCCCCCGTGTGGCTGATAGCGGCGCTAGCGCTAGCCGCCGCCGCTGTGGCAGTATATGAGATTTTCCAGTTTCGCCGCCGCTTCACGCAGCTCAAGCTGGGCATGCTCAACCTACTGCTGCTGGTGGCGCTTTTCGGAGCCGAGTTCTACCTCTCCAACCAAGGCGAGGCAGCGCTCAATCTCAAGCTGGAAGGCCAGAACCAACCGGCTTTCTACCTGCCCATGCTGGCCATGCTGCTCAACCTGCTGGCCAACCGCTTCATCCGCCGCGACGAGCAGCTGGTACGCAGCGCCGACCGGCTACGGTAAATTGGTGATGAGGTAAGAGGTGATGGGGTGAAAAAGAGGAGAAAGGCCAAGCAGAATAACTGTGGACCTTTCCCCTCCTTTTCACCCCATCACCTCTTACCTTATCACCTCATCACCTATTTACAGCCCCAGCGCCTGCTGCACCTTTTGCACATCGGAGCTAAAATCGAACGAACTATATACCCGGTAGAAATTTTGGAGGTCGCTAACGTGGGCGTATCCAAACTCGGCCAACTCCACGCGGGCATCGCTAAATGAAAGGGCTTTCACCAACACTGCCAGCTCCTCCGAGCGTACGCTGCTCTGGGCTAACGCCTGCTTGGCAATGTTAAGCCGGGCGGCATCAAACGACGTGTGTTGCAGCGCTTGGAGCAAGCCGGCTACGTCGGCGGGCGAGAGGGGGCGCAGGTAAGCTGGGGCGGGGTGATTGCCACTCCCATTAGCCGGAGCCGGGTAGTTACTAGTCGGGTTTGTGGGTACGGGATAGCTACCAGGACTATAGCCGCCGCTAGGGTTTGCCGGAGTCGGGTAGCTATTAGGGTTATAGCCACCATTTGGGTCAGGAGAGGAAGGAGGATTATAACCTCCGTTCGGCGCGGCAGGTGCCGGGTAACCCCCTTGGTTGTAACCGTCGTTAGGGTTGGGGTAAGGGGCGTTGTAGCCGCCATTGGGAGTTGTGGCCGGGCTGTAGCCGCCCTGGACTTGGTTGCCACCATAATAGCCGCTGCCATAGCCAGGGCTATTGGGTACGCCGTTCACGGGCTCTAACTGTGGCCCCCAGCGGCGCACTACCAGCATATAGTCGGTTTCGCGGCCGGGCTGCAGCCACACCGCCGTGCGGAAACGCATAGGCGGGCCATACGGCGTAGCCACGCTAATATCGGCCCAATGCCGGCCGGGGGCCAGCCATCCTACCCGCACCTGCGGAGCCACCGGGCGCGTGAGCAGGCGGCCATCCAGCACAAGGCTAAACGGCTGGCCGTTTTCGGAAAACACCGCCAAATTAGCTGGCGGCGCAGCCAGGGCAGGAGCAGCCGAAGCGCAGGAAATCAGGGCCGCAGTGGCGAGTTTGAGTAGCGTTTTCATCAGGCGGAGAAGCTGGGCTGGGAAGGTGTTCTGCCGGGCTGTTTTGTCTAAATCCAAACGCCGTGCCAATAAAAAGCGCTCGTGAGATGCCGTGAGCGAAGCCATAAAAAAGCCGTTAGCGGCTGGCTGTCGACTAAAAAGCCGACAGCCAGCCGCTAACGGCTCGTTACTTAGAAAAGGCGCTATTTAGCGATGCCCGTCACCTTGAATGCCGTGCGACGGTTGCGCTGAAACTCAGCTTCCGTTTTGGCATTCGGCACGAGGGGTTTCGTTTCGCCATAGCCTCTGGCCGTGATGCGGTTCTTCGCGATGCCCTTGCTTACGATGTATGCCACGGCTGCTTCAGCCCGCTGCTGGCTTAGCTTCTGGTTGTAGGCGTCGTTGCCACGGGAGTCAGTGTGCGAGCCCAGTTCGATGCTGATGCTGGGGTTGTCGCGCAGAGTTTGCACCAGCGTATCAAGCCGGACAGCTGCGTCGGGGCGAATATTAAACTTTTTGTAGTCATATAGAATGTCCTTGAGCGCGATATCCACGTTCTTAACAATCTTCTTCAGCGTTATCGTCACTGGTACTGCAATGGCGGTTGTTGGCTGCGTGAGGGCGTCTTGGCTAGGGTAGCGGCCTATGGTGCTCACGTCGCCGCGGTTCGTGAAGTCACCAGGGCGCTCGCCGAGCAGCGCATACGTCTGGGCCGAGTCGAGCTTGGCGGTGAACTTACCATCGGGGCCGGCTACTACGGTAGTTTTCTGGCCGTTGGCGCTGGTGAAAGTTACGCTGCCACTGGCGGCCGGCGTGGTCGTGCCGGTTTTTTCGTCGCGCTCCAGCAGGGTGCCGTCGGCGTAGAAGGTAGCCACTTTGCGCGGCTTCTTCTTGAACATATACAGGTCGTCCGAGCCTTTGCCACCTTCGCGGTTCGAGGAGAACACGCCCATGTTATTGCCCGTGAAGAACGGGGCGAAGTCGTCGGCTGACGAGTTTACGTTCGGGCCCAGGTTGGTTACTTTGCCACCTTCGTACTTGAAAATATCCAGCTTGCCATAGCCCGGCTGCCCATCCGAAGAAAAGAACAGGGTACCATCGGGAGCTACGCCGGGGAAGTTGTCGTTGCCGACCGTGTTCACCGACTCGCCCAGGTTTTCGGGGGTCGAGAAGGTGCCGTTGGTGCCCATTGTGGCCTTGTATAAGTCGTTGCCCCCTTGGCCGCCCTTGCGCTCTGAGGCGAAGTAGAGTGTAGTACCATCGGGGGCAAAGGCCGGCGCAAAGTCGTCGGCATTAGGGTCGTTGATGGCGAGCGCCGTTGGTGCAGTCCAGGCCCCGTTGCGGTAGAACGAAATCCAGAGGTCGACGCTCTTCATTCCTTTCTTCGAGCCATCGTTCGAGCGGGCAAACACCATCGTGGTGCCATCGGGCGTATAGGTGGCGCTGGCTTGCAGCTCGCTGTCGTTGTTGAAGTTGCCTTCCAGCTTGCGGGCGGTGCCGCCAGTCATGGCCGTAGCATCATCGAACTTCTGAGCGTAGAGCGACAGGAATTTCTCACCGTTGCCGAGGTACGTCTTGTTGTCGCGGCCCGAGGCAAATACCAGCTCACCGGTGCTGGGCATCCGGCTGGCCGAAAAATCGGAACTGGGCGAGTTTACCGCATCAAGCGGGTTTACGTCATATATCGCGGGCATCCCGGCCAGGGCCTTGCTAGCTTGCGCGTTGCGAGCTGCTGGGGCGGCTTTGGCCGTCAGGTCGGGGTCGGAGCCGTTCTGGGCGTAGGCGGTGAACTGCGCAGCAGCCTCGTCGGCTTTGCCAGTGGCTTTCAGCGCTTCGGCGTAGCGGTAGGCGAGGTCGGGTTTTTGGGCACCCCCGTCCATCGCGGCTTTATAAAAAGGCTCGGCTTGGTCGATGCGGTTCGACAGGCGGTAGGCCTCGGCAATGTGGTAATTGGCCTCGGGAGCATTTTTATTGCTGGCCACATCAGCTTTATACAGCTCAATGGCCGGCTCATATTCGCCTTCGGCAAAGTGTTTGTCGGCCTTGCTCATGGCCCCCGAAGTAGCGCAGCCACTCAGTAGCAGAGCAGAACCGGCCGCAACTCCGATAAATGAAAACTTTTTCATGGACGAGTCAATAAAAGAAGGAACCATGCAGCCAGAAAAATCAGGTCTAAGAATTGAACGGGCAATAATACAACCGATTAGGCTTCCTTCAACTAGCCGGACCGGCAATTTGATTGGCAAAATAAGTAGCCAGCCACGTCTGGCCGGCCGGAACGAGCCATTGTGCATCCAACTCCTGCTTGGTAGCCAGGGTATTGTTGAAATAAAGCGTGTCGGCAGTAAGCTGCCCGGCGGCGATGGCAGCCCGCAGCTCGGACCGCGACAGCAGCCATACCTGCCCCTGCACCAAAAACGCCATGCGCGACTTTTCCAGCAACGCCACACCCAGCTCTTGTTCCAACTCCTGCACAAAGCGTACGGAAGCATCAATGGAGCATCCACTGGCCCCCGCTACCCCCTCATCGAGCCCGATTACCAGAAACTGCCGGTGCAAAAACTCCGCCGCCGCCCGTAGCTGCTGTCCATGACTAGTCCAGCTTTCGGCAAAGGCGGCCAGCCGGGGTAGCAGCGCCATTAGTTCTCCCTCCGCCAGCGGGCGGGCTGCCTGGTACATCCACACGCGGGCTGTAGGTGGTAAATGGTTGAAAGCTACATTCATAAATCGCAGATTTAACGGATTAAACGAATTTCGCGGATACGCCCCTGCGGGGCTGACTACCCAAATTGTTCTTGGTTGACTCCTTACGTGCTAGTCCAGTCAGCCCCGCAGGGGCGTATCCGTGAAATCCGTTTAATCCGTTAAATCTGCGATTTAGGCTGCGGTATGATTCCTTCAGCGCTGGCTATCAGCTCGGCCAGGTCGAATACTTGCACAGCGCTTTCCTGCTCTTTATTTTTTACGCCGTCGCTCATCATGGTCATGCAGAAGGGGCAGCTTACGGCGATGATACTGCCTTGCAAGTCGTGTTGGGTGGGGGCGGTACGCTCGGTTTCGACGCCGCGCAGGTTGTCGAGGGCGGCGGCTTGCCCACTCAACGTGGCCAGGGCTTCCTCGGTGCGCTCGATGTTGATGTCTTTTTTGCCGGGCTCGGGCTCCTTCCACATCTGGGCACCGCCGGCGCCGCAGCAGAGGCCGTTGGCGCGGCTGCGCTTCATCTCTACCAAGTCGGCGTCGAGGGCAGCCAGCACTTCGCGTGGAGCTTCATAAATGTTGTTGGCACGGCCCAGGTAGCACGAGTCGTGGAACGTGATGCGGCGGCCCTTGAAGCTTTCGCCGCCCTGCACGGCTACTTTACCCTCGTTGATAAGCTGCTGTAGGTAGGTGCTGTGGTGGATTACCTCGTACTCGCCGCCCAGGGCAGGGTACTCGTTCTTGATGGTGTTGAAGCAGTGCGGGCAGGCCGTCACGATTTTTTTGATGCCGTAGCCATTCAGCGTCGTGATATTCTGCATGGCCTGCATCTGAAACAGGAACTCGTTGCCGGCACGCTTGGCGGGGTCGCCAGTGCAGGTTTCTTCCAGGCCCAGCACGGCGTAGTCGGTGCCGGCGTGCTCCAGGATGCTGGCAAAAGCGCGGGTCACGCGCTTGTAGCGGTCGTCGAATGCGCCGGCGCAGCCCACCCAGAATAGGATTTCGGGCACTTTGCCCTGCGCCGCAAGGTCGGCCACGGTTGGTACGGTAAGCTGGCGCTTGGTGGGGGCAACAGAATCAATAGCCATTAATACAGAAAATTATAATACAGTAAAAGCCAGATAGCTATGCTTTCTCGGCCACGTACAGGTCGTCGGCCCAGTTGAGGCGGTCGGAGGGCGAAAAGGCCCAGGGTGCGCCGTTGTTTTCGATGTTGGAGAACATGACGTTGAGCGAGTTGGGCGCGGCCGATTCTTCGAGCACCAAGAAGCGGCGCATCTCGATAATGCTTTCCAGCGGGTTGATATTCACCGGGCAGCTTTCGACGCAGGCGTTGCAGGTGGTGCAGGCCCACAACTCCTCGGGCGTCACTTTGCCGCGCAGCAGAGTAGCCTCGGCCAAGTCAGTAATCGGCTCATGCTTGGCTTCGGCCCCGTACACGTTGGGGTGAAAAATGAGCGGCGAGTTGTACTTCTCTTCTACCCGGTCGCGGGTGTCCATAATAATTTTGCGGGGCGAGAGCAGCTTGCCGGTCAGGTTGGCCGGGCACACGGAGGTGCAGCGCCCGCATTCGGTGCAGGAGTACGCATTAAGTAGGCTGGTCCAGGGTAGGTCGTCCACGTCCTTGGCCCCGAAAGGCGTAGGAGCCAGCGCCGAGCCATCGGGGCCGACGGGCGGCGTGGGCACCTCGTAGCTGGGGTCCATCATCGCCTTCACCTCGTGGGTGATGCTTTCCACGTTGCTGAACTGCCCCTGCGGCACCAGGCGCGAGTACCACACGTTCGGGAACGCCAGGATGATGTGAAAATGCTTGGAACTGGGCAGGTAGTTGAGAAACAGCAAAATACCCGTGATGTGCAGCCACCAGCCCGTGCGCTCCAGCTCGTGTAGCAGGCCCACGCTGCCGCCCGGCAGCAACGGGGCCAGCAGGCTGCTCACCGGAAATGCGCCCGGCAGCGGCTTGTTCTCCAACTGATGCAGGCGGATGTCGGCCGAGTTCATAAAGAACAACGCCAGCATCAGGGCCACTTCGATGTAGAGGATGATGTTGGCATCGAGCTTGGGCCACATGCGCAGTTCGGGGCCGGTCAAGCGCGGTAGGGGCGAGCGGCGGTTGCGCCGCCACCAGAAGGCCGCTACAGCCACTATAACCAGGGCAGCCAGTAGCTCATTGGTAGCCATGAGCACGCTGTAAACCGGCCCCAGAAAACTCAGCACCCGGTGGGTGCCGAAAAGCCCGTCGATAATAATCTCGATTACCTCAATATTGATGACCAGAAACCCTACGTACACCACCAGGTGCAGCAAAGCAGGCGTGAGGCGCTTGAACATTTTTTGCTGCCCAAACGCTACGAGCAGCGTTTTGGAGAGGCGCTCGGCCGGGTGGCCGCTCATATCGCGGGCGCGGCCGATGAGAATGTTAGCCCGGATTTTTTGAACCTGCCAGGCAAACAGGCCGAAGGCTGCCAGCAGGAGCAGCGCAAAAAGAATGGGTTGCAGCATAGCGGTAAAGGTAAGCGGCCGGGCGGGGATAGCGCCGCAAGGTAGTAGGCATGACGACTATTTTTTGACCCTTCGACCCTGCGCTCCCCGAATTTTTTTCGCCTAAAACTTGCGTCAATGGTCGCGTTGAGTACCTTTGTGCCCCCAAGCCGCCTGGCGGCGCTGGGAAACCCCCGGCAACATAGCTCAGTTGGTAGAGCACAGCACTGAAAATGCTGGTGTCGTTGGTTCGATTCCAACTGTTGCCACTAAAAACGCTCTCAGCATTGCGCTGGGGGCGTTTTTGCTTTTCAGGGGGACGGTTGGGGGGACAAAGATGCTTGAATAGTTGAACTGTATGTCAGATTTGCACTCCATTAGTAGTTCAACTAAAGCTTCTAAATAACGCTAAAATGCAGAATCAACCCTCAGAGGATAACTCTCAACTCCAAGTAACCCCCCAGCAGGAAATAGAGGAACTGATAAAGGAGAGAGTATCAAAACTCGCTGCTACCGGCAATCCGGAACGTTCTGCCGCGCTGTGGGTAGAGTACCGGCGTAGCCAATTGGATGACAATCACCCCAGTAAAAAGCCTGGTTCTACTGGGGTGCTGGAAGGGGAGAAAGTATCACTGCTAGCTAAGTTTGAGGAGGAAGTGAGGATAACGCAAGACACTTCAGCATTTATTACTGCATTCACCATGGGTGGAATGGATTTCGTATCAATGCAGAGAAATGCATTGATACTGCTAAGCTTTATCAGACAGGAACAACCACACCTGATGAATGAGGCTACGCAATACCTATTGACCAAGAAAGCAGAGGAAGGTGTAAGCGGGCATATTTCTCCTGAAGAATTAGAGCGAGGGCTATTAGAGGGAAATCAGAGCGAGGTGACTGAGCAGACAGCCTTAGAGCTGCCGCAGTGAGAAAACAGTTTCTCAAAGGGCCGTCACGTCGTGAAGCGGGCGGCCCTGTTTCGTTGGGGCTGGGGTAGCTCAGGCACCAAGCCTTAGCGCCAGCTCAATCCGGCACACGTCGCGTAGTTTGGCCCCATGAAAACGCTACTCGCCGCCCTGCTCTGCCTGCTCACCCTCGCTTCGGCCCACGGCCAGGCGGCACCCTCACCCTCTAGCTACAAGCCAGATGACTCCTGGCGGGTGCTGCGACGGAAACAGGATTCGTTAGACGCTGTGTCCCGCAAGGCCACTGCTGAAGCAGTACGTAGTCATTTGCAATTACTGCAGGATAGAGAAAACGACCAACTTTCTTTTCAGCGGCAGCACGATTCCATGCAGGTGGTTATTGCCAAACAACGCAAGGCAGTAGAAGCGTATAATCGTACTCACCCTATCAAGAAACCAGCGGCTAAGCAAGCTAAGCGGTAGCCAGCCACATTACACCTGCTGCTCCATTACCTGCAGCGCCCCGTAGACAGTGCCCGCTAGGCGTATATGGCCAACGTCACGACGCTGGCGTGTAAAGCTGGGCGTCGACAAGGCGCACAGCTAAATATTAGTTTCGCTATCTCGTTTGTCGAGCTTGCGCAGTTCGTCTCGCAGTTCAGTAGTTACTATTTTCTGCTGGGGCAGTGCCCGCGCTGCGCTCTCGAACTTCGGGCCCACGTGCCGGGCCACGGCCTCGCCCAGCAGCTCGTAGTCGATAGGCGGGGTGGCGGCTGCCAGCCGGTTGTAATCAATGGGCGGGGTATGCACCACCACGCCCCCGGTGAGGATTTGAGGGAGTATTTCAGCACTACTGGATACCACACCCCCCTCCATATACTTGGCTGGTATGTCCATCGCCTTAACAAGCGGATTGCCCCCGCCCGCCACGTTCAGAGCTGAGGCCAGCGCCCGTAGGGTGGGGTGGCGGTACACCCCCTTTGTTAAAATAATCTCGTCCCCTTCGGCCTCGGCCCCCAACGGCTGGCCGGTACGACGGTGAAATAAGGGGATGCCACCATTCGCGTGGCTCGGCCCGCTGAGAACGCCACCCCGCGCAAACTTGGCCGAATCAATAGCCTTGAACTGTGCGTAAGCCGTGACGGTGGCAGCGGCTATTTCGGCCGCTTTGACAATTTCCGCTAGAGGCGAGGGCAGAACCGAAGGTTCTGAGAGGATTTGAAGAATTGCGGTTCCCAACTGCACTACTGCCTGGGCGCGGGCAATCCTTTTACGCTGCTCTGCCGCCTGTTTCTCTACGCGCAGTTTCTGCTTTTCCAACACCTCATGCCGGGCCGCACTTACGCCCGCCTGGTTCATCTCCGCATCAATACGAGCGAGCTTGGCCTGGCTGTCGGCGTCCTGGATGGCTGCTAGCGAATTAAGCGAGCCCGTGATAACGGAAGCCACTTTTTCCGTCTGCGCCTTCAACAAGTCGAGTTGAGCCTGCGCCGAATCTTGCCGAATCTGTTTGAGCTTATTCTCGGTATCCAGCAAGATGTTAGCCTCCTGCTGGCTGCTGGCGGCCACTACGGCTAGTTTGGCGTCCTGCTCATCGAGCAGGGCCGCAATGCGCTGCTGTTTGTAGGCTTCGCTGGCCTGTGCCTGCTGCTGCTCGCCTTGGTTGAGGCCGGCCAGCATCGCGTCGGCCAGCAGGGTGTAGTGCTGGGCCTCCTCACTTAGCTCCCTGGCCCGGCGCTGGCGGGCCGCGTCAGCCTGGCCAGCATTCAACTCGGCCAGCTTGCGGTTGGTCTCGGCCCGGATGCGCAGCTCGGCGGCGGCGTTGTCTTTGCGCGTGTCGAGGCTGGCCAGGGCTAACTCACGTTCCAACTCGGCCGCCCGGCTTTGCATCTGGTATTCCTCTTCGAGCTGCTGCTGGGTGGCTTCGAGGGCCTGGGCGGTGCGCTCGGCCTGCGCCTGCTTGTTGGCCGCCAGGCTGGCCGTGTTGCGCTCCTGCTCGGCCTGCAGGCTGTCGAGGCTCACCTGCCGGACGTGGTTCGTGTTGAGCGTGGTCAGGGCCGCGTTGGCGTCCTTTACGATATTCTGCCGGGCGCTCACCTCCCGCTGCGCCTGCTCGGTAGAAAAGGCCCGGCGCGTGTCGGCAGCCTTGTTGGCAAACTCGGTTTGAATGTGCTGCTTTTGCTCTTCTGTCAGGTTGTTGGCAGCCAACGCCAGCTTCTCGCTGGCTTTCTGGTCGGCCAAGATGCGCCCGAGGTTCTGGGCCCGTAGCGCCCGCTCCTGGGCCAGCGTCGGCCCCAGGTTGAGCAGGGCAAGGTCGCGCTGGGTGGCCAGGCGCTGGCGCTGCAATTCTACCTCTTCCTCTGAATTGATACGAACGGCGGCCAGCTCCCGGTCGAGGTAGCTGAGCTTGGACTGCAGCGCGGCTTTGCGGTCGGCAATCGACTCTTCAATCTGCCGGCGGCTGGCGTCGGCCGACCGCTGGGCGTTGGTTTCCATGTCGGCCGCGGCCTGGGCCCGGGCGGCGCGCACGCGCTCGATGCCTTCCAGAATAAAGCTGTTCAGGTTGTTTTCAGTCGTTTTTAGCTTGGTCGCATTCTCCACTGACTTATTGAGTAGTTCCTGCTCCTTATCGGAGAGAGCCACCTTTGCCGCCTGTTTCTTGGCAATGCCGGCCAGTGCCTCAGCGTCGAGCGTGGCCTGGGTAGCGTTGGCTTTGCGCTGGGCCTCTACGGCCAGCTCCAGCCCCTTGCGCTGGGTAGCGCGCACGTTCTCGATGCGCTGCCCAGCCAGTTCCTGGGCCTTGGCTTGGGCATCGTAGAGGGCTATTTGCTTCTCCGCCTGGGCTAACTCCTGCTGACTCAATTTGGCAGCCCGCTGCGCTGCATTGTCGAGCAGGCCGATGTACTCACCAAGGGCCTGCGCCTTCTCCCCAATGGCAGCCCCTACCTGCTTGAAGCCCGCAATAAGCGGGTCGAGGATGCTCCTTACAGCTTCGAAGCGATTATACAGCGCATTGATGCCCACGATTGCCAGCCCGATGGGGTTGGTGAAGAGCAGCAGCGCTTTGGCAAAATCCTGCACTCGCTGCTTCGTTTTATCCGAAGCGCCCGCATAAGCCAGGAACACGCCCACTAAAGCAGTTACGGCCAGCACCAGCCAACCGATGGGGCTAAGCAGCATCACGCGGTTGAGTAGCGCCTGAAAAATGCTGGCCTTGCCGGTGGCGGCGGCCTGCGCCTCGGTGGCGACAGTGTTTCCCACGGTGGCGGCGGTGCTGGCGGCCTGCCCCTCAGCGTTGAGGGCAGCAGCCCCGGCCTGGGCTTCGATGGCTGCAGCGTCAGCTCCGGCCACGGCGGCATGGGCTTCGGTGCTGATGGCGGCGGCCGCCGTTACCGTCGCTGCCTCGCGCAGCAGCACGTTCTTGGCCTTGGTGAGCACAATGCTCACGGCCTCGCGGGCACTGCCGATGCCGATGGCAATATTTCTGGCCTCCTGGCTGAGCGCCATCAGCTGCAGGGCCTTGGCCTGCGCCTTGGCCGCGTCGGCGTTGTCCCCAAAAATGATGTTGGCCGCCGCCGTGGCTGAAACCAGGCCGTTCACGGCGTCGCTTACCGTATCAAAGTTCTCGCGCCGAATATTTTTCTGCACTCGTTCGCCCCACTCGTCGATGACGCCCAGGCTTTGTTGCAGCTGCGACTTGGTTTCTAGTATTTCAGCGCTCAGCTCCTCGGCTTCTTTGGAGAGGGGTGCCAGGGTTTCGCGCTTGGCCTCCAGGCCGGCCAGCTGCTGCCGCAGCGCCGCGATGGAGCCGGCGGCGGCCTGAGTGCTGGCTGCCTGCTGCTGGCTGGCCTCGGCCCCCTGTTGCTGCTGGGCCCCGAGCTGCGCCAGCGCCCCCCGTAATTGCTCGACACTGCCGGCGGCGGCGCTGTGGGCTTTCTGGCTGGCTTGCAGGCCCTTCTCCAACTCGCGCTGTTCGGCGCGCTGCTTGTTCAACTCCTCGCGCAGTTCAACCGACTGCCGGGAGTACTCGGTGTCGGCCACAGTGCCCGCTTTGCGGGCCGCCTCCAGCTCGGCCGTTTTCTTCTTGGTGGCCTCCATGCTCAGCACGAGTTCAGCCAGCGCCTGGCGTGCTCGCGTCTGCTCTTGCTTGAATTGGGCGGAATTGAGCTGTAGCTCTACTAAAATAGTGTTGTCTTGGTCAGCCATAGCTCCCAAGTTCCGGCCGGGTCAGGAGGCTCACAAGTGGCAGGGAACAAAAGCGCAGCTAAGTTGCTAAAAACGTAACTAGATTTAGCCAGCATCTCCATCCTATGCCCGTGGGCATTAGCAGTCGAGCACGTCGGGCATCTCGTAAAAGTGCTTGGCGAAGCTGACGGTACCCGGCAGCACCTGCCTCACCATGCCGTTACGTAGCGCGATGATAGTACCCGTTGTCGGGCTGCCGTAGCGGTAGACGAGCACGGCCGGGTCATCGAGCGATACCGACAGCGCGCCCTCGGCCGGGGCCCCAAAGACAGCCAGCACCATTTCCTCCGTCATACCGGGCTCTATCTGGTGCTGGCTGAGCTTGGTGCCGATGGCGCGCCCGTACTGCTCACAGAGCACATGCAGCCAAACGTGGTGCTGCGCGGTGGCTTCCAACTCCCGGGCCTCCGTGACGAGGCGTAGCTCCTCCTCGACGTGGCCCCACTGGCGGGCCTGTTCTTGGTCCCGGCGGTTGTGGCGCAGCTGCGACACCAGGCGCAGCAACTCGGTCGAGTGCGCGCCGGCCATGTCGCGGTTCTCTTCCACATCGCGGCTGAATTGCTCGGCCAGGCCCAGCATAAACTCCTGCTCACGCTGCTCAGCACGGGCGGCCCGCTCGGCCTCAGTGAGTGGCACCGGTGGAGGTGGGTGCTGACAGGCGGAGGTGGGTGCTGACAGGCGGGGCGTCGGTGCTGACGGGGTAGCAGGGCGACGGAGTTTCGTGAGTAGCCAGGAGAGGGGATTCATAACGGGAAAAAGCGGAAAAGTCTCAACAATCTTCAACAATCTGAGCCCTGACGCCCTGACGGGCGGCCCTGACGGGGTGGGGCGCAGTCGGGCAGAAACAGGCAAAAGTTTAAGGTTTTATAAGGTTCTTGCCTGAAAACCTTAACAATCCTTAACAGGTGACGGGCTGACGGTGGGGTGTCAGGCAGCCAGTGCCGGGGCGTCGGCATGGGGTGTCGGTCCCTGCTCCAGCGCCGCAGCCTTAGAGAGCAGATACCGTAAGGTGACGGTGCTCACGTTCAACTCACGGGCCACAGTGCCCCGTACCCGCGACTGGGGCCAAGTGGGGTGCACCTGAGCCACCTCGGCACAGCGCTGGGCCGCCCGCAGCAGGTCGGTGGACGAATAAGTAGTACGCACGGGCGGCGCTTCCTGTACCAGCGGCACCGGCCAGGGGCACGGGTAGCAGGCTGGGGCGTCGGGGTTGCGGGTGCGGGGGAACGTGACGGCTACGGGGGTGAACATGGGCAGAAAAGCGGCAGGGTAGCGGGGGTAAAATAATGTCAGGTTTTGTCAGGTTTTGATGTCAACAATTGTCAACAGGGGCAGCGGCTGACAGGGGCGGCGCATGATTGATTTCCAGCACGTTACTGCTGGTTTTGATTGGTGCAGTAGCGCGAAGCCAGCAACGGGCTGACGCAGCCCCTTTTTTGCTGTTCGGTATGTTCGGTATCGAGCAAGCTGACGAGCTGACGCACGGCCTTTTTTGCTGTGCCAAGTGTGCCATTTTGGGGCTGGGGTGTCAGGGCTGACGGGCGACGTGTCGGGCTCAGAGCGGCAGGTGGAACAGTTGGAACACTTCATTTCCTCTGTATGCCAAACCCCTATTTTTTGTACTTTCCCTTTTTCTTAATTTAGTGAGTATAAAAAAAGAGCAAAAAGAAAGGAGGTAGGGGTACAGAGGAAATGAAGTGTTCCAACTGTTCCAGTTCACTCAGTAGCTGAGCGGGCCAGTAGTATCCATCGCTGCCCCCGCAAGGGCCCGTCTCGCTCCTGCCCACTCTCAAAGTCGGTGTTGAATTGCTTATAGGCAGCTAGCCAGGCCCCGAAGCGGTGGGGCGTCATGCTCTTGCCATCGTAGCCTTCAGCTACCACGAAGGCAGCCAGCAGCTCGGGGCGGTAGAGCTTTACCCCACGGGGCTGGCTGTCCATAAAGGCCACGAAGCCGGCGCTCGTGGCGGCCACGAGGCGGCGCTGCTGCAGGCCCTGGGAAGCGGGGGCCGCCAGCTTGCCCCCGGTGCCTAGGTAGAGGCAGCAGGCGTGCACCATTAGGGCGTCGAAGCGCGCCCATTCCTGGGCCGGCCAGGACTCGGTAAAGAAGTTATGGCCGAACTCGTCACGGGGCTGCCGGTGGGGGCCGTAGTAGGGCGCAATCTCCACCTCATACTTGCGGCGCTCGTGGCTGCCGCCCTGCCCCGTGAGCACGCCGTTGGTGGCCAGGCCAATCTTGGGGCTCACGGCGAAGTCGTAGCTCTGCTGCCCGGTGTAGAGGCGTTCCACCGTGAGCGTGTCGGTGGCCATGTTAAAGAGCCGGTCAAACGGGATACGGTGCGCGTCCCAGTCGTTGAAGAAAATAACCCGCGTGGCGTCCGTGACCTGCTGCAGCGCCTTGGCGTTGCGCGGGTCGTAGCCCTTGCCGTCGACCTCCACCACGTTGAGCAGGTGCCCGAGGGCCTTAAAGAGCAAGCTCTTGCCCGTGCCCCCGTTGGCCTGGCCATCGGGGCCCATGCCTTCGTCGAGCAGCACCCCCACCCGCGGGTTGCTCGGGTCTTTGTAGCCGTGCAGGTAGTAGCCCAGCAGTAGCAAGAGCAGCCGCAGGCGCTCGGGCTTCCTATCGGCCAGGTTCCACAGGAAGCGGAAAAACTCCCCCGCCTCTATTTCCTCCTGGCTCAGCAGCGTAAAGTCGCGGGCAATAAGCTGCTCGGCCCACACCAGGCCCGGCAGCTGCTCATAGCCCAGCAGCTCGGGCCCGTCCTTGGTAGCCACCACCACGGCGTTGCGGTAGAAGAGGTAGGCCAGCGTGGGCGCGTCACGCACCAGCTCCACCGAGAGGCCCGGCAGGTTCTGCAGGAAGCGGGCGTCAAAGAGGCGGTTATCCTGGGCGCGCACGGCGTCTTTGAGCAGCGGCCGGTACACGTTGTCGAACTCAAAGGGCAGCGTGGCCAGGTAGGCGTTCATGAAGTCTTTGAGCTGGCCGCTGTCCTGCCGGTGCACGACGTTGGCCCGCACCCGCACCGTGGCGTAGGCCCCTTCCCCCACCCGGTACTTGCAGAAGCCCGACTCGGCCAGCCACTCCAAATACTTATCGGGGCTCAGCTGCAGGGTGTAGGTGTCCTGGTCGCGCTTACGGCCTTCCTTATGCACCACTCGCCAGAACGTGAGCAGCGTGGGGGCCTGGGCCTGCTCCTGGGCAATCTCCTGCACCGCTGCCTCAATACCGGCGGCCGGCAGGTGGGCCGCGGCCGCTTCCCGGGCCGCCAGCGCTTGCACGGCCATCGAGCCCCCGCCCGACTCGCGCAGTTCCTTACGCACTCGCATCTGCAGCCAGTCGGGCAGCAGCGGCTTCTGGGCTCCTTTGGCCAGGCCCGAGCGGATAGCCTGCTCCGCGTTTTTAAGGTCGGCCACGTTCTCCCGGTTGCCGATGGCCGCCAGCAGCGCTTCGTAAGCCGTGGCCTCGCCCACGAAACCCGAGCCCACGTAGCCGCCCAGCAGAAAAGCCGCATCGCGCACGGCGTAGTGCTTGGCCCCATCGGCCGCGTTGCGCACCAGCTGCACGCCCACGGCAACCAGGGCCGCCTCCGTATCGAGCGGGCGTGCCGATGGGGGCACCGTCGGTGCGGGCCAAGCCGGGGCTTTGAGCACTGGGGCCAGTAGCGCCTCAAACACGTCGGCCTTGGGGGCGTGGTACAGTTCGGGGTCGCAACTCACGAAGCGCAGGCGGCTCACGTCGGGCAGGCTGTCCACGGCCAGGTCGTAGGTGTCGCGGGCGTAGGCCTGCAGGGCCCGGAAGCTGTCGGCGTGGGTGGCGGCGCTGGGGGGCACGAGCACCAGCCAGCACAGGCCCGCCCCGCCGGCACTCGTGAACAGGGCGTAGGTGTAGGAGTCGCCCACGAGCTGGGCCCGCACCTGGCCCACGTCCCACCCCGGGTTTTGCTTGGCGTCGAGGTCGAGGGCCAGCATGCCCGAGTGGGCGAGCAGCCCCGCCTCGCGCCGGGTGCTGAACGTGCCCGAGGCGGTGAAGGCCGGCAGGGCTTTCTTAGCCTCACTACGGGCGGCGCTACTGGCAGCAGCGCGCACCTGCTTCACGGCTTGGGCCCAGCGGCCGGTGCGGATACCGTCGAGCAGCGCCGGCAGCTCCTGGGTTTCCCCAGCACCAGGCTGCAACGGGTTGGGATAAAAACTAACCAGCATACTTAGTTGGGCAAGGGGTTGATGGTGGCCACCACGTCGGGGCAGCCGGTTTCGCGGATTTCGTAGCGCAGCACCGTGGCCAGCTCGCGCGGCAGCAGGATGGTGCCGGGGCGGGTGTCGGGCTGGCCCTCGGGCAGCCAGCCCCAGGCCAGCACCAGGCAGGGCGGGCCGGGCCCGTCGAGGCGGTTCTGCTCTACCTGGGCCATCTCCACAGCCCGCACCCAGGGCAGGTGCTGGCGGCAAGCGCGAATCAGCAGCAGCTGGGTGCCAGCCGGCAGCTGGCCCCACCCAGCGCGGGGCACCCGGTAGGCCCAGAGCTTGCGCCCGTCGGGCAGGGCCAGCTGCAGCTCGTCGGCCGGTAGGGCAGCCGCCTGCTCAGGGCGGGGCGGGTGCCCCACGAGGCGGCGCTTGAGGGTGTTGGAAAAACTACCCACGGGCACCTCCTTCCTGCTCTGCCTCGGGCAGCGGCCAGCGCCGGTAGTGCGTTACTTCGCGCAAGTCCCACACGGCCGTGCGCTCGTCGAGGCGCAGCGGCCACACGGTGAGCGTGGGCACGTTATCGGCCCGCACCAGTAGGTGGGTGGCGTGGATGCTCACCAGGCGCGCCAACTGGCAAAACGGCGCGCCCGTTAGCGGGTGGTGGCCATCGTAGACGTAGACCTTGCCCACTACCAGGTTTTTGCGCTCGTGTACGGGCGCTATATTGACGGTGCAGCCCTTCGGAAAGCGCGGGGCCATGCTGTTGTCCTGCACTTCGGCGGTGCACCAGATAAGTTTGTGGCCCCCGTAGCCCAGCGGCGGGTTGTTCCAGATTTCGGGCGTGAGCCAGGGTAGGCCCACTTCGCGCAGGGGCGCGGTGCCGGGGCAGGGGGTTATAGGTAGCGCAAGCATAAGGGTGGGAGTTAGCAGGCCAGGGAAATAATGTCGAGGCGGTACCAGAAGAGGTAGGGGCGCACGGCCCACAGCGTATGCTCAGCTTGGGCCTGGGCCAGCACCAGGCGGCGCTCGTTGTAGAAGCGGCCCGGCCGCACCCGCCGCACGACGCCCAGCAGGGAGGCGTTCGCGTTCTTATCGGTGCACAGCACCAGCTCGCCCACATTCAGGCTGTCGGCGCTGACGGAGCGCAGCAGCACGAGCGAACCCTGGGGCAACACGGCGCCCATCGTGTTGTCGGGCACCACGTAGGAGCGGCTGTAATCCCCGAGCTGGCGCGTGGCCAGCAGGTAGTGGTGGCCGACCTGCTTCACCGCCTGGGCGTAGGTGAGCGCGGCCAAGCCGTTGAGGATGCGGGAACGGTGCACCGGGTGCATCTTACTGGCCAGCTCGCGCAAGGCCTGGCGCTGGGCGTTGGTGGCGGGCACCGTGGGCGCGGGCAAGGAGGCGGGGAGAATCTGAGAACGGCGCATATCTTTGCGGTAGAATTTGAGTGTTGGAGTTAGGCACTTAGCACTTTAGGAGCCGGTGGGGTAGAGACCCACCGGCTTCGTGCGTTTTAGGCGGGTGTGGGCAGGGGTGGTGGTGGGCGTGGGGGCATAGGGCTGTAGGGGTAAGAAATGGGCAAGGCAGTAGCCAGGCCGGGGCTGCCGGCAGGGCGTAAAATCCGTGATGTGGGCGGCAGGTGGGGGAGGGCCTGAGGTGTTCCTGTCAGGTTCGATTGAAGCGCGCTACCCTGAAGTGAGCGGTGACTGGTTGCTTACATTTCAATTCCAGCTAGTCCGATTAAGAGGGCGCCCGCTTTGGGCGGCTGGGTTTCTGGGTGCGCTGCTCCTGAGTGCCGGCGCTCAATAGGTCGGAGCGCTTGAGGTAGGTGCGGCCGCCCAGCTTTGTATACGGCAGCTTGCCGGTGCGCTTATGCTCGTGGATGGTGGCCACACACACGTCGAGTAGCGCGGCGGCCTGGGGCACCGTCAGCAGCTCGTCGGCTGCTGGGCCAGCAGCTACCCCAGCGACGGGCGTAGCCTGGGCCAACTCAAAACGAATGAGGGCGCGCAGGTCCTCTAAAAGCTGCGCGTAGGTGATACCCTGGGTGATGATGGCTTCCATGAGCAGGACGGGGCGCTAAGCAGCTATTTTGAGGGTGGCCAGCGTTTGGGCAGCTTCGACAATACCCAGCTCGCGCACGACGCGCAGGGCTTCGCGCACTGCCGGGTGGCCTGGGTGGGCGCGGTGCAGCGCCGCGCTCACAGAGCCAGGCGTAAGGCCCAAGCGGGCCGCAATTGCTTTGGCTTCGCCACGAGGCAGCAGGCCACTGAGTTTCAGTTTTTCGCTCATTGTGCGTAATGCGTCGTACACTTGTGTGATACAGCTCTAACAATTGTAAAAGTAGTAAGAGTTGTACGAATTACTCACACAACTCTTAAAAAATTTGTAGCAGATGTTAGAGATTAATGAACAAGGGACGGTGGGTGAACGCATTTCGCAACTCATAACTCACTTTACATCAGGCAATAAGACGGCTTTCGGCCGTGCGGCTGGGCTACAGTCCGGGTTATTGGCTGGCATTGTTGGAATCCGGCAGAGCAAGCCCAGCTTCGAGGTGCTGCAAAGAATTTTGACGGGCTACCCCAGCGTAAGCCCTAACTGGCTGCTGTTCGGCCGTGGGCAGATGCTCGTGCCCCAGCAGCCCGCCCCAACCCACGAACCCCCGCATCAGGTCACTGCCGGTGGCAATGCAACTGTAGCAGGCCTCTCCGTTTCCCCCGAGGCGCTACAGCACGAGCAGCAGCGGGAAGCGGAGTATCAGCAAGCCGCTGCCCACCACGAGCGCGTTGTGGCCGTGTTTCATGCGCTAGGCGAGTATCTAGCCAAAACGGGCGACTCGCCCGAATTGAGGGCCTTCCTGGGTATGATGAACGAGGCGCTTACCCCGCCCTTAAGCCCTGCCCAGGAGGACAACCTACACGAGCAGCAGGTGGAGGACAGGCAACGGCAAGAGGAAGCCCTGTCGGACGAAGAGCACGAGCAACGGCTGGCTGATTATCGCGCCCAGGGCAACCACTAACGCCAAGCCGCCCAGCGTGCGACCCGGTGTCGGCATCAATGGCCCCGGCCGCCAGGCCCCACGACAAAGGCCGCCCCGTGGGGCGGCCTTTGTCATTTACTACTCCATCTTGCCGCGCCGATAGTTCAGGTGCTGAATCGTAACCTGCTGACTGAGCAACGCAGCAGTGAATCACTTAATGCAGCGCTGCAAACTCTCGCTATTATTTGCAATAACGAGGTGATGGCGTGTGTGAAAAACCCCTGAATTGATGTAATCCATATATGGCAAGGATGCTTGCTCAAACTTTATTTCCATTGTAGCACCGGAAACGTCAAGCGGCGTTCCTTCTACAAAAGGCGTAATTTCTAAACAGTACTTTGGTGATAGTGGGTAGTAAATGATTGAGCCAGCATTCATCTCCATCACATGATGAAATGGGCGCATTGCTGTAAACCGCTCTATAACGTTAGGTGAAAAACCAGGATTATCATTTGTCCAAAACTCTAAGATTGGACTTGATTTCAGGATTCGCCAATGTTTTGCGAAAAGTGTTTCAACGAACAGCGATAGAAGCTCTTGCACTTGCCGCATATCAGAAAACATGCTAAGTTGTATCCTTTTTGCTGCTTTTCGAGCATGTTCCTCAATTGCTTTTTCTTTTGAGTATTCAAGCTCCTTTCCGCCCCAGCGTTCGTTAGTTTTTAGCATAAAATTCAGCATTCGTTCGGGGTTATCGCGCATCACCTGACTACGCGCTTTAGATATATAAAGCCAGTTTATAATATTTAATCGAACTGATTCAGACAAAGACTGCTCCTGCCTTATTTCATTCATTATAGTTTCGTAAGTAGGCTCGAAGTTGCTACCTAACATGTCTTCAACTGCGTACGGGTTTTTGAATAAATTATCATTGTAATAGTTTTCTATTTTGAAAACCTTGTCATTTACTCCAACTTCTTGTACACCAGTTCTGTGTTTATTGTGAAAGTCAACAATGTATACGAAGTTCTTGTCCTCAGCTATTCGCCAGTGTTTTAGGTAGGTTCTGGGTACAATGTGCTGTTTGGTTTTCTTATTACCCATAACGGATTAAAGTTTGAATTAGCGATTATAAAGCTACGCTGTGGGGTAGCCTTTACTATTACTGCTCCTATCGGCCACTACTGCCCCGCCTCCATATACCCGGTGAAACTCCCGGCTCACCACATCGGCCGTCACGTTGACGTAGCGCTTGAAGCTGGCCCAGCTGCGGTGCCCGGTTATCTTCATCACCAGCTCGGGCCGCAGGCCCTGCTCCAGCGCCAGCGTGGCGAAGGTGCGCCGGCCGGTGTGGCAGGTCAGCCGCTGCCACTTGGGTAAGGTGCTGCTCTCGCGCACCCCGCCCCGGTAGCGCACCGTCTCCACCGGTGCCGCCAGCTCGGCCCGGTGCCCAAGTTCTTTCAGAAAGCGGTTCAGCACCTGGTTGGCCACCGGCCGCAACTCCCCCGCCAGCACCTTGCCCACGAGCAGCACCGCCTCGGGGCGCAGGGGCACCGTTACCACGTCCTTCGTCTTGTGCATCGTCAGGCGCAACGTGGTGCCCCGAACGTGCTCGGGCTTGATGCTTACCAGGTCGGAGTAGCGCAGGCCCGTGTAGCACGACAACACGAACAGCCCGCGGGCGTTGTCGAGGTAGCCCCCGGCCGGCAGCGGTAGCGTGGCCAGGTGCAGCAGCTCGTCGGCCGTGAGCGTCATCACGTCGGGCTCGCGGCGCGCCCAACTCAGCTTCGGGTAGTAGGCGTTGGAGTGCAGGCCCCGGCCGGCCGCCCACTTCATGAACAGCTTTACCCGCGTCAGAATCTTGGCAATGGTGTTATCGGTCAGGTGGGCAGGCCCCACCAGGTAGGCCGTGAAGCGCTCCCCGAACGTGGCCGTGATAGTTTCGAAGTCCACGCCGTAGCGTTGGGCCTGGGCGAACTCGCGCAGGTGCCGGGCCGCCGTGGCGTAGGTGCGGGCCGTGTTGAGCAGGCCGGCGGCCCGCTTCTGCTCTATCCACTCATCGAGGTGCTGCCAGAAACTCACGGCCGCCACCGTGGCCACTGCTTCAGCCGGCACCGGCGCCACGGCGGCCCGCAGCGCCTCGGTGCTGGGGAGTTGGCCCTGGGCGCGGTGCTGCCGGTAGCAGTCGAGCAGCTGCTGCTCGGCCAGGTCCAGTGCGTCGTTGAGTGGGCCGTTAGCGGCATAGCCGCGCACCTGGGCCCGCTGCTCACTTTTGAGCCACTGCTTGGGTAGGATAAGCAGCCCGGCAGCTATTTTTACCCGCTGCCCGTCGAAACTCACAAAAGCAAAAATGGGCGTGGGCTTGGTGGCGCTGGGTTCTTTGAGCAGGAAGGAAACGGAAGCCATCGGGTAGGGGTAGAGACTACTCAAAGCTACGGTTTGTCCCCCGCTCAGGGGACAACGGGGGGACAAAAACCCCAATTAATCTTGATACTAGCCCGACTTGCTCAGATAGCCAGTAACTAGCAAACAGCGTTACAGCGTATTAGGAACGGCTTTACTAGTTGTTTTGCGCTGGCTTACTCGTGGGGTGTTGGCCCAACTGTTGCCACGTTCAAAAACAGAAGGCCTTTAGCAAATAGCTAAAGGCCTTCTTTGGTTTTATCGTTTTTTACTTAAGCAGGGATTTGTAAACGCCGGTTGGCCATCTCATCTTTGTGAGGTTTGAGCCACAGGCTGTTGCTATCTTAGCGAGTACGTTTGGCAGGCCGCCCGGCCAAAGCGGGCGGTGCCCCGAGTGCGATGTAGATTTTTTCTAAACATAATTCAACTTTTACTTCCTGCATGAACACACTTTTCCTCCTTTCTTCCTGGGCGCGGCGTTGGGCCCTGGCTTCGGCCTGCGTGCTGGGCTTCGGTACGGCGGCCTCCGCCCAGGCCCCGGCCAACGACAACTGCGCTGGTGCCATCTCGCTGACTGCGGGTGCTACTTGCACTCCCACTGCTGGCACCACCGTAAATGCCACCGCTTCGCTGGGGGCTGCCGCCACCTGTAGTGGTGGGGTGGGCGATGACGACGTCTGGTACAGTTTCGTGGCGACTGCTACGGGACACACGGTAACGGTGACGCCAACCAGTAACCTCACCGGGTTTGACCCGGACATAGAAATCCGTACCGGGGCTTGCCCGACTACTTTGCCTAGCAACACTAGCTTTTGCGGCCAGAACGGCAATACTGGCCAGGCGGAATACGCGGCCGTGACGGGCCTGACGCCAGGCACTATTTACTATGTTCGCGTGTACTCCTTCGGGGCAAACTCGGCGGGTAGTCAAGGCGCCTTCACCATCTGCGTCACTACCTCGGCTACCTGTTCCTCACCCACGCTGGCCACGGGCACTATCACGGGTACCACGGCCACCATTAACTTCACGCCCACGGCGGGCACGGCCAACTACACGGTAACGTACGTGCCGACCAACGGGGGCACCCCTGTCACCTCCACGGTGACTGCCTCACCCATCACCCTGACGGGCCTGAGCCCGCTGACCGCTTATACGGTAACTATTGCGGCCAACTGCACGGCTGGGGGCACGGCGCTGCCCAACTCGGTTCAGTTCACGACGGGCAACCCG
>JBPBPU010000099.1:0-23809 GCA_050954465.1 Janthinobacterium lividum
GCCCGTCGGGGTGGTTGTCCGAAAACAACGTCAAAGGTGCAGGACGGCTTCTGAGTTTTGTCCTACCTCACAAACCTAAAGGCAACTTGGGTTTGCTATAGTGATGAATGCCAGACGTTGTTCTGAGCAGAAATTTCATCCGGACGTTATCAAACTACAGTTAATCAAACTGTATAAAAAGGCAGCCCAGATTTAAAAGGGATTGATATTGTACTATTTACTAGCTAATAGCTTTTGAGTAGAAAATGACAATCTCCCAGGCTACTATAACCAAAAAATTCATGGTTGAGAATAGAAATTATACAATTGATGCTTTACGAACTTTGGGAGCCTTGTCAGTAATTGTGTTACACACTCACTTCGATGGGATTTTGACCAATACTACTGCTAACGCTGTTTTCTTATGCGCTAGGTGGGCTGTTCCATTTTTTTTCTTAGTTAGCGGTTATTTCTTCGAAAAAAAGAGCAGGTTGAACTTAGATATTGAATTTACTAAATCACTAAAATATTTATTAAGCATATTTATAGTATCAAATACTATATACTCTATTATAGCTTTGCAAACAATATATTACTCTGCAAAAGATGTGTTGTCTATAAGGTCAATAGTTTTAGGTAACTGGTTTCATCTATGGTTTATTGGTTCTATGATTATTGGTTACATTAGCCTTTGGTTTGTTATATCAATTAAAATGGAGAAAGCGATGGCTTTTATTGCCTTCTTCATAGTAGCGCTAGCACTAGTTATTGGGCCCTACGCTACATTCAGCACCTTAAATATAGACTTGTCCTTTTCGAAATTGATAATATCAATACCCTTTTTATTCATCGGCTTTTTATATTCGAAATATAATCTAAGTAAAAATTTCAAATTAGTTTCTAGCGTTTTAATTGTAATGATTGGCTTAGCTTTAATGTTTATTGAAAATTCTGTCATATATAATCAAAGCAAGCCAGTTCTGATTAATCACGAGTATCTCTTAGGAACCTTTCTTTTAACAATAGGTATATTCATGCTTTCATTTAATATTAGAATGAACAAGGAAAACATTTTATCAAGAATAGGCCGAAAGTATTCTCTTACCATATATTTATATCATCCTCTAGTTATTTTTGCGATTTCTTTTGCTATGAAAAAAATCACAAAAATGAATCAGTTCTACGCGCTATGGCTAAATCCAATGTCAATATTTCTACTAACGTTATCTGTAATTATAATTATAGATAGAATGTATCCTAGGATCTATAACGTCATTAGCGGTAGAATTGGGGTCTTATAAATTCCTTTGGGCGTCATTTATTTTCTGAAGTACTTTCCGCTGATGCGTATTTTCTCATTCGGCGGGCCGATGGAATGCTTTACCTTCATTGTTTCACCGCTATCTGCTGGGCTGGCGCGTGCGAACAGCAGTGTCAGCGGCTATTACGCCTAGCGTAAGCGCGTCTCAGCGGCCGAGCCAGTGCTTCCCGTGCAGTAAGTGGCTACCCATCGCGTGTTTTACTCATACCGGCCGCTACGGCCAACGCCAGCTACGCGCCTTTTCTTAGCTTTTCAACCTGCGTTGGCTTCGTGTCCATTGGCGCCCGAGCACTTTAGCAGTAGATAGGCAAACTGGTAACGACGCATAGCGGATGGAGAAGCGCGAAATAGCAACGGTACGCTTGATTTCGGAAGGTAGCAGACGGCAGTAGGGCGCGTTCAACGGAGCGTTACACCTATTTAATAGCTAGTAGTTGTTTGCCCTCGTCGGCTAGGTCCATGTTGAGGTAGGGATTGAGCGCTAGCGCCTCTCTTATAAGCGCTTGGCCTGCGGCGGTACGGCCTGTTTTGGTAGCAATCAGGCCAGCCCGGCATAGCAGCGTGGGGTTTTTGGTTTTCATCCGGAGCGCGCGCTGTATCTGAATATCGGCCTCTGCGTATTCGCCCCTCTTGTAATGAACCCACGCCAGGGCTTCTTCCACATCGATGTTGTCGGGCCGGCGGGCATATTCAATGTTGGCATGTTCCAGCGCTTTGTCAAACTCGTTGGTTTTCAAGTAGGCATAAGCCAACTCACGGTCTGCATAGTGGCCGATTAGCTCGTTATCTTCGGCAGCTTGGGCATCGTTGGCGAGTAAGGCAATAGCTTCGCGACTCATTTTTTCGGCTTTAGCAGGCTCGTGGTTAAGCCGGTAGAGGTCGGTCAGTTCATCGGCGAAGGCGTAGTCTTTCACCGTCGCGCGGGCTTGCTGAAAGTACCCAATGGCCGCCGGATAATTGCCACGCGCTTTTGCTACCCGCCCCAACCCAGCTAGCGCGTACGAATAGCCCGGCCGCTCGGCTAGTGACTCCTGATATTGCTGCTCGGCTAGGGGCAGAGCGCCGGTGTTTTCGTAGAGGTGACCAAGGGTGATGCGGGCCCATTCGGTTTGCTCTAGGCCGGGGTAGCCAGCTTTGGCAGCCATTGTCATGGCTTCAATCGCGCCGGGTAGGTCGCCATAGATTTCCCGGAGGTACGAAACCCGGGCATAGGCGCGCAAGTCAGGACGCAAGGCGTTCATCTTGTCGGCCATGCGCACCGCTTCGGAGTAGCGACCTAGCTCCACATTTGCATCGCAGAGCAAGCCGTAGACGAAGGCTTTGTGCGGATTGATTTTCAAGGCTTGCTCCGCTACTGCTAGCCCTTCGGAAAAGTGGTGTTGCGTAAGGTTGAGGGAAGCTTTACAGCACAACGCCTCAAAGTTTTCGGGCTCTTGCAGCAGCAGTTTAGTCAACAGCTTCATGGCGGCCATGTCATAGTAGGGATGGTCGCCCGTGATGCGGCCTTCCTGCATATAGGCCTGCGCTAGCAAGAGTTGGGCTTTCGTATCGTCAGGATTGGCGCGCAAATCAGCTAGCAAACCAGCCACTGCGCTTTTGGTATTTACCCACTCACCACCGGCAGCTAGGTCGCCGTGGCGGGCCTTTAGTTCGGGAAGGTGTTCGGGCTTGCGGAAAAAGAGTAAGGCCGCCACGGCTGCGCCGAAGCTAAGCAGTAGAATAGAGTATAAGTATTTACGCAAAGCAGTTAGAGATAGAAGGGTAGGAGAAGTCAAGAGCAACTAAACAGGAAAGCTAGCTGGCCCCATTCTGGACCAGCTAGCTATTTCCTGCGTCAATTTTAAGTAGGGTTAATTAGCTAATACTTAACCAAGAGTCGATTAGCAGCTAATTAAGTCTACTTGTCGCCATGTACCAGCCTGACGGTCTGCAACACGGTAGCACCGGTTGAAAGCGTCGCGATGTACAAGCCAGCCTTTAGGTTTGGCACGCGCCAGTTGGCCTCGTAAGTACCGGGCTCGTGCACCTTGTTCGTGAAAATGGTTGCTACCCGGTGGCCGGCTACGTCCGAAATAGTGATGGTCAAAGGCGCTTTAGCCAACACATCATACCGGAAGGTAGTCTGGTCCGTGAACGGATTGGGGTAGTTCTGCGCTACGGCTATTTTAGCAGCTTGCAGCCCTAGAGTAGAAGCATCAGCGCTACGAGCACCTTGCTGCGCTACGGTCATGTTGCTGTGAGAATTGTACGCCGGGCCACCCAATTGCGGATTAAATCCGCTCCAGGGTATCTGCTCAAACGGGAACATAACCTTCAGCGTCGTGTCATTTTTTTCTACGCCGGTAGTGAAGCTGATAACGTTTTGCAACTGCTGCGAATACGGGTTGGGAACGCCGCTTTGGTTGTCATCATACGGCAAGCCAATGGCTGCCAGTACCACGCCACTTACTGCTTGCAGCTCAATGCGTACTACGTCATCCTCTAGGCGGCGGCCATTGGGGAAACCGTCCATGTTCGGGATGAATTGGAGCGCAGTCGTGCTGTTGTAGCGCGGGTCGGTATTGCCGACTACGGCGGCATACAGTAGCCCTTCAGTGCTAAAGTCAGGCGAATTGCGCGGCGTAACTGGCACGGCCATGTTCAGGCGTAGCATATCTCCCCCAATGCCCTCAGAATTGATGATGGGCAAAAAGTTGTTGATGAAGGGCTTGCCAGCGGCCAGCGGATTGCCGCCTTTGCCAGTAGCCAGTTGGTACGGGCGCAGGTTGGGCACCCCCGTGTGGAAGATGGGTAGCAAGTCTACCGAGCGCGGCATAGCCGGGCGCAGCAGGTACTCGCCAAAACCTCCTTGGGCAACTGGCGCGAACGCCGTGCCCGTAGTAGCGGGGTTGCCGAGTAGGCCAGCTAAGCCATTGGCACCGTTGCGGAAGTCATACTGTCCCAGCGATTTAGTTTGAATGCGCAGGTCAGCAAAGCCAGGAACGGCTGGGCCAAACTTGCTGTCATCCATATACAACGCTAGCTCAGGATTAGTGAAATATTGGTCGAACGTCCGGTTCTCATTATAAGGCGTCCGGCCGTTCCACTCATCTTTGCTGCCAACAGGGCTCACCACTTCGTTGGTCAGCGGCATGCCCAAGCGTGATACTTGCACGTAGTCGCCCGAAGTAGTTGGGACACCAAACGTACCGAGCGTACGCAGCGCCGGGCGGCTAGCGGAAGCCCACACCCCGATGATGTAGTCAGAGTCTAGAATATTAGCAGCTTGGTCAACCGTTTTGCCATCCTTTTGCAGCATGCTAATCGGAATTTGCAGCGCAATAGAGTTGACATTTTTGTGGTACAAGCCATCGCGCGCACTATTGCGCCGAACGTTACCTAGGTCTTCGATAGCTCCAATATCAACAAAGAACGGGTCATCGACTGGTCCGCAGAACACCTTCATGCCGTTAGCCAAGCTCTGGATAGAGTTGCGGATGAGCGTATTATAGTCTGGGGCGTTCAAGCCTACCGGGCTCGAAATAGCTCGTGGCCCCACGTTGTAAGCAGGTACTACCCCATTCGTTACCAGGGTGATAAACGCGCCGCCGGCCAAGCTCATTTCAGCCGTGTAAGTCGTCTTTAAGTTCTCCTTGCCCAGCCGAATGTTAAAGTGCGTCGTGGGGTCTTCGTTGGTACGCTTAAAAGTAAAGCGGTACGTGATGTCGTCGCCGCTAGTAGTCGTTTTGTTCTTGATGTGAATCTCATAGCGAACGTTCTCCCCGAAATGGTAGTAATTCGGCCCACCCTGCGGTAGCTGAAACGGGATGTAGTTGGCAATGATGGTCACCTTAGTCGGGTCGTCCGGACTACGGAAAGCATAAACGTCCGTGTTGTCGGCTACGGGGTCATCCGCAATCAAGGGGGCTTCACGGTGGCTAGAAGCCTCCAATCGGGTTTCATGCCCACTCCATACCAATAGGCCCACTGCCGCAGCAGCTCCTAGTGACAAGCGGAGAATAGGACGGGTAATACTTCTCATAGGTGGTGGGATTTTGTAAAAGATGAAAAAAATGGGTGAATTAAAACTGGCTCTAAACCTCAAAATATCCTCTCTCGGCCAGCAAACAAGAGGGGGAGGGTAAGCGCAACTAGCGGCAGGAAAACAGGGCCAAGATGCCGGACAATGCCCACATTGAAGGCAATCCTAAGCGCAATGAGTATCCATCAGGATAAAACCCTTGATTTTTATAAACTTACGGGGAGGGTGCAAATCCGGATTTCGGAATCATGCATTATCTATATAAATTTTTTACTTGTTCTTAATTCAAGTCCAAGAGGATATTGGGAAATAAAAGCGCTGGGCATCTTTAGCCCATGTTACGCGCTGTCTATCCAACTGATTTAACGGCTGCTGAATGGACTCCTGTTGAGCTCTTTCTGCGCACTAATGGCTACGGCCGGCCGCTGCTTCAGGCGGAGCAGGAGTTGCTAAACGCCATTTTTTATCAGGCTCGCGCGGGCTGTGCCTGGCACCTGTTGCCCGGGTGCATAGTTTGCCAGCAGTTCGAGGCTTAGCGTGAGGACGGCACCTAGGGCCATTTGACGGGTTGCGCCGGGCCGTGCGCCAGCCCAAACAGTCGGCCGAGCCTACGGCCAGGGCCATCGACGTGCAGTCCATCCGGATAGGCGGAAAAAGAGGTTGTTACGGCTACGGCATGGGCAAGCAAGTAGCTGGCCGTAAATGTCATGTAGTGAATCAATCGATACCGGAGTCCTGCCACTGGCCGTGCGGGCAACCGTAAGGCAAGACCCCGTCGGGGCTGGTGCTGGCGGAGGCCAAGATGCGGGTCCCCGACTTGCAACTGGTCTGGGGCAATGGGCGCTACCAGGGCCCGCTTAATGCTACGCCGGCTCGCTAAACGGGCAATTTTCAGACCTGACGATTGAAATTGTTCTATATCTTCTAAGGTGAATCGCTAGGGGAGCGTACAGTCGTATCAGGTTGGTCATGAGAAACGCAGCCGAATTGTCAGCACCTCAGAAGCAGCAGAACTAAAAAGTAGGCACAGCCAATAGTACGAGGACTAATGACATGCCATGTGCTTGAAAGTATACTTTTAGAAATTTTAGGGCCTGTGTCATCTGATTTTCCACGCACTTCACGGAGATATTAAGCTCCTTAGCAATAGCTGCGTAGGAAAGTCCTTCCTGGCGGTTTAGGACAAATATCTGCCGACGCCGAGCTGGCAACTGCGTCATTGCCACTTGGTAGAATTTTTCTAATTCTTGGTACTCTACCAGTTGATTAGGGCTCGCTTCGTCAATTAAGGTTTCCCCACCGCATTCCTCAAACACCCAGTAGCGCTGCCGCCGCAGTTGCTTAAGCACGGCATGGTAAGCCGACTTATAGAGATAGGCTTTGAAAATAATTCCTTCATCGAAGAAATGACGCCGCTCCCAGAGTTTAAGAAAGCATTCCTGCACCGCATCGGCGGCATCGGCGTGGTTTTTTAGGTAGCCGTGCGCAAAGCGACACAGCTCGGGGGCGTACTGGTCAAACAGTAGGTCGAAAGCTTGGGTGTCGTTCGCGCGAAGGCGCTCTAAACACACCTGGTCCGAGCATTCTTGGATGATTTTCAAGGGGGTGGGAACTAGACACGGTGGCAGAGAATGGCGGGTAAATATATAAGCTTTCTACAAGATGTTATAAAAAAAATTACAAGCTGGCTTTTTTATTACCCATTGTTTATCAAGATGTTTCCAGGTAATTCGGACAAGGTTTTTTAGACCTTAGGAAAAATAATTACGGCAGCCGTTGGGGTAGGCGCAGGTTCGAGGCTTTCACTAGGCGAAGACCCGCTTACTCCCACCTATGCCCATAGCTATTACTTATGAAGCCTGTGTGCGCTACGTGCGCGGCGAAGCCACGCTGGCCGAGGCGCGCGCCGTGCGGGCCTGGCTAGCCGACCCGGCCAATGAAGCCCAAGCCCAAACTTGGATGAGCCACTCGGTAGCTGAGGCTACGCTGGCGGCGCCTGCTGCCTCCGAATTTCCCGACTATAATTATGCCCAGATGCGGGCTAACCTCCACGCCCGCCTGGGGGTGGACCGCCGCCCCGCCCTTGCCCCGCCGAAAGCTGGGCGGTGGCAACGCTGGGCCGCTGCGGCCGCCGTGGTGGGGAGCGTGGCTGGGGCCGCTTGGCTTTGGCCCCGGCCGTCGTCGCCTGGCAGGGTAGCGACCGCTTATTATGCTACTGCGTACGGCCAAACGCGCGTAGTGCAGCTGCCCGACGGCTCGACGGTCACGCTCAATGCTCACTCGTCGGTGCGCTACGTGGCCACGCCGCACGCAGCGGCCCCGCGCGAGGTGTGGCTAGACGGCGAGGCGTTTTTCGCGGTGAAGCACTTGCCCGACAACCAGCATTTTGTGGTGCATACTACGGCTGGCTTCCGCGTGGAAGTGCTAGGTACCCGGTTTGCCGTGTACCGGCGGCACGCGCAAGGACGAGTCGTGCTACTATCGGGCAAGGTGCGCGTGGCCTTTGCCGATAGCACCCGGCCCGCCGTGGTGCTGAAGCCTGGCGAGCTATTCCAAGTATCCGATAAGCGCCCCACCACGCTGGTGCACAAGGCCGTGCAGGCCACTGCCTATACGAGCTGGACCACCAATGAGCTACGCTTTGAGGCCACGCCGCTGGCTGAGCTGGCTACCCGCCTGCAAGACACCTACGGCGTGGAAGTGGTGGTAGCCAGCCCGGCGTTGCGCCAGCGCAAGTTCACCGGCACCTTCCCAATGGGCAACCTAGACGTGCTCTGCGAAGACCTCGCCGAGGCATTTCACCTGCACGTCGAGCACCAGCAAAACCGCTTGGTTTTGTCTAGTAAGAGCATGACTGACTGAGCTTTTAATAACGCTCAACCCGAAGACATATCTGCTAGGTACTAGCCACCAGCTAGCTACTCCTAGCCACTGCCTAAGCACTTACCCATTTTTCCCACCCTTCTTATGAAAAACACGATTACCCAGGTTAGTGGGCACTCCGCCCGCTTCGCACTCCTCACGGCCGGGGTCTTGCTGCTGCAAGCACCCGGCTCAGCGGCCGTGGCGCAGGTGCTGGCTTCGGCCCAGCCGGTGCAGGGGCCAACTACTCCCGCGGCGCCCACCATTTTGCTGCGCCAAGTGCTGCGGCAGTGGGAAAAACAGCACAAAAGCACCATTGCCTACGACAGTGACCTAGTGGGCGATAAGCGCGTGCTGCTACCCAGTGAAGCTGGCACTCTGGAAGAAAAGCTGGCGCGTACGCTGGCCGAGCTGGGGCTGAGCTTCAAGCGCTTGCGCGCCAACAATTACGTCATCACCCCGGCCGGCTCTAGCCGCGCCACGACGGTGGTGGCGGACATCACGGTGGCGGGGCGGGTGGTCGATGCCAAGGGTGGCGGCCTGCCCGGCGTGACGGTACTGGTGAAGGGCACGACCATCGGCGCCAGCACCGGCCCCGATGGCGAGTTTAGCCTGCAAGTGCCGGCTAATAGCACCTTGATATTCAGCTCAGTGGGCTTCACCCGGCAGGAAGTAGCCGTGACGGGCCCGACCACGACGCTGAAAATCAGCCTGGCCGATGAAACGAAGGACATTGGCGAAGTGGTGGTGGTGGGCTACGGCACCCAGCGGCGCGAAGACGTGACGGGCGCCATTTCCTCGATAAAGGCGGAGGACATTCGCACGCAGGGCTCCAACACGGTGCAGAAGTCGTTGCAGGGCCGCATTGCGGGCGTACAGATAGAATCGTCGGGCGGCAACCCCGGCTCGGGCGTGCGGGTGGTAATTCGGGGCGCGGGCTCGCTCAACAACAACAACCCGCTCTACATCGTGGACGGCGTGCAGGTCGATGATATCAACAACTTGCAGCCCACCGACATTGCTTCGTTCAACGTGCTGAAGGATGCTTCGGCGGCGGCCATCTACGGCTCGCGGGCGGCCAATGGCGTGGTGCTCATCACCACGAAGGGCGGCAAGAAGGGCGAGAATCGCATGGATTTCAACGCCTATTATGGTCTGCAAACCATTGCGAAGAAGCTAGATGTGCTGAATGCCTCGCAGTGGGCCACCGTCAGCAACGCGGCGCACGACAACGCGGGCCTACCCCGCCTCGACATTGCCAAAAACCCGGAGACCCTCGGCGCGGGCACCGACTGGCAGAAGGAAATCTACCGCACCGCGCCCATGCAGAACTACACCCTCGGCACGAGCGGCGGCGGCGACAACTTCACCTACAACCTGTCGGGCGGCTACCTCGACCAGCAGGGCATTGTGAAGAAAACCGACTACGACCGCTGGAATCTGCGCGTGAAATCGGACTTCAGCAAGGGCCGGGTGCGCCTGGGCGAAACCGTTATCCTGACCCGCGAGTACTGGCGCAACATGGCCGGCGGCTGGGGCGGCCAGGGCGGCAACCCCGTGGGCTCGGCCCTGAAAATGATACCAGTCTTTCAGGTGTATGACCCCACGGCGGTGGGCGGCTACAGCGGGGCCTCGGGGCCGGTCGTGAACGTGGCCAACCCCGTGGCCCAGCTCAACCTGGAAGTGCCCGAAACCCAAACCACGACGGCTATTCTAAATGGCTTTGCGGAAGTTTCGCTTTTTAAAGGCTTGAAATACCGGCTCAACCTTGGCTACACGTCCACGTTTGGCTCGTACAACGACTACATCTATCCTTACCAGGTAGGCGCGCTGTTCAACAACGCCGATGCCGACCTGGCGCAGAGCAAGAGCGAGCGGTCCTACTTCCTGCAAGAGCACACCGTGGCCTACGACCGGGCCTTTGGCAAGCACACCTTGCAGGCCCTGGCCGGCTACACTTACCAGGACACGAAGTACAACATTCTGAGCGGCTCGAAGAGCGGCATGCCGACCGGCATTGCGGTGCTGGACGCGGGCACCACCAACATCGCCAGCGGGGGCAATGCCTACGAGAGCGTGCTGCTGTCGTACCTAGGGCGCCTGGTGTACGCCTACAACGACCGCTACGTGCTGACGGGCACCTTCCGCCGCGACGGCTCGTCGCGCTTTGGGCCGGCGCATAAGTACGGCAACTTTCCGTCCATCGCCCTGGCCTGGAACATTGTGAACGAGCCCTTCTTCCAGCCGGCGCAGAAGGTAGTGAGCAACCTGAAGGTGCGGGCCAGCTACGGCATCTTGGGCAACCAGGAGATACCCGACTACCGCTACGTGCCGCTCATTACGCCCAACACCAACTACGTCATCGGCACCACGCAGCAGCTATGGTCGGGCGCTATCCAAACGGCTTTTGCCACGCCCGACATCAAGTGGGAAACCTCGAAAACCTTCGACGTAGGCGCCGATTTGGGCTTCTTTCAGAATCGGCTGAACCTGACCGCGGACTACTTTGTGCGCCGCAACTCGGATATTCTGCTGCAAGTGCCCATTCCGCTGAGCAGCGGCGCCAGCGGCACCAGCCCCTACATCAACGCCGGCCAAATCACGAACCGGGGGATAGAAACCGCCCTGACTTACAACAACCAGGTAGGCGAGTTTACCTACCAGGTTACCGGCACGTTTACCGCCATTCACAATGAGGTCGATTTTCTGGGTACGGGCACGCAGCAGATTTCGGGCGGGCAGCCCACGCACCACGGCGCATCGGCCACCATCACGCAGGCCGGCGGGCCGGTGGGGGCGTTCTACCTGATAAAGACGGCGGGGATTTTTAACTCCCAAGACGAGATAAACGCCTACACCCACGATGGTAACCTGATTCAGCCCAGTGCCAAGCCCGGCGACGTCCGGTTCGTGGACTACAACAACGATGGCATCATCAGCCAGGACGACCGCCAGTACTGCGGCAGCCCGACCCCCAAGTTTACCTACGGCTTTGGCAGTAACGCGGCGTGGCGCAGCTTCGACGTGAGCTTCTTCTTTCAGGGCACCTCCGGCAACAAAATCTACAACGGTACCCGCGAAGATTTGGAAGGCATGAACCTGGAATTCAACTACTCGCCGGCCACCCTCAACGCCTGGACGCCCGACCACCACACCGATTTTCCGCGCGCCGTCATCAACGACCCCAACCTGAATAGCCAGACCTCGGACCGCTTTCTGGAAAGCGGCTCGTACCTGCGCCTGCGCACCTTGCAGCTCGGCTACACGCTGCCCAAAAACCTGCTGAGCGCCGTGAAGCTGACCAGCTGCCGCTTCTACGTCAGCTTCGATAACCTGTTCACCATCACCAAGTACACCGGCTTCAACCCCGACCTAGGCCGCTACAATGCGGGCGCCGTGGGCGGGGGCATCCTCGACCGGGGCGTTGATTTTCCGCACGTGGCCTACCCGCTGGCGCGCACGTCGCTGCTCGGGGTGCAAGTTTCCTTCTAACCGTCTAATTCCCACCCTTTATGAAACGCTTTCTGTACGCTTCGCTGCTGGCGCTGGGCCTAGGCGCCTGCACCAAAGACCTCGACCAAGTCAGCCCCAACTCCATTGTGCAAACCACTTTCTGGAAGACCGACGCCGATTTTCTGTCGGGCCTGGCGGCTACCTACAAGGTATTTCACGATGTAAATAACGGCTACTACGGCGTGCGCGGCATCGAAACCACGAACGGCCGCGGCGACGATTTCTTTATCCGCAACGATGTGAAGGACTTGTACCAGCTGTCTACCTTCACCAACAACCCCACTACCGGCACGCCGGGCTCCATCTTCACGGGCTTTTACACGGGTATTTTCCGGGCCAACCAGGTGATGGAGCAGGCGCAGGCGGCCACCGGCCTCACTGCCGATGCGCAGAAACAGTACGTGGCCGAGGCGCAGTTCTTGCGCGGGCTCAACTACATGCTGGCGGCCACCAACTTCGGGGCCGTGCCCATCATCACCAAAGTGCCGACGCAGCGCTCCGACTACTTCGTGGCCCAGTCGCCCGAGGCCGACGTGTGGGTGCAGGCCGTGAGCGACTTGCAGGCGGCGGCAGCGGGCCTACCCACTGCCTACCCCAGCGCGTGGGTGGGCCGGGCTACTAAGGGCGCGGCGCTGGGCCTGCTGGGCAAAGCCTACGTGTACCAAAAGAACTGGGTGGAGGCCGAAAAAATCTTCAAGCAGCTGGCGCAGCTTAACGGCCAGGCCCAGGCGCCTTACACCTACGACCTGATGGCCAACTTCGAGGACAACTTCGCGCGGGCCACCGACAATAATGCCGAGTCGCTGTTCGAAATCCAGAACCAGAACGTGGGCGGCTCGCAGCCTTGGGCCGGCGAAAACGCCAACGAGGCCCTAGGGGCAACGACTGCCCAGGAGTTTGCCCCCACCGAAGTAGCCGGCTGGTTTGAGGTGTCGGCGACCGATAAGCTGTTCAACGAATTTAAGCAGGAGCGGGCCGTGGGAGGCGACTACGATGCCCGCATGTACGCCACGCTGGTGTGGGACTACCCCGGTGCCATGTACTACAACAAGCCATTTTCGGCCTTTAAGCTGGTATTCGGCTACAGCTCGCTGATTCGCAAGTACCAGAACTGGCACGACAACAACGAGGGCATCTGGATTTCGGACATCAACGAAAAGGTGCTGCGCTACGCCGATATTCTGCTGCTCTACGCCGAAACCCTGACCATGCTGGGCCGCCCCGCCGACGCCTACCCGCTGCTAAACCGCATTCGGACGCGCGCCAAGCTGGCCCCGCTGGCGGCCGGTCTTTCTGCTACCCAGCTCATGGCCGAAATCCGGCACCAGCGCATGCTGGAGTTTTTCCGCGAGGGCCAGCGCTTCTACGACCTCAAGCGCTGGGGCCTGCTGGAGCAGGAAATCAAAAACAGCGACAAGGTGGGCCGCGAGTTCTTCGCGGCCAAGTTCGCGTACTTCCCCATCCCGCAGGGCGAGCTGAACACGAACCCCAATATCAAGCAAAACGCGGGCTGGTAGGGTTGGGGCGGCCTAGCTGAGTGAAGGAGAGCTAGGTACACGCGTGCCCTTTTTAGCACATTCAGCCCCACGGATTGCTAAACTGGAGCTTAGGGCGGTTCCTAGATTAGCGTACACCCTTTTACGGAATGAAGAATGAAGAATTAAAAGTTTGGCTATCAAATTTTTAATTCTTCATTTCTTTCATCAAGCAGAAGCTTGCTTGCCCATCCTACTGATGCACATCCGGCCCTAGGTATCTATAAACCTAAATCCTTGGCCGAATTATGCTGACGCACATTATCGAGACGAGTATAGCGGCGAATCATGTCGCTTGTTTTGTGCTTCGTTTGATTCATAATCTTGCTGTCATCTGCTCCATTTAGCTTCGACACTGTCACAAAAGAGGCGCGTAGTGAGTGAGCCGTGTAGCCAGTGCCTAAATACTGCTGGGTAATTAAGTTGATATACTTGGTCGTCAGGCGGCGCGTAGTGAGCTGCTGGTTTTTGCGTAGCGAGACGAAAACGGGCCCGGTAGTTCGGCTGAGTACCCGTAGCCAGGCCTGTAGGGAGCGAATGGGACACAGCGCCGAGTCAGGAGAGTAGAAGATGGCTTTTTCTTCGGCTTCCCCGAGTTGATTAGTTTTGCTCTTAGCAAGCGAGACTACTAGGCCTTCCTCATCAAAGGCTAAGTCCTCGATATTGAGCGCTTCCAATTCTGAGCGGCGAAAAGCCCCGGTGAACCCTACTAGCAAAAGAGCTCGGTTACGCAGGCCCGTAGGGGTAGCCACCTCAATGCTTTTAATGGTGCGCTTAAAGTTGGCCAACGTAAAGGCTGCCGCTTGTTTGATGCGCGTCTTCTTTTCCCGGGCGATACCCTTGAGTAATACTTTAATCTTCTTATCGGCCGTGGGCGAGTCTAAGCCCGCCAACTCGTGCGCTTTGGTAATAGCGGCGGCGTGGCGTTGGATGGTAGCGAACTTCTTGCCTGCCTCGGCGAGTTCGGTGAGAAAACCAGCCAGTGCTTCGACGGGCGCGGGCAACGATTCCAGTCCGTGGGTTACGCACCAAGCGGTGAACCGTTTCCAGTCCCCGGCGTAGGCCCGAATAGTATTGGCTGCGCCGCGTAGTCCCAACTCTACGTACCGACTAGTCGGGGCGATAAGATGCGTCGGCAACTGCACCGCGGTAGGTGATGAAATGGTAGGGGAAACAGCTTTTTCCATGTAGCCTATATATAACGGAGTAGCGCGCTGATTTTGGGTGAAAAATCGTTCCCAAAGATAGGGACCGATAAGTAATGTTTATCAGTCCCTATTGTTTCCCTTGACTACGTAGCTTGCTCCTGCCCATTGGTTAGTGCTTGGCCGGGTGGCGGGGTCGGTTTCCGCCAACTGGCCCGCAAATAGACGACCATGGCCACCGGACTGTCGTGCAAGCTGCCGGCCGCTTGCAAATCGGCCAAGGCGAAGTAGTGCACTGCTTTTCCTCGATTGTTAGGAACCGTGGCGAGCCGCAGGCGTTAAGCAGCGGAGATGGCAGCCGTGGTGCTGGCCATGCGCAACGGACCGGCGAGGTAACGCTGGACCAATGCCGCGTAGAACGACCCGCTGCCAGGGCAACCCGACAGAGGGGCCCTTTGTGTCGCAACGGCGGTGGAGTTTGGGCGAGCCGCCGCACGGCCCGAGTGTTAGGAGCCGTTTTTTTAGCTCGTCCGCTACGTGCTGGTGCGCCCGTCCCACATACTACAGTGGTATCGGCCAGCCGCCCAGCATACTCATACCGGGCCGTATCATTCGGTAAAGCCGTGCAGCCCTTGGGATTTATACGCTAGGCACTCAAGCAGCACTTCATCAAAAAAGTTGATTATAGAATGCAGGTTTGTTCCCAAATTAAGAAAAATATAGAAAGAGTTATTCAAGCAATCCAGAAGGGGATGCCTAGTTTATCAAAAAGGAAATCCTTTGTGCTAACAGGAGCGGAGTATTTTGGCAATTCACACTGAATCAATTGCTTAATTGCATGCCGTGTAAGTCTGCCCTTTTGGAAAAACCCAACCTTCCAGCCAGATTTCGCGTTCAGCACCTGGCTCTTTCGGGTGGCTACCAACCACTGTATCGGGCACTGGCAGCGCCAGCGGCTACCTAATAGTGTCGCTGAACGCAGTACGATTCGTTGATGAGGACGTATTCGATTTTTCTGGTTCTGTACCCACGCCGCAGAAGTCCATTATTCAGGTCTAGCGCATCGAGCGGATGCAACTGGTCGTGAAGTAGTACTTGCCAACTACTAAACCATCAGGAAGTTGTATTATTTCGAAGAGCTGAGCTACGAAGAAACAGCCGAACGCCAGCATTCTTCGCTCGGCACCGTGAAAGAGCAACTACACCGGAGGCGCGACCTACTATACTAGCGGCTGGTGAACCAGCGCGGGGCTAGTTAGGCAAGTAGCATCAGTAAATAATTTAAGCTTAAATTTTTATGAAAATCAAACCCATTTTGCTCGTCGGTGGCCCGGTGCTGTTGGCTGCTGCCGCCTACCGCTACTTCTACTCGCCGGCCCCCAAAAAGCCTCACCTGAGTGCGCCTGTGCGGCCCGGCACCATCTGGGTGGGCGAGCGTGAGCGTGCCTACCGCGTCTTCGTGCCTGCCCAGCGACCGGTAAAAGCTGCTCTGGTGCTAGTGCTGCACGGCTCGGCCATGAATAGCAAGGCCATGCGCCCTTCTACCGGCTACGTATTTGACGAGCTAGCTGACCAGCACGGCTTTGCCGTAGCCTACCCCGATGGCTACAAGGGCAACTGGCACGACTGCCGCCGCGACACTACCTTCCCGGCCAAAACCGAGAACATCGACGACATAGGCTTTCTGCGGGCCCTGGTGGCGCGCCTGTGTGCCGAGCACGACCTCGACCCGGCGCGGGTGTACGCCTTTGGCTACTCCAACGGCGGGCAGATGGCCTTCCGCCTGGCCGTGGAAGAACCCCTCCTGGTAGAAGCCGTGGCCGCTACCGGGTCCAACCTACCCGTGCCCGAGGCTAGCACCTGCCCGCAGGATGGCCCCACGGCGCGGGTGCTGGTGGCTAGTGGCACCAAAGACCCCATCAGCCCCTTCGACGGTGGTGAAGTCACCATCTTTGGATTTTTCAGCCGGGGCTTTACCATTTCGGCTCGTGCCACGGTGGAGGAGTTTGCCCGGCGTAATGGTCTGACGGCCGCGCCCGTAACCGCTACCCTACCCCACCAGCAGCCCGACGACCCTACCTCGGTAGAGGCAGTGGTGTGGGCGCGGGAGAATGCCACGCCCGTCGTCGCATTCTACCCCGTCCGGGGTGGCGGGCACGTCGTTCCGCAGCCCAAGTACCGGGCACCCCGCTTCCTGGGGGCTACGTCGGGCGACCTGAACCTGCCCGAGCAGGCCGTGCGGTTTTTTGGGCTGCTAGGGTAGCTTGCGCGGCGCGAGCCTGGCTGGGTTCGCGCCGCTATTTTATTTACTTGTTTATTCTTCTTAGTCGCATGGCTTCCTTTAAACAAAAAATTCTTAAGGCGATCTACCCGCTCATTATGCGGCTGTCGAAGTCGAGCAGCCGGGGTAAGGTGCTGGAAAACAAGCAGCGGGCAGCCGCGCCAGCCTCTTTCTACGACCTGGCTAGCCAACTCAATAGCGGCCAGGACCTGCCCTTCGCGCAGCTAAAGGGCAAGAAAGTGCTGCTGGTAAACACGGCCTCTAACTGTGGCTACACCAACCAGTATACGGAATTACAGCAGCTCGCTGAGCGCTTCCCGGACGAGTTGGTGGTGCTGGGCTTTCCGGCCAACGACTTTGCCGAGCAGGAGAAGGATGACGACCAGACTATTAACCATTTCTGCCAGGTCAATTTTGGGGTGTCGTTTCCGCTGATGAAAAAGAGCGTGGTGGTGAAGCAGGACGCCCAAAACGCCGTGTATCAGTGGCTGACGAACGCTCGTCAAAACGGCTGGAACGAGCAAGCGCCCGACTGGAATTTTTCGAAATACCTCATTAGCGCGGATGGCCAGCTGACGCATTACTTCGGCCCGGCCGTGTCGCCGCTGAGTGAAGAAGTGACGGCCAACGTGCGCAAGTAGCGGCTGGTAATACCTTGAACAGAGAAAACTAAGCACTGTGAAAACTAGGTCGACCCAATTACATTGGATAAAATGTAATTTGATAAAACATTTTTGACCGGTTTGGACTTTTAGTGGTAGCAACTTTTTACCCATATGAGTAGCCCTACAGCACCCTTCGAATTCGACCCCCGGCTGAAGCTGGACGAGCAGGTGTGCTTTCCGGTGTATGCCCTCTCGCGGCTCGTTACCAAAGTGTACCAGCCCTTGCTGTCCCCGCTAGGCCTCACCTACCCCCAATACTTGGTGATGCTGCTACTCTGGGAACACCAGGAGTTGGCCGTCAAGGATATCGGCCAAAAGCTACTACTCGACACGGGCACGCTCACGCCGCTACTTAAGCTGCTGGAGCAGCGCGAGTTGCTAAGCCGCCGCCGCGATCCGCGCGACGAGCGCTCAGTGCTCATCAAGCTGCTGCCGGCCGGCGTGGCCCTGCACGAGCAGGCCCGTCAGATTCCGACGCAGCTTGGCCAGCGCTACTCGCTTACCCACGACGATGTGGCCCTGCTGCGCCAGGAATTGCACCACCTTATCAACTTGCTTTCTTAACGCTTAACGCGCTCTTTTTCACCCTTCATTTTCTCTATCATGGCAACCATCATGCATTCTTCCCAAGCCAAATCCATCGGCGGCCGCGACGGCCATATTGAGTCCGACAACAACGTGCTCACTCTGGAGCTGACCATGCCCCGTAACCTCGGTGGCCGCGCCCGCGAAGGTGCTACCAACCCCGAGCAGCTCTTCGCCGCTGGCTACGCCGCGTGCTTCGGCAACGCCGTTATTCACGTAGCGCGCCAGGCCAAAGTCAACGTGGGCGAAATTTCCATCGACGCTAAGGTTGACTTGTTTATGAACGACGAAAACCTGCCTACCCTGGCCGTGGCCCTGCACGCCAACCTGCCCGGTGTAGACCAGGCGCAGGCCGAAGATATTGTGGCCCAGGCCCACCAGGGCTGCCCCTACTCGCGCGCCACGCGCGGTAATATCGATGTGAACATCACCGTCACGACCGACGCGGAAGTGCCTGCCTAGGCTTAATTCTGGTGCGTACTTCACCCTCTAGCCCCCTCTTTTCCGGAGAGAGCTGGGGGTAAGGTGCGCACGAGGTTTGCGCCAAATAAAAAACTATGTCCTATCTCCTTCATTCCCATGCAATTCGCCGATAAAGTAGTCGTTATTACCGGCGCGGGCTCCGGTATTGGCCGCACCTGTGCCTTACGCTTCGCCGCCGAAGGTGGCAAAGTCGTGATAGCCGAATACAACGCCGAGGCTGGCCAGGCCACCGTGCAGCGGATTACTGAGGCCGGCGGCACGGCCTCGTTCGTGCAAACCGACGTGTCGAACAGCGCCAGCGTGCAAGCCATGATTCAGCACGCGGTGAGCACCTACGGTCGCCTCGATGTGCTCTACAACAATGCCGGTGTGGCGGGCGAGGTGAAGCCGGTAGCCGACTACAGCGAGGACGTGTTTGCCCGCACGATGGGCGTGGACTTGTTTGGGGTGTTCTTCGGGATGAAATACGGCTTGCAGCAGTTTGAGCGCCAGGGCAATGGCGGAGTCATTGTCAATATGGCTTCTACGGCCGGGCTGCGGGCTACGCCGGGCATGATTGCTTACTCGGCCTCCAAGTTTGCGGTGGTGGGCATGACCATGACGGCCGCCCTCGAATACGCCGATAAGAATATCCGCATCAACGCTGTGTGTCCCGGCGCCATTGAGACTGAGGGGCTCAAAAGCATGGGCGCGGAACTACTGCAACAGTACGTGTCGCACCAGCCCATGAAGCGCTTCGGCACCCCCGACGAGGTAGCCAACGCGGTGCTGTTTCTGGCCTCCGATGCGGCCTCGCTCCTCACCGGCATCGCCATGCCCACGGATGGCGGCCTCTCGACGCGCTAGCGGCTTCAAGAAAGCCATCATGCTTCATTGCGCGCTGCCTGACGTTCCAGCGTTTGGCAAAACCCCTTAAGTCTCCTTCATGAAAGCCCTGCAAATCAGCGCCTACGGCGATAATTCCGTGGTCAGTATCAACCCTAGCGCGCCGGTGCCTGAAGTGGGCCCCGGCACCGTACTAGTGAAAGTATATAAAGCCGCTCTCAACCCGGTGGACTGGAAAATGCGCAACGGGTCGATGAAAGCCTTTATGCCGTTGGAGTTTCCGGCCACCATCGGCGGCGATTTTTCGGGCGTAGTAGAGGCCGTGGGCGACGAAGTGCGCAGCGTAAAAGTCGGCGACGAAGTGTTTGGCAACGGCATTCGCTCGCTGGGCGGCTCGGGGTCGTTTGCCGAGTACGTGGCCGTGCCGGAAAGCAACGTAGCACGCAAGCCCGAGTCACTGACGCATCAAGACCTGGCGGCCGTGGTATCGGTGGGCACCTGTGCCTACTTAGGCATCGACGAGGTGGGGCAAGTAACTGCTGGCCAGCGAGTGCTGGTGCACGGTGGCGCGGGCGGCATCGGCAGCTTAGCCGTGCAACTGGCCAAGGCCAAGGGCGCACACGTCACGGCGACCGCCGCCGTTAGCGACCACGCCGTGGTGCAGCAGCACGGGGCCGCTGAGGCATTAGACTACGCCACTGATTTTTGGGCCACCGCGCCCGCCAACTACGACCTGGTGCTCGATACCGTGGGCGGTGACACGTACCGTCGCTCGTTTGGGCTGCTGAAGCCTGGTGGCAAGCTGGTATCGTTCGTGGCGCAGCCCGACCAGGTGCTTATGGACCAGCACGGCGTCACGGCCTTTTTCGTGCTGGGCTTTCCGCAGGGCGAGCGCCTAGAGAAAGTGCGCCAGCTGCTGGTAGACGGCATTTTTGTGCCCGCCATTAGCAAAGTTTTTCCGCTGGACCAAGGCGGGGCGGCGCTGGATTTCCAGGAAAATGGCCATCCCAAAGGCAAAATTGTACTGAGCGTGTTGTAGGTATTCCACACGTGCTCGTGCGGATTTTTTTCTTTTCAACCAACCCCAGTTTTATGACTCCTACCAAAGGCTACGCCGTGCATAGCGCCACCGATACACTCGGGCCGTTCGATTTTGAACGCCGCGCAGTAGGGCCGCACGACGTGCAATTCGAGATTTTATTCTGCGGCGTGTGCCACTCCGACATCCACCAGGTGCGCAACGAGTGGGGCAACGCTATTTACCCGATGGTGCCGGGCCACGAAATCGTGGGCCGCGTCACGGCCGTGGGCGACCACGTTAAGAAGTTTAAAACTGGCGACCTGGCCGGCGTGGGCTGCCTCGTAGACTCGTGCCGCGAGTGCGACAACTGCCAGAAAGGCCTGGAGCAGTTCTGCCGCCAAGGCGCAACTGGCACCTACAATGCCGAAGACAAAAAGCACGGTGGCCTGACCTACGGCGGCTACTCCAATCAGATTGTGGTGGACGAAAACTACGTGGTGAAGGTGAGCGAAAAGCTCGACCTGGCCGCCGTAGCGCCGCTGCTATGCGCCGGCATCACTACCTACTCGCCCCTAAAACACTGGAAAGTAGGCCCCGGCCACAAAGTAGCCGTGGTAGGCTTGGGTGGCCTGGGCCACATGGCCGTGAAGTTCGCCGCCGCCTTCGGGGCCGATGTCACCGTACTCAGTACCTCGCCCAGCAAGGAAGCTGATGCCGCCGCCCTGGGCGCGCACCACTTTGCCCTCACCAAAGACCCCGCGCAGCTGCAAGGCTTGCAGTCAAAGTTCGACTTTATCGTGGATACGGTATCGGCTCCGCACGACTACAACATGTACCTCAGCATGTTGAACACCGATGGCGTGATGATTTGCGTGGGCGTGCCGCCCACCCCGATGGAAGTATTAGGCTTCAACCTCCTGGGTGGCCGGCGCAGCATCGCGGGCTCGGCCATTGGTGGCCTGCCCGAAACGCAAGAAATGCTCGACTACTGCGCCGAGCACAATATCGTGTCCGACATCGAACTGATTGACATGAACTACATCAGCGAAGCCTACGAGCGTATGCTGAAAGGCGATGTGAAGTACCGCTTCGTGGTCGATATGGCCACCCTTTAGGCCCCGTCGAACTCTCGTTAGCTGTTACCTTCAACCAGCCGCTCCCTAACGGGGCGGCTGGTTTTGCTTTTTACCTACCCCTGTGTTGCTCGCTCGGATGCAGCTTTTTTTGCGCCGCGCACCGTGCGCCGCTTCGTCCACCGCAAACTCATCCTGCGTCTGCGCGTGTTTGCGTTAGTATTTATGGGTATGGTAAGTGCGGTGGGCTACCGGGTGATGAGTTTTTACACGCACCTGCTGCCGGTACTAGAGTCGGTGGTGCTGGGCCACCTCGCCGAATTGCACGTTGTGACTTTTGAGTAGCGCAATAATAGATTGAGCGACAAAAAAATGCCGGAGCAACGCTTGGCTGCTCCGGCATTTCGGTTGGTACTTCTGGTTAAGCTTAGTAACCTGGATTCTGCGTTAAGCCCCAGGTTTGGGCATCATTAAGCTCGATGGGCAACAGCGGAATAGGGTTAACCACGCCCGAGGTAATGCTGTGCGTCATGGCGCGAGCGGCCACAGCGGCCGGCAGCACCCCAAAGTAGCGGCCCGTACGCACCAAGTCCCAAAAGCGCAGCGACTCCTCGGCAAACTCTACGCGGCGCTCGTGCCAGATGGCCGTCAGCAGGGCCTGGCCCGACAAGCCAGTGGAGATATCAGGGAGGGTACCAGCGGGCGTGTTGGCCGAGTCATACGAGGTAGTGCCTACCGTGGTGCCCGGCGGCCGGGTGGCCGCACGGGCCCGCTGCCGCACTTGGTTGACCAAGGCCACAGCTTCCCCGCTCTTGCTGAGCTGGGCAGCTGCTTCGGCCTTCATCAGCAAGATGTCGGCGTAGCGCATCTTGCGAATGTTCTGCGGGCTCGACTGCACAGCAGCCGGCGGCAGAATGGCCACTTTTCGGCTCAGGTAGCCAGTGGCGTTTTCCGACAGATCGATGCGGTTGAGCACACCCAGCACCACGTCACCATCTTTGATAATCGTCACTTCCTTGCGCGGGTCATTGGCCTCAAACTCATTGACCAGATTTTGCGTGGGGTTGTTGAAGCCGTAGCCAAACGTCTTGCGGTTATTTTGGAAGACGTTGTTGGTGGTGCCTATCGAAATCGGACCGTAGGTATCGTTGGAAGTCCCAAACTGAATCTCAAACAACGACTCGCTGCTGTTCTCGCCGATGTCCTGGTGAATAGCGGCGTAGTTAGGATACAGGCTGTACTGGGTCGACGTGATGATGGTGCTGGTGAGGTCGTATACCTCCTGCCAGGTGTGCTTGTTTGTGTTATCGGTGCCGAGCTGGTACATGATGGCGCGAGCTAGGTAGCCGTTGGCGGCGCCTTTGGTGGCGCGGCCTAGGTTAGCGCTAGCGTAGGCATTCTTCTCGGGTAGCATGGTGGCAGCGGCCTTCAGGTCACTCTCAATGAAGGCGTACGTTTCCGCAATGCTGGCGCGCTTCACGTTGGCCGCGTCGGTTGGCAGCACCGAGTTAGAGAACAGCGGCACGCCGCCAAACGACTTCACGAGGTTGAAGTAGAAGTAGGCGCGCAGGAATAATGCTTCGCCTTTCAGCCGCGTTTTGAGGGCCGCGTCGATGGTGCCGGCATCGATGTTGTTGATGACGGTATTGGCGCGGGCTACCCCTGTGAAGCTATGTACCCACAGCGTGGTGAGCGGCGAGTTGGCCGGCGTCATCGTCCAGGTTTTCAGCTCGGTGAGGGGCGTAAAGTCGCTGGGCGTGCTCCCTTTTTCGGCGTCGTCACTCATGATGTCGCCAAACATCCATTCGTAGGTCTGGCCCACGTAGTCGCCTACCCCAAACTTGGGGCCCTGGTCCCAGGAGGCCACGTCGTACACGCCGTTTATGGCTTGCACGGCGTTGGTAGCATCGTTGAACAGGCTGATTTGGGTGGTGGCACCTAGGGGGTCTTTGTCCAGAAAGCTTTTGCAGCCTTGCGCAAAAACCATAGCCACCGATAGCGCGATGAGGCGAGTTGCTTGTGCAGTTTTCATCTTAATAATATCGCTTGAGTATCGCTGCTGGAATTAAAACTGAACGTTAAAGCCCAGGCGGTACGTCCGCGGCTGGGGGTAGTTGCCGAAGTCCACCCCATAGGCCAGCGGGTTGTTGTAGTAGCCAGTGGCCGAAATTTCGGGGTCGAGGCCGCGGTACTTGGTGATGGTGAACACGTTGTCGACTGAGGCAAACACCCGGAAACCATTGATTTGGAATTTAGTCAGCACTGCTTTGGGCAGCGAGTAGCCCAGTTCCATGTTGCGGGCACGCAGGTAGCTGGCGTTTTCCACGTAGCGGCTGCTGAACTTGTCGTTGTAGCCGCCGCCGTTGTTGGTGTCATTCGACGTTACACGCGGCTGGTCGGTGTTGGGGTTGCTGGGCGTCCAGCGGTCCATGCGGTCGGCGTAAAAGTTGGTCCACAAGCCAGCGAAGTTGCTGGATTTCGACAAGTTGAAGGCCGCCGC
>JBPBPU010000109.1:0-23341 GCA_050954465.1 Janthinobacterium lividum
GTGACCCGGTCAGACCGCCTACGGCGGTCTGACCGGCTGCGGGCTGGGTAGTTGCCGCGTGGTCGGGCTAGCGGCAGCCGGTCAGACCGCCAACGGCGGTCAGACCGGGTCACGACTCCAACGACTGCGTAACGGCAGTAAATAAGCAGAATTCACGCACTCGGCCTTGCAGCCATAATTTTTACATCTAGGACTTACGCACTCGGCTCGTCAGGGCAGCCGCGAAGCGGCAATATATTGGTAGATGTTAGGTAATTAACGGTTTTTAAAACTGCGAAGCTGCGGCACTTCTGCCCGCACGATAAGTGCCGCAGTTTCGCAGCTATTCGCTGTTTTTCAAGCAGTTACTGCCAACATATCGTCGCTTCGCGGCTACCCTGACGAGCTGAGTGCGTAAGTCCTAGTATCCTTTTTTACCCACCGAGAATCTTTGCTTTCGTTAGGTAGTCAGCCTTGTTCAACCCGCAAAAACCCGTATTAAACCAAAAAGACCGGAGCGCCCCGCCAAACCCGGCTATTTTGCGACCATTATTCTAACTTCGCTATTTCATTTTGGTCAGCGTGCGCTCGTTTTTCACTGCTTGGCTGGGCTTCGGCCGCCTGCTGTTAGTTAGCTGGTTGCTGGCCGGTAGTGTGGTAGTCCAAGCCGCCGGGCCGGGCGGCCCGAAGGCTTACGTACAGCATTTCGGCGACGCCGACGGCCTCAATCAGCCATTCATCTACTGCCTGCTGCAAGACCAGCAAGGCTACCTCTGGCTGGGCACGGCCGAGGGCTTGGTGCGCTACGACGGCAGCCGCTTCGTGACCTTTACCACCCACGACGGCCTGGCCGAAAACTTCGTTACCGGCCTCTGGCAAGACCCCGCAACCGGTCGGCTCTGGGTAACGCACTACCAGGGCGGGCGCTCGGTGCGGCTGGCAGCGGGCCAGGCTTTTCGCCCCGCGCTGCCCTCCATGGCGGGCGGCCCCGCCGCGCCGCCGCCCGGCACGCCTGCCCCCGATACTGCCCGCCTCAACACGTACCGCCGCCGCTACTCCCTGGGCCTGCCCGCCGACGTGAGCCTGACCTGCCTGCTGGAGGACCGGCAGGGCAACACTTGGTTCGGCACCGCTGGCCAGGGCCTGTGGCGGCACTCCGACAAGTACCTGACCCTGCTGCCGCCCGCCGGCCCGGCTGCGCCCGGCCCCGCCCTGGTGAGCCTGCCCACCAGCGCCGGCAGCCCAGCCTGGGGAACGCTTACCGGCTACCCGTTTTTCCAGCTGCCCGCCACAGGTACTCAGTTGCGCTGGACCAGCCCATTAACCTCAGCCACGCCCGCCATGCGGGCGCTGCTGCCCCGGCCGGCTGTGCTGGGCGGTGGCTTGTGGCTGGGCGGCCCGCAAGGCCTACGCAGTGTAGCAGCGCCGGGGCAGATGCCGCAGCCGGTAGCCGCATTGCAGTCGGCCAGCCCGCTCGATGTAGCCGCCCTGGCCTACGCTCCCGGCTCGGGCCTGTGGGTGGGCACGGCGGCCGATGGCATCTACCTGCTGCCTCCGGTAGCTGGTGGCTTAGCTCCCGCCGCGCAGCACTTTAGCACGGCTAATGGCTTGCTGCACAATAGTATTTACGCCTTGCTGGCCGACCATACCGGCCGCGTGTGGGTAGCCACCCATAACACGGGCCTGGGCGTGTGGGAGCCCACGCAGCACCGCTTCACCTACACCCGCCTCGCGGTCGGGGGCCTCAACGCCAATGCGCTGGCCGAAACCGCCGACGGCACCATCTGGGTGGGTACCGAAGGCCAGGGCCTGTACTACTTACCCGCTGGCCAAACCAACTGGCAGCACCTGGATACCGCGAATAGCCTGGTCGACAACTACTGCCTGGCCTTGCTGCCGCTGCCCGGCGCTGGAAGTCCCCGGCTGCTACTCGTGCACCCGCAGGGCCTGAGCGTGCTCGATGCCCGCACGCATGCAGCCACTAGCCTGATTTCACCGGGCAACACGCTGGCGGCCAACTGCCTGGGTGCTACTGCTCTTACTACTGGCCCGAGTTCGCTGGCCTGGGTAGCCACCCGCGCCGGCCTGCTGCGCCTCGACCTGGGGCTGCTGGCAGAGCCTGCGCTCCTGGCCCGCCCGGCCGCTACACCGGGCCTGGCCCTGAGCGGGGCCGAGGTCGATGGCGAGCCGCGCCCGGCTACCGCGCTCGGCGAGCTGGCAGCCCGGCCCCACCGCGTGAGCTTCACTTTCCAGGGCATCAGCCTAGTGGCGGGGGGCCTGAGTGGCTTGCAGTACCGCTACCGGCTCCGGGGCCTGGCCGACGACTGGAGCCGGCCCAGCACGGCCGGGGAGGCGCAGTTTCCGGGTTTGCGGGCGGGAGATTACGTGCTGGAGGCGCAGGTGCGCCAGGCGCGGCCAGGAGCCGCGTGGAGCCCGGCCGTGCAGGCGGCGTTTAGTGTGGCTACGCCGTGGTGGCAGCGGCCGTGGGCCTTGGTGGCGCTGACTATGCTGGGCATGAGCATCATGGTAGCGCTGGTGTGGGGCCGCGAGCGGGTGCTGCGCAGCCAGAAGTTTCAGCTGGAAACCACTGTACGCGAGCGCACCAACGAGCTGCGCCAGCAAAACCATCATATCGAACAAATAAACAGCGAGTTGGTGGTGGCCCGCGACGCGGCCGAAGCGTCGCGCCGGGCCAAGGCGCAGTTTCTGGCCAATATGAGCCACGAAATCCGCACGCCTATGAACGCGGTTATTGGCCTCACCAACTTGCTGCAGGATACCCCCACCAACTTGGAGCAGCGCGAGTACTTGACGGCCATCGGCTCGTCGTCGCAGAACCTGCTGGTGATTCTCAACGATATCCTTGACTCGTCGAAGATGGAGGCCGGCAAGCTCACGCTCGAACAAGTGCCCTTCCGGCTGCCTGATATGGTGCGCGGCCTCAGCACTATGTTTCGCTACGCGGCCGACAGCAAGGGCCTGCAACTGCGCGTGGTGGTAGAGGACGGCGTGCCCCTGGCTGTGCTCGGCGACCCCGTGCGCTTGCAGCAGGTGCTAGTGAACCTGGTGAGCAACGCGCTCAAATTCACGCGCCGGGGAGGCGTCACGCTGCGGGTGCTGCCCGTGGCCGAGGTGGCCGCGCTACCAGGGCACGTCACCTTGCGGTTTGCGGTGCAGGATACGGGCATTGGGATACCAGCCGACAAGCTAAACGCCATTTTCGAGGATTTTTCGCAGGCCAACACCAGTACCACCCGCGAATTTGGGGGCACGGGCCTGGGCCTGAGCATTGCCCGCAACCTAGTGCAGCTACACGGCGGGCAACTGCGCGTGCGCAGCGAAGAAAGTATTGGGTCGGAGTTTTATTTCGAGTTGATGTACACCGTGGCCGATGCGGCCCAGGCGCAGCCCGGCAGCGTGAGTGGGCCGCTCCCCGCCTTCGAGCCGGCTCTGCGCGTGCTGGTGGCCGAAGACAACCAGCTAAACCAGCTGGTGGCCCGCAAAACGCTGGAAAACTGGAATGTGCAGGTAGTAATTGCTGCTACCGGCCGCCTGGCTGTGGAAGAGGCCGTAGCCGCCGTTGAACCATTCGACGCCATTTTTATGGATATCCAGATGCCGGAACTGGATGGCTACGCGGCTACGCGGGTGCTCCGGCAGCATTTCCCCGACCACAGCCGCCTGCCAATTATCGGCCTCACGGCCTCGGTGCTGCCTGAAGACCGCAGCCTGGCGTTGGCGGCCGGTATGAATGACATTTTGGCTAAGCCCTTTGAGCCCGCTACGCTGTATGCCCGGCTGGCGCATTTTACCGGGCGGCTGGTAGCTACCGAGGTTGTTGAAACCGACTACGAGCCTGCACCCACTTCGGCTGCCACACTGCTCCCAAGCTGGCAGCAACTGGAGGAGCTGGCGGGTGGCAACGAGGATTTTGTGCGGCAAATAGTGAACTCCTTCTTGAGTGAAGCCCCGGCCCTGGAGCAGCTACTGGCGGCAGCCTACCCGCACGATATGGCCGGCTTGGCGGGCCTAGCGCACAAGCTTAAGGGGCAAGTGGCGTACTTTGGCGTGCCGCTGCTACACAGCCAACTCGATGAGTTGGAGCGAAATGCCCGCCGGCCCGAGTGTGCGTATTGCGACCAATTGCTTTTGTCGGTGCGCCAGCAATTAGCTCAACTATACCCCTTGCTACAGGAACGGGCGTAAATTGCCTTTCAGCAGCCTGCTGGTATTTAAGTAGAGGCTAAGCCGAACATTGGTTGCACCCAACTACTCAATGCCATTTCCGTAGTGTATATTTGCATTACCCAATTTATACTTACTATTCTCCTGCTTTATGTCGGCCGCTACCCCCGAACCCATTCCCACTACGGCCTCACCGGTGCGCTGCCTTGTAGTTGACGATGACCCTCTATCGGTTCAGATTGTGCTGAACTGCATCGCCAACACGCCCTTTCTAACCGCCGTGGGCTCCTGCTCAAATGCGCTGGATGCCGCCGAAATGTTGCGTACGCAGGCTATCGACGCCCTGTTTCTTGATGTCGAGATGCCCCTGATGTCGGGTATCGACCTGTTGCGCACCCTGCCTGAGCCTCCGCAGGTGGTGCTTATCACCAGCAACCAGTCGTATGCGGTGCAGGCGTTTGAATTTGCCGTCACCGATTATTTACTGAAGCCCATCACGTATCCCCGCTTTCTGCAAGCTGCCCAAAAAGTGCTGGACGCTGTGGTGGCGGAGCGGGGCCTAGATACGGAGGTCGCTAGCCAGATACCCCAGGCCGGCCCTTCCGTCGAATTCACCTTCGTGAAGGTGGATAACAAGCTCGTGCGGGTTGACTTTTCGGACGTTTACTACATCGAGGCGCTTGGCGACTACGTGCATATTGTGCTCACGCACAGCAAGTTCATCGTTTATAGCACCATGAAGGCCATTGAGGACAAATTTCCGCAAGCGCAGTTTGTGCGGGTGCACCGCTCATTTATTGTCAACATCAACCATGCCCAGGCGCTGGAAGACAACTCGCTGCTGATAAAGGAGAAATACATTCCTATTGGTCAGACCTATATGCGAGGGCTATTGCAGCGCTTAAACAAGCTGTAAGCTGGGTATCTGGCAAGGTTGCCGTAGCTTAGGGGCGTTGGCTTTCACTTCAGCCCGCTTTTGCCGTGCGCACTCGTTATTACTTCCTCGCTTCCCCGCTTTGCCGTTCCTTGCTGGGACTAGCCTTTAGTTTGTTGGCCTTCACGGCCCGCGCCCAGCAACCCGACTCCACCAACACCGAGCGGCTGGTAGTGGCCCCGGCCGCCGAATGCGGTCCCATGTACGGCGGCGAGATGTGCGTCGATTTCGATGCCAGCCGCTCGGTAGACCCCGGCGCGGGCACACTCGAATACCGCTGGGACATGGGCGATGGCACCACCCTCACGGGCCTCACCGTGTCGCACTGTTACAAAGAGCGTCGCCAGTATCAGATTGAGCTAAACGTAGTGGTAGTAGCCACTGGCGAGGTGCGGCAAAGCGAACGAGTATTCAACATCGACCTCACTAAAAGCTCGGTGCTACGCTTCAGCGTAGCCCCCACCACTACTATACACGTCAATCAGCCCGTTGTGTTCGAATCGCTCGATTCGGTGCTGCCTAGCTGTCAGGGCACCATCGTAGTGTGGGATTTCCGCGACGGCTTCACCCAGGAGGGTAAGCGCATCGAGCATACGTTCCGCAAGCCCGGCCACTTCCAGGTGCGCATGAGCATGCAGGGCTACGGTGGAGGCACCTGCTCGTTCAGCAACTGCGTCAGCCAGGAAATAGTGGTTGAACCGTAGGGAATTAGGAATGAGTATTTCTCCGCTAGCTTTCGGTTGCGGACTTTCAGAACAATTCCTAATTCCTCACCTGGGTGCTCCTTGTGCCAGTAGCTGTAGCGTTAATTTCCAGAGGTCTTCGTAGGGAATAATTTCTACCTCGGCGTCGGCTTCGCCTACCAGGGGGGCTTGGCGCAGGGCCGCCAGCAGGGCTGTGCCGCGTTGGGTTATCGTGGCCGGGTCGAAATCAGCTTCGGGTAGCAGGGCCAGCAGGCGCAGAAACGTGCGGCTGCGCAGGGTGGCGGCGTCGCGCAGGTGGCGCTGCTGGTACTTGCGCAGGCGCTCCAGCAGCGCCAGCACCGGTTCCAGCGCCCGTAGCCGCAGGTGGTGCAGCAACTGAAAGATGAGGATAGCCACATTGTGGCCTCGCTTATCGCGGGTGTATTCGGGCACCGTCAGGGCCGCGAACTGGGCCAGTTGGGTGCGGCGGCGGCCCGGCAGCTTTTCGGGCGGCTGCACAAATTCGGTGTAGGCTTCGAGCAGTTCCCAGCGCTCCAGCGAAGCGGGCCGCAGCTTGGCAAAAGAGGGGTTTTTGTGCGTGGTGTGTAGCAGCCGCAAGGCCTGTTCGTAGGCCCCGGCGTGCAGGGCCAGCAGCAGGTAGTGCTCGTAGAAATAAAACCAGTTACTGGAAGTAGGGTGAATATGCTGCGCCAGGGCCTCGGCTCGTTCCAGGCCGGCTGCGGGCTGGCGGTTGCGCAGGTGCGCATACACGTTCATAAACTCGTTGAGACGCTGGTCGAAACGCCGCTCATTGAGCTTGCCGTCCTGCAGCAGCTGCGTAACGGAGGCCGTGTAGCGAATAATCTCGTCGTAGCGGCCTGCCAGCTCCGCACTGGTCAGGCGCACCCGGTACAAGGCCATAAAGGTGGTAAAGGTGGGCGCTTGTTGGTAGAGCGCTTCCAGGCGCAGCACGTAATCGCCTATCTTTTGCTGAATAGCGCGCCGCTTGGCTACCACGCCCGCCGTGCCGAAGCGCACGGTGAGGGCTAGTTGCTCGGCCTCCTGCTCGCAGGCTATTTTCTGGCGTAGGTCAGCCAGCTCTTTCTCTATTTCCTTGTATTTGGCTTGGCTTTGTTGCTCGACGTAAATCGTGCGCAGGCGCTGGGCGGCCTGCCCGGCATACACCGTGAACTCGCTCTGCTGCGCCAGGCGCAGGCAGCGCCGTAGCAGCCGCTCACTCAGGATATATTCTCCTTCCAGGTACAGAATGGTAGCTTTGTGCAATAAATCGAGGCATTCGATTTCGTAGCGGCGCGATACCAGGAGCCGGTCGTCGGAGTGGTCCAGAAAAAATAAGTGGTTTAGCAGCTTATCTTGTACTCGGGCCCGCAGCTGGCGTAGGGCCGTCTGGCTGGCAGCGGAATTGCTGCCGTATATTCGCTTAACCATCTGATTTACTGAGATGTCGGGGTTAGCCACCAACTCCTGCATTAGCTTCTCTTCCTTGCCTGGATGCGTCGATTCCAAATCCAGCAAAGGCCGCTGACTGGCATGCCGCAATGTCACTATTCGGGCCAAATTTGCAATGCGCTTCATCAGAAAAGGGGCTTAGGGAATTCTAAACGCAGTTTTAGCAAAACAACAACTCAAAAAAAGGCTTTACAAAAAAAGGCACATTGTCCTTTTTCCGAGCAATAAATGCTATGACCTTTGTATCTGGGCTTAGTGCGCCAAGTTACACGAAACAATGTCACATTTCGCTCATTTTCCGCAAGCCTGCAGCACACGTAGAGCTTATTAATTTGGCGCAAAGTCGTTTTAGGTTGCTCTTTTATTGAGATAAGTCAAATTTATCACGCTTCCTTCCTTGTCACAATAGCAGGGCAAGTGTCCTTTTAGGAGCGTGAACAGGGGGTAATCTTTGTATCAAGAAAACAAACTCTTAACGCTCCTCCCCCATGTTTCAACTCTTCACCTCCGTCCTGTTCCAAGTTCTGGTTCTCACTGGCCAACCCAATCCTAACATCGGCAACGGTGGCTGGGGCGACGGCGACATCGTCAGCCCGACTCCATCTACTACCAACAGCATCGGCAACGGCGGCTGGGGCGATGGCGACATTACGCCTCCTACCACGCCTACGCCCACTATCGGCAACGGCGGCTGGGGCGACGGCGACTAGTCAGTTGCGCGCTAGTTTGGCGTACTTCGTGCGCCCTGCCTAACTTGCCGGCGGTACGTGCTGTGAGTGCCGTTATGTAATGAGATATTTTTGGCTTAGCGGCCTGCTTTCACTAGTAACCGGGGCCTGCACCTCGCTGGCCGAGCGGCCAGGTGTTGCGCCAGTACGCATTCGCTGGGAACACGACCCTCAGAGCCTCGACCCGATGGCTCTGCCCACGCAGCACACCGTAGATGCCACTAACCTGTTGCACCTGGGTTTATTGCAAGTCGATTTCCAAACCAAGCGGTTTGCTCCGGCCCTGGCCGAAACGTTACCTCAGGTGAGCCTGGTAGGCGATTCGCTCACCAGGCTCACCTACCGCCTGCGGCCCGCTGCCACCTGGGACGATGGCCACCCGGTATTAGCTGCCGACGTGGCCTGCACCCTGAAGATGATGCGCAGCCCTGGCTTACCTAACGAGGTAGTGCGGGCGCAGCTAAGCTTTATTCAGGCCCTGGAGCCTGACCCCGCCGACCCGCGCCGCTTCACGCTAGTGTGCCGGGGGCAGGCCCCGGAATATGCGCTGGAAGCCAGTGATTTTGCGGTACTGCCCGAAGCCACCCTCGACCCTGAGCACCGCTTGCGGCCGTTTAAACTAGCTGAGCTAGCTACCGCGCCAGTGGCCGTGTCGGCGCTGCAGGCATTGGCGCAGCGCTACCGGCAGGCCGACCCCGCCCACCACCCCGAGCGCCTGCCCGGCTGCGGCCCCTACCGGCTAACTTCCTGGCAGCCTAACCGCTCACTCGTTTTTCAGCGCAAAGACCACTGGTGGGCCGACCAGCTCCGGCCGGCACCCTTGGTGCTGCAAGCTACTTCTACTCAGCTGCAGTACAGCATCTTGCCCGATGAGGCAAGTGCTACCCTGGCGCTACGCCGCCACGAAATCGACCTCTACCCGCAAATGGCCGCCAGCAGCTTTCAGCGGCTGCAAGCCACCGATGCCGAGCGGCACGAGTTTACTTTTCACACCACCGCCTCTCACGATTTGGTAACGGTGGGCTTCAACACGCAGCTGCCGCTGCTGCACGACAAGTGCACGCGCCAGGCCCTAAGCTACCTGCTCGACCCGGCCGGCCTGCTGGCGGGTACGCAACGGGGGCAGGGCCGCCGCACTGTGGGGTTACTTCCCCCCGACAGCCCATTTTACAACGACAGCCTGCTGCTACTGTCGTATGCTCCTGCCCGGGCCACCGAGCTGCTGCGCCAAGCTGGCTGGCAGCAAACGGCCACAGGCTGGCAGCGCCGCGTGACCGGCTCTGTGCAGCAACTGAAGCTAACCGTGCGCTACCGGGCCGACGAACCCACGTTTGCCACGGTAGCGCTGCAGCTGCGCACGGCAGCGGCGGCTCTGGGCATTCCAGTGGAGTTGGCACCTACCGAGCAGGCTTTACTGACTCCTATGCTGCGACAAGGCAACTATGAGGTGTACGTGCGCACGCTACGGGGCAACCCCTTCGGCTATAATTTTGCGCCCATCCTGCATTCGCGTGGGGTGGGTAAAGGCAATTTAACCCGGTTCAGTTCTCCGGCTACTGACCGCCTGCTGGACGCCATTACAGCGGCTGGGCCAGCCCGCAAGCGCCAACTGCTGCGGCGCTTTCAGGCTGCTATTCAAGACGAAACACCCTTGGTGCCGCTTTTCTTTTTGTCCTACCGCTTGGTAGCCGACCGCCACCTCGGCCACCTGCTGCCCACTGGCCTCAAACCCGGTTTTGCGGCTACCACGCTCACCTGGGACGGGGCCTTGGCTGCCCCAACCCGCTAGCTTGGGACGCTGGCTACTGGTCCGGCTGGGGCGGGCCGCCCTGGCCGCCTGGGGCATTACGTCGCTGGTATTTGTGTTGCTGCACCTATTGCCCCTGCCCCTCGAAGAGCTAGCCCTGGGCGACGCCGACAACCTTAGCCATTCCACGGTCACCCTGTCGGCTGCCGACCGGGCGGCGGCGCTGGTGGCCGTGCAACACCGGCTGGGAGTAGACGCGCCCGTGTTCTACGTCACCCGGTCCGCCGCCCGCTGGCAATGGCATGGCACCCACAACCTCTACCACCGATGGCTGGCGCAGCTTCTGCGCGGGCAGTTGGGCCACTCGTACCACACCGGGCAGCCGGTAGCCACTATGCTGACCCCGGCGCTGGCTACCACCCTCCCACTGATGGCCGCCACTATTGGGCTGACGACGGCGGTGGCCATTGGCCTGGCCCTCTTGCTAGCGGCCGGGCCTGCTCGCGGGTGGCGGGTGGCCGTGCGCACTGGCCTTGCTGCCCTACAGGCGGTGCCACTGTTTGCGCTGGCACTGGGCCTGCTACTGCTGCTGGCCAACCCTGACGTGCTCAACGTATTGCCCGCCAACGGCATGGAGTTGGATTACCTGCCCCACGCCAGTTGGCACTGGTTGCTAACCTATGCGGCCCATCTGGTGCTGCCGCTACTGTGCCTGGTGCTAGTCAATTTGCCGGAGTTGGTGCTGCCTCTGGAAGCTGCCCTGCGCAACGAGCTGGCCGCCGACTACGCCAGTACTGCCCGGGCCAAAGGCCTCTCGGGCTGGCAGGTAGCCTATCGGCACGCCCTACCCAATGCCTTGCTGCCGCTGCTGGCTACGTTCGTGGGTTTGCTCCCGGCGCTGGTGGCGGGGGCGGTGGTAGTGGAGGCGCTGTTTGCCCTGCCCGGCACCGGCCGGCTGCTGGCCGAAGCTGCTGCCACCCATGACTACCCTCTGGTAATAGCCGGCGTGCTACTGGCCGCCACTGCCCGCCTGCTGGCCTGGCTGCTAGCCGATGCCCTGTATTTCTGGGCCGACCCGCGCCTGCGCCCTACCTCATGAGCCGGTCCCACTCCTCGCAAACGCTGGCCGGCTACGTGCGCTGGCTGGCCTTTGGCTGGCTCGGGCTGGTGGTGGCCGTGGGGCTGGCGGCTCCGTGGCTCCCCTTACCTTACCCGCCCGCCACACCCGATTTGCAACACGTAGCCGCTACACCTACCTGGTCTGGACTAGGGCCACTGCACTACCTCGGCACCGACCCCAGCGGCCGTGATGTACTGGCCGAGCTGGTTTTTGGGGCGCGGCAAGTGGTGCTGCTCAGCCTGCCGGCTACCGTGTTGGCCACCGTGCTGGGGGCCTTGGCGGGAGGGGCAGCGGGCTTCTGGGGCAACAGGGGAGTACGGCTCCCACTGCTGCTGGTGCTGCCGGCGGTAAGCGGGCTATGGGCCACGCTGGCTTTGCCGGGCTGGCAAAGGGGGGCAGTTTTGCTCTGCGGGCTGGGGCTGGCAGGCGGGCTAAGCCGGAACTGGCTGGTGCGCTGGGGCTATGGCCGGCTGCTCATGGCTACCTGGCCGCTGCCGCTCGACAGCCTTTTACTGAGTAGTACTACTTTGCTAGGCGCGGTGCCCCGGCTAGTACTGGTACTGGCCCTGGCTGCCGGCCCCCCGCTCAACGCAGGGCTGCTACTAGCTGTGCTGGCGCTGGTAGCCTGGCCCGAAGCTGCCCGCCTGGTACGTGGCCAGATGCTGCGAGTGCAAGCCTTGCCCTTCATAGAAGCAGCGCGGGCAGCGGGGCTGCCGGTGGGCCGCATCTGGTGGCGGCACGCCATGCCCCACGCCTGCCAGCCCTTGTGGGCTTTTGCGCCGCTGAGCCTGGCAGGCCTCATCGGTCTTGAAAGTACGCTAGCTTTTCTAGGGGTTGGCCTGCCACCTACCACGCCTAGTTGGGGGCATCTATTGGGGGCGCTGCGCCAGCAGCCGGAAGCTTGGTGGCTGGTGCTGGGGCCAGGCCTTGCGCTGCTGACTACGCTACTGGCACTGCGAGGCGTGGCCCAGCGAGGGCAGTAAAGGGCGGGTAGCCAAGTAGGGAATGGGTAGCCTAGTGTAACACTTTGTGCTAGTGCGGAGTGGCACGCCCTGCTTTTTACCCTGCTTATCGGCTTTTATTTAGGCGCTGGAGCTTACAGATAAGCGAGTCAAATGTCACATTTTGGCGTTTTTTTGCAAAACAAAAGGCTAAAAGACTCGTTAGTTAATTACTTGTTTTTCAGTATCTTGCTAATTCAAAAGAAATTATAACCAACCTACTTTTCTTTATTTTATCGTTAATAATCTTTGATAGAGTAAAATATTTGATGTCACAAAAACACCCTGTTTGTCCTTTTAAACGGGTTCCGCGCCTTCTACTATTGTATCGTCGTTCCTCCCGAACGCGGTACTGCCCCCGACTACCCACTCTTTTTTCTTACCACACTATGAAAACGACCTACATCAGCCGCAGCTTTTTGCAGCCCACTCTCACTCGTCCCCTGGGGGCAGCGATGGCAGCCACCGACCCGGATTTTATTACTCCCGATGGCCAGTTGGTGCCGCGCTCCCAAGGCGAAGCCGCGTTGCGCCAAGGTACTGCTTTGCTGATTGGTGGCATACTAGTCGGCAGCTGGCCTGAATAACCTTGGTTTTCCTGGCCTAGCCAGTTCGCTTATTCCTATTTCTTAGTCCAGTATTCGAGTCCTTTTATTCACAATCCGTCTATCAGAACGGAAGGCTTATAGTCTGAAAGCCCGTTGGCCCTGCCAACGGGCTTTTTCACGCACTAGCCAGCAGGCCTTAGCTGCCGAGCTAGTATCACCATACTTTCCGCAAACGAGTGGGGCTGGTAGCCGAGGTCGCGCACTGCTTTGTCGATGAGGAAGCCGGTGCGGAGCGGCCGGCGCGCCGGCTGCGTAAACGTGCGGCTGTCGACGCGCTCCAGCAGCGACTTATCAAGCTGGAAAAAATCGGCTACTTGCCCGGCCATTTGGTAGGGGGTAAGCAGCTCGCGCCCGCTAAGATGGTAGATGCCCTGGGCCGACTGCCGGGCCAGTAGCCAGCAGCCCTGGGCCAGGTCCTCGGCCAGAGTGGGGGTGCGCCACTGGTCATCTACCACCTTAATGGACTGGCCTTTACGCAGAGAGTCGCGCACCCAGAGCACAATATTGCTGCGGCCACCGCCGTGCATAGTGCCATACACGAGCACCGTGCGGGCAATAGCCCAGTGCAGCCCGGCGGTGGCCTGCACCACGCGCTCGGCTGCCAGCTTGCTGTAGCCGTAGTGGCTAATTGGGTCAGGCACGGCATCTTCGGCCAGCGGCCCGGCCTGGCCATTGAAAATAAAATCGGTACTGAGGTGCGTAAGGTGAATATCGAGGCGAGCGCAGGCGGCCGCCAGGTATTCTACGGCCGTCACGTTCTGGGCCCAGCAAGCTGCCTGCTGCAGCTCGCACTCATCCACATTGGTGAGGGCGGCCGTGTGGATGACGTGCGTGGGGCGCTCCTGCTGGAGCACCTGCGCTACCTGCGTGGCATCAGTCACGTCGAGGGGCACAAAGCGGAGCGCCGGGAAGCGGTCGGCAAGGCGGTTGAAGCCTCGGGCGGTGGCTACCAACTCTACTTCGGGCTGTTGGTGCAGCAGCGCCACAAGTTTCTGGCCCAGCAGGCCATTGGCCCCGGTGAGAAGGAGTTTCATGGGATAGACCTGGGTTAAGCGGGTTAATCAAGAACGTCATTCCGAGTTTGCCAAGGAATCTCGTTCGCCAACTAACTCAATCGTTGAACCGGAGCGGCGCTAGCGATTGGATTACACTGCGAGCGAGATTCCTCGGCAAGCTCGGAATGACGTTCTTCTTTTTTACAACTGTTTCCTAAAACAGCAGTTAATATTTATACCCGTATAGCTCCGTGATTTTCTTCTTTTTGAGCTTCTGGACCTTTAGCGTCATGCTGAGGTTGGTGAGGGGGCGGTCGCGGGCATCACGGGGGAGGGCAGCTATTTTATCGATAAGCTCCTGGCCCTGAATTACCTGGCCAAAGACAGTATACTGGCCGTCGAGGAAGTGGGCGCCTTGGTGGTTTTCAACTAAATAAAACTGGCTGGCGCTGCTGGCGCGTTGGGGGTTCACGGCGTCGCCCTGGCGGGCGGCGGCTACGGCACCGTACTCGTGCAAGTGGCCGGCTCCGAGCTCGGCCGCAATGGTTGGCTCGTCAGCAGGGCCCTGGCCGTCGTTGTTGGGGTCGCTGTCTTTAGAATTGGGGTCGCCGCCCTGCACCATGAAGCCCGGAATAACGCGGTGAAACGTGGTGCCGTTGTAAAAGCCGGCTTTGGCTTTTTTCAGGAAATTGGCGCGGTGCAAGGGCGTGTCGCTGAACAAGATAAGTCGGATGTCGCCCAGGCTGGTACTAATGGTAACGACTTCGTCTTTCTTGCTTTTTTTCGGGCCTTTGGCAGCTAGTGCGGGCAGGGCCAGCAGTAACGACAAAGCCAGTAGCAGGTGGCGCAAACACAGATTTGGGTTCATAGGAGCAGGAGAGCAGGTGGCGGCAAATTTAGGGTTTTGCTGGCAAAGGTGCTGTCACTGGGATGGCAAGTTGAAGCTTACCCTACAGCTCGCCCCGGCCCTGCCGGATACTGGCCAGGATGGCTGCCCCACCGTGGCTGAGTACGTACTCGGCTACGGCCATACCGAGGCCCTCGGCCTGGGCGACGGGGGCAGTTTGTATCAGGTCCACGTACTCGTCGCCGCTGAGGCTCACGATGCCGCCGTGCAGGCGAATGTCGCCGCCTTCGGTGAGGGTGGCCAGGGCAAAGGAGGGGATGCTGCATCCGCCTTCCATGGTGCGCAAAAAGGCCCGCTCGGCCAGCAGGCAGCGATGGGTAGCGGGGTGGTCGAGGGCTTGCTTGATGCTTTCTTTCAAGGCTTTATCCATAAAGCGGGAGCACTCCACAGCGATACTGCCCTGGCCCACGGGCGGCACAAACGACTCGGTAGGTAGCTCGTGGCAGATGAGGTGGTCGTAGCCCATGCGATGCACCCCGGCGTAGGCCAGCACGAGGGCATCATACTGGCCTTCTTCGAGCTTACGGATGCGCGTTTGCAGGTTGCCGCGCGCTTCGGCAGTGGTGGCCTGGGGGTAGAAACGCCGTAGCAGCGCCTTGCGGCGGGTGCTACTGGTGCCCAGCACGATACCCGGCTGCTGCATATCGAAATCTTCCTTAAGGCTGATAACCACATCGTTGGCCTGCTCGCGCTCTAGGAAAGCCAGCAGCTCCAGGTCGGGCGGCAGGGTGCTTTGCACGTCTTTGGCCGAGTGGATGGCCAAGTGGGTATCGCCCCGGCGCAGGCTTTCTTCCAGCTCTTCGGTGAATACTCCTTTGGCGCCGATTTTGGCCAGAGAGCGGTCGAGCACCTGGTCGCCGGTGGTCGTCATGGGCACTACTTCGGTGGCCAGGCCAGCTTGGTTGAGCAGGGCCGCTACGTGCTCGGTTTGCCAGAGGGCGAGGCGGGAAGCACGGGTGGCGAGGCGGATGGTTAGGTCGGGCATGGGAAGTATTTGATGAGATAGCAGAGTGGTATAGAACGTCATGCTGAGCTTGCCGAAGCATCTCGCTCGCCAACTAACTCAATCGCTGAGGTCAGTGCTACCGATTGAATTAGTTGGTGAGCGAGATGCTTCGGCAAGCTCAGCATGACGTTCTATACCACCCTGCTCAGTCCTGCGGCAGCAAAAACGGGTGAAAGCGCACCCCGTCGAGCCGGTTGAATTCGAGAGACGGGGCGGGGATTTTGAAGAACTGCCCGGCGCTCACCAGCGCCTGCGCCCCGGAGCCGTTGAGGCCCGGCAGGCGAGAAATATTGATGTCGGGCGAAAGGTAAAACTGGCGGTAGCGGGTGAATTTCACCTCTTTACCATCGGGGCTAAAGTAGGGCGGGTTGGCGTGGCCACCCGTCATGCCGCTGCCGCTGTAACCCACGTCGAGGTTAAGCCAGTGCGGAAACGACGGCCCTACGGGCAGCACCGAGGCTACGTTAATGGAGAGCCAGTATTGCTGGCCGTTGTAGTCTTTGAGCATCTGGCTGCGGATGCTGCGGCCTAGCAGTTCAGGGCGGTAGGGCGGAAAAATGCTTTGGCGCCAGCCGTAGCGCAGCCCCACTTTTTGCTCGCCGAAGCCGTACTGCTGGCCTGCAAACAGAGCCACGCCGGAGAGGTTGGCCACCATGTCGCCCTTCGAGAAGCCCCAGCCCTCGGAGTGCCCGTCGAATACCTCAATCGTGGTTTGGTAGAGCAGCGCAATGAGGCCGCCGGTGAGCACGGAGGCCCGCTCATTCACGCCGCTCCACCGGAACATTTCGTACTCGCCCCGGCTGATGGCGTAGGCCGTGGTGGCGTGGCCGATTTTGTCCATTTGCAGCCACTCGCCGTTGTCGTTGAAGGTGTGGAATGGCACGCGCTTGGTGTACCATGTTTTGCCCAGCAGGTAGCTTGTGAGCGCATACACCACCACCGTGCCCGCCATCACCCCAATAAACCGGCCCTGGTGGATGCCAGTGGCATCGGCGGCCGGGGACACTGCCTGCGCTTTGGCGGGCTGGGAGCTAGCGGCCAGCCCGGCTCCTAGTAGCAAAGGGTATAAGCGGTGGCGCATCAGGCAAAGGTAGAATGTAGCATAAGCTTCAGCTTGTGCTAATAGGTAAATGCACAAGATGAAGCTTATGCTACTACGCCCGGCGCAGCTGCTGGCCCATGCGTAGCGAGGCATCTACGAAAACCATGCGGGGGTTGGCGTTGCGCTCGATGTGGTAGTGGGCCGTGTTTAGCTCCTCGGTGAGCTGGTCGGCGTTGCGGGTAGTCACGAACCGGCTGAAGCCCTGCACAAACTGCTGCTCGCCGCTGGGCAGGTGGGGCACCATTTGGGGGTCGATGCCGTAGAGCAGCACCTTGCGCAACAGCCCCAGCGCGAAGCTGAGCTGCTCCTTCTGGTTTTCGCGGCCCATCTTTTGGAACTCGTCGGCCTGGGCGAGTACCTCAGTCATTTTCAGGGTGTAGCAGCGGCGCATCCAGGCGATGAAAAACTCGGCGTAGTTGTGGTCGGCGCTGTGCTCGCGGCTGGCGATGGCGGCACCCAGGTTGCCCTCGGCCAGCTGGGCTACCTGCCGGGCTTTGGCGGCGGGCACGTGGCAGCGCTCAGTTAGATACGAGGTAATATCATCCTCCGAAAAAGGGCGCACCACCACCGGCTGCACCCGGCTCAGGATGGTGGGCAGCAGGCGCTCGGGCTCGTTGCTCACCAGCAAAAATACGGTGGCGGGCGGTGGCTCTTCCAGCAGCTTGAGCACGGCGTTGGCGGCGGGCACGGCCATCAGCTCCGGCAGCCAGATAATGACGAGCTTAAACCGCGCCTCAAACGCCTTGAGACTCACCAGCTTCAGCAGCTGCCCGGCTTCTTCCTTCGAGATGCTGCCCTGCTTGTTTTCGGCCCCGATGTGCTGCATCCAGTCGTTGAAGCCCTGGTAGGGGCTTTCGGCCATAAACGTGCGCCAGTCGGCCATAAACTTCGCGCTCGTGGCATCTTTGGGCACCGCCTTGGTGGTAGTAGTGGGCAGTATAAAATTTAAATCGGGGTGCGCCAGCTTACTGGTTTTCAGGCATGCCGGACAGCGTCCACAACTATCGGCCGCGCCATTGGGCCGCGCCTCGCAGTTGAGGTACTGTGCATAGGCGAGGGCCAGCGCAAGCGCGGCCGAGCCTTCGGCCCCGCGAAAAAGCTGGGCGTGCGCCACATGGCCGCGCTGCACCGACTGGCGCAGCACGTCTTTGAGGGCGATTTGATTGGGGATGTCGGCGAAAAGCATAGCAGCTTAGTTGTCACTTGGTTTCAGCAGCTTCCGGCGCTGCTTGTGCTGCCAGATTAGCTTCAGGGAATTAAAATAGTCTGCTCCGAAGCTAATAGTTTGAATTTCAGAAAGTACGTAAGGCTTGTCTTTGGTAGTGCATAAATCCACTGTGCCTTTTGGCGTGAGGCTGTCAATCCAAAAATGTACGGCATCAGCCTCGTTTACCCAGCCAAAAAACGCGCAGTCTTCTTGGTCAGTGAACTCCACCAAACCATATTGCTGCTCCACCCATCGCAACATTTCCACCGTTTCTAGAAAAGTGAATTTCGGAGGCAGTTCGGCTTTGATTCCCTTTAACTGTAACACTTGCTCTACCTGTTTCCGGCCTCGCTTCGGCTTACGGGACAATATGTGCTCCTTTGCCAACAGCACGTAGCCGTCTACCACGTAGTCTACTGGTATCTCACGCAACAGTACCCATTCCTCGTTTTCTGCTAGCCACAAGCCCACCTTACCGGCCTTCCAGCCAGCTAACTGTACATACTCGACGCGGTAAGCCTTCATGGCTGCGGAGTGCCTTTCTCCCATACTCTATCTTCCTCTGTTGCCTTAAACACCTGCTCTATAACCGCCTGCTCCACTGCATCATACGGCATCTTGCGCCGGGCCATCACCCGCTCGGCTACTTCGGCAAACTTAGGTAGCTTGAATGTTTCGAAGCCCGCCGCCCCGCCCCAGCTGAAGCTCGGGATGAACTGGCGCGGGAAGCCCGCGCCGAAGATGTTGGCCCCCACGCCTACCACCGTGCCGGTGTTGAACATGGTGTTGATGCCGCACTTGCTGTGGTCGCCCATGAGCAGGCCGCAGAAGGTTTGGCTGGTGTCCACGAAGCGCTTGGTGGCGTGGCTCCACACTTTCACAGGGGCGTAGTTGTTTTTGAGGTTGCTGGTATTGGTGTCGGCACCCAGGTTGCACCACTCGCCGATAACCGAGTTGCCGAGGTAGCCGTCGTGGCCTTTGTTGCTGTAGCCCAGCAGGATGCTGTTGCCCACCTCGCCGCCCACTTTCGAAAACGGGCCGATGGTGTTGTCGCCGCGCAGCTTGGCCCCGGCATTCACCACGGACCCTTCGCAAAGAGCCAGCGGGCCTTTGATAATCGCGCCCTCCTGCACCTCCGAGTTGCGCCCCAGGTAAATAGGGCCGCTTTCGGCATTGAGGATGGCAGCGCGAATTTTTACCCCGGGTTCAATGAAAATATTCTCCGGCGCATATACGATGGTGTGTGCGTCGCCCACCGGCTGCGAGGTGCGGCCCTGGGTGAGCAGCGCAAAATCGCGGCGAATTTCGACGCCGTTGCGCAAAAAAAGCTGCCAGGGCCGGTCAATAACTACTACGGGTTCTGCTACTTCGACTTGCTCGCGCAAGCCGTCCTGCACCAGCTCGGCCACTTGGGAGGCGTCGGCTAGGTGGGCGGCCACGAGGATATCACCGCAGTAAAGGCCTTGGCCGGGCGCGAGGGCCTGCACCTGGCGCACCAGCAATTCGTCGGGGCACACGGCCCCGTTTACTACCAGCGCGGGGCCGCTCACGTCGCCGGCCGGGAACTTGGCCTGCAAATATGGCTGTGTGAGGTAGCCCAGCGTGGGGCTGCCCAAGCGGTGCTGCCACTTTTCGGCAATAGTGAGGATGCCGCAACGCAGCGCCGCCACCGGCCGTGTGAAGGTGAGCGGCAGCAGGTGCGGGCGGATGGCCGGGTCGTCGAAAAGCAGCAGGTGCATAGGTATAGTTGCTGGTTGGTAGTCGGCAAAGTTCGGGTAGGGCCAAAAGAAAAACTCCCAGTAGTCAAACTACCGGGAGCTCTCGCGTGCTTTTCTTTCAGTCTAACAACTGATAACAAGCAACTGACAACCAAAAAAGCTATTCTTTGCCCGCGCTGTTTTGCTCTTTCTTGGCGTAGCGGGTGCGGAATTTCTCTACGCGGCCTGCCGTATCGATGAACATGTTTTTGCCGGTGTAGAAGGGGTGCGAGGCGCTGCTCACTTCTATTTTGATAACCGGGTAGGTGTTCCCGTCTTCCCACTGAATGGTTTCAGCAGAAGTCATCGTGGAACGGGTGATAAACTTAAAATCCGACGAGGTGTCCTGGAAAACTACCTGGCGGTATTCGGGATGCGTGTCCTTTTTCATGAGCGAGAGGGCTTTCTTTCCTATTAACCCCGCCGATTTTGCGGAAGGGAGGGCAAAGGTACGATGCCCGCCCGACAAAGTCAACTGCCTGACCTACTTACCGGCGCGGGGCACTAGGCTGCCAGGCTAGCGCCACTAGTAGCGAAGCCAGGCGGGCATTTGGGCCCAGGCTTTGCCAGATGGCGGCGGCTGCCTACATTTGGCTATCGGCCACTTTTCGGCCGGGCCTCGCCGGTATGCCACACTCCTACCCTACGCGCTTTTTTGCCAGTTTCGAGCGGCGGCTAGGCCTGCTGCTGGGCGGCACCGGGCTACTTGCAGCAGCACTGCTGCTCACCGGGGCCCGGCCCACCGGCTCTGGCGTAGAAGTAGCCTGGGAAATAGCCGGCAATGCCCCCAGCCCCCGCTTCAACCAGCACCAGCCGAAGCTCGCCGACTCAGCCTTTATCCCATTTGCCAGCGTCACGTCGGCTAGCCAGCTACGCTACGTTTTTGCCGATACCTGCCTGCCCCAAGGGCCATTGGGGATGCTGCCGGGCTCCGTTAGCTACCGCTTAGCCGTGCGCGGCCCCGTAGCAGCCCAGGCTCCGGCAGCCCAGAAAGTCAGCGCCATCCGGCGCTCCTGGCGCACGATAAAAATGATGTTTCGGTAAGCAGTGACTTGCAGGGTGCAGGGCTGGCCCCTGCCCGTCGTTGTTACGTCATTCGTTCGACGACGGGCGGGGGCCAGCCCCGCACCCTACAAGTTACTGTTCGCCTCTCGCCAACTCACTTTATGCGCCTCTGCTTCGCTTCTAACAACGCCTACAAGCTGGCCGAAATCCGCCCCTTACTGCCAGCCAATGTGGAGCTGTTGAGCCTGACCGACATCGGCTGCCACGAAGAGCTGCCCGAAACCCAGGATACGCTGGCCGGCAATGCGCGCCAAAAAGCGCAGTATGTATTTGACCACTACAATGTTGCCTGCTTTGCCGATGATACCGGCTTGGAAGTAGATGCCCTGGACGGCGCGCCCGGCGTGTATTCGGCCCGCTACGCGGGCCCGGCCCGCGAAGCCACTACCAACGTGGCCAAGCTTCTGCATGAACTAGCCACGCAGCCCGACCGCCGGGCACGCTTTTGCACGGTTATCGCGCTGGTGCGAGGCGCGGCCGACGTACAGGAGTTCAGCGGGGAAGTAGCGGGCACCATTGCGGCGGCCCCTATTGGCGCAGGCACCTTCGGCTACGACCCGATATTCGTGCCCAACGAAGGCGATGGCCGCACGTTTGCCGAAATGACGCGGGACGAGAAAAATCAGCTCAGCCACCGGGCGCGGGCCGTAGCTGGACTGGTGCTGGAATTAGGAATTAAGAATTAAGAATTGGCTACGAGCCTGTTGAGCACAACGCCATTTTGGTGGTTGGCCGCCAGCTTATGACCTTTGCCCTGTCTGTAAAGCCAGCATATTAATTCCTAATTCTTAATTCCTAATTCTTCATGAGTTACCTCGTTGGTATTACGGGCGGTAGCGCCTCGGGCAAAACTACGTTTTTGCGCCGGCTACTCCATGCGTTTCCCGAAAGCGACATCTGCCTGATTTCGCAGGATAACTACTACCACCCCCGAGAGCAGCAGGTGCGCGACGCGCAGGGCGTCGAGAACTTCGACCTGCCCGCCAGCATCGACTCGGCAGCTTATGCAGCCGACGTGCGCCGCCTGCGCGAGGGCCACGAAGTGCGCCGCTCGGAGTATATGTTCAACCAGGCTGGGGCGGTGTCTAAAGAATTGGTTTTCAAGCCTGCGCCCATCGTTGTAGTGGAGGGCATTTTCGTGTTTTACTTCGAGGAAATTGCGCGGCTGCTCGACCTCAAGGTGTACATCGATGCCCAGGAGCACGTGAAGCTGCACCGCCGCATTGTGCGCGACCGCGACGAGCGGGGCTACGATTTGCAGGATGTGCTCTACCGCTATACCAACCACGTAGCCCCAACCTACGAAAAATACATTCAGCCCTATAAGGCCGACGCGGATATTATTATCCCCAACAACCGGCACTTCGAGAATGGCTTGGCTGTGCTCACGGGGTATTTACGCGGCAAAGTGGCCGAGAAGGCATAGGCCATTCCGGCAAAATTTCGTATCTTGAGGCTGTTTCGTACTTCCTATTCTTATGCAGACTGCTTATCAATTTCCTGAGTTGCCGGTGCTCCACGGCGAAGCGCTGGCTCGCCTCACCGACGAGGAATTTTTTGAGCTTTGCCAAGCCAACCCAACCCTCAACCTGGAGCGTAACGCCCAGCACGAAATTATCATTATGCCTCCCGCCTTTCCCGATTCCAGCGAAGATGGTTCCGAAGTTACCGGCCAAATCTGGAATTGGAACCGCCCAACGCGGCCGGGGCATGTGTACGAGTCATCGGCTGGCTTTAAGCTGCCCGATGGGTCGGTACGCGCCCCCGATGTAGCTTGGCTGAGTCAGGCGGCCCGGTCGGTGGCGCAGCAAGCAGGCGGGTTTCTGGCTGCCTGCCCCGAGTTTTTGGTGGAAATAAAGTCTCCTTCTGACCGCCTCACTGCTTTACAGGCTAAAATGGAAGAGTACCAAAAAAACGGAGTCCAACTCGGTTTCCTACTCGACGTAGCTGCCAGAACCGCCTACATATACCGCCCCGGCCAACCCGTCGAAACCATGCAGGGCTACGACCAGGAACTAAGTGGTGAGCCGGTACTGCCCGGTTTTCGCCTTGACCTGCGCCCCCTGCGCCGCACCAGCTAATACCCACTAAACCTTTGTATACCAAAGCTGAAGCTTCTCAGTTGCGTCAGGCGTTCTGGACTACGCTTGGGCAATATATGGCCCCGGTGCTCTCGGCCGAAGGACTGCCTACCAACTGGATAAACTACAAGACGGGCGTAAAAGGCGTGCAGTTTCGCCTCTACGCCGATGCCCAAACCGCCCGCATTGCCATCGAGCTAACGCAGCCCGACGCTAGCGTGCGGGAGCTGTTTTTTGCGCAGTTTCAGGAATTGCGCCTACTATTGCATGAGTCCCTAGGCGAGCCCTGGATTTGGGAACCGGATACGCTGAACGAGCACGGCCAAACCTTAAGCCGCATTTACACCAACTTGCCGCAGGCCAACCTCTTCAACCGTGACGACTGGCCGGCGCTTATTTCCTTCTTCAAGCCCCGCCTCATTGCGCTGGACGGGTTTTGGAGTGGAGCGCAATATGCTTTTGAAGCCTTGCAGTAATCCGTTGCAGCTGTCGGCTAACACCCAAAGCTATAAGCCTCTTATATACTGACACTGAATCCCAATAAACGAGAAAGGGCCGCGTAGTGGTGCCAGGAATATTTCTGGCACCATTACGCGGCCCTTTCTCGTTTGGCCTTGAATTTTTACTTCACCACCTCGACCCAGTTTTTAGTCAGTAGGGGGTGTCCGGCGCAGTCGGTGTACTCCACCAGGTAGAAGTAGGTGCCGGCCGTGTTGTCGCTCGGGTTCCAGCCCTGGCTCGCGTCGTGGCCCTCGTACACGCGCTG
>JBPBPU010000106.1:0-22797 GCA_050954465.1 Janthinobacterium lividum
GGCTTTGGATGCCGCGTTGGCTTGGATAACGGCTGAAGATGCGCAAAACTGGTTTGACCACTGCGGCTATCACGTACACTGATTGCGAAACTGCTCTAAGCTACTTTTTTGCTGGAGTATACGCAACGAAAACCTGTCGCTGAGCGAAGATTATCTGTAAAACGACGAGTTGATTTTTCCCATTCTTTCTCAGTAGGGAGACGGTAAGTAATGAGGGTTTTAGCCGCTGCGTTAGCCTTTAGCATTATTTGATAAGTATCTAACTTTGAATGATTATGCAGATAAGTAGCCACTACACTGCGCCATTCGCAATAAGCTAAAGCCTGTTGCCAGCTAACACCAATTACAGGAGCGTTCTGCTTTTTAGAACTAGGGGGTGTTCTCAGTTGATTGGTTGACTTGGGGTATGAACGCAGACCGCACGTTGTTAACCGATTGCATGTGGGCAGAATTGTCGCCCTTGCTGCCAGGCCAAGCCAACTGCCGCGGCACGACGGCTCGCGACACGCGCGGGTTTGTGGAGGCGGTGCTTTGGCTGGGGCGCACGGGCGTAGGCTGGCGCGACCTGCCGCCGCACCTGGGGCGCTGGCATCGGGTGTACGTGCGCTTCGCCCGCTGGCGCGACGGCGGGGTGTGGGAGCGGGTGGCGCACTGGCTGGTGGCCTATAACCGGCGCATTCCCCACGCCCGTCAGCGCCAAGTGCAACTCGACTCCACGAGCATCCGCGTCCACCAGCAGGCGGCGGGGGCCGCTAAAAAAAAGGCCCTCAAGCCATCGGCCGCAGTCGGGGCGGGCGTACCACCAAACGGCACTTGAGCTGCGACGGGGCGGGCAACGGGCTGCACTGGCTGCTGACGCCGGGACAAGCCAGCGACTCTCCGCAAGCTGCGTGGCTGCTGAGGCCGCACTTGGCTCCGGCCTGCGAAGTCGTGGCCGACATGGCCTACGACAGCGATGCCTTGCGGGGGCTCACCGCCGCAGCCGGGGCCGGGGCCGTTATCCCGCCCACTCCCCGCCGACGCTATATTCCCCATTTCGACCCTTGCGCTTATGCCAAGCGCCACCACGTCGAACAGACGGTAAACAAGTTGAAGCAGCACCGCCGACTTGCCACCCGCTACGACAAATTGGACACCTCTTTTCAGGCTTTCGTCTGTGCTCGCATCATGACGCTATACCTTAAATGAGAACACCCCCTAGCTCAGCCGTATTGCAAGTAGCAGCATACTAGCGCCTTAGCGAGTAGTTGTTAGCAGGTGTGTAGCCGCGCGTGGGGTAGGCGTCGGGGTAGTTGAACGCTGGCCCTCACACCTGGGGATTAGGTGCCTTTGCTTCCGGCGGCGCTACCCAAACCAAGCTCCACCATAACCGTATCTTCCCGCCAGGGTGTATCGGCCCTGGCGTCCGACCCGAGAAATATGGCCACGGAAATAAAAGCAATTCAGTGCCCCAAGTGCGGCAGCACCCAGAAAACGGAAGTGCGGCCCGGCGTTTTTCGCTGTGACAGCTGCGGCACCGAGTACTTTCTCGACAACGACGATATTAACATCAATGTGCGGCAGGTGCCGGCTATGCCGGTGGGACCGGTAAAGCTGGCCCCACCGGCGGGCAATGCCAGGCTGGGCTGCCTGTTCGTGCTGGGAATACTGGCGCTGCTGGCCATCGGGTGGTATCATTTTACCAACCAAGACGATGCCCGCAGCCCAGTAGCTACTGCCGACGTGGCCACTGCCCACTCCTGGCGCTGGGACTCGCCCCAAATAGCGCTTTTTAGCCGGGGCAGCGGCCAGCAGCCCGTGCTACTGGTGGCGGGCAAGCGCGAAAATGAAGACGCGCAGCCAACGGCCGGCGTGGATTCGGTGGGCTTTTATAACGCAGTATCCGGGGCTAGGCTCAAGCTGGTGGGGCTGCCCGGCAGCGACCCCACGGGCGGCCTCACGCTGCGGCAGTTTTCAACGGGCACCGTGTTTCTGCTGCTCGGCTCCACGGCGCTGTGCCGGGTGAACGCGCAAAGCCTGACGGTGGAGGACGTGAGCAAAACCCTGTTTCAGGACCAGCCCGCGCTGGCCAGCGGCGTGGCCAGCATCGGCACCGGCAACAACGAGGACGACAGCTTTTACCTGTTCACCAACGACGGCCACCACTACAATTATTATCCCCTCATCCAGCAACTCTACACTAACGACGAGCAGGGGGAGGCCAAGTTTGGCTTCAAAAGCCTGCGGCCCGGCAGCACCCGGCAAACCGGCTTCGTCTTCAGCCGCGCCAGCGATACCTATGATGACCCTATCCAGCTGATTACCTACCAGTACCGCGACAACGGCGGCGGGCCGAAAGCCTCGCCCACCTTTAGGTGGGACGACGACTTCGGTGGCTCCGGCATTTTCACCGACGCCGACCCGCACGTCAAGCGCCTCATCACCCCGTATTGGGTGCAGCTGGACCGGCTGACGGGCTACCACGACTTTACGCCCGGCCGGCAGTATTTCAACCCCAGCCTCCTGTACTACGATGCTGACTACGTGCTGCTTACCTTGCGGCCCACGGCTGCCGACAACAGCCCAGTCAACTTGCAGGCGCTCGACGCGCACACCGGGGCTATTCGGTTTACCACGCCCCTGCCCGGCGCGCTAAGCCGCGACGCGGCGGTGCTGCGCTACCCGGCGGGCCTAGTCATCGCCGACGGCCTGACCACGTACACCCTGAGCCCAAGCGGGCAGCTGGGTCCACCCGTATCCATTCGCTAGCCATGAGCTTTTCGTTGTTTGGCCACCAGCTGGCCACCGTCATCCAGTGGCCCAACCCGGTGCCGGGCGTGCTGCTCTACCAGTTTCCGTCGGCCAACGGCGACGAGATAAAGAACGCCAGCAAACTGCTGGTGGGGCCGGGCCAGGGCGTGCTGCTGGTGTACGAGGGGGCCGTGAGCGATGTACTCGACGCGGAAGGCATCTACGACCTGGCCACGGATAATCAGCCCTTTATCACGACACTTAGCAAGCTGCGCACCGGTTTCGAGAGCGAGCACAAGCTGCGCGTGTACTTCTACCGCCGGGCCGATAACGTGAACCAGAACTGGGGCACGGCCACGCCGGTAAAGTACCTCGACCCGGTGTATAAGTTTCCGGTGCAGCTGGGGGCCAATGGCAATTTCTCGTTTCGGGTGGCCGATGCCCGGCAGTTTTTCACGCAGGTGACCGGGCTGGCCGACCTCTACACCACCCAGCAGGCCCGCACGCTGCTGCAAGGCCGTATTGCCCAGGACCTAGCCACCCAGCTGGCGGTGGCCAGCTTCTCCTACCAGCAACTCGATGCGCAGCTCACGCCGCTGGCCACCAGCCTGCGCACTCAGCTGGCCGCCGAGTTCACGCCCCTGGGCCTAGAGCTGACCGATTTCCGCCTCAGCGGCACCGTGTTTGACCAGGCCACGCAGCAGCGCATCGGCGAGATAGCCGACGTGACAGCCGAAAGCCAGGCCGCCGCCGCCGGGGGCCTCAGCTTCGCGGACCTCGAAAAGCTGCGCGCCCTGCGCGACGCCGCTCGCACCAGTGGCGGCCTGGCTGGCGCGGGTATGCAGCTCGGTGTGGGCGCCGAGCTGGGCCGCCTGCTGGCCAGCCAGCCCGGCAGCCCCGCCGCCGCCGGCCCGGCTGCGAGCGACCCCGCCACGCAGCTCCAGAAACTGAAGCAGCTGCTCGACGAGGGCGTGCTGACCCCGGCCGAATACGCGGCCAAGCGCCAGCCCTGGCTGGATAAGCTGTAGGGAAATCGGGGCAATTTCCCTCTGGCCGCTAGCGTCTTACGTACTACTTTCCTTTTATTATGAAGCAGCTGACCGGAGCGTCGATACTGTTGCTGAGTGTAGTGCTGGCGGGGCTGCTGGTGCTGCGCATTTGGGGCGTGGTGCCGGTGAGCGGGCCGGCGCTGCTGCGCAGCGGCGCCACGCTGCTGGGGGCCTTGTTGGTAGTACTGGTGATAGGCTGGTTTGCCTTCTTCAACAATCCCTCGGCCGGCTACGATGCCCAGATGGGCAACCGGGCCCACCCCCGGCAAGGCCCCAAACGCCCTTCTACGGATAGCCGGAGCTAACGAAAGTAGCCCGAGCAGCGCCGGCCGGCGCTCGGAATCACGCGCGCTACCCCAAGCACGAGCTGCCTCGCTTTAGCGCGCCCCGGCCGCAGCCTGCGCCAAGCCCTACCCGGCGGCGGGGCGGCTAGTAGCTGGCTTGCACGCGCCGCATGTCGCCGTAGTATTTGCGCAGGTCGGCGCTGTCGGTGTAGCAGGGCGGGCGGGCAACGACGCGGCGGATGAGCGCCAGGTACACCCGCTTGTTGGGCTCATCGGCCACGTTGGCGTTGTAGCGGGTGCGCACCCTGTCGAGCGAGTCGAGCAGCGCCCGGCAGGGTTCGAGCTGCACGGCGGCCAGGTCGCCGTAGTACTCGCGCCGGTCGAGGCTGTCGGTGTAGCAGCCCTGGGCGAGCACGCGGTGGATGAGGGCACGGTAGGCCTGCTTGTTGGCCGCGTTGCCCCGGTCGAACTCGTGCGTGCGCCGGGCCGCGTGCAGCGAGTCGAGCAGCCTGTCGCAGCCCAGCTGGTGCGCGTAGGGGCTATTGTCGTTGGTGACGATGACGAAGTCCTGCGGGTAATCGGGCAGGTAGCGGGCCGTAAACGCAGTGCCCACCCCGGGGTAGCGGGCGCTGTTGGCGGGCGGGTACACGTTGAAGTCATCGTCCTCGAACGAGGTTTGCACCGTCTGGCCCGCCTGGGTGCGTAGCAGCACGCGGTAGCCCACTACGTCGTGGTGATTGGCCTGGGTGCTGGTGGCGTAGGAGCTGATGACCTCGCCCCGCCCGCTAGCGCCCGCCCGGTACACCAGCGACGAGGCCCCCAACGACCCGAAAAATACGTTTAGCATTGCCCCGAGCATAAACGAAAAGGGCAAACCGCGCACCCACCGCGGGGCTGTTTTGGGCACCAGCACTCCCATCGCCGGAAAACTGAGCGCCGCCAGTATCGGCAGCACGAAGGGGTGGGTAACCAGCCAAAAAACCACGTGCGCCAAAAGCTGCATTACGCCGAGGGCCTGCCTGCCCCGGCCGCGCCCCTCCTACGCATACGAGCTACTACAGCGCAGGTTAGGCCCCGGCCGGGGCTACCTCAGCTGCTGACGCCGCGGGTGCGCTGCCAGGGTTGGGTGGCGTCGTCGTCGGTCGCATCCGCGATACTGGCGGGCAGCACGATGTCGGGGTATTTAGCGAGCACGTAAGCCAACTTTAGGCGTTGTGAGGTGGTCCAGTTGGGTTAGGCCGGACAGTTGGAGGACTTAACCGGAGCCGGAAAGGCGCGCCATATAAAGATATTCATGTGGCGTTTGCGGGGCCACTGTTAACTAATATTATGAGCAGCTGACGAGCTTATAACGTCTATCAATCGTGCGTTCAATTGGTGTTATAAGCTCCTCCTTTACATTCTGTGATTGGCGGACTACAGCATGTAAAAGATAGCGCCTGTAAGTCACCTTATGTTCATTTGGCAAGGAGGCGCGGCCCGCCCCTCGGGTGAAAGGCCTTGCTCCGCCGAGTTGCCTCGCCCGAATGTAGTTCACGACGCAGGCCGGGAGTAGGCATCGCGCAGGAAACCGCGCGCCTACCCACCATCCTGTCCCGAGCTGATACGGGCTGGCCAGCGGCTCTTGCCCGACCGCGCGCCCATGTTGCCCACCAGAAAACAAGTTATGATAATCTTCACTTATCAATCTTGTGTTCAACAAATTACCCCAGAACCTGGCAACACGAGCCTTCAGCCATATCGATGACGGAATTATTTGCGTTGCGTGAAACATTTTGTTCTGTTTTGTTGTAAATTTGCGAAGGCCAGCAGAAAGTGCTGTCCACGATACTAATAGGCAAAAGGTTGGCCTTCTCCTAGAACTCGCCGCGTGCGGGGGTTGCCAGTATTGGCACGAGGGAAGGAGAACCTTTTGCCTTTTTTTGTCCCTAAACCGGCTTTTCGAAGGGGCTGGCCAGCAGGGTAGTAAAGGGATTGTGGGGACCGTAAATGTGGCCGTCAGCCGGGAAGCGGGCCTCGTCGTAGATGTCGACGATTACGGCGTAGCGATTTTCCAGCGCTTTGAAGAAGCGGCTTTCTTCCTTGAAGATGTAGCGTTGCAAGGCCCACAGGCAATAGTCCACAATGCTTAACTCGGGGTACTCGCTGCTCAGCACGATGGCCAGCTTGCTGACGACCGGCCCCGACGCGCCGGCGGTCTGCCCGGCCGGGGGCAGGGCTTTGTCCACTGCCGCCTGAAACCGGTCGCTGTTGTTCTTGCCCCGCTGGGCCAGGTAGATGGCGTAGGCTTGATCGGGTTCGTGCAGGCAATCCTTGAGCAGGTGGTGCAGCAGGTCAAAATAAAACTCGGTCGGGCTGTTGTTGTGCTTGCGGTTGAAGACGTCGAGCTTCTTGCGGCCGATGACGACGTGGATGGCGAAGTCGGGCAATTGCCGCAGCAGCTCGAAAAACTTGGCGCGCACTTCCGGGTGGTCGTTCTTGGCGTGCAGGTACCAGCCGGGCTTGGCGACCGACGGGATGGTGTTATACAAGGGGTCCGCTAGGATGGTCTGCTGGAACTGCGTAACCGCCGCGCGCAATTGGCGCCGGTTGCTGGTCGTGAGCGAGCCCATCAACAGCAAGGGCTGGTAGCCGGGTGTCCCCACCAGGAGTTTTTTGCGGTGCCCGTAGAAAGTGGGGTCGCCGCACTCGTCAATGAACAGGTAGTTGGACAAAGTAGGAATGGCTAGCGCCCGCAAAACTACGCTAGGCGGCTGGGAGCAACCAGCCGAAGCAGGCGGTTGCTGCCTTGCCCACCGGCCGTAGCTGGTTGCCGACCGGCTGACAGCACAAGGCGCAAAAGCAAAACTTAGGTACCATAATTGTTGCAAATGATAGCCAATTGATAATCCATCCAGCTAGGTAAGAATAAGTACTAGCATGTGCCTTCGCAGTGGCCGCCGTGATCTGCTGCATGGGGAGAGCAGCTGCCTATGGTAGGTGCAGCGCACTGGCTGGACGGTTGACGCCGCGTGCCGGGCCGCGCGGCCGCGGGAGTAGGCTAGGCTGCCGGGAGCACTTGTTGCAGCGCGGCTAGCACCTGCCGCGGGGCACTTAGATGCGGACAGTGGCCCGTGAGGGGCAATAAGGTCAGCGTAGCCTGGGGTAGGTGGGCGAGCAGATAGGCATTCACCTCCGCCGGCACGGCTACGTCATCGGCGCACTGAATCAGATGCGCGGGCACCGAGACGCGCGGCAAGTCGGCGCGGTGGTCGCTGAGAAAGGTCACGTAGGCCGCCTGCTGGGCGATGGCCCGGTCGGCTTGACAGAACTGGGTGGCTAGCTCATGGCCCAGGGCGACGGCCTGTCCTTCCCCCATGAGCAGAAAGGCCAGTGCCGTGGCCCAGTGCCAGTAATTCGAGCTGACTGCGGCTAGTAGTTCCCGTAGATCCGGCTCGTCAAAGCCGCCGTAATAGCCGGGCTGGTTGAGATGACAGGGCGAAACGGCGAGCAGCACCGCCTGCGAAAAGTAGTGGGGCGCCTCAATCGTGGCCAGCAGCGCCACCAGCGCGCCCTCCGAATGGCCCACGATCGTCACCTGCTGCAAGTCCAGGGCCGCACAGACGGCGACCACATCCTGCGCGTAGCCGTGCAGGGTGGCATACTTCTGGGGATCATACGCGGCGGGGTCAGCCCCGCCCGTGCCGACCTGGTCGAAGAAGACGAGGCGGTGACTCGCCGCCAGCGTGGGCGCGAGCTTATGCCAGACGTGCTGGTTGCACCCATAGCCGTTACAAAAAAGCAGCGTAGCCGGGCCCCGGCCCATGCTGTGGACATTATAGCGTTGCACCACCGCTACCGGAACGGGCACTGCATCTACTAGCATAGGGGAATAATCTAAGTAAAAGTCTATTTTGTACGCAATAAATCTATCCTATGCTACTCTTCACTGACAAAAGTAATAAAAACCGGCTACCTTCAGCTGGCAAGGAGGCCGGGCCCCCGAAGAGCCGCAGCCCGTCCATAAACTGCGCTTTATCTTTGCATAGCCTACTGATAAGCTGCTAATTATACAATTCAGTGTTTTAGTTTACTTTCGCCATTATGCCCCCTGTAGAAGTCGCTACCCTGGTCCCTACTCCCCCATCCCAAGCCCTGTTAACTAAGCAACAGGTGCTGGCCCGTAACCAGGTGCGTATCCTCGGCCACGGCAAACCGCCGCTGCTGGTGTGCAACGGCTTTGGCTACACCCAGCGCGTGTGGCAGTCGCTGGCCACGACCCTGGCGCACGACCATCAGGTCATCCTCTTCGACCACGTCGGCGTCGGCGGGTCCGACCCGGCGGCCTACGATTTTGACAAGTACGCGCACCTGGCCGGCTACGCCCAGGATGTACTTGACATTTGCCGGGTGCTGGAACTCGAGCAGGCCGTCCTGCTGGGCCATTCGGTCGGGGCCACGATTGCCCTGCTGGCGGCCAGCCAAGCCCCAGCGTACCTCGCCAAGGTGGTGTTGCTGACGCCCTCGCCCTGCTACCTCAATAAGCCCGGCTACTACGGCGGCTACGAGCAGGCCGACATCGAGCAGCTGCTCACGCTCATGCACACTGACGAGCAGGGGTGGGCGACGCTACTCGTGGACCTGTTGCTCGGGCCCCTGGCCACGCCGGAGCTAGCCGCCGAAACGCACCAGTGCCTGAGCGCGACGGCCTCGCCCATGGCCCAGCAGTTCGCCCGCGTGACCTTCCTCTCCGACCACCGGGCCGATGTGCCGAGCCTGACCTTACCAACGCTGGTGGTGCAGTGTCTGGACGATGCGATTGCGCCGGCCGAAGTGGGGGGCTACCTGGTGGCGCACCTACCGAATGCGCAGTTGGTGACCTTGCCCGCCGCCGGGCACTGCCCCCAGGTAAGTTCCCCGTTAGCCACGTTGGCGGCCCTGCGGCCCTTTCTCCAACCAACTGCCGACCGACGGACAGTGCCCCAAGCTAGGCTGGTTTTGACGTCGCGTTCGACGTGAGCTGGGGAGCGATAGCTTAGCGCGGAGTGCCGCCAGTCGAGGGGGCAGGAGGTGTAGAGGTAGTAAACCACCTCCTAAGCTAAGTAGTCAGGCGGTAGCGGGCTGGGAAGGGTCGCTCCCGTGGAGCTGCTGATAGAGCAGGGCAGCGGCCGCTTCTAGTAGCGGCTGGTCCGTCGTGCGCTCCTGGCAGCGCTGCAGATCGCAGTGGCACAACGTGCCATAGGGCTGGCCTTGCGCATCGCGAATGAGCACGCCGCAGTAGGATAGCACGGGGGTGTCCACCAGGCCGGTATATTGTGGGTCGGTGGTCACATCCAAGATTTCAAGCGGGGCTTGCTGGCGGCCGACCAGCGAGCAGAACGTCGCTGCCAGGGGCACATCCTCCCTCCGGCGCACCAGCAGCTGATTGCCGTCCACCAGCACCTCGCTACGTAACACCTCGCCTTCATAGCGGAATAGGCCGGTATACCGGTGGGGGGTGCGGCGGTCCAAATACGCGAGGGCGGCGTGCACGCTCTGCTGCTACACCAGGGCCGCAAATTCGGTTAGTTTCCGCGCTATGGCTTGTTCCATCACTTCTTTTAGGCTTTATACCCGTTATAACAAGCAAAGAATAAAAAGGACCATTGACGTCCATCAGCTGCCGGTGCTGGGACGGCAGTCGGGGTGGTAACGGGTTCCGTCCCGACGCAAGAATGCAACGCTTAGCGCCTATATAAAGCAAGGGGTGCTGGGGCTATTGTCAGCTTCCCTTGACAAAAGGCCCGTGTAAACCGGAGCCTAACAGCTTAAACGAGGCGCCGCGCTGCACCGACCTTGTTGGTCCTCGCTACTCCTGATTAATATAGGCTACATTAATATAGGCTACTCGGCGGCTATGTTCTTGCCGACTACTCAGAACCGCTCGTGCAGTCGCTGGACTTGCTTTTGATTGAAGGTGCCTCCACGCGGGGCGGTAAAGCCGAGCGCGTTCAACTCCCCCGCCAGTTGGCGAAAACTCACCCCCTGCGCCCGGCGGGAGGCAATAAAGGCGGCCGTTTGCCGCAGGCCCGGGTGCTGCTGCCGGTGGGCGCGCCGCACGAGCAGGCTCTGTTCCCGAGCCGCAGCCGTTAGGTTGGCTGGCGTGCCTAGTATGGCTCCGCGCGCCTTCTTGGCCGCGAGCGCATCCTTAGTCCGCTTAGAGATAGTTTCGCGCTCGTGCTGGGCGAGCACGGCAAACAGACCTACCGTAAGGGTGTTTGCGTCCGGCATGTCGCAGCACACGAAATCTGCCCCCGAGTCGCGCAGCGTCAGGATGAAACTCGCATTGCGCGAGAGCCGGTCGAGCTTGGCGATAAGGAGTACCCCACCCGCCGCGCGGGCTGCGGCCATCGCGGCGAGCAGTTGGGGTCGTTGGTTTTTCTTGCCACTCTCGACCTCTATGTACTCCCCCTGCGGCTGGCCACCTTTTAAGAAACTGACCACGGCCGCCTGCTGCGCTTCGAGTCCGAGACCGGAGGCCCCTTGCTGCTTAGTCGAGACGCGATAGTAGGCAAAATAAGCGGGCATGACAGAAAGACTCCCCAACTAGAGGTGATTTCAGGCGAAGATAGGGGGTATAGTCAGTTGTTAAACGTAGAGAGTGGGAAGAAAAACGCGCGGCCCCAGCTCCAGGCGGCCATGGTGCTGGCCAAGGCGCGGGGGGCGACGCTGCTCATTGCCAAGCTCGACCGGCTCTCCCGGAATGCGGGCTTCATCTTCCAGCTGCGTGATGCGGGGGTGGACTTCGTCTGCTGCGACATGCCCGATGCGAACACGCTTACCGTAGGCATCTTCGCCGTGCTCGCCCAGCACGAGCGCGAACTCATCTCCCAGCGTACGAAGGCCGCGCTCGCCGCCAAGAAGGCTCAAGGCGCGCAGCTAGGCACGCCCACTAACCTTACGCAGGCGGCTACCCAGAAGGGGCGGGACCGCAGCCAGGCGCTGGCCCACGCCCACGAGCACAACGAGCGGGCGGCGGCGCACATCCTGCTCTTGCACGAGAAAGGACTCAACTACTCCCAGATTGCCGAGCGGTTGAACGCGCTGCGCTTTCTCACTCGCACCGGCAAGGCCTTTCGCGCCGAGCAGGTCAAGCGCCTCTATCTGCGGGCCCGCGTCCCCGCCCCCGGGTAGGGCCGGCCGGTCCGTTTGCCTCCTGACTACCCGACCTGGAAACAGGTAGTTACTGATTAGCCCTAGATGTATAGTCCCAAGGTGAGCTGGGTCGGGTCATGGGTAAAGATAGCCGGGTTCTTTTGCCATTGCGCGCAGATAAATTCGTGTGGCGTGAGCCCCCGCAATGTTTTGAGGCGCTTGGCGTGATTGTAGGCCAGCAGAAAGGTTTGCAGATGCTCGTTCAACTCGGCGGTAGTTTGGTAGTGGTAGCGCTGGACGGTGGCCTCTTTAAGCGTGCGGTTCAGGCGCTCAACCTGGCCGTTGGTCCACGGGTGACCGGGCTTGGTGAAGCGGTGTTCAATGTCATGCCCGGCGCAGACGCGGTCAAAGATGTGTCGGAAGGCCCAGGGCTGATGGCGCATGTTTCCGAGCTGAATGCCGTTGTCAGTCAGTACCGTATGCACGCGATAAGGCAGTTTGGCTAGTACGCGGCGCAGAAACTCCGCCGCCACCATTTTAGTAGCCTGAGGATGTAATTCTGCAAAGGCCACTTTGCTGGTGCGGTCGATGGCCACGAAGAGATACTGCCGCCCTTCTTCCGTCTGCACTTCGGCAAAATCGACGTGTAGGTAGCCAATCGGATAATCTTTAAATTTCTTTTTAGGTACGCTGAGCCCCTCCTCAGGTAAGGGTAGCCGGCTGACGCCATGGCGTTGAAAGCAGCGATGTAGAGCCGAGCGTGATAAGCGTGGGATAGTGGCTTGCAGCGCGTAAAGGCAATCATCGAGCGGTAGCAGCGTGTGGCGCCGAAAAGCGACAGCAATTGCTTCTTCTTCCGCCGTCAACACAGTAGAGGCCGCTACTGGGCCCATAGGAGCGTCCTGCACCGTTGGGCGTTTACGCCACTTGGCGACGGTTTTCGGGTTGATGCCGTGTCGTTTGGCTAGCGTTTATAGGCTTTCCTGACTACGCTGGATTGTGGCCCGTACCGCCGCCGTTGTGCGGGCGCTGCCGTGGAGTAGTTGTCCCATAGCTGTGTGCGAAATTCAAGCCCGAAAAATACACCACCACACCTTGGGACTATACACCTAGTCAAGGTTTTGCTATCCAACATATACCCAACTATAAGACGCGGTTTTTGTCAAAAGGGCACAGTCTACGAACTCGCTTTCTTCGCTTTCAACTGGTTCATCATTCAGGGAAGTGTACAGTACCTCTCCCAAACCACCGGCCTACTTAGAGCGTATCCAAATAGGAATTAATTTGGGGGATGGCTACGACCCAAGAGTTTATTATTTCGGACACGTTATGGGCGCGGCTTGAGCCGTTGCTGCCGGTGTATGTGCCCAAGCCGCACCCGCTGGGCCGGCACCGACGGCGGATTGCCGACCGGGACGTACTGAACGGCATTTTTTTTGTGCTCCGCACGGGCTGCCAATAGAAAGCCCTGGATGCGACGGGGTTGTGCAAGGGCTCGACCGCCCACAGCCGCTTTCAGGCGTGGGTACAAGCCGGCGTTTTCGCCCGGCTCTGAGACGAGGCCTTACAGGACTACGACGACCTGATTGGGCTGAATTTCGCCTGGATGGCCCTCGACGGTTCGCTGCACAAAGCGCCGTTGGGCGGGGAAAAAAACGAGGCCCAACCCCACGGACCGCGGCAAAGGCGGCGTCAAGCGCAGCCTGCTGACGGAGGCGCGGGGCATCCCGGTGAGGCTAGTGTTGGCGGGGGCTAACCGGCACGATATGAAACGGACCGAAAGCACCTTGCGTAGTTTGCCGCCGACGGCCGAAGCCGCCCGCGACGCCCACCGGGCGGCGGGCCACGACCAGCACTTGTGCCTGGACGCGGGCTACGACTATGACCAAGTGCGCGACGTGGTGGCCGGCCTGGGCTACACGGCCCACATTCGGCCCCGCGGCGAAGAAGCGCAGGCCAAAAAAGTGGGCCAGAAAGCCCGGCGCTGGGTCGTGGAGCGCACCCATTCGTGGCTCAATCGCTTCCGCCACCTGCTTACCCGCTGGGCCAAAAAGCCGGAAAACTACCTCGCCATGCTCCACTTTGCTTGCGCCCGAATTACCTGGTATAATTGCCTATTTGGATAGGCTTTAAGACCAGAAGCCTCCCTATTGGTAGATAATCATTATAAAATAACACTTTTCTTTGACAGCTCGTTTGCTTGAAAACTAAATTAATATCCCTTGGGCATTTGTATAAATATCAGTAAATTAACCAATTCATCCATAAATTACTGTGTATATTTGGGTGTTATTTCAGCCATTGGAATGCTATAATGATACCTTTATCCATTACCCATAAATTAGATAAGTGCAAAAAATAACCTCGAATTCCTTGTTTCGGTGCCTGCAGGTTAGTTGGTGGCTGGTCGGCGCTTTGGGGTTAAGCATGGGGGGCCGCCCGGCACATGCCCAAACGCCTTTTACGTGCACTGACGGCAAGTCCTACCTGTTTCAAGGCAGCATAACGGATGCCTACGAGATAGACTTGCTGGCGGGCACCACTTCCCAGGTTACTACTGGCGGGCTACTTAAGGGGGCCAATCAGAAGATTAACGCCTTTGGCTACAATCCGAAAGACGGCTACCTCTGGGGCTTCGTTTTCAACACCAACCAATTAGTGCGGATTGCCAGGGATTATTCTACACAGCTATTTACGATTACCGGCCTGGGCACGGGCGGCGACTTTGTAGCGGGTGATATTGACGTCAACGGTAAAATGTACCTCACGCACGGGGGCTCGCTCGTGGCGGGTAACGCCAACATCAACATCCGGGTAGTGGACTTAAATGGGGCAGCGACTTCCTCCAGTCTTTCCTACACTAGCCTGACCTCCGCCGGCCCAGCGGCCTTCATCTCGGACTGGGCGGTAAGCCCGCAGGACAACAACCTCTATTCGCTGGACTGCACCAAAAATGCTGCCAATGGCAACCCGCTCACCCTGTATCGCTTCAATACGCAAACGGGTAATCGGGAAACGCTCGGCACCGTGGCCGGCGGCACGACCCCCATCGCCGCCAACACTTTTGGGGCCGTATTTATGGACTTCAACGGCAGCATGTACGTGGTAGCTAACGAAACGGGCTATATTCACCGCATCGACCGGCCCGATTTGTTGACGGCTAGTACGACGGCTGTTATTCCGGTTGCTTACGTAGCTACGGGTCCCGTGGCTACTACTGTTAACCAGAATAATAACGATGGTGCGCGCTGCGCCACGTCCCGCTTGGCCGCCACGCCGCTGCCGGTGACGCTGGTTTCCTTCACGGCCGCCGCCGCGCCCGGCCGCCGTGTGCAGCTCAACTGGGCGACCGCCTCGGAACTGAATAGCCACCACTTCGAGGTACAGCATTCGCTGGAGGGGAGCCCCGTCACGACCATCGGCCAAGTGGCCAGCCAGGGTACCACACCACACGCCTCGGCTTACACCTATGTCGATACGGCCCCCGGCACCGGTGCGACCCACTACTACCGCCTGCGGCAGGTAGACCAGGACGGCCGCAGCGTGTTCAGCCCCGTGCAGGCCGTATCCCTCGCGTCGGGGGCCAGCGCAGGGCAGCTTACGGCCGTTCCAAACCCCAGCACCGGCGATAATCTATCCCTGCAGGTGCAGTACGAGGGCCCGACGGCCACATCGGCGGTACTGACAGTGCAGGGGCTACTGGGCCAGGCCATTTGCACGCAAACGGTGGTGCTGCAGCCGGGCATTACTACGCTCACCCCCGCTGCTCGGTTGGCCCCAGGAATTTACTGGCTTACCTTAAGCGGGGATGACTCGCTAGCGCCACAACGCACCAAAGCAGTAGTAACTAATTGACTTCAAATACATTAATCGCGGATACTAGGATCCTCTTAAGCACGACCAGTCCCGGAAATGAACTGAGAGCTGCTTGGGCAGCTAGCGGTATGTTCACTAAATCGACAGGATGTTTTTAAACCTAGTTGCTTGCTGGGCGTTCCAATTTTAGCCAGTCGTTTCCTAAAGCAGTTTCGTACTCAGCGTACATGATACCCCCAATGGTCAAACCAGTTTTGGGCATCGCCGGTATTTATCCAGTCCCGTGGAATAAGCGGCCGCTACGCGCTCCCGCAAATCCGCTGAGTAGGCTTGCCTGAGGCAAAAAACACTTTGAATCTATGCGCGGACTGCGAAACCGCTCTGGGAGCGAACCACTACATTACTTGACTGCTGGCGGGCCGCTCCCCAAAGTCGGCGGGCCTGCGTAGGCCTAGTGCCTACGCAGGCCCCGCCGGTTGGCCGACCGAAGCCGGCGCCTACAACCCGTCGGATAGGGTCAGGTTCCGGGAATAGTGGTTGAGAAAGTCGTTGTGCACCAGCATTCCCGCGTCTTGCAACGTATCCGCGGATGCGTAGTGGCCGTAGTTGGTCGGGGTCCAGCCCGGCTCGTTTTGCACCATGAAGCCAGGTATGTCAAACTCGCCCACGCCCATCGGAATATTGTGTGCCCGCATATAATTGAGCAGGTCCACGGCCACCTGGTAGCTCGGCAGCTTGCCTAGGCCCAGTCCGTTGCCCACTTGCGCCGACCACTCGGTCGAGAGCACGGGCAGCGTTTGGCTGGGAATGCCAAACTGCTCATCCCAGCGGCTTTCGTCGGCGCTGCCGTGCTGGTAAGGGTGCACGGCGTAGGCCACCCGGCTGAGCGGGTCGGTGATAGCGGGCACCCCTTTGAGCGTGTTGGAGGCAAAGCCCAAGCCATCGAGCAGCAGTACATTTTGGCTGCCCGCCGCACGCAGGCGGGTAATCAAGGTTTGCATCCCGGTGAAGGCGTCCGGCGTTGCGTTCGGGTTGCCCTGGGCCCAGAGTTGCCAGTTGGCCGCATTGCTCAGAAGGGCGGGCTCGTTATAGAGTTCAAACATCACCCCCCGGTCGGTGCTAAACACGCCGTTGAGCATATCCCAGTTGCGCACGGTAGCGGCAATGGGTAGCGCATGGCGCACGGGGTCGCCGCTGCGCGATTCGTCCTGCATGGAAATGATGACGACGAAATGGTGTTGCCGCGCCAGCTTGACGGCGGTAAGGAAGGTCTGCACATACTGCGCATCGTAGAGCTTCGACTGCGGGTCGAGCCCGGGCTGGCTGACCTGGAAGCGCAGCATATCGGCCCCGTAAGCTTTAGCGGCATTCAGCTCCGCTACCCCGTAGTTGAGGTACGCCGTATAGGCATTTTTGGCGCTGTTCTTTTCATAGGCGGGCGGGCCCACAAAGCCGCGGAGCATGACCCCCTGCGGCAGCCAGGGATTGCCGTTGAGCGTAAAGCGGTTTCCCGCGATGCCGACCACTTGCTGGGTGCTATCCACAGCGGTCACGGCCGACATGCCGGAGGCAACGGGCGGGGCAGGTGGGGCGGGCGGGGTGAGGTCTTGGCGACAGCCGGCTAGCAGCAGGGTTGCTGCTAGGGCCGCGACGATGGGCTGTAAATTACGCGTGTTAAAGGTATTTACTCGGCGCATATGCGGGTAGTGGTTGGATGGTGTAAGCGGATAAAATAGAAAAGATTTCGTTGCCCGTAGCGGCGTAAACTGGCTAACTTGGGAACTCTGGAAGGCGAAAAGCGCTAAGCATTCGTTACGATGCCTTGAAACAGGTAGGACTTGCCGTCGTTGGGATTAAATCTATGTTGTCTCTAGGCCAGCGCCGAGCGCCTCGCGAGGACCAGTCCCACTAGGATAACAGGCAGCCACCAGTTGCCCAGCGTATTCTGAACCTGTGATTTTAGGGGTATATTTTTGCACCTATCCAAGTATTCATTATTGAATAAACTGCTGCTATAACGCTTGCAAAGGGTGTAAATCAAGCAAATATAAGTAGTGATGAGTGAGTAACACGAAAGTCTATTTGAACTTTTCATAGTGAAGTGTAAATATTTTCTGAGAGCACTCTAATACATATGAGTTCTGCAACAGCCACGGTCGTGGCTAGCATGTAAAAGAGTTTGCCCTGTACTTAAAGCTCCCTTTTGACTGGATTAGGTTGTACGGACAATTACTTTTGTATTCGTGAGCAATCTAGATGAAATTAGCGACCATGCGTGGGCCGCTTTAGCCCCGCATTTGTCGGGCAAGGCCGGCGATGTGGGCCGAACAGGCGTTGATAACCGGCTCTTTCTCAACGCCGTGTTTTGGGTGGCCCGCCACGGCTGTGCTTGGCGGGCGCTTCCCGCCCGGTTTGGCAAGCACGACACGCTGCGCAAACGCAGCCGGCGTTGGGCGCAAAAAGGCAGTTGGCAGCGCTTGTTTACGGCCGTTCAGGCGCCCGACCTAGACGGGGTCATGCTCGATTCAACCGTCGTGCGGGCCCATGCGCAAGCGGCGGGCAGCCGAAAAAAAGCCGCGTCGGCGACGAGGCCCTCGGCCGCAGCCGCGGCGGCTTAAGTACGAAGGTGCACGTGCTGGCCGCTACTCAGGGCCGGCCCGTGCACGTCGTGCTGGGGGCGGGCCAGCAGCACGATTGCGCGCGCGCCTTGGACTTGTTGCGAGTCGTTGGCAAAACCGACAAAGTGCTGGCCGACAAAGCCTACGACACAAATCAGGTACTGACCGCCGTGGCGGCCCTCGGGGCCGAGGCCGTCATTCCCAGCCAGCCCCGTCGCCGGGTAGCCCGGCCAGTGGACCTGGTTTGCTACCGGCAACGCAACCGGATTGAGCGGCTGACGAGCCGGCTCAAGCAGTTTCGCCGAGTGGCCACGCGCTACGACAAGACGGCTAGTAGTGACCTCGGCTTTGTGCACTTCGTCTGCGCTATCCTTTGGTTGCGCTAATTGTCCGTACAACCTAGTCAACTGGCTACTTGTCACATCTTAAGAGGTTGGTTTAAGAAACGTGACAAGCCGCCATGGCCCGAGGCCGCAGCCTCCAGCAGCTTACCCGTTCCCTATATTAGCCGGCATGAAAGCACTTGTACTCAGTAGCCTACTCCTGGCCGCCACCCCTGCCCTAGCTCAGCAGGTCTCCCCTCCCCCCACCCACTCTTCCAGTTCCAGGATTCTCCTGGTTGCGGTAGCATTGGCCCGCCTTCCCGCCTTCTCAGCCGCACGGGCAGCTGCTAAAAAGAAAAAGCGGCCGCAGCAGTAGGCGTTACCAGCTAGCCGCGAGCGGGTACACGAAGCTGCTCGGCAAGTGATAGGTCTTCCAATCGGGTGGATTTACACGCTAGACAACTTGTTGGCTCACTCCACATAACCCCCTTTACCTAATGGCTTTTATTTCCATCAAAGACCCTCAAAACCCCCAAAACCAACACGTCATTAATCTTGACAATGTGGTGAGCATCAAACGAGAAGTAGACCGACAGACGCGTGATGGTTACGAACACGTCGTTGTCATCGCACACAATTACTCAGTGGAAACAAAACTTACTTACCCTGACGAGGCAAGTGCCAAGAGTGCCTATTCAGACATGATTAAGTACTTGGGAGTGGTAAGTTAAGCGTAAAGCTTACCGTAAGCGTTCACTCTTTGTGTTCCCCTGTTTCAGCCCCGACCCTTCACGGTTGGGGCTTTTTTTGTGTTCTTGCCGGACCGGTTCATAAAGGCAAATTTATGGTGCATGGCTTGTGGCATTTCTTAAAATACCCACCAAAAAGCCGCTACGACCCGGCAGGTGCAGCGGCTTTTCGAGGGAGGCAATCCTCGGGACTTACCCGGCGTCGCCGGACCTGGAAACGGTGGGGGCTTTGCGGGCCCGGGCCGAAGCCAGCAGCTGGCAGGCATCGCGGTGCAACGCCGTAGCAGCGCGGGCTACCGCCTCGTCCAGCTCCACGCCCGGCAGGGCCCCACCCAGCACTGCGATGACTGCGAGGCAGACCAGGGCGAGCCCCGCCATGAGCAGCGCGGCCGCCCGGAACAACAGCTGGGCGTAGAACTGGAGCAGGGGCATCGGGCAGGGCGGCAAAAGAAGAAAGGGGAGTCCTTCCGGCGGGCTAAGATACAGAAGAAAAACAGGTCAGCACCCAGGCGCGGGTGGCCGTGTCCACCTAGTTGGTCAGCCTAGCAGAACTTGCGTCCTGAAGAACGGTGATTTAAACAGTCAATGTCTTTCTACATATTGTAAATCAACCCTCAAAATGTGTAAAAGAGGAGTTTATAACGTCCTATGTTTGAGCGAAAGCTTAAACATAGGACGTTATAAACTCGGCGTTACAACTTGTTGAACTAGGTTTTTCTCGCGTCTTGGCGGAGATGAAACGGCTATTTAACCAGCCGATAGTAGCCCCATCACGCTTAGGCAGTTTCTTTTAGGAGAACTTGAAAACCGGTTCTCCGCTTACTCGCTTCGCACTCACTTTCCCTGGATAAGGCGGATGCAGTCGTTCCCAGAGTCGACTACGTAAAGGGTACCATCGGGACCCACGGCCACGGCGCTGGGGCGGTTAAAGCGGGCTTGGGCGCCGGGGCCATCGCGGTAGGGCTCCGGGCTACCGGCTCGCCCGGCGATAGTCGTCACCTCGCCCTGCGGGCTGATGCGCCGGATGCACTGGTTGCCCGTATCGGCCACGTACACGTAGCCTAACGCGTCCACGGCCAGGCCGGTGGGCTCGGTAAACTGGACGCGCGCACCCTGGTCAGTGTCGGCGCTGGTGTCGCGGGGGATACTGGTTAGCGGGGTGCCGGTGCGACTGCCGGGCGGGAAACGGTACACCTCGCCGCGCAGCACGTACACGCTGCCGTCGGGCCCCACGGCCACGGCGGTCGGGGAGTAATAACGTCCTTCCTGGCTGCGCGGGTCCACGGATAGGCTGTTGCCAGGTACCAGCGTGCTAACCCGGCCCCGGGACGTGAGGCGGCGCACACCGCCGCTCTCGCCATCGGTCACGTACACGCTGCCGTCGGGGGCCACGGCCACGCTGGTCAGGTCGTTGAAGCGGGCCCGGCCAGCGCGCCCGTCGCGCTGGCCATAGTCCCCAGCGCGCCCGGCCAGGGTGCTCACTACCCCCTGCGGGCTGATTTTGCGCACCACGTGGCCCTGGCCTTCCGTCACGTACACGCTCCCATCGGGGCCCACAGCCAGGGCAGTGGGCGCCTGGAAGCGCGCCTGCACGAGGGGGCCGTTGCGCAGCGTGTCGGCAGCGCGCTGGCCGGCCCAGGTGGTGACGTCGCCGACCGGGCTCACGCGCCGGATAGCGTGGTTGCCCGGGTCAGCCACGTACACCGTGCCCTGGGCATCGACGGCCACCCCACTGGGGTGCGCAAAGCGGGCCAGCGCGCCGGGGCCATCAGCGGCGGGATCGTGGTAGTAGCCAGCCAGGGTGCTCACCTGGCCGCCGGGCGCAATGCGGCGCACGAGGCGGTCAGTGTTGTCCAGCACGAGCAGGGCGCCGTCGGGAGCCAACGTCAGGCCCTGCGGGTCGCGAAAGAGGGCCGCGCCGGGCGTGGCCGCATCGCGGTAGCCGGGCTCAGTAGGCGAGCCGGCCCAGGGCGTTTCGCGGCCGTCGGCGTGGATGCGGCGCACTACGCGGGGCCGCCGCCCGTAATCGGCGTAACTGCCCCCGCCCCCGGTGGGCACGAGGCCGGGCCGGTTTTCGGTCAGGTAGACCGTGCCGTCGGGCCCTACGGCCAGCCCCAAAATAGCTTCTAAGTCGAGCTGCGCGCCCGGCCAGGGGCCGCGCTCCGCGTTGCGGGCCCGGCCGGCCCAAGTCCGGACCTCGCCCCGCGGGCTGATGCGGCGAATAGTCGGATTGTCGCCCGAGTCGGCCACGTACAGCCAGCCATCGGGCCCCATCGCCAGCGCCGTGGGGTAATAAAAACGAGCTTGCGGGCCTACGCCGTCCCACTCGGCGGCGGGGTTGAGCACGGGCCGGCGCTGGCCAGCGGGATGTCCCCGCTCGGCGGGCTCGCGCTGGCCGGCCTTACCCGCCAGGGTGCTTACCACGCCGGCCGGGGTTATTTTGCGGATGGTATAGTTGCCAGTTTCCGCCACGTATAGGTTACCCGCCGCGTCGAGCGCCAGGGCGCCCGGCTTAGCAAATTGGGCCTGGGCGGCCGGGCCGTCGGCGTAGCCCGGCTGGTCGTACTGCCCCGCCAGGATGCGGGCCTGCCCCGCCGGCGTGATGCGTACAATGACGTGCCGGAAGTTATTGGCCACGTACACCGTGCCATCGGGCGCCACGGCAATGCCCGCCAGCGTCAGGGCCAACTCCTGCGCGCCGGGTAGCGGCGCTTCGGCGAGGTGCAGCGGCTGGCCCTGGTGCATTTCCAGCCGCTCGGCCGGGAGGCTCAGCAAGGTGCTGATCTGCCCGGCGGGCGTGATTTTGCGCACGGCCGTGTTTTCGGCCACGTACACGTTGCCGTGCGCGTCGCAGGCCGCCGCTACGGGTTGATAAAAGCGCGCCGTCCGGCGGTCGCCATCCGCTCGCTCGGGGCCGGGCGGGCGCCCGGCCAGAGTGGTCACTATCCATTCGGTGGCCGCGGCGGGCGGGGCGCCTAGGGTACCGGCTACCCCAGCCTTCGCCGCTCGTTTCTGGCCGCATACCGGCCAGATACTGCTTAGTAGTAAACCACTGGTAACCAAGCTAACCAGTAGCCCCCCAGCAGGCGAGGCTCCTAGCGAAGGTAGTAGTTTGGGGATCATCGGGGCGCAGCGTCTAGTTTGCCAAGGTAGGGCCGGTTAACGGAATCTGCTGAGAGGCGTTTGGCCGCCGTAGCTGACCTTGCGGGAGGATAGTACCAGCTCAACCGTAGCAAGACAGGGAAACCAGGTGCGCGGCGGGCAGCGGGCGCAAAGTAACCAACGTCTAGATAGAGTCGCGAACCACTAGGTCGCGTTTGCGGCCAGCGCGCAGCAGCCCTAGCAGTGGCAGCTAGCACGGGCTTAGGGGCAGCTAGCAGCGGCACCTGGGCGGGGATAGGACGACAGTGTAGGGGCGAGGGGCATGGGGGGAACTAACGGGAGGAGGTGGTAGATAAGCAGCGCCTATCTCGTCTTAGCGGGTGCCCACGCAGGCCTGCCACAACAACGTGCCGAGGTTGCGCCGGTCGAGCTGCGGGTAGATCGCCCACAGGCGTTGGTAGGCGGCCGTGCCGACCAGCTCCTGTTGGTTAACGCGGCTGCCTAGGGTGGTAGCCAACACTTGCAGCGCCAGGAGCTGCTGGTGCACCGCTTCGGCTTGCGCCGCCGTCAGGACCGGGAAGGCAGCCTGCCAGGTACCCGCCAGGGCGGGCAAGCCACCGGGCGGCGGGTACAGACAATAAGCAAGGGCGTAGTCCAGCGGGTCGAGAAAGGCGCGGGGCGGCGAGTCGGTCCGCCCGCGCCACCAGGCCCGCAGTTGCGCGAGCCACTTCATGGGGCGTGCGCAACCAAGGGCCGCCTACTACGCTGCCCCTGCCCCCCGACGCGCAACCCCTTAGCAGGGGAATATCCATACCCTGAGTCGCCTGGCGCTAAGTAATAGGCCCGGCCATTGCGGTGAGCTAGCGCTTGGTTTATGAGGCGATCGAAGTGGTAGGGCACGGTCGAAGAGGGAAGCTAGAGCAAATTTCAGGTTTGTGTACAGGCTATAACGTACTTTCCGTTGATGAAAGCCTATTCCACCGACTTGCGCGAACGCGTGGCGGCCGCTTGCC
>JBPBPU010000105.1:0-22649 GCA_050954465.1 Janthinobacterium lividum
GGCGCTTGACCACAATCAATCGCTCAATTCGCTCCCAGTCTTGGATATGCAAATCGGATGTAAACTTCTTTATGCGCATTAGCAGGTAGATAGCTTGAGTCCGCAACAAATTTAACTTAAACAGCCTCTTAGCCCTTCGCCTCGATGTAGCCCAGCGGCACCCCGTTGCGTTGCACGACAAAATCGGGTGCTCCGCACGCTTGGCGACGCGGCTCGTTGGTAATTTCCAGCTTGGGGTAGAGACGGTGAAACAGGGCTTCGGCAGCGGCGCGGTAGCTGTGTTCGGTGGCTTTGCCGGTAGCGGCCGTTGCGGCAACAGAAGCGAGGTATTCTTTCATGGGTATGAAGTATAGACAGAAATATAGAAAGATTTCACCGTTCAGCCTCTTAAAACTACTCCCCCCCAAACGCAAAGCAGCCCCGACCTTCCGGCCGGGGCTGCACTGTTTCATCTAAACCGGGGACTTAGCCCTGATACGCCCGCAGCTCCTTTTCGAGGCCGAGCTTCTTGGCGATGTCGGAGAACATCTCGGGGTCGAAGTCGTCTTCGCCGGGCGAGTTGAGCTGGGGCTCTTCTTCGAGTACGGGGTAGGGGATGCCCTTCATCGCGCCTTCTTTTACTACCAGCTCCGAGCCGTCTTCGGGGTGCTGGCCGGTCCAGATGAAGCCGGCCTCCTTGTAGGCGTTGGGCGAGAAAGTGTACAGCTCGCGGTGCAGGCCGTGCTTCATAAACTCGCGGGCCTCGGGAAACGCCTTGTTCGAGAGGTTGGGCACGGGCATTATCTTCTTCACGTCGACGCCGGTGAGCTTTTCCAGGGCCAGGGCGTAGGCGTATACGTGCAGGCCACCGCGCACCAGCAGGTAGCCCACCATGGTGCGGGCGCAGGGGTCGGTTACCATCTCGTATACCCGCATCTTGTTGGCGCGGGCGCCGCATTCGAGGAAAAAGTTGTGCAGCAGGTCGAGGCGCAGGTTGCCCGAGCTGAATACGTTTTCGCCCGTCCAGGGGCGGCCCATGGCGTCGTAAGGCAGCGCGGCTTGGCCGCTGGCGAGGAAGTGGTCGGTGTTGCGGTTGCCTACGGCCGAGGCCAGCGGGCCGGGCACGGGGTCGGTACCGCGCTTGGTAGTGCCGGTGAGCAGCAGGTTGATGGCGTAGCTCACCGCCTCGATGTGCGAATACTCCTCGGCCGCGATGGCGGCGGTGAGCGAGTAGAAGGGGCGGAGGCGGTCGCGCCCCCGGAAGTTGAACGACTGGAATGTGTAGTTCATCAGCGTGCTCATCTCCCCGAACTTGCCGCCCAGCAGCTCCTGTATGGCGGCGGCATCGTTGGCGGAGGGATTTTTGGGTTTGGGCAGCTCGAGGGCCAGCTCGTCTAAGCGCAGTATCATAGGCAGGAGGAAATAGGGAAGAAAAAGACGTTGCCACCCGGCCGCGCCTACCCGGCATACGCAGGCTATTTCTGGCTGGCTGCCCCGGCGCTGGTAGCCTCAACAGTAAGTAAGATGCTGTTTATCAGGCAACTTTCCCTTGTTTAGCAAGTTGCTGAAGGAACCCTCTCGGTTAGTTTTTTTTCGCTGCTGCCTGCTGATGACCGGCCCCTACCAAAACAGATTCGCCCGCCGGCTGCCCCTCACAAGGCACCCGGCGGGCGAACCCAAACTCAGCAAAAACCCTACTTCACCCGCGTCAGCGCGGTTTCGCGGGCGGGCGCTATCACCAGCGGTACTTTCTCGATTTTGACTGAGGAAGTATCCAAGCCGAAGTACTGGGCCTCGCCAGAAATGAACTGCTTGATGTAGAAGTAGGCCTGCATCACCAGCTTCTCCATTGTGGGGAAATCGTTTTCGATACTCAGGTATTTTTCGAGCACCACGAAGCGGAAGTCACCCACTACGTGCTGCTTGCTGAGCGAGGCGTAGCGCGAAGTGATGTCCACTTCCTTGTTTCGCACGAGGTCTTCCACCACTTTGCGGAAAAACAGGTTGATGCGCTGCTGCACCCGGAAGCCCAGCCGGAAGTTGATGCGGAACACGTCGTCGGGAGCCAACTCGGTCACTTTGTACTCCATCGTGTACGGCTCGTCGGTAGTATCGACGTGGATAAACCAGTAGATGTCGGCCCGCTTCGGCCGCTTCTGGAAGATGGAGTAAATGATTTTCTGCTCAATCTCACTCGGGCGCTCGGCCGACGTCAGGAACACGAGGTGGGTAGCGTATTTGCCTACCGACTCGTCGTTGCTGAGCTGCTTAAGCGGCTCGATGTAAGGCTCCATCTTCACGAAGTCGGTGAGGCGGCGCTTGATGTAGTACGACTTGAGCCACACGTACATCACGCTCATCAGGGCCGCACCAATGGCCAGCGACACCCAGCCGCCGTGCGGAAACTTAAGCAGGTTGGCCACCAGGAAAGCTCCCTCAATAACCCCATACACCACCACGAACAGCGCCACCAACGGCGTCGCCACGCGCTGCACCCGCCACAGCCAGATAGTGAGCAGTACCGTCGTCATAAGCATCGTCAGGGTGATGGCCAGGCCGTAGGCGGCATCCATATTTTCCGACTTCCGAAAGTGCAGCACCACCCCGATGCAGCCCAGCAGCAGCAGCCGGTTCATGCTCGGCACGAAGAGTTGCCCCTTCACGTCGGTGGGGTAGTTGAGGCGCACCTTGGGCCACATGTTGAGGCGGATGGCTTCGGCTACCAGCGTAAACGAGCCGGTGATGAGCGCCTGCGAGGCAATAACGGCCGCCACCGTGGCAATACCGATGCCGAAAATCAGGAACCAATGCGGCATCAGGGCATAGAAAGGGTTTTGGTCGCCCAACATCTGGCCGTGGTGCGAGAGCAGCCACGCGCCCTGCCCCAGGTAGTTGAGTACCAGCGTGGTTTTCACAAACGTCCAGCTGATACGGATGTTTCCCTTACCGCAGTGCCCCAGGTCGGAGTACAGCGCCTCAGCCCCGGTAGTACATAGAAACACTGACCCCAGCAGCCAGAACCCGCCGGGGTAGTTCACCAGCAGCTGGTAGGCATAGTAGGGGTTGATGGCTTTGAGAATGGCCGGGTTCTGCATAATCCAGGCCCCGCCCAGCACCCCGAGCATGGTAAACCACAAGAACATAATCGGCCCAAAGGCTTTGCCCACTATCTGGGTACCAAAGCTTTGCAGCAGAAACAGCCCCGCAATGATGCCGATAACGATGTACACAATAGTGTCCTGCGTAAGGCTCGGAAACACCGCTTTCATCCCCTCCACCGCCGACGATACCGAGATGGGCGGCGTAATGACACCATCGGCTAGCAGCGACGCACCCCCGATAATGGCCACCGCCGAAAGCCAGGCCCCGCGCCGCCGCACCAAGGCATAGAGCGAGAAAATGCCCCCCTCGCCGTTGTTATCCGCATTGAGCGTCAGCAGCACGTACTTAATCGTAGTTTGCAACGTGAGCGTCCAGAGCACGCACGAGATGGCCCCGAGCACCAGGCTTTCCTCGATGAGGCCGGGGGTGTGCCCACTCTTGATAATGGAGGCCATTACATACAGCGGCGAAGTGCCGATGTCGCCGTAAATAATGCCGAGCGCAATGAGAAGCCCGGCCCCGGATATGGCAGTGTGCGAAGATTTAGAACTCATAACAAACGATACAGGTAAAGTAGCAGTCCGAACCAGGGGTGGTACGCTCCCGGCGCTATTTCATTACATAGAGAAGCGCCGATGAAACAGGTTTGCTTCACGCAGCCTTCATAACCAGCAGGTGGTCAGGTAAAAGTAAGGTGCCGGAAAGCGGCGCGGTACTTACTCGCCGGCTTCCGGCGGGCCGTCGGGTGTTTCGGCCGCCAGCATTTGGGCTAGCCGCTCTGCTTCGGCCGCCGCCAGTAAGGCAGCAGCTTCGGCGGCGGCGCGGTCGTGGGCGCGGGCCACGCGGCGGTTTAGTTCGCCCACCAGGCGCTGCCAGAGAGCCAACTCGCCGGACAACGCAAAGTGGGCCGGCTGTCGGCCCAGCAGCCACAGCCGGAGGCGGTTGGTGCCGCGTTGCCCATAAGCGAGCAGCGCCGCCGTGCCGACCATGCCCGCCATCGCGGGCAGCGTGTGCAGCCAGTTTTGCAAAAACGCAATGAGCACCGCCGCCAGCCCCAGCCCGCCCAGCAGCAGCCACAGCACCCAGCGCACCCGCTGCACTTCGGCCCGCTCCAACTCGCGCATCCCAAACGTCTGCCCCAGCACCGTGAGGTGGCTGTCGGTGAGGACCACCCGGCCATCGGGGCTGGTGACGGTGGGCAGAGGTGCAGGCGAAGGAGCTACTTCTTCCACTGGCACCTCAACTACCGGAGACACAACGGCTTCCGGTAGCGAGATTACAGGAATGGTAGAAGCGGCCGGACGTACCTCGGCCGTGCTGCTGCGGGCCCAGGTGGGTGAAGCAGCGGTGGCCGAGGTAGTGGGCGCGGTCAGCGCCCCAGGCGACGCCGAGGCTCAGTTGTTCACTTTCAGTAGCTCTACGTCGAACACCAGCGCCGAATCGGGGCCGATGTCGCGGCCGGCGCCGCGCTTGCCGTAAGCCAAATCGGAAGGAATGTAAAGGCGCCACTTCGAGCCTTCGGGCATTAGCTGCAGGGCTTCGGTCCAGCCCGCGATAACGCCATTGACGGGGAAGGTGGCCGGCTGGCCGCGCTGGTAGCTGCTGTCGAACACCTTGCCGCTGGGCAGGGTGCCGTGGTAGTGGGTGGTTACCGACGAGCGCAGGGTAGGTTTGGGGCCGCTGCCTTCGGTGATGATTTCGTATTGCAAGCCGCTGGGCAGCGTAGTAATGCCGGGCTTTTGGGCGTTTTCAGCCAGGAAGGCTTCGCCTTCCGCTTTGTTGTTGCTCATGGTTTGGGGGTCTTGGGTTTCGTCGTCGTCATCATCGTCTTCGCTACCACCTAGCTGCTCTTGCAGCTGCTGCATGGCGGCTTGCATTTGCTCCTGGTTTAGGCGGCTGGGCAGGCCCTGCATGCCTTCCTGGAGGGCGGCGGCCAGAATGTCAATGTCTAGCTCCAGCCCTTGCTGGGCGAAATTGCGGGCCAGGTCACGGCCGATAATGTAGCTGACCTGCTGTTGGTTGGTTTCGAGCGTCACGCGCTAAAAAATATAAGGCGGTCGCCCCACGGGCTGCGGCCGCTTGTGGAAGAAAAAGTGTGCTGGCAAAGGTCGGCACTATCGGCCAATGCCTACGCAAAAAGCCCCGCCAAAGGCGAGGCTTTCGTAAGTTTAAGCGGGTAAGAGGGTAGGAGGTGATAGTTGGAGGACGTTGGCAAACTACTAACTCCTCAACTCTTATCCCCTTACCCGCACACCCTACAAATAATGGTGGTCTTCTTCGCCGTGCAGAAAGAACGTGAGGTCGAGCTTGGCGAGCTTAGCGGTAAAGTAGCCCAGGCTACCCAGCAGCAAGAGCGACGAAAAGGCGGTGGTCTTTTTCATAATCATAAACGTAAGGTGTTTTTGTTGGCACAAAGATACGACACAATCGGCAAAGTAGTAGGCATGCCGAGTAGTTTGGCTAGGGTGCCGCAGCAAACTCAACCGCGTTATCCTGCATTTGGGTGAGGTGGCGGCGAGCGTGCTGAGCCAGAAAATACAGGTACTCATACACGTTGAGCTTGCCCAGGCCATTCACCGTCATGGTGGTTTGGTAGCGTACGCCTTCACCGTTGGGCAGCCGGTCGAGGCAAGCCAGGGACTGCGCCAGCTGCGCATGTAGCTGCTGCCGCACCACGGGCAGCGGGCGCGGGGCCGTGCGCGGCTCCATATGCTCGGGCCGCACCCAGGCAAAAGCGTGCAGCACACCAATAGTATCCAGCCGCTCGGGCTGAAACTGGTAACCAGCCAATTCCGTGGCCAGGTCGAGGCCACGCGTATTGGCCAGCGCTTTGGCAGCGCCTTTCTCGATGAGAATGAGCAGGAAATGGTTGGTAAGGCCGATGTGGTCGAGCACTTCGGCTACCGTCCAGCCCTGGTCGACGGGCAGGTACGCTTGGAGCGCATCCGGCTGGTCGAACCAAGCATCTACCCGGCCGAAGGCATCCAGCAGTGCCGCCCGGATGTCGGCGATTGCGTAGCGAATATCCATACATTTCAGCGTGTTAATTAACTCGAATGGTCGGCCACGATAACCCAATGCCCGCCGATGTTTCTGAAAATCAGCAGAAACTGGCCTTGCAGGTCGCCGGCAGTCGGGCGGGCCAGGTGCCAGTGGCCCACTACCTGCGCCACTTCGGCCGAGAGGGGCGTAATGCGCAGACTGCTAAAGTCAAGCTGGCCCATCTGGGTGGCATCGGCGTAGCTCTTTTTGTAATTATCCAGGGTGGGCTGCCAGCCGTAGGTCGGCCCACGCTTGCCAATAAATACCAGCGAGTCGGAGTGCCAGTAGCCCGCCATAAAGCCCGGAATGTCGCCCCGGTTCCAGGCGGCGGTTTGGGTGGTAAGTACCTGGCCGATGGCTCGGCGCGTGGCGGCCGGGCCATCGGTGGCCGAGTGGCTGGCGAAGCTTAGGGTAATACTTGCAGCCAAGATAGCTAAGGGTTTAGCAGATAGCATGAGTAGAAGAGTTGTGGCTTGATTTTTAACGCATTATGCAGGTGAATGTAGAGACGCATCTTTGCGTCTCGGCGTTATTTAGTAGGCATCTCGGCGTTGAACTTCTTGACAAGGAACTTACTAAACAACGCCGAGACGCAAAGATGCGTCTCTACAATTCTATGCATCGACCTGGAAGCTGTTTTGTATAGCCGTTAATTAATGAGCGAGGCCACGTAGGAAGTGCCGCCCAGCGCCCGCATCTTTTGTAGCACCAGCCGTTGCTTGGCCCGCGCCTGCGGCCCCGGCTCGCCGGCCCGGAAGCGGAGCGGGTTGGGCAGCACTCCGGCTAACAGGGCGGCTTCGGGGGCAGTGAGGTCGTGGGCCGGCTTGTGGAAATACCGCTGGCTGGCGGCTTCTACGCCGAAGGTGCAGTCGCCCATTTCGGCCACGCTCAGGTACATTTCCATGATGCGGCGCTTGCTCCACAGCAACTCGATAAGCATGGTGAAATAGGCCTCGGCGGCCTTGCGCACGTAGGAGCGGCCACCCCAGAGAAACACGTTTTTGGCCACCTGCTGCGAGATGGTGGAGCCGCCACGCACGGGCTTGCCCTCGGCGCGGTTCCAGTTGTACTGGGCCGCCCGCCACATGCCGTCTAGGTCGAAGCCGTGGTGCAGCAGAAAGCGCTGGTCCTCGGAGGAAATAACGGCTAGCGGCACGCTCGGCGCTACTTCGTCGAGGGTCGAGAAGCGGTAGCCCACGTAGCGCGGGTCGGGCCGGATGCCAATGTAGCCTTTGCCCACGGGGGCATGGGCGCGGCGCTCCAGCATAAGCCAGGTAGCGGGCGGCGGCACCCAGCGGTACACCAGCACCCAGGCCACCGACGCCAGAAACAGCCCCGCCACGGTTTGCAAGCTCACGCGCACCACCGAGCGCCAGGAGGGAAGAAGGGATTGGACAGACCGGGCCACAGCAAAAGAATAGAGTTCAGGCAGTAAAGTTCGGGGTTGAAACGGTTCGCTTTGCTCGCAATGACAACCGTCTTACTCGTTCACTTCTCCGCTGCTACCACCCGCGCCAACCCTGCTTCCGTAATAAAGCCGTGCGCTGCCGCGTGCTGCGCCGCCGCCAGAAAATCGGGCACTACCAGCATTTCTACGCCAAACTCGGCCTGTAGCGCCTGCGCCACGGGCACTACGGGCAGCAGCCGGGCTGGCACGCCCACGTCGCGGATGTAAATAACCCGGATGCGGCCCGGAAACAGGCGCACTACTTCGGCATAGATGTCGGCATCGTGCTGCCCGCTGTCGCCGAGCAGAATGAAGGGCAGCTCGGGGTAAGTGGTGAGTAACTGGCTGATTTCGCGCAGCTTATGGCCGTGGTGCATTGAGGAAGGTGCTTCCTGGTCGGGCGGCAGGGCGGGGCCGCGCAGCAGCGAGTCGCGCAGCAGCAGCGGCCCGAGCGGAATGCCGCGCAGCCGCAAAAAGTCCTCCAGCACGTCGTACAAATTCCAGGGTGACGAGCTGACGTAGAAAAACGGGTTGTCAGGCCGGCCGCTCAGTCCCGCTTGCAGCGCCTGGTAAAACGCCGCCACGCCCGCCAGCGGCTCGTGCGAGTGAGCATTGCTAAAAAGCACCGTGCGCAGCATCCGCAGCAGGTGCGTGGCGCGGGTGACAATAACGGTATCGTCGAGGTCGGAAATAACCCCAAACTCGGCCGTGGGAGGCGGAATAAGCACCTGCGCCGTAGCCTGCACCGTACCGTGCAGCCCCCGAAAGCGGTGCGGCAGCCGGCTCAGCTGCACCGGCACCGGGTGCCAGAGGTAGTCGGTGGGTGCGGGCAGCACGGGCGGGTCGATGGCCAGCGTAAAGTAGCCGCCCTTGTCGGTGGTCACGTAGTAATCGAGGCCCTCGGGCAGGCGGGCGAGCACCTGCGCCCCCGGAATTTCGCGGCTGTTGAAGCGCCGGTACATGGCCTGAAAATTCCGCCAGGGCGAGTCGGCCTCCGTTTGGGGCACCAGGCCGCGGTCGGCCAGCAGGCGGCCCTTGAGGTACACGCGGTGGGCAGTGCCGTAGCTGCGGTAGGCGTCGAGGTGCAGCGGGCGCAGGCGGCCCAGCCGGGCCGCCGTGCGCGTCACCAGCGCATCGGCCCAGTCGAGGGCATCCGAAAACCTCACGCGTGCATCCATGGGGCAAACCTACGGCGGGGCCGTTGCTGAAACCGCGCCGCCAGCTGAAAACCGCATCCCTTTACTGCCTGAATCCACGTATACAGGCGGTAAAATCCGCCCCCTCATGCCCACTGCCCACCCCGCCGCCCCCCGCCCCAAAACCCCCAAAAAGCACCTGCCGCCCGTGCCCGACCTCACGGCCCATGAACTCTACAAACACCCCGCCCACCAAGCCGAGCTGGCGGGCCTGCGCTACGCTACCGACCACGGCCCCGGCCTGCGCCGCGAGGCAACCGCCGAGGGCGAGTTCGTCTACTTCGATGCGGAAGGCCACCCCATAACCGACGAAAAGACGCTGGCCCGCATCCAAAGCTTCGTTATTCCGCCCGCCTGGGCCGAGGTTTGGATTGCGCCAAACCCCAGGTTTCACCTCCAGGTAACGGGCATGGATGCGGCCGGCCGCAAGCAGTACCGCTACCACCCGGCCTGGGATGCCGCCCGCTCGCTCACCAAGTTTTCGCGCCTGCTGGCGTTCGGCCAGAAGCTCGGGGCCCTGCGCCAGCAGCTGCGCCACGACCTGAACCGGCCGGACCTCGACCGCGAAAAGGTAATTGCCTTGGTGCTCACGCTCATGGACCAGTCGTTTATTCGCATCGGCAACGAGGAGTACGCCAAAAAGAACAAAAGCTACGGCCTGAGCACCATGCTCGATAAGCACGTCAGCATCCACGGGGCCGACGTGCGCTTTGCCTTCGTGGGCAAGAAAGGCGTGCCGCACGATGTAACCATCCACGACCAGAAACTGGCCCGACTGGTGCAGAAATGCAAGGAGATTACGGGCCAGCACCTGTTCCAGTTCTACGGCCCCGACGGCCACCGCCACGCCCTTGAATCGGGCCACATTAACGACTACCTGCACCAGCACACGGGCCTGGCGCTTTCGGCCAAAGACTTCCGCACTTGGGGCGGCACCGTGAAAATGGTGGGCTGCCTCGAAGCCGTGCTGCACAACGAGCCAGAGCTGGCCCCCGAAAAAGTCATAAAAAAAGCCGTGAAGGAGGTAGCAACCAACCTCGGCAACACGCCCACCGTGTGCTCCAAATACTACATCCACCCCCAGGTAGTGGAGTTGTTCAAGTCGGGCAAGCTTATCGACTACCTGCGCCGCCACGACGCCGACCCCGCCGACAAAGACGAACTGTCGCCCACGGAGCACCTGGTGCTGGAAATGCTGGCGGAGGTAGAGTAGAGCGCGTAGCGCTGGCCGCCGTTTAGCGCGCAGCGCGCAACGGCAGGCCGAAAAGTGGGGCGAGTTTCCAAGCTCGCTGCTTGTAGCATCCGCTTACTCTACCCTGCTAAAAACCAGGGCATAAAAACGAGAAGGACCGACCTTTGGAGTTCCTATACTTCAAAATGCCTTTCCTTCCCGTGAAGCAGTGCCTCATCGCCAAAATCACGACCGTTCTGCACTAAGAAGCTGCTTAACTTAAACTTTTAGACCTGAGACCTTAGAAAGTGGTTTCTAGGGCCGCAAATCCGTCTAAGGTCTCGTGTCTAACGTCTCAGGTCTTGGCAAAATCAACCTGAAAAGCTACCTTAAACAGCTGCTAAGCCTCCACCGTAGGCAATCTAGCCCGCAAAAAATTTATTACCCTGTTCGTGTCAGGCCTTATCAAAAGTCGAAACGTGCCATTCTGCGAAATTGCGCACCAGCTCAACGAGGAAGTAAAAATGGCTTCCAACGAAACGCACATTCAGGACTTCTTCCACGAGGCCACGCTCGACTATGCGGCTCTGGCCCTGCTGTCAGGTCGACGGTATGTGGGGCGGGGCGCTGGTCACGGCACCGGCCAAAGAAGCGTACTTCTTTCCATTTGGCACGGCCACGCTAGCATTTATGTGCCAGTTCTACCGCTCTTAATTCACTGAGATAATTAAACAGAAACCTTTGAACCAGTGCTGATAATAATAAACAAAATCAGGTAGTTTCTTTGTTTCTGACTTCTGCCAGCTTTTCCAGGAGCGGTCCTTTGTGTTCCAAGGTAAAGGCAACAAATTTATCCTCTTTAATAGCTAAACGCACCACCATGGGCAGCCATGGATAAACGTTGCGTGCCAGCATTTCGATAGTTTCGTCGTTTTGGGCAGCTGCCAGTGCTTTGTCAGCATAAGGCTCAATCTTGGGCCAGTTTTCGGCAATTACAGGTCCCAAAGCATTCAAAACTTTGCTGGTTAGGTCGCTGCTCTCAGCGCCATTGTCACTTGTTAGAGAGGAAAACATTAGATTTTTTTATTGATGTTTTAGAATGAACCTTTAACGAACAGCCTTTTCTTTGGTTTCAACTACAATTAGGACTTACGCAAAAGGGAGGGTTGTCATTGCGAACGAAGTGAAGCAATCGCATCAGAACGAAACCCGAGCGACTCATTCTGATACGACTGCTTCACTTCGTTCGCAATGACAGACGCTTTTTGCGTAAGTCCTATACAAGTGAACATCGTCTGTAGTTGAAACTAAAGAGGTTGAGGCGTTGCTGCACGGGGCAGAACGAGTTGGGCGTGTAGGACCCCAGAGGTCGGGCTGCCCCGTTTTTTATGCGCTGCTACTTTTTAGTAGGGTAGAGTAGCATCCGCTCTATTCCGCGAGTTTGGGAACTCGCCCCACTTCTCGGCCTGCCGTTACGCGCTGCGCGCTAAACGGCGGCCAGCGCCAAGCGCTTTTACTCATCTTCCAGCCGGTCGTAATGCTTGAACCGCTCTTTCTTAGTGCGTGGGGCGGGCACGGGCAGATGGTCGCTGGCTTCCTGCTCAAATTTTACGCGGCGGTGCGAGGTGGCCCGCAGCACATCCTGGCCAGCGCCGCCGTGGGCTACCACGGGCAGGCCGTGGCCGGTTAGCTCAAACACGTCGTCGCCGCCCAAGCCTTCGAGGGTGAGGTGGCGGGTTTCGCGGCTCAAATACGTGCGGGCAAAAATCAGTGAATCCGGCCCCAGCGCGTGGTTATAAACGCGCACGGTGGTAGAGTCGGGGGTGCGAACCACCAGGAAGCGCTCGGGCAACTCGGTGCCGGGGACGGTAGGGCGGCGTGCTTTCAGTAAATAATATTGCCGGGCTATTTGGGGCAGCTGGTCGCGCCGGGCCTGCAGGTCGTGCAGCAGGCGCGGGCCTTCGAGGGCGTACACGGCCGGGGGCAGGCAGCGCACGGCGCGGGCCAGGGTGGAGTCGGGCAGGTGCTGCTGCACATAAAGCGCGGCCTGGTCAAAGTCGCGGCGAGTCAACTCGGGCACGCCGCGCTGGTCTACGTGCCGGCCCTGCCCGGTGAGGGCGTGCACGTCGTGGATGCGGGGTTTAAACGTGACGAGGTGGCGCACCAGAAACTTGCGGGTCATTAGCCACGGCACTAGTCCGTCAGACATCCGGAAAAAAGCCTGGTCACGGTCTTTGGGTACGGGCGCAAATAGCTTGCGGCCGGGGTGGGCGGGGTCGGGGCGCTCGGCCCACTGCCACTGCCCGGCGTGGCGGTCCCAGTCGCCGATGAGCACGTCGAGCAGGCGGGCGCGCAGCAAGGCGGGCTGGTCGGGCTGGTCGGCAGGGTGGGCGTAGAGGCGCTTGCGCATGTCCTCATCGCTGATGAAATTGGTGGCTGTGGGTGCCAGCGGCGAGCTGACGTTCTTGCCGCTGTACTTTTCTTCCAGCAGCACCAGCTTGCCGCGCAGGCGCTCATTGGCCTCCGCCGAGCCAAGGCTGGCTTCGTCCAAGGGCACGTAGAGCAGGCGCGGGTGGGCGTGGGGCACTCCCAGGGCTTGGGCCAGCGGCGGCACTACCAGGGCGGCGTAGGGGTTGCCGGCGGCCGTGCCATCGCGCAGGGCGTTGGCCAGAAACGTCTTTTGCAGGCCCTTGGGCATAATGCGCGAGGGGTCTTTATCGAGCGAGCGAATAACGTAGGGCATGCCGGTAGCCGTTTCCAGCGTCAGACTGGTGCTCTGAAAACCACCGCCCAGCTTGGTGGGCGTGAGGGCCCCGACCGCAGCACCGGCCGTAGCCAGCTGAAACGTGGGGGCTTTTACCGGCGCGGCCCACAGTGCCCGGTGGTGCGGGCCCATCAGCCGGCGGTAAGCCCAGCCGTGGTGGTTGTATTGGCGGCCGGCGGTGGCCCACACGCTGTCGCCGGCCAGGGCCGGGCGAGCAGCCGAAGCCGGCAGCCGGGCATCGTCCTGGAAATAGTGCTGGTGGGCGCACCCGGTAGCCAGCAGTCCCAGGCCGAGGGCCGCGCCCCGCCGAATTAATGAAAACGTAACAGTCCGCAAAACAAGGCCGGCCAGGGCTGCCAAAGGGGCTAGCTCGACGGTACTGCTCTAACGAAACCGGCCCGGAAAAGATAGGGGCAACTTCTACCCCTGGTTTTACGAACCAGAGCCAGGCAACTCCGCCTTTCCCTCATGCTGCGTAGCGCCACCCTTCTACCCGCCGCCCTGGCCCTACTGCTGTCGGGCTGCACCGACCCGCCGCCCCCGGCCGCTGGTGAAGCCCGGCCGGTGTTCAGCGCCGACTCGGCCCGCGTGCGGGTGGCAGCTGGGGCGCAGTACAACCGGCGCGGCTGGTGGTGGCGGCACATCTGGGGCCTGCACTACCGCACCTTATGGGCGGTGCCAGTGTCGGCCCCCGTGCTGCAACTGGGAACTGCCGGCTTGCAGCCCCGGCAGCTAGGCGGCAGCTTCCAGACTACCGCGCTACGCCTGCGCACACCCGATGGCCGCGCCTTCGTGCTGCGCTCCGTGGACAAAGACTTGAGCAGCAGCATGGCGAGCCCGACTTTGCGCCGCATCGCTGGCCCTGTGCTGCGCGACCAAACCTGTGCCGCCCCGCCCTACGGTGCCTATGTGGCCGCCGCCCTGGCCCAGGCAACCGGCGTGTACCACACCAACCCGCGCCTGGTGTACCTGCAAGCCGATTCGGTGCTGCGCCGCTTGCGGGCCGCGCTGCCTGCCGGGCTGTATCTGCTCGAAGAGCGGCCTGACCACGACCAGCGCCATGCTCCTAGCTTCGGCGGGGCCGGGCTGGTAGTGGGCTCCGAGGCCATGCTCCAGGCTGTGCACACCCGGCCCGGCACCAGCATCGCGGCCCGCGCCTACCTGCGGGCCCGCCTGCTCGACATGCTGGTGGGCGACTGGAGCCGCCGCGCCGACCAGTGGCGCTGGGCCCGCTTCGAGGCGGGCGGCCACACCGAGTTTCGGCCCATCCCGCGCGACCGTGACCAGGCTTTTTTTCGGTTTGACGACGGCTGGCTGACGCGGCTCATTTCGTGGGTGCGGCCGCGCTACCAAAGCTTCGCGCCTAGCCTGGAAATGGCCGCCGTGGAGCCCCTCACCCTCACCGGCCGCCCCCTCGACCAAACCGCCCTGGCCCTGCTGCCCGCCACCGCCTTCCAGGCCGAAGCCGACTCGCTGGTGCGCCGCCTGCCCGATACCGTGCTGCTGCAAGCCCTACAAACCGCCCCGCCCGAGGTGCGTGCCCAGCTCGTGCGCGAGCTGCTGCCGGCTCTGCAAGCCCGCCGCGCTGCCCTGCCCGCCGCCGCCGCCCGCTACTACCAGCTCTTGCAGGAAGATGCCGTGCTCACCGGCACCGATGCGGCCGAGCGCTTCGTGCTCACGGCCGCCGGCCCTGGCCGCGTGCAGGTGCAGATGTGGGCGCGCCAGACAGGCCGCCCCGACAGCCTGCTGGGCCAGCAAGCCTACGACGTGCGCCGCACCACGCGCCTGCGCCTCTACGGCCTCGGCGGCAACGACGAATTTGTGCTGCGCGGGGCGCTGGCCCCTGGCTTTGCTGTGTGGCTCGATGGGGGCGTCGGCACCAATAGTTACCGCCAGGCGGGCCCACCCGCCACACTAGGCCTGGGCTTCACCGTGTACGCCAACCCCACCGATGCCGGGCAACTGGCCAGGGTAGTGCGCCGCCCGGCGCTGCCTGCCACGGCCGACGCGGCCAGCTGGGTAGTCGGGCAGTACCGGCTGAATTTTGGGAAGCCACAGGTGGCAACTCCCAAGCAGTGAGGGATAATCTATATTGGCTTGAGCAGGGGTTTTACCTTAGCAAAAAAGTCCCGGTAGTCGTTATTGTGGTCTGTGCGGGTGATGCCGGGGAAGCCACAGTGCTCGAAGCAGAGGCGTAGGTAGTTGATGAAGGTAGTATTGTGCGGCTCGTTTAGGAACGGTGCATCAAGGCTAGGGTCGCGGGTGATTCTGAGGGAATAGGGTGGTCCACCGCTGGTATTGTCCTTATGCAGGTCGTCGGGGGCTAGCTCGAAAAAAGCAAAGCCAAAATTCTCGTCGTCTACATACTGCTGTATGTCCTCGCACCAATACTCTTCGGCAACTTCCTCTACCAGCGACTTCAAACTACAGATTACCACGGGGTCGGCCATATTCCAGCGGAACTCCTCTTGGGTTTCATAGTCCCAGGTAAAATCGACTCCACCTACGAATTTGTAAAAATAGCGCAACGACAGCGGCACGTAGCCAAATGGCTGAGTAGCCTGGTCGAGCTTGGTGAGCAGCTTGTCCGTGTTGCGGAAAGGCGGCAGTAGTGGCCGCTCCTGATACTGCGTTTCGCTTAGAAACAGGTAGTTGGTGCGCCGCAATTCTGCGTAAATAATTTTCAGATTATGCGCCACCCGGCTGAAAGTTTCGGCGAATACTTTTTCAACATCGGGGTAACTAGCTGCCGAAAAAGATTCGGCCCCCAATTGTAGCAGTTCGTCGTGAACGGCTTTGGTTTCGCCGCTGAGGTAGCGTTCGTAAAAAGCCATGCGGGAGGCAGGTATGTGAAATAATACAGTTGGGTTATGTTGCCAAGTGGTGCGCGGTGTGCAAAAAAACGTCCTACAGAGGCTCTCTTTTGTCTACCGTGCCCGTGCTGCTGAGCACCCGAAACCGCGCAAATAATTCTTCCCCATACCAATCCTCGCGGCGCGTAAGCTGCATGGCTTCGCGGTGCTGCGCGTTGTGGTAGGCATACTGTTGCATAGCCTCGGCCGACTCCCAGATACTGAACGTGGCCTGCCGCACCAGCGGTAGCTCGCCCAGGCCGATAGCCAGGCGCACCCCTGGCACCGTAGCCAGTGCCCGGCTCGTAGGCTCCACGTAGCGCCAGAAACGCGGCGTTTTGCGCAGCCGGATGCTGGCGCGCGTAAGCACCGCCAACGGGCCAGCGCTCCCTGATTCGGCGGTGGCATAATCGAACGGATTCGTGCCGCCCCAGGCGCCGTATGAGCGGAAAGGCGCCAGGCCGGCCGTCCAGATTTCGCGGCTGTGACGCTCGTAGCCCGCCCACAGCGGGTGATGGCCGAAGAATACCTCACTGGCCGCCGCATCCTCCCACACTGCCAGCAGGCCGTAGCGGTCGAGGTTGGGCAATGCGCCGAAGCCGTTGGCGGCTCCGCTACCCAACAACTGGAAAAAGCGCAGCCCCGGTACTTTCCGCAGCCTCCCCGGCGAGGTGCCCATCTGGCTAAGGCCCCAGTAGCGGTGGCCGGGATGCAGTGTGAAAATAGTGAGGGTTGTATGCATAGCGTAAACCAAATTTATCCCATAAAAAAGGCCGGAATTGCTTCCGGCCTTTAAGTAAAACGGAGTAAATAAGTAGCTGGTCGAAATTAATCAAACAATGAGAACGTCATGCTGAACAAAGCGAAGCATCTCTACTGCTTTGTTGAACGGTGTAGATGAAGTGGTAGAGATGCTTCACTGCGTTCAGCATGACGTTCTTTTATTAAAATACTTAATATGACCTACTTATCCATTATCAATTCAAATCTTCACTTGAGCGTGCTGGTTTACGTCGTCGTCTTTAGTGGGCTCGCCCGTAACTACGGCGCGCAAGTAGGCGTAGCCCTTTACGAGCAGGCTGCTAGGCGAGTCCCAGTATTCAGCCTTGTCGATGGTTATTTTCAGAATCATGATGTTGGGGTCTTCCTTGCCCTTAGGGAACCAGCCGCGCATAGGCTCGCTCCACAGTTCGGCAATTTTAGCTTCGTCGCGGAAGGTGCTGGCGTGGCCCGTCACGGAGGCGTACACGTTGTCGTTGGGGCTGGCGTAGCTAAGGTTTACTTTGCTATCCTTCCGCACCTCAAACACTTTGGCCGACTCCTTGTCGGTGAAAAACAGCAGTGAGCCATCGGCTTCGGGGCGCAGGGTGGCCATCGGGCGGCTGTGGAGCTGGTGCTGCTCATCGAAGGTGGTGAGCATGGCAATGCGCACTTCCTTGATTTTATCAAAAAGCTTGTTCAGGTCGTGGGTTTCGGGCGACTTATCAGACATGGAAAGGAAATTTTAGAAAATAAACAACGCCGCAGCCAAGTAAGCCCGGTCGGTGACTTTGCTTACGAGCCAGCGGCTGGCAGGTTCGTGCCGCCGCTCAACTTTACGGCTGGCCGGGCGGTTAAGGTGGAGCTGCTATCGCGTATGAATTTTCTGGCTCACCTGCTACTGGCTGGCCCCGTGACCGCCCCCACGTACTCTGGCCTGTTGCTCGGGCAGTTTATTGCCGACTCTGCGCCCGGCCGGCAGCTCGAAAACTACGCGCCAGCCGTGCAGGCCGGCATTCGGGCGCACCGCGCCATCGACACCTTCACCGACCAGCACCCGGTAGTGCGCCGTACCACTGCCCGCTTGCGCACTGCCGGCTACGGCAAATACGCGGGCGTTATTTCCGACATATTTTTTGACCATTTTCTGGCGCGCTATTTCCCGGAATTCTCCGACGAAAACCTGCTTGATTTTACGCAGCGCGTATACGCCGAATTAGCCGCTCGCGAGGCCGAGTTTCCGGCGCGGGTGCGGCAATTCTTTCCGTACCTGGTGCAACACAACTGGCTGTTGCATTATGCTGAAGTTGAGGGTGTTGCCAAGTCGCTGGCGGGCTTGAGCCGCCGCGCTACGCCGGGCTCGGGCATGGAAACGGCAGCGGAAGAGCTGCGCCGAAACTACGGCGTGTACGAAGCGGATTTTCGAGCGTTTTTCCCCGACTTGCAGGCGCTGGCCGCCACCTTAGCGTGAGCCAACCCACTGTAGCCGCCCTTGCTGCCAGCGGTAGCGGCCGGGCCGGGCGAAGCGGGGGTTGCCGGCGGCGGCCAAGATGTCAGCGCTGCAACGGCATGGTTCCGGGTGAGGCAAGTGGTGCTGTTCGCAGGTAGTACGCACCGGGCCGACGCGCACAAAGCCGTAGCCAGCCGTTACGTGTTGCGTCCGGTCGATATTATAAAAAAACTTTATCCCATCGTGGTAGTCTGCGCAGTTCACCAGTACGTTGAATAACGTGTCAATCTGCTGTCCTACGCGTAGTACGTACCGGGTGCTCACCGTGCTCCCGCCACGGTTGCCCGCCCAGCGGAGGGGTACGGTCAGCAGCAGCTCGGGCAACCCGGCCCGGTCCACGTTGGCGGTATCCAGCTCAAAATCGTTGGGATATAAAACCCTACTTATTTCCAGCCAGGCGCTGTCCGGGTGCGGCTTGTAAAAAACAATCCGCTCCTCACCGTCGTGGGCCGTGAGGTAGCGGCCGAAGTACAGGCTGTCGCGCACCACCCCCCAGCCCAGCTCGGGGTCATTCACCTCGACTGGGCCCGCCACCGGGTTGGCCGCCGGGCCGGGCGGTGCCGGGTTGGCAAGCGGGCTGGGGTGCTGCTCGCAGCCCACCAGCCCGCTTGCCAGGAGTACTAATGCCCAGTTGCGCAGGTACTGCATAGCGACGGCAAAGAACGAAAGTTGCGGCTATCTGGTAGGGTGCCCGCCGTCGACCACGGGCTCCTCGGTGGGCCGGGCCATAATTTTCAGGGCCAGTATGATGCCTGCCAGCACGGCGATGATGCCGTTGGAAATACTGATGGGCCAGTTGTGCGAGGCCAGGCCGTAGGCCACCCACAGGCCGGAGCCGGCAAACAGCAGCAGGTAGGCCAGTAGCGAGAGGCTGGCCGTAGAGCGGGTGCGAATGGTGCGGTAAGCCTGCGGCACGTAGCCGGCCGTGGTAATAACGGCCGCCGAGGTGCCCAGAAGTGTGGAAATATCCATGCGAATAAACTAAATGCAACAGGGGCGGCAAGCCTGGCTTGCCGCCCCTGTGCGGGGGATTTTAAACTAACTGCTTAGTGCTGGTGGCCGCCCGCGCCGTGGGCGTGGCCGTGGGCCAGTTCGTCGGCCGTGGCGGGGCGCACGTCCTGAACTTTACCGTCGAAGTGCATCACCATGCCCGCTAGCGGGTGGTTGAAGTCCATCGTAACGCTATCGTCGCTGATTTCCACTACTTTGGCCTGCATGTGGTTGCCTTCGTTGTCGGCCATCGGCAGGTAGTTGCCAATTTGCAGCATGTCCTCGTCGATTTTGCCCTCGATTTCAAATACCTGCTTCGGAATATCTACCACTGCCTGTGGGTCGTGGTCGCCATAAGCCTGGTCAGAAGTCAGCGAAAAATTGAAGGCGTCGCCGGCGCTCTTGCTAGCCAGCTGGTGTTCGAATTCTTCGGGCAAGCCGCTTTGGCCGAACAAAAACACCATCGGCGCATCGGCTTCGGCTTGCTCAACCAGAACTTTCTGCTCGTTCTCGTCAGTAACGGACAGGTCGTAGGTGATGGTAACAACGGTATTTTCGGCAACAGCAGCCATAGGGGAGAGGTGGGGTTTGGTGTCGGGCAAAGGTAAAGAAAGAGCGTGGACTCGGCACCTGGCGTCGTTGTTCCACGATGCCACGCGCCAAATCCACGCTACAGTTCTAGGCGGGCATGGCTTTCAGCTCGCGGCTCCAGTAGCGGTGGTAGGCAATGGCCTGGCTGAAATCCTTGGCCAGCTTGGCTACCTTGTTATCGGGGCTCGTTACCACACCGTCGGCGCTTAAAATGTCCTCGGCGCCGGGGTACGCGGCGGCTTGCAGCAGCTCCACGCCTTCGGCCGAGGCTGCCAGGGGCTTGCAGTGGCGGAAGGCTTCGTTCACGAAGCGCACCGCGTCGGCATCCTGCTTGAGCTTGGCCACGCTGGCCGCGCCGCCGGCCACGTACACGGCATCAAAGAGGGCCGACGACGTGCTCTGGAACGTCCAGTTGATGAGTAGCTCGTGGCCGTCTTTGCCCTTGAGCGCACCCAGGTGAGTGGCTACGATGGCGGTTTGGGCACCCTGGTCCATGAGCACCTTCATCAGCTCACCGATAGCGGCTACGTCGGCCCCGTCGGTGGCTAGAATAGCTATCTGGCGGGTTTTAATGCCGGTCTTGCTCGCATTGAGGGGGCTGTCGGGGCCCAGGCTCAGGGCAGGCGACGCGCCTTCCTGGCCGGTGGCGGGGGCCGACTGGTAGTCGGCGGGGTTAGCATCGGCGGGCACCTGCAGGTTGAGTTGCGTGCCCGCGGCCGAGGGCACCTCTACGCCCAGCCCTTCGGCCACGCGGCTGGCCAGTTCGGAGGCTACTTGGCTTAGCAGCATCAGCATGCGGGTGCGTAGAAACTCGTGCTGCACATGGCTCAGCTCGAAGCGTAGGGCCTTGACAATGTGCGTTTTCTCGATGTCGCTCTGGCTGTTCCAGAATAGGCGGGCCTGGCTGTAGAAGTCGATAAAGCTCTTGCTGCGGGCGCGCACCTTGAAGGCCGCTACCGGCTCGGGCACCGAGGCAAAACCGCCCTCGCTCTGCTTGGCCTGGCGCGGGTAGTTGTCGTTGAGCAGGTTGGGGCCGTAGCTCACCGGCCCTTTGTTGATGGTTTGGCGCATGTGGCCGTCGCGCTGCCCGTTGTGAATGGGCGCGAGCGAGCGGTTGATGGGAATTTCGTGGAAATTGGGCCCACCCAGGCGCTTGAGCTGGGTGTCGGTGTACGAAAACAGGCGGCCTTGCAGCAGCGGGTCGTTCGAGAAGTCGATGCCCGGCACTATATGGCCGAGGTGGAAAGCTACCTGCTCTGTTTCGGCGAAGTAGTTGTCTACGTTGCGGTTAAGCACCATTTTGCCGATGGGCAGCACCGGCACCAGTTCCTCAGGGATGAGCTTGGTAGAGTCCAGAATATCGAAGCCGAATTTGTGCTCGTCTTCTTCCTCGATTATCTGCACGCCAAACTCCCACTCGGGGTAAGCGCCCATCTCGATGTTGTTCCAGAGGTCGCGGCGGTGGAAATCTGGGTCTTTGCCCGAAATCTGCTGGGCTTCTTCCCAGGCCACGGAGTGTGCCCCGAGCAGCGGCTTCCAATGGAATTTCACAAATCGCCACTTGCCCGCAGCATTTACGAAGCGGAAGGTGTGCACGCCGAAGCCCTCCATCATGCGCAGACTGCGGGGCAGGCCCCGGTCGCTCATCACCCACAGCAGCATGTGAGTGCTCTCGGGGTTGGTCGAGATGAAGTCGTAGAACGTGTCGTGGGCCGAAGCGGCCTGCGGAATAGCGTTGTGCGGTTCGGGCTTCACGGCATGCACGAAGTCGGGAAACTTGAGCGAGTCCTGCACGAAAAACACCGGGATGTTATTGCCCACGAAGTCGTACACGCCCTCCTGGGTGTAAAATTTCACGGCAAAGCCGCGCACGTCGCGGGCCGTATCGGAGGAGCCGCGCTCGCCGGCCACCGTCGAAAAGCGCGTGAACACGGGCGTAACCGCGCCGGGTTGCAAAAAGCCGGCTTTGGTGAATTCCGTGGCGTTGCCGTAGGCTTCGAAGTAGCCGTGGGCCCCCACGCCCCGGGCGTGTACCACGCGCTCCGGAATGCGCTCGTGGTCGAAGTGGGTCATTTTCTCCCGGAAGTGGAAGTCTTCGAGCAGCGTCGGCCCGCGCTCGCCAGCCTTGAGCGAGTTCTGGTCGTCGCTGATGCGCAGGCCCTGGTTGGTGGTCAGGAACTCGCCGTAGCCGTCCTCACGGTTCTGGGCCAGCTCGTCGGTTTTGGGGGTGCTCACCACGTCTTCGTGGGTTTGTTTGGCTAGCGGTTTGTCGCTCATCGGAAATGGAGAAGGTTAGTGTCCGTGCAAACGGCGCGCCTTCCCCAAGGTTGAGGCTATTGGCCAGTGAAACGGGTAGCTAGTGGTAGCAGGTAGCTGACTATAAACGCCCTAGGTAGCCGGAAAAGGGACTAAATTTTTTAGAAATAAGCCTTGCGCCTGAGTCGCCTGCCGGTCCGACGCCGTAGGCGTCCGACCGGTTGCCGTAGGAGCTTGGGCAGACGGGGCCGGCGTTTGGGCCAGCCGGCCGCTAACGTCAACCGGTCGGACACCTACGGCGTCGGACCGGCAGGCTTCCCCAGGCGCTAGTGCATGCACCCGCGCCACACCCGCGTGCGCTTGGCGTAGGCATCGGGGTAGTACGCCTGGGCTGCGGTTTTCGTGCGCTGCACCGCTGCCGAGCCGGGTGCCCCAACGGCCGCCACCACGATATAATAGCCCTTGGCAAAGCCCTCGTAGGCCGTAGAATACTCCACCGACACCAGCGGCGCATCATCAATAAGCCCATTGCCCCGGGCCAGGTAGCTGGGGTAATCGTAGCCATCGCTGGCGCAATCAGCTTTGCTAAGGGTGAGGCCCGATTGTGCGTTGGGTTGGTTGCCGCCTAAATCAAGCTTCAGGTGCAACTTAGCCGCCGCCTGTCGGGCCGTTTGCAGGGCTGCCGGGTAGCTCTTGGTGCTGCGCAGAATGACGATATCCGCCGGCACAGCCTTGTTCCAGATTTCCTGGCCGGCGGCCGGGAGCGCCAGGGTTAGCAAGGGTAGGAGCAGGTAGCGGGACATAGGGAGCTGGGTGACTGGTTTAATGCAGGAATATACTATAAGCTTTCGTGCGCTTAGGGGAGGCGTTCAGGTTCGCAGGGGATGCGTGCTTGAGTTCGTTAATGAACTGCTGGCACGCAGTCGTTGGGAGCCGTGACCCGGTCAGACCGCCGTAGGCGGTCTGACCGGCTGCCGCTAACACAACAAC
>JBPBPU010000111.1:0-22177 GCA_050954465.1 Janthinobacterium lividum
AAGTGCTTGAAAAACAGCGAATAGCTGCGAAGCTGCGGCACGTATCGTTCGGGCAAAAGTGCCGCAGCTTCGCAGCTTTAAAACCAGTAATTACCTGACAGCTACCAACATATCGCCGCTTCGCGGCTGCCCTAACGAGCCGAGTGCGTAAGTCCTACGAGCAAACAATCCAAGATTGTTTGCTCGAAAGAGTTTGCCTTTAAAAACTGTCCAAGTAGGCGTCTGTGCGAACAGCCGGCTCAACGCTGGCAGCCCGCTTAAGTAAATAGGCGCTTAGTAATTAGCCGCTTCAACTCAGCCAGCCCTGGCTGGCGGCGGTTTTTATGAGGGCAGCGGTGTTTTTGGCCCCGGTTTTTTCCATGATGTTCTGGCGGTGCGATTCTACGGTGCGGGGGCTGGTGAATAGTTTGTCGGCAATCTGGGCGGTAGTGAGTCCGTCGGCTACTAGCAGCAGAATCTCCCGCTCCCGCGCCGAGAGGCCACCCGTGGGTTTGGCGGTGGGCTCCGGGGCGCCGACCAGTACTTTTTTCAGCATTGCCAGGCCCAGCTCGGAGCACAGAAAGTGCCGGCCGGCAGCCACAGCATGCACGGCCACCACTATTTCGTCGTGCCCGGCGTTTTTGAGCACGTAGCCGTGGGCACCCGCCGCCAGCACCTGCCCGATGGCCCGCTCATTGTCGACCATCGACAAAATCAGCACCCGCACGTCGGGAAATTCGGCGTGCAGCCGCTGGGTGGTGGCCAGGCCGTCGAGCACCGGCATGTGCAGGTCCAGCAGTACCACGTCGCAGGGTGTAGTGGGTAGTTGGGCGAGTAGTTGCTCTCCATCCTCGGCTTCGCCAACTATCTGGAGCGAGTCTTCTTGCAGAAAAAGGGAACGTAAGCCGTGGCGCAGCACGGCGTGGTCATCGACCAGAAACAAGCGTATCATGAGGTGGGGGCAGCGGGTAAGGGAATCCGGATACGGACATACGCCCCGCCGGTTGGGACAGCGCCGGCTTCGAGCTGGCCCCCGAGCAGCGACACCCGGTCGCGGATGCTGCGTAGGCCCAGACCGGGGCTTTCGGTCAGGGCCGGTGGGGCGAAGCCCGCGCCGTTGTCTTCGGCCCGCAGCAGCACCCAGCCGGGCATGGTTTCCAGTTCCAGGCTGGCCTCGGTGGCACCGTGGGCGTGCTTGGTGATGTTTTGGGCCAGCTCCTGGGCCATGCGGTAGAGCGCCATTTGCAGCGGGGGGGCGAGCGAAACGGCGGCCTCGTCGAGCAGTACGTGGCTGTGCAGGCGCAACTGCGGCGTGCTCATCTTGCGGCCAACGTCCTGCAGCGCTGCTGCCAGGCCAAACTCTTCCAGCACCATCGGCACCAACTCGTGCGAGAGGACGCGGGTTTGGCGAATGGCCTCGCTCAGCAACTGGTCGGCCTCGTGGCGGGCAGTTGTCAGGGAAGAATTGGTTTCCAGCGGCGGGGTATGCAGCCGGTCGAGGCGCAGCTTGGTAGCGTACAAAATCTGGCCGATGCCGTTGTGCAGGCTCTCGGCCATGCGCTTGCGCTCGGTTTCCTGGGCGGCCTGCACGGCCTCGAACAGGCTCTGCTGCTGCGTCAGGCGCAGGCGCAGGTTGTCGGCTTCGAGGCGCTGCAACTCGCTGACGTCCAGGTCGACGCCCAGCACCCGCGTGGCCTGGCCCGCCTCATCGTAGAGCACTACGACTTTGACGCGCACCGTCTTCACTTCCTCGCCCACGCGCAGGCGCAGGGTTTCTTCGAAGTTGCCGGTGCCCAGAGTAATGCCGGCCACCAGCCGCTCGGCCTGGGGCCGGTCCTCGTCTACCACATAGCGCAGGTAAATTTCGGGGCGCACCGGCTGGCCCAGGGGCAGGCCGAAAAGCTGGTACATGCCATCCGACCACAAAAAGTCCCGGTTCAGCAGGTTGTAGTCCCAACTGCCCAGGTTCGCTACGGCTTCGGCTTGTTCGAGCAGGCGCAGGTTGCTGATGCGCTCCTGCTCGGCCTGCTTGCGGGCCGTGATGTCGAGGTTGGTTGCCACCAGGGCCTCGCCCATTCGCATAAACTGGCACGAAAACCACTGGTGGAAGCCTTCGTGCTCGTAGAAATACTCCATGCCCTGGGGCTGGTTGGTGGTCAGGGTTTGCAGCATCAAGTCGAAGATGCCCACCAGCCGAATGCCGGGATACTCCGCCGCGTAGAGCTTGCCTACCAGGTCGGTGCGCCCGGTTTCGCGCTCCAACTCCCGGTTTACCAGGCCAATACGAAAATCAAGCACCTGGCCCGCTTCGTCGCGCACGGCATGCAGCACCGACATAGAGATGAGGCTAGTATCGAGCACGGAGCGCAGCAGGTCGCGGTTTTGCTGCAGCGACTCCGTGCGTGCGGTCACCTCGTGTTCGAGCCACATCTTGTCGGCGGCCAGCACCGCTTCGGCCTGTTTGCGAGCCGTGATGTCGGTGGCTGTGCCAAACCACTCTGCCAACTCGCCGCGCTCGTTGAGCACCGGCACGGCCCGCGAAAACGTCCAGCCTACCGAGTTGTCGGCCCGCACCACCCGGTGCTCCATCTCGAAAAAGTGGCGGCCCTCGATAGCCGCCTGCATGGCTGCGTTCACGGCCGGCTGGTCGGCGAGCGGGATGTACGTTTCCAGCCAGCTGGCGTGCGGAGCCTTGGTATCGGCCAAAAAGCCTTTGCCGTCCAGCTGAAGCATTCGCTGCCAGTCGGCCGTCATCCGGTAGAGCACATCCGAACTGGCCGTGACGAAAGAGCGCAGTTGCTCCTCGGACTGGCGCAGGGCAGCTTCGGCCAGCTTGCGGGCGCTCACGTCGGTAAAAATCACTGCTACCTGGTGCTGGCCGGGCTCACCTACGCGGAAGGCGTAGAGGCTAAACCACTGGTTAAAGGTGGGCGAGTCTCCCTCCGCGCGTATTGACTCGCCGGTTTGCGCCACGCGCCCGTAGATATCGAACCACTTCAGCTCGGTGCCCGGCATCAGCTCCCGAATGGTTTTGCCAGTGGCATTTACCAAGCCACTAATCTTTTCAAAGGCGGGGTTAACGTCCAAGTAAAGCCAGTCGCAGACGCGACCCTCGGCATCAAAGTGTACCTCAATGATGCAATAGCCTTCGTCCATGGAGGTGAACAGCATGCGGTACTTTTCTTCTGACACGCGTTGCGCTTCTTCGGCCTGGGTGCGCTCCACGGCGGCCCAGGTGCGCTCGGCTACTTCTTCGAGGAGCGCGACTTCGGAAGGTTGCCAGCATCTGGGCGTGCGGTGATGCGCAAACAGAATCGCCACCAGCTGGCCTTGCTTCACCAAGGGTGCCGCCAGGAGGGCCCGCACTTCGTTGGCCGCGTACGTGGCAGCAGTAACCGGGTCGACATTAGCCGGGTCTTCGGCCATATTGTCGATTGCCAGAGTTTCGCCGCGCTGCATAGTCGCCAAGATGCCCGGCCCGAAAGCGTCCAAGCGATAGGTGCCCGCGAACGAGACCACGTCCGGCGCATGGTAGTCCTGGTCGATGGTGGCGTTTTCGTCGTCGGCCTGGATAGCGGCATAGCCGCACCGGTCTAGCTGCAGGTGCTCGCCCAGCAAGCGCAACGCCACACGCTGCACCTCCACAGGGTCGGCCAGCGGCCGCAGCGCATCGGCCAGCTGCAGCTGGAAGGTTTCGGCTTCGGCCGCGTATTGCAGCGCCGCTTCGGTGAGCTTGCGGGTGGAGATGTCGGTGAAGAGCACAGCCACCTGGCAGGCTTCGGGCGTGCCCACCCGGAAGGCGTGTACGTCGAACCAGCGGTCTAGCCGCGGCAAGTAGCGCTCAAGGCGCACGGCCGTGCCGGTGCGGGCCACCTGCCCGAAGGTGTCGAACCAAAACGGCTCCACGTCGGGCATTAGCTCGCGAATGGTTTTGCCCTGCGTATCGGCCGGTATGTCCAACTGCTGCGCAAACACCGGGTTCAGCTCCAGGTAGCGGCAGTCCACGGCCTGCTGCCCGGCTTCATCGAAGAGCACTTCCAGCAGGCAAAACCCTTGGTTCATGGCGTAGAACAGGGCGTGGTACTTGTCGGTGGCGCGCTGGGCTAGCTCGTCGTGCAGGCGTAGTGCTTCCTGCTCGGCCTGCTTGCTGGCTGTCACGTCCTCATGCGAAACCACCACTCTTTCACCCAGCTTACGGTAGCGCGAGTGCAGCCATAGCGGCCCGCCCAGCGAGTCGTAGTGCTGGGTGCGCTCGGTGGGCTGGCCGGTTTCTACGGTTTCGGCCAGCAGCCGAAAGTTTTCCTCATCGAGGTAGCCCGGCAGCAGGTTGCGCAGCAGGCGGCCCTTCAGGTCTAGCCCCATGTGGCGGTCGGCCACGCCGTTGGTAAGCTGGTAGCGGAAGTCCACCACCTGGTGGTGCTCGTCGCGCACGGCTTCGAGCACCATAATGCTGTGGGGCACGGCCTCGAACACGCTTTGCAGCAGGGCGCGGCTGTGCTGCGCTGCCTGCTCGGCCTGGCGCAGGGTCGTCACGTCGCGGGCAATGCTGAGCACGGTATCAATCTGGCCGTCGCGCAGCTCTGGTATCAGGCGCGAGTAATACTGCACCTCACCCTGAGCCGTAGGAAACTGGTTGAAATGCTCCTGCGGCTGGCCCGTGTCGAACACCCGCTGCAGGGCGGCCATGTAGGGGCCAGCAAGGTTTTCGGACTGGCCCATTTCGCGGTTGGTATGGCCCAGCAGCTCGCCCAAGGGCACGCCGGCCTCGGTGGCGAAGGCAGCATTGGCGTAGCGCAGGCGCAGGTCGGGCGTCCAGCGCGTCAGCACGTCGGGCGTATTTTCGGCCAGGGCCTGGTACTGCTGCTCGCGCTGCTTTTGCAGGGTAATATCCTGCCCATAGAGTGCCCAGCCGCCGGGCTGGCGGGCGGCAGTGAGGGCAATCCACTGCTCTTGGTGGGGCAGAAATACCTCGCGGGGAGTCGTCTCGCCGGGTTCCAGCAACTGCTGCAGCGCGGCGCTTACGGCGGGCGGCAGCCCGGCTTCGGCGAGCGGCCGGCCCAACAGCGCCTCGGGTAGCCCGCTGCCCCAGCGGGCCGCCTGCTGGTTAACGCGCCGAATAATATGCTGCTCATCTACCACCAGCACGCCCCAGGGCAGCGTATTCAGCAACTGGTCGGCAGCGGGTATTGTCTCCGGTATAGAAAGTTCGGGCTCAGCGTTGGGGGTGGGTTGCATGCAGTTTTAGCAGGCAGATAAACCCCGCACTAGCCCTACGAGGATTCTCCCCTGCGGGGTTATAGCCGTGCTTACTAAGTGCGTGGGTGGAATTAAGCAGTAAACAGCAAGAGGTTACTTGCTTATTATCAAGCAAATAACCTCAGAATTATTACTGATTGTTCTTGCCTTGCTGCTTGGCTAAACCGTAACCCAATTGGCTTATGCCAGCGCCGCCGCATCGTCCAGGGTAGGCACGATGAGCAGGTTGGTCCCTGTGCTGGCCAGGGCGCGCCGGAGGGCGCGCTCGACGGCGGCGGGCACCTGGCAAAGCACCAGGCGTGCGTGGCGTCGGTGCAGGCGCTGCTGGCAGGCCCACAGCAGCCAGGCCGCCGTGTCCGAGAGGGTGCTGAGCAGGCGGCAGTCGACCCATACGGCTGGTTTGCCGCTGCAGCAGGCGCGGGCCAAGTGCGCTTCCAACTCCGTTTCGGCTGTGGCGGTAGCACTTGGGGCCAGGGCCAGCAGGTAGCTGGCCGGAAATAATTCGTGGCAGATAATCATACTGGCAGAGTTGTAGCGTGGTGGGAACAGAACTTCCACAAATTTCCGCGCCGATAACTACCCTGTCGCCCGCATTTTCCCTGAAAACCAGCTGGAGAAAATACGTATTTTGCGCCTGCTGCTGCTAAACTTGTAACCAAGGGCTCAGCCTGGTTGGCCAACTTACCTAGCTGACGTTATTCCATGCGGGAAGTAGCGCTCAGCTTTAGCTTGGCGCCGCCGCCCGGCGGCGAAGCTCGCGCTGGCAGTAGTTGCACCAACTGGCGCGGTCCCGAATTCGCCGTTACGCGGCGATGCGCCAAGCTAAAACTGAGCGCTACTTCCCGCATGGAATAACGTCAGTTACCCGGCATTTCCTCCGGCTTGGAGAGCGTGCCGGCCAGGATGCCAAAAGCGGCCAGCAGCAGGAAGGAGTTGCGGGCGGCTTTGTTTTTGGCGAAGCCGAAAAGCCAGGGCGAGCTACCCGCCAGCAACCCCACAGCCACATCCAGCACTAGGTGGGTTTTGAAGGGGAGTACCTTCACTAGGCCCCACTCGGCGCGGGTGAAGAGGCTGCCTGCCAGGATGTTGCCTGCCAGCACGCGGGTCATGGTTACGGCGGCATTTTCGTCGGCAAAGCCGGCAAGTTTCGGCAGGGCCAGGGCCAGGGGGATGTAGCTGTAGTCGGTGAAGCCGTGCTGCTTGCGCGAGATAGGTTGGTTCATGACGAGGGGGATTTGGGGAAAAGCCCCGCCTGTGCGGGATGGAGGCTTAAACGCACATTTTGGGCGTGGGGCTGCTACGGTTGAGGTTAGGGGATGAGGGAGTGAGTGGGCGAAAAGAACGTCATGCTGAGCGAAGCGCAGCGCAGTCGAAGCATCTCGCTCGCTTGGTAATCCAACCGATAGCGCCGCTTTGGTTCAACGATTGAGTTAGTTGGCGAGCGAGATGCTGCGCTGCGCTGCGCTGCGCTGCGCTGCGCTGCGCTGCGCTGCGCTGCGCTGCGCTGCGCTGCGCTGCGCTGCGCTGCGCTGCGCTGCGCTCAGCATGACGTTCCTTTTGCCCACTCACTCCCTCATCCATCATCCCACCGCTCCATTTCCTCCCCACCTCATCACCTAAAACTTGTACCGCGCCTGCACTGTAGCTTCGGAGCGGGCGTTGCCCTGAATTTCTTCCAGGCCCGAGCCGATGGCGGTTTGGTGGCGGTAGCGAGTGTCGGCGTAGCGCAGCCACAGGGTCAGGTGCTTGGTGGCGGTGATTTGCGCCAGGGCGTAGGCCCGCGTGCCCTGGCCGTAGAGCGCCGGCACCGAGAAGGCGTAGAGGACATCCTGCTCAAACATGTACTGGCGGGTGTCGTAGTCGTCGGTGTCGAAGATGGCGTAGCGGCCGGCCAGCGACACCTGGCGCGTGAGTTTCAGCTGCACGTCCTGGCTCAGCACGAAGCCGCGCCGCCAGGCCCGGTCGTCGTCGTCGCGCAGGTAGGTGCCTTGCAGGCGCGTGCGGAAGCCTAGCAGCACTGAGGGCTGGGTGTCGTAGTAGAGCAGCAGTGAGTGGCGCACCTGCTGGCCCGGCTCGGGGATGGGCCGCCCGGTGCTGGCCGCCGAGAGGTCGAGCGGCTTGAGGCGGGCGCGGTACTGGGCGTAGAGCAGGCTGGTTTTGTTGGGCGTGAAAGCTACGCGGGCCAACACGTCGTGCCCCTGGGTGGGGGCGCTCACGCGGTAGCGTAGCCACGGAAACTGAAACTGGTCGAAGTAGGCCGAGACTTCCCAGCGGGCAATGGGCCGCACTTTCAGCCCCACGTAGAAGCCCGTTTCGTTGATGTTGCGGGTGTTTTCGCTTAGCGCGTTGCCATAAAACGTGTGAAAATCGGCGTCGTAGTGCCGCACCAGCACGGCCGCGTCCACGTTGGGGCCGAGGCTGGCGAGCACGCCGTTGAGGGTGCCCAGGCCCCCGCCGCTACTACGCCCGGTTTCGCCAAAAAGCAGCAGGTTGCGGTAGTTATAGGAGTAGTGCAGGCCCAGCGCCGTGTTGTCCTGGCCGCTAAACTCGAAGCGGTTGTAGGGCTCGGGGCGCTTGAGCACGGCTTGGCCGTAGTGCGTGTTCACGGCGGTGAAGCCCACACTCAGGCGGCCGTCGGCGCTGAGGTAGCCGAGGTGGCCGCCGCCCACGGTTTCGGTCAGGCGCTGGCGGTTGGCCAGCTCGGTGGCCGTGCGGTGCAGGCCCGTGAGCAGCAGGCTGGAGCTGAACTCGTCGAACTGCGCCAGCGAGTCGGTGGCGGCCTGCGAGTTGGCATCAATGTTTTTGCGCGAGCCAAAGGCCGTCAGCTCCCAGCGCGAAGCCAGCTGGTACGTAGCGGCGGCACCCCGGAAAAACGTGTTTTCGAGCAGGGCCGCGTAGGGGCGCACGCCCAGCGAGGCCCGGCGCAGGTTGGCCACGGTTTCGCCGGTTTTGCCCGCCGCCAGGCCCGACGACAACAGCAGCCCTTGCCCAAATTGCAGCTGGTAGTCGCCCAAAGCCAGCACCTTGAGGCGGCCCCGGTCTTGCAGGTAGAAGTGCGCCGACAGAAAATCGGGCCCGTACTGGTTTTGGCCGGGGTTCCAGGCAAAGGTTTCGCCGGCGTCCTTTTCAGCCGTGATGCCCAGGCTGAAGTCGTGAGCATGGCTCACGCGGTAGCGCAGGGCCACCGCATCGGGCGAGCCCAGGTAGCGCGAAGTAAGCTGGCCCTGGTAAAGCGTAGGCGGCGTGTAGCCTTTGCGTTCTTGCAGCACCCGCTCGTAGCGCAGCAGCAGGGCGTTGTTATCCTCATTCTTAATGCGTTGCCAGAGGGTGCCCCGCGCCGCGTTGGCGTTGTCGCTTTCGGTGGTCACGAACGGGGCCACGCGCTCGATGGCGCGCACGTCCCAGCCCGGCACGGCTTGCAGCTCGTACACGCTCAGCAGCAGGCCGTTGGCTTGGCGATACTGCACCAGCGCGGCCACTTGCTTCTCGTTCAGCAGCGGCAGTGAGCGCAGCTCCTCGGCCGTGGCCGTGTTCAGGTTGAGCGGCGACTGGTAGTATTGCAGCAGGGTATTATACAAGTCCTCATACGGCACCTGGTCGCTCTGAATTTCGGCAAACAGCTCCTGGGCCAGCCGGTCGAGGTCGGGGGCCCGGCGCGGGAAGGTTTGGGCCGTGGCCAGGCCGGGGAGGAGCAGGAGCAGCGCCGCCCAAAACCAGCGCCTTACTTGCGTTCCCATTGCCAATTTGCGCTAAGAAACTGGCTTACACCCAGCACACTGTGGTAGCCGGCGGCGTAGTCGAACTGGAAGCTGCCGGCCCGCACGCCCACGCCGGCCGTACTTTGCTGGCTGAGACTGGCGTAGCCCAGGCGCACGGCCAGGGCCGGCACCGGCAGGTACTCGATGCCGGCTTTGACGCCTGCCTCGCGCTCTACGTCTTTCTCGGCTTCGGCTACTAACAGCACCTGCTTGCCGGCGTGGTAGGCGAGGCCGGCGCGCAGCACGGTGGGCACGCGCTCATCCTGGTAGTCAGCGAGTTTGGCCTGGCTGATGTTGTACAAGTACACCCCGAAGCTGAGTACGTGGGGCACGATGTCGGCCTGCCCGCCCAGCGAGCCCACCACCGTGCGGCGGCTGCCCAGGTCCTGGAAAGCCACTTGCAGCATGTCGACTCTGGCTCCCACGTTCACCACGCCCAGCCGGTAACCGTAGGCTGCCCCTACCCGAATTTCATTGTAGAGTGCTCCGCCAAACCGCTGGGCTTCGAGGCCCACCACGCCCCGGCCGGCGCGGGCGGGCAGGCCGCCCGCCGCTGGCTCGATGGTGCCCAGCGGCAGGGCCACGGCCACCGCCGCCACGTTGAGGCTGGTAATGAGGTAGCGGTTTTCGACGTAAGCGCCCGCTACGGGCTGCGTGAGCGAGCCCAGGCCGGCCGCATTGTTGGCCACGGCCCACACGTCGCCGAGGGTAGCCGAGGCATTGCCCAGCGCCTGGGCGCGGGCACCGTGGGCGGCGGGGCCGTTGCCCTGCGCTAGCAGCGCCGTGGGCATGAGGAAAAGCCCGAAAGAGAGTAGGTGTAGAAACTTAGCCATAGGCAAATTTGGGCAGCAGAATAAGGCGAAAGATAGCGCCACACAGAAAACAAAGCCGGGCAGTAGTAGCAGAACTGTAGCGCGGACTTTGTATTCCGCACCTGAACGACAAGCAAACGGTGCGGGCGCGGACTACAAAGTCAGCGCTACAGCTGGGTTTGCCCCGCCAAAAAGCTGCCCAGGGTTTGCTGGCTACCCTCCTGCAACCAGGCAATGCGAGCATTCACCGCCCCGCCGCACACGATTTCGGCGGCCCGGTTGGGCGAGTCGAACTCGTAGTTCTGAATGAAGCGCAACAGTCCTTCGTAGGCTTGAAGAATGCCACTGGTTATCAGGTGCTGGCGCAGCTTCTGCCCGGTGTCACTGAGGCTGCTGGTGGGGCTGCCGGCCGCCGTGGAGCCGGCCAGCACGCGCATGGTGCCCGTCGGCAGCCACTGCGCTACCGCCCTAAAACCGGTCTTGGGCCGATGGAAAACGAAAGTCGGCGAAGGCACAAGGGGCGCGGGAACCGGTTCGGCGGCTATAACTGCGTCTGGGGCTTTGGGAGGCGGGTCTTTCTTGGGCTTCGACTGCGACGATTTTATTGGTTCGGTCTGGGCCTTGGCGCGGAGCGAAACAGCATCGGGCGTTTCGGGCGGCGACGCCTTCGGCAAGCGAGCCGGTTTTGGTAGGGCAACCGGGGTCGGCGGCACAACAGGTGCCGCCGCTGCGGCCCTAGTGGCCGCCGGCCGCAGCGCATTGCCCAGCAAAAAGTCCTGCGCCTCGCCCATGCTGATGGTCAATATCTTGGCGGCCAGCAGCTGCACCATCGCCTCGGGCAGCGACGGAAAGGGTGGCTGCGACACGAGCTTCTGGGCATCGGGGAGCACGTCTTGCATGGCGCGCTCCTTTTTGCCGAGCGTGAGGTAGGCTTCGGCCTTGTGGCGGGCGCTGTGGTTGACGATGTTCTCGCGCCGCAAAAAGGTGTCGAAATACCCAACCACTTCTTCCAGGTCGTCAAGGAGCAAGTCGAATTTGCAGAAAAGCTTGTCCTTGAACTCGCCGCTGGTGAAGGAGTAGTAGAAGCGCCAGTGCCGGCCGTCGGTGATGAGGGTGAAGAGGGCAGTGTGGTCGCGATTGTAGTCGCGCAGCTGCTTTTCTACGGCGGCCAGGTCTTTGGCAAACCCACCTACGCCCTTGCACTCAATGAAGATGGTGGTGGCCTCGAAGTCGTGGGTAAACAGCGCCAGGTCGACCCGCGTGTGGTCTTCCTTGCGGGTGGCCTTGAACTCGGTGTACACCTCGCGGGGGTTCCAGACGTCCCAGCCCAATTCCTGCACCACCCGTGCCACCAGCGCCAGCCGCACGTGCTCCTCGTTGTGGTAGTCCTTATTGCGCAGGCGCTGGCGGATATCAGTCAGAATGTCAAGCATACGGGGGAATTAGCCCCGCAATATCCGCGAAAAAAGCCAGCGCCCGCTGGCCGCCGAACTTTGCGCGGCCTCTCGGGCTTGTTGCGCTATGTTTCGCCGTTTTCTGCTGCTGCTGGTGCGCTTTTACCAGCTCTTTATTTCGCCCCTTACCCCGCCTTCTTGTCGCTATACGCCCACCTGCTCGGCGTATGCAGCCGAGGCCATCGGGCGCTACGGGGCGTGGCGCGGGGGCCGGCTGGCGCTGCGCCGCCTTGGGCGCTGCCACCCCTGGGGCGGCAATGGGTATGACCCCGTGCCGTAAGTAGCCAGCCCCGGCCCGGCGTGGGGTCAGGGCTGGCGAGCTTAGCGTTCTTTCTCTAGAAAGTAGGTGTAGCCGCCCCGGTCTTCAGTGGCAGTAAGTAGCCGGTATCCGTTGCGAACCAGGAAGTTGAGCATAGAGCTGGTTCCCAGGAAGTTGTCGAACTTCTTGTTTAGCTCTTTCTCGCTAAGCCCGGCTATTTGTTGCCCATCAGTTCCAAATTCGGCACGGCGATACTTGCCGGAGAAGCCGGTAGGAAACACGTACACGATGATGATTTTCCCTAAGGTCGTATCGGCGGGTGCCAGAGAGCCAGAAGCCAGCGGCAGTGAGCTGGCAAAGGCCGCCCGACCAGCTGCCTGGGCAGAGGCACCGGTGACGGAAGCTGTGCCAAGCGCCACAGCTACCAGTGCAACCCAGGCTGCCTGGGAGAAAAGTTGCCGAATCGGTTGCATAAGAGGAGGTTAGGAGAATGGTGTAAGCAAATGTGCGGATACAAAGCAGTGTTTTTCGTGAAAAGTAAACCAACTTCCAGCAGTTAATTACAAGTGGCGGAGCCGTAGCGCTACTGAAAAATCCCCCCCACTCACCTCTGCGCCCGCCGCCGCCGTACAAGGCAGCCTATGAGACTTCCGCTGCTCCTGCTTTCTTGCGCTTCGCTCACCGCCGCCTGCTCGCAGGCCCAAACCGACCCGGCCGGTGCCCCCGCCCAAACTGCGCCGGCAGGCCAGAAAGGCAAAAAACACGGCGCTGGCGAGCTGAGCAACCCCGACCTGCATCGCGTGGGTAAGCTGCCGGCAGCCGTGTTCGAAAGCTCTGGCCTGTGCGCCGCGCCCCAGGCGGGCAGCTACTTTACCTTCGGCGACGATGGGCAGGCACCCACCGTGTTTCGAGTAAATGGCACCGGGCAGGTGCTGAGCCAGTTTGAGCTGGGCGCGCCCAATCACGACTGGGAAAGCCTGAGCCGCGACGGCAGCGGCAACTACTACATGGGCGACTGCGGCAACAACAACTCCGACCGCCAAAACCTGGCCATCCTGCGCTTCCGCCCCGATAGCCCCGGCCAGGTCGGCTCCATTAAGTTCAGCTACCCCGACCAGACTGAGTTTCCACCCGAGAAGAAAAAACAGCGCAACTTCGACTGCGAAGCCAGTCTCTGGCACGCCGGCCAGGTGTATTTATTTACCAAAGACCGGGGCACCCAAAGCACCTGCAAGGTGTATACCGTGCCCGACGCGCCCGGCACCTACACCGCCCGGCTCATCACCCGCCTCGCCATCCCCGGCGAAGTCACCGATGCCACCCTGGCCCCCAGCGGCCACCGCCTGGTGCTGCTGGCCCGCCAGGAGCTATTCGTACTGGACGGCAATTCCTGGGAAAATATCCTGAAAGCCACGCCGCGCCGCATCGACCTGACCGGCGCCGGGCAGACGGAAGGCGCCGCGTTCAAGAACGAAAACACGCTGCTCATCACCACTGAGAAAGGCGCCGTGTACGAGCTGGCCTTGTAGGGTGCGGGGCTTAGCCCCGCACCCTACTTCTGGGCCGCCAGTTCCTCGGCTAGGTCGCGTGGGGCGTAGCCGTAGGGGTTTTTGGGGTCTTTGCCCGCCCGCAGCAGCACCCACAGGCCGATGAGGATGAAGGGGATACTCAGCAGTTGCCCGATATTGAGGTGGTACTGCGCAATGATGCCCGTTTCCTGCGACACCTGGTTTTCCTTGAGGTACTCTATCAGCAGGCGGAAGGTGAAGAGCAGCACTACAAACAGCCCGAAAAGCAGGCCACGGGGCGTTTTTTCCTTGTACTTGTTCCAGAGCCCGTAGAGCAGCACCAGCAGAAATACGCAAAACAGCGACTCGTAAATCTGGGTGGGGTGGCGCGGCACGGCTACATCAAGGCCCGCCGACGGGGGCGTACCAGCGGGCAAAAGCGTGGTAGCCATCTCCTGGCCGGGCACATGGGCTACCTGCACCAGCCGGGCACCGGCCGGCGGGTCTTGGCCGGGAGTTGCGGGGGTGAGGTGCTCTACGTCGCGCGGAAACACGAAGGCCCAGGGCACATCGGTTTGCTTGCCCACTATTTCGGAGTTCATGAGGTTGCCCAGCCGGATGCAAGCCCCGCCGATGGCCACCACTATCACGATGCGGTCGAGCACCCAGAGGTAGTCGAACTTGTTGCGCCGGCTAAAAATGTACACTGCCAGCAGAATGCCGATGGTGGCCCCGTGCGAGGCCAGCCCGCCGTGCCATATCTTCAAAATCTCCCAGGGGTGGTCTTTATACGAATCCCAGTCGTAGAAAAAGACGTGGCCCAGCCGGGCACCCAGCACCGTGCCCAGTATCATGTAAAACGTGATAACATCGACCCAGTAGGGCCGCACGCCCTCTGTTTTATAAATGTGCGGGAGCACAAACGAGCCAATGACGAAGCCCAGCGCAAACAGCACCCCATACCAGCGCAGCAGCAGCGGGCCTAAATGCACAATAATGGGGTCAGCGTTCCAGGTAATATAAGCGAGCAGATTCAGCATACAACAACAACAAAAAGGGAAGACGGCTTCAAAAGTACTTAGCGTGGCGGGCCGGTGCCGGCCACGCAGCGGCTAAGCAAGGCTGGCGCAGGCGCGCCAACAAACGGGGCAGCTATTAGGGCAGCTGGTATGCCGGGTAGTGGCTGGGGTGAGTTGGGGCAGCTACCGGGCCATCGCCATTAACGACGACTACCATAGCGCTCAACACCGCTACGTAGGCCGGACGCCATAGCCAGGCAGGCAGCCAACTGCCTTGGGGAGAATCGGCCTGGGCTTGGAGCCGGGCGCGGACCCGCGCATAAAAAAAAGGTTGGGGCTGCGCCTGCGGCTGCCGTTGCAGCTGGCGCATGAGCGCGGTCCATTCCTCGTCGGAGCCAGGACGAAAGGCAGAGTCAGGCATGGTAAAATCAGGGGTGAAGGTAGGGGTGAAGCGTTTGCCGGGCGCGAAACAGCAAGGATTCTACTGCCGGAACGGTGGTGCCGAGTACTGCCGCTATTTCCTCGTAGCTAAGCTCCTGCTCGTGGCGCAGCGTAAAGGCGGCCTGCTGCTTGGCGGGCAGCCGGCCGAGGTGCTTAAGCAAAAGCTGTAGCTGCTGTTCGCCTTCGAGCAGCGCCTGGGGATGCGCGTGGTCGGGTGGCTCGGGCAGGCTGGGGCCATCGAAGCCCAGCAAGCTGGTGAAATAGGCGAAGCGTTTTTTGGCGCGGGCCCAGCGGCGGTGCTGCAAGGCCCGCGACGTGGTCAGCCGGTAGAGCCAGGTGCTCAACGCGGCCTCCCCCCGAAAGCTGGCTATAGTTTGGTAAACTTCCACAAACACTTCCTGGGCCACATCCTCCGCTTCTTCGGGCGAACGCAACAGCGCCAGGGCGGTGCGGTAGATGCGGCCTTGGTAGCGTTCCACCAAGGTGCGAAAAGCAGCCTCATTGCCCTGCTGCAGCTGCGCTACCAGCTCGGCATCGGCAGTACGCACACGAGCGTAGCAGGGTAATTCATCAGGAATGGGTAGCGCAAGGCTAAAAGGCAGCATGGCCGAAGCGACGATGATTGTACGATGCCAGCCCGGTACTTGCGCCAGCGTTGTGGGATGATAGGAGCCAACTCAGCCCAAAACTTGCGCACCCATTAGTCTCAAAGGTATAAATTGCTGATAACTAACGAAGTTATTTCTGAAACTGGCTGCAGCTTTGCTAAGCCCGCCGCTTGGTATTGGCAAGCGCCACCAGAAATGTAATTTTAGGACTTACGCAGTCGGTGCTTTTGGCGCGGGCCTCTGGCCCGTGCTGACTACCCGCAGGCCTCTGGCCTGCCTGCTAGAACGGTACCCGAACGATTTCGCCCTCCCCGTTGCAGGCCAGAGGCCTGCGGGTAGTCCCGCGCCAAAAGCACCGACTGCGTAAGTCCTATCTCACAAACCAGCTTGTGAGTCTCAAAAATGGTTTATATTTCGCCCTCAAGTACCTAATACGATGAATTTCTGGCGAAAACATTGGTTTGATGTTGGCGCGGGGCTGGCCCTGTTGCTGGGCGGCTGGCTCTACCTGCACCGGGCGAGTCTCAGCCCCGCGCAACTGCTGCTAGGAGTCAGCTTCGTTACGCTCTTGCTGCATCAAGTGGAGGAATACCGCTGGCCGGGCTATTTCCCTGGCATGCTCAATGCCGCCGTTTACCGCAGTGCCACCCCCGAACGCTACCCCCTCAACACGCAAACCGCCTTGATTATCAATGCGCTGCTAGGCTGGGTGGTTTACGCGCTGGCGGCGCTTTTTGCCCGGCAGCTGCCTTGGCTGGGAATCGCTACTGTGCTCATCTCGCTGGGCAACGTTTTGGCTCACACCTTTCTGTTCAACCTCAAAGGCAAAACCTGGTACAACCCTGGCCTGGCAACGGCCCTGCTGCTGTTTTTGCCGCTAGCGATGCGGTATGGGCACCTGCTGCTTACCCAGCACCTGGCAGCCCCGCACGACTGGCTTACCGGCGTGCCGCTAGGAGTGGCGCTCAACTACTTCTGCATCGTGAAGCCCATTGACTGGCTGGCCGACCCGGCCACCCCCTTCCACTTTGAGAACCGGCAACTCCGCCCCGCCGACCGAAAGCCGGAGTAGCCGGCGCTTAGAGCTATTTTCACCGCCGGGTCCAGGTGGATGTAGCGACGCATCTTTGCGTCTCGGCGTTGAACGTAGTGGTACTGAATACCTAAACAACCGGAGGTCAGCGAAGCTAACGCCGAGACGCAAAGATGCGTCGCTACATCCACCTGTGCATTAACCTAGAATTCGTTCTAAACAACGTGGTGAGCTACAGTCCCGCCAGTTCCTCTCCAAAGCCACCGCTGAGAATAGGGAAGCGCAGCCAGGAGCGCGGGTCGATGTTGTAGTCATCGAGGTGAAACGAAGGGGCGTAGCGCTCACGCTTCCACTGGTTGCGGCTCCATAGCTGGTAGAAGCGCCGCACGTAGGTGCGCAGCTGCTCGGGGTCGTGGGCGGGGTCTTCGGCTACGAGCTGGGCCAGCACGGCGGCGGGGGCGAGGCGGTCGTAGAAGGCGAGGCGCTCGATGCGGTTGAGCAGCGGGTAGGGCATAAGGTCGGCTTCGTCGGTTTGCTTGTCGGCCTGGGGGCGCAGCTCGGCGCTGGGGGCCAGGGCATTTACGTGGCGCAGGCCCTCGTAGCCCAGGGCGGTTTGGGCCCAGCGTAGCCACTTTTTCACGAAGTCCTTGTCCACCCCCGCGATGGGCGAGATGCTGCCCGCCGTGTCGCCGTCCATGGTGCAGTAGCCCACGCTGGCCTCCGAGCGGTTGGAGGTGGTGATGAGCAGGCAGTTCTGGATGTTGGCCAGCAGCCAAATGGCGGGGGCCCGCACCCGCGCCTGAATGTTTTGCAGGGCCAGGTCGTCGGTTTGCCAGCTTAGCTGGCGGCCCAGCGCGTGCTCAATCTTGCCCACGTAGCCCGTCACCTCATCGTCAATGGTCCAGCTGAAAAACCGCGCCCCGATGCTGTCGGCCAGCTCTTTGGCCGAGTGCAGGGTGTCGTCGGAGGAGTTGACGGTGCCCTGGTAGGCGCAGGTAAGCAGGTGGTTGACGAGTTCCTGGTTGCTCGTTGTCTGTTGTCCGTTGTTCGGCACATCCTGGGCTACCTGCGTGGCTTTGCCGCCCGCGCCGGCCTGGGTTACTTCGGTTTTGGCCTGGTCGAAGGCGCCGCTGCGGCGCTTGAACTCGTCGAGGCCCAACTCGTCCACGCCCAGGCGCACCATTTCGGCCACGCCCACGGCGCAGAAGCACGAGTCGGCCCCGCCGCTGAGGCTCAGCACGAAGCCCCGGCTACGGGCTTTGCGCAGGTAGTCGAAGAGGCCCAGGCTCATGGCCTGGTTTAGCTCGCGGTACTCGTCGGGCTCGGGCAGGGGCACGATGGTATCGGCTACTTCGAGCGGGGTCGCAAAGTCCACGTCCACCCATTCCAGGTCTACTTCCTTGAAGCTCAGCAGCTGGTTGCGCCGCAGCAAATGGCCGTTGCGGGCCACCAGAATCTCGCCGTCGAAGATGACGCGGCCAGCCTCGTTGCCCAGCAAATTGGCGTAGAGGTAAGTGCAGGTAAAATTGCGCGAGGCGTTGAGCACCAGCTTGTAGCGCAGGTCGGTTTTGCTCATCGCAAAGTGGCTGGCCGAGGGGTTTACTATCAAATCCACCCGGCCCTTGAGGCGGCAGGCTGGGCGCACGTCGTCGGGCCGCCAGGCATCTTCGCAGATTTCAAACCCAAACCGCACGCCCTCGTGCGCAAACGTGAGGTCGCCCAGTTGCCAGCTTTCGCCCTCGTACTCCACAGTAGTCGTCTCGCCAGCCAGCCAGGGCACGAAAAAGCGCGTCTCGTAGTGAATGCCGTCGTTGGCCAGAAACTGCTTGGCCGCAAAGCCCAAAATGTCGCCGTCGCGCAGCACGGCCGCCACATTATAGGTGCGGTGCTGCAAGCGCACCGGCAGGCCCACCACCACGCAAATACCCTGCGTAAGCGGCCGCACCTGCTGCAAATGCGCCAGCGCCGACGCCGGCAGCCAGTCGCTCAGAAACAGGTCTTCGCAGCCGTAGCCTGTGAGGCACAGCTCCGGCAAACACAGCAGTTTTACACCCGCTTCTTTCGCCTGCTCGATGGCCGTGCCAATGTTGCGTAAGTTGTTGGCCCAGTCGAAGGGAATCTGGTTGAGGGCGGCTCCGGCGATGCGCATAGTAAAGCGGGTTTTCAGTGGTACTATTGGTGAAAAGTAATTGATATGAAAACCACCTTTTTGCTCTGCTGGTTGTGCGGCATTAGCTTAAATAATCAGCAACATACTCCTTCGCCTAAGCCTCGCTACACAATAGTTCGAAACAACCGACTACTTGATTTGATGACCAGTGAGCTGACTCCCAAAAATTTGCGAGCAGTTTATGGCAAGAATTTCCGTGTGGCTCAAACTACGAAGAGTATTCACGACCCCGCAGTACGTGATACGGTGCTTGTAGCCATTACTTCCGCTGACAAACTCAAGGTTTTCAAAAACAAATACAACACGTTTCTCATCAGTGCGGCGCTAATGTCCCAGCGTCTTTCATTTGGTCGGGGCATTCGCATCGGGGCTACTAAAGCTGCTTTTTGCAAAGCATTCGGCCTCAATCCAGCGCATGATGCCTACGAAATAATGGATATGCCTGATGGTACAGTAGGTATTAGTTTTCTATTCAAAAGCAATACGTTAGTTGAGGTCAACTACCGAATTGTTTACGACGTGGACTAACCCAACGCGCTACATCCCCAGCGCCTTCAGCGCCCGCTCCGCCGCCAGTTGCTCGGCCTGTTTTTTATTGAGGCCCATGCCGGTGGCTACCACTTGCTCATCGAGCAGCACACTGGCCGTGAACTCCATCACGCCGCCCGGCCGGGGCTCGCCGCTTAGCTCGTAGCGCAGGTTTTTGCCCTGGCGCTGGGCCCACTCAATGAGCTTGCTCTTGTGGTTGGAGGTGGTAGTGGCCAGGGCGGTTACGTCCACAAAGGGCTTTACCAGGCTCTTGAGGATAAAGTTGCGGGCAGCCTGGTAGCCCAGGTCGAGGTACACGGCCCCAACGAGCGCCTCTAGGGCGTTGCCGTTCACGGAGCGCGAGCGGGCTACGCGGCTCTGGGCCGCGTCGAGCTGCACGAGTTTATCCAGGCCGATTTTGAGGGCGATGTTGTTGAGGCTTTCGCGGTTCACGATGCGCGAGCGCGTCTCGGTCAGGAAGCCTTCCTGCTCGTAGGGGAACTTGCGGAACAGGTATTCCGCCACTACCGTGCCCAGCACGGCATCGCCCAGAAACTCCAGCCGCTCGTTGCTTTGGTGGCGGCCGGCGGCGGGGTCTTGCTTCACCACCGACGAGTGCGTAAACGCCAGCCGGTAAAGCTGCGCATTCTGCGGGTCCTGGCCGATGAGGGTAGCTACGGCCTGCCGAAACTGCTTGTCGCTGCCCAGCAACCGCCGGAACATACCAAAAAGGGGTAAAGGCATTAGTTCAGATAGTAGTAATTCAGCGGCGACAGTCCAGTGGGTGAGCCGCCTGCTGGCATCGGTAAGCAAAGCTAGCAACGATTCCAGGCAAGGCTCGGCTACCACTAAAACCGAAAAAAAGCCCTGTTTCTGCAAACGTAGCAGGAACAGGGCTTTTTGGTGAACAATTACCCAAAATCAGAACGGGCTGCTGAAGTTCTTGTTCGTCACAAAGTCCGTATCGGTCAGCGTGTTCAGAAAAGCGATAATCTGTTTTTTCTCGGCGGCAGTCAGGTCCATGTGGCCGGTGCCAAAGAGTGGGTTGTTCAGGCCCAGCACGAGGTTTGGGTCCAGGCCGGGGCTGTTCATCTGCACGTGGTCGGAGTAGTGGTCGAGCACTTCTTCGAGCGTTTTGAAGCGGCCATCGTGCATATAAGGAGCCGTGAGAGCGATGTTGCGCAGACTTGGCGCAATGAACTTGCCGTTGTCGGCAGCCAGGCCCGTCACGCCGCCCCGGCCGAGGTCGGTAAAAGTCAGGTCGAGGCCATTATTGAAAAACTTGCCGTCGTAGCTCGACGACATCAGCGGCTGGCTGTGGCAGTGGAAGCACTCGGCCGCTCGTATCCCCGGCACAATGTGGTTGCTATATAAAAACAGGCCCGCCCGCTCGTCGGCAGTGAAGCCGACAGGGGCAATACGGTATTGGTCGTAGCGCGAATTGCCCGAAATCAGGGTGCGCTCGAACTGCGACAAGGCTTTAAGAGTCAGGTCAGGGGTAATAGTTTTGGTGCCGAAAGCAGCCAGGAACTTAGCCGGATACGTGCTGGTAGCCTGTAGCTTAGCCACCCCCATTGTCAGCGACTGGTGTAGCTCCACCGAATTCTGGATGGGCTTGAGCGCCTGCTCTTCCAGGGTAGTAAAAGCGCCGTCCCAGGTGAATTGCTTACTCCAGGCCAGGTTCACCAGTGACATGGTGCCGCGCGGGTTGGCAATGCCATCGACACCTACGGCCAGCGGCAAGCCATCGGTAAAAGCCTTGCTTTGCTGGTGGCACGAGGCGCAGGCCATTGTGCCGGTACTCGACAAAGCTTTTTCATAAAACAGCATCCGCCCCAGCGCCACGCCCTCCACAGTAAGTGGGTTATCAGGCGAGGCGATGGGGGTTGGAAAGCCCGCCGGCACCGTCAGCGTGTAGGGCGTAGCAGCGGGCACCGGTTCGTCAATAGCGTCTTCGTGGTGGCTGCAGCTCGTGAAAGCCAGCGCACCCGCTAGCAGTAGTGCCGATGCAGAAAAACAAGTAGAGCGGAGCGACATGCGAACAAGGTGAAAGCCAGGCGAAAGATACGGCCCTAACGCTACAGGTGAGCAAGTTAGTTTCTGCTTTAGGTGAAGAGGTAATGGAGTGAGGAGGGGAGGAGGTGATGGGATAAACAGAACGTCATGCTGAGCGAAGCCGAAGCATCTCGCTCGCCGAATAATTTAATCGTGAGGATGACGCGAGCGAGATGCTTCGACTACGCTGCGCTTCGTTCAGCATGACGTTCTGCTGAATCCCATCACTTCATTGCCTTACTTCCGCCCCAGCAAATACTTGGTTTGGCGGAAGCTGTAGCCCACGGCCAGCACTACGCGCCCGGCACTGGCCGGGTGGTCGGTGGTGGCCGTGAAAAGCGGCAGCTGCACGCTGGTATTCACCGAAAAATTCTTGTAGTACACATCCAGCCCCGGCCCGGCCAGGGCATCGTTTAGGGCGTGCTCGTGGGTTAGCTCGCCGTCCAGCATTTCGCCGTTGGTTTTTTCGTAGTAAAACTGCGCCGAGGGGTACACCTGCCAGTTTGGGCCCAGCGGCAGGCGGTAAAACACATTGGCAAACGTGGTGAAGCTGGGTGCCAGTTGGTTGTGAAAGGCGTTTTCGTAAAGGCTGCGGCGGTAGCTGGGCGTCAAACTCAGGCCGAAACCGTGCAGGCTGGCCACGTAGGTGGCGTAGAAGAAGGCGTCGGTGGTGCCCGTGCCCGACTGCGTGAGCAACTGGTAGCGCTGCCCGTCGGCGTTGGTGCGGCGGAAGTTGCCGGTAGGCAGCTTCAAGCCGCCGCCCACAATGAGGCGGTTTTGCACCCCGGCCGTCTCAATCTGCCGGATGAGGTGGTAGCCCGCAAATACCGTAATGTCACCCAGGCCGCTGATATTAAGAGTGTTGCCATTGGCCTGCTCCGTATTCATCAAGAATGGTACAAAGGCATTCAGCTCTACCCGCTGGCTGAGAAAATACTTGCCGCGCAACTCCACGGCCCGGTAGGCCTCAAAGTCGGTAGGGTCGCCGGTATGCGCGTGCTTGTAGCCATTGTCCGCGTTCAGCGCCCCAGCGGGCTGCAGCCAGTTGGCCCCGTTCGGAAACAGACTGTGCGACTGCCCAAGCGCCTGGTACCCATTGAAAATGCGGTAGCGGTGCATCAGCGAAAAACTGCTCTGGTTGTCGTAGGGCGTAATGCCCATAAAGCAACCGCAGATGTCGCAGGCTCGCGCAGGCCCCGCCGCGAAAAGCAAGAGGAAAAGAAAATATTTTTTCATAAAAAGCAGGTACCGTGGACTCTGTGAGTCCGCGAGTGAGAATAATAGATGCTCTAGCTGG
>JBPBPU010000123.1:0-21363 GCA_050954465.1 Janthinobacterium lividum
TTCTTGCGGGTGACGGGCTGGCCGTCAACTGGTTTCTTTTCGGTCATAGACAGGGAAAGTTAAGACTTCTCTCTGTCCGTTTCTGCTAGACCACCTCACGGAACAGGTGGTCTAGCAAGTCCTGACTATAGAAGCGGTAACCGCGCAGCTGCTGCCGGGCCTCCTGCATCAGTTGCCGCATGGCGTTAATGAGCGCGATGGTTTCCTTGGCAGTTTGCTCTACCCCAGCGATGAGGTAGAGCAGCCAGGGTTCCCAGGCTCCCGTATCGCGCACCTGCTGCAAGTGGCGGTAGTAGTCGGCTTTGTGCTGCGTGATGAAGCGGCTGAGGTAGAGTACGGGCAGGTCGAGCAAGCCTTTCAGCACCAGGTACAGGATGTTGAGGATGCGGCCCGTGCGACCGTTCCCGTCATAAAACGGGTGAACCGCAGGAAGGCGTAAGCCAATGCTCTCGAACTGAAAATGCAGCACGGCCATTTTTACCAACGGGTCGGCATCGCTTAGCTCGTCGTCGTTGAGGTACTGCTCCAGGTTGCTCATCAAGGCCAGAACCACGGCGTAGTCCTGTGGCGGGGTGTACACCACTTCGCCGGTTTGCGCATTTTTAAGGCTGGTGCCGGGCAGGCGGCGGTAGCCAGCCTGATTATGCTCTAGCTCCTGCTGAATCTGCACTAAATGGTTGCTGCTCAGAAAACCGTGTTTACGAATCAACTCGAAGCCCAGCTGTAGCGCCGCTGCATAGTTCTGTACTTCCTTGGCGGCCTGCGTGGTTGGGGCATCGGCTTGCACAGCAGCCCGGAAAAGCTCGTCGTGAGTCGTAATAATATTTTCGACTGCTGAACTGTCCTTCGCTTCCTGCAAAGGCAAGGTGTTGAGCAGTATCTCGGCATCGGGCAGGGTACCCAGAATGCCTTTCAACTCGGCTAGTGCCCGGTGGGCAGAAGGCAGTTTCTTGAGCACAGCCCGCGTTTCCAGTTCTGCCGTAGGTGGAAGTGCAGTGGGTTGCCAGGGTAATAATATAAGCCGGAACAGGTAAAGCCAGGAAAGACGTGTAAAGAAAAGGCCGTTTTGCTTTACACGTTTTGGTCAAGCCCCACCCCGTTGCGCCGCCAGATTCCCCGCTCCCGGCCACCACTCCGGGCGCTGCGGCAGCCGCAGTGGCTGGCCGTGGAAACGCCGCAGGCCGTAGTCGGCCCCGCTTAGCTCGCGGAAATCGTCGGCCACGCGCACGCGGTAGTCGGCGTCAATCCAGAGCAGGTGGCGGTCGAAGGCGCGGTGCAGGTTGGGGCACAGCGCCAGGCCGTTGGGCAGAGTGTCGTTGTGGCTCACGGCCCAGGGCACGATGTGGCAGGCGTCGAGCAGCGGCACCGGGCTGCTGCGGGTGCTCAGCAGCTGCAGGCCCGAGATGGCGCAGGTGTTGTCGTAGGCTTCGAGCACCAGCCGCTTGAACACGCCGCTGCGCACGGTCAGGTCCAGCTCGTCGGCGTGCTGCACATGGGTGCGGTAGGTGGCGGCAGGCTCTTCCAGCATCTGGCGGCGCAGGTCGGCGAGGGCTGCCTGGCCGGCGCGGGCGCGGTAGCGGCCCTGGGTTTGGGGGAAGTAGCGCGTGAGCAATGCCTGGCGTAAGGCTGCCCGGTCGGCGGGCACGAGTAGCAGCTGCCACAGGTCGGCATCGAGCGCGGCGTAGGCCAGCACGTCGCGCAGGTGCCGGAAGCTGCGCACCGAGCCCGACGAGGTAAGCAGGATTTCCAGCCCCGGCCAGGGGTGCAGGTGCCAGAAGCCGTCGGAGCGCAGGTGGTAGAAGGGCAACGAAAAGTTGCCTGCCGTGAACTGCGCCGAAGTACCCAGGTCGGTGCAAATGGCTTTGAAAGCCGCAATCAGCTCCGGCGTAATCTCGATGCGGTTGTGCTGGATGCTGCCCTCAGCCACGCCTTCGAGCACGGCCAGCAGCAGGGCCGGCTTGTAGGGCGCTTCGCCGTGCTGGCGGCTACTGGCCACCCGCAGCTTCTGGAACCGGCGCAGGTAGTCGGCAAGCATAGGGGCAAAAGTACCCCCGCCCGCCAGAGTTGCGGCTACTTTTGTGGGGTAACTAGTTGCGTCGCCCTCCGCGCTCACCCCATGCTGCTTTTCGACATCACCCGCCCTACCACCCAGCTTCTGCCCCTTGTACTGAGCGTGCCCCACGCGGGCACCGAATTCCCCACCGACATCCGGGCCGAGCTAAAGCCGGGCCTGCTGCCGACCGATGACACCGACTGGTTTGTGCCACAGCTCTACGACTTCGCCGCCGCGCTGGGCATCCCGGTGCTGCACGCCCGCTACAGCCGCTGGGTAGTCGACCTCAACCGCAACCCCGACAGCAGCCCGCTCTACCACGACGGCCGCGTGCTCACTGGCCTCTGCACCACCACCACCTTCCTGGGCGAGCCGATTTACGCCGACGAGCGGGCCCAGATAGCCCCGGCCGAAGTAGACCGGCGCAAAGCTCTGTACTTCGAGCCCTACCACCACGCCCTGCAGCAGCTCCTGGACGATACTCGGGCGCAATTTGGCCGCGTGCTGCTCTGGGACTGCCACTCCATCCGGCGCTCGGTGCCCGCCATCCACGCCGGCCCGTTCCCCGACCTCATCCTGGGCAGTGCCGATGGCACCTCGGCCGTAGCGGCGCTTATCGAAGAAGCGCTGCGGCAGCTAGGCAGCGGCCCCTACTCGCTGCAGCACAACATACCTTTCAAAGGCGGCTACATCACGCGGCATTTTGGCCGGCCCGAGGCACAGCAGCACGCCCTGCAGCTGGAAATGGCCAAGGACGTGTACATGGACGACACCGAGCGCACCTACGCCCCCGAGCGCGCCGCCCGCATGCAGGCGCTGCTGCAGCAAACATTGCAGGCGCTGGGGCAAGCGCTGGGGGCCGGGCGCTGACTACAAAAGTCTTTTTCCAGACTTTTGTAGTCAGCGCTTACCCAAGCCTATCCTTCTTCCCATGACAACCTACTACTGCTTTTCCTCGCTGCTGCTGCAAGCCGGCTGGCTTAGCCCGGCCTACGTGGGCGTCGATGCGCAGGGCATTATCCGCTACCTATCGGCCGAGGCACCGGCTGAGCCGGGGGCCACCGTGCAGACCGTGCCGGGTGCGGCCGTGCCGGGTTTCCAGAACGCGCATTCGCACGCTTTTCAGTACGGCATGGCGGGCCAGGCCGAGCAGCACGCCGTGGGCGCGCGCGACGACTTCTGGAGCTGGCGCGAAGCCATGTATGCTTGTGCCGAAACCTTCAGCCCCGCCCAAACCGAGCAAGTAGCCACTACGCTCTATCGGCATTTGCTGCGCAACGGGTACACCTCCGTAGTAGAGTTTCACTACCTGCACCACGACCCCACCGGCCGCCCCTACGCTAACCTGGCCGAGATGGGCGAGCGCCTGGTAGCCGCTGCCCAGGCCGCCGGCATCAAAATCACGCTCGTGCCCGTGTTCTACCAGAAGGGCGACTTCGGGCGCGAGCCCCAGCCCCGGCAGCGGCGCTTCATCTCCCCTACCCTCGACGACTACCTGCGCCTGCTCGAAAGCAGCCGCCCGGCCGTGGCCCACTACGAGCGCGCCCGGCTGGGCTTCGGGGTGCATTCGCTGCGGGCCGTGGAGGCCGCCGACGTGCTCGCCACCCACGCGCAAGGCCCCCCGGACCTGCCCTTTCATCTGCACGCCGCCGAGCAAACCCTGGAAGTGGAACGCTGCCAGGCCCACCTCGGCGCCCGGCCCGTGGAATGGCTGCTCGACAACCTGCCCCTGAGCGAACGGTTTCACCTGGTGCACTGCACCCATATGACACCCGCCGAAACCACCCGTCTGGCCCAGTCGGGGGCGCAGGTAGTGCTGTGCCCCGGCACCGAAGGCAACCTCGGCGACGGCATTTTCCCGCTGGTGCAGTACGCCGAAGCCGGGGGCCGCTGGAGCATCGGCACCGACAGCCACATCAGCCTCAACCCCCTGGAAGACTTGCGCTGGCTCGACTACGGCCAGCGCCTGCTGCACCACCGCCGCAATATCTTCGCCGATGGCGCCACTGTGCTCGTAGGCCAAACCTACTTCGCCGGGCTGCGGGCCGCCGGGCGCACCGCCACCGACTACTTCGCCCTGGGCCAGCCCCTCGATGCCGTGGTGTATGACCTCAGCCAGCCGCTACTAGCGCAATCTGGGGCGCAGCACCTGCTATCGGCCATCGTATACACCGCCGACCCGTCGGCCATCCTCGGCACGCTGGTGGATGGGCAGTGGGCCTACCGGGCAGGAAATAACTAACACTACTCTTTGCTGGATGACAGCTCTGCACAGTTCAGGCGCGTAAGTATTGGAAGCGACTTATAGCTCAGCAGGTGTGCAGCATCTTGCTCATTAGCAAACTTTTTCAACTACTATTTTCAGCGAAACGGGTTTAGGTTGGTATCTTAGCGCAGTTTCGAGGACAGTGTACATTGCTCTGCACATATACCAACCCAAAAACTGTACTTCACTGTCTGGTTACCATCTATACTGTTGAGCTTCCTACCTACATTTCCCTTTTTTGAAGCATGAAGAATAAGTCACTACTCTTTTGGCGCTGTAAGCTGGGTTACCTGCGCAACGGACAAAACCTAAAAGACCTTAAAATCATCGACGATGGCCGGTTCTACATCTATCAGGTAGGCGGGCTGTATATCGCCTCCGAAGCCTTTAACTGGTACCTGACCCGGGATATATTGGCTAAGGAAGTTAAGCGTATAAGCTGCCAGTATTACACCCCGAAGCTTGGCGAAACCCTCATCGATGTGGGGGCCGGGCTAGGAGAGGAGATGTGCATCTATACCGACATGGTGGGGCCAAAAGGCCGCGTCTATTCCATCGAAGCTAACCCCGTAGTGTACAACGTGCTTCAGGAGGTGGTTAAGCTTAATAAGTTCGCCAACGTCGTCCCGCTTAACCTGGCCGTTAGTGACGCCCCCGGTAAGGTGATGATTGATGATGCCCCGAATAGCTACCTGTCTTCCTCTCTGCAAAACCAAACCAAAGGGAAAGTGTACGAAGTCGACGGAATGCCCTTCGAAGACTTTTGCCGGGCCAACGACCTGCTGAAGATAAACTTGCTGAAAGTCAATATCGAGGGAGCAGAACGGTTTTTCAGCAGCTGCTTTGCGTGCCCTGATATTACCATTGAGAACGTAGCTATTGCCTGCCACGACTTTCGGTTTGAGGCCGAGGGCAATGAATTTTTCCGTACCAAACAGCTGGTAACCGATTACCTGCAAGCCAATGGCTACCAGACGTGGTCGCAAAACACTGGCACCAGGTATATTGATGACTGGGTTTATGGCAAAAAAGCGTAGTTTCCGCTAGGTACGCAAGCCGTAGCCCAGTTCCTAAGCTCGTCCTCAAAACCAGCCGGCCGCCAGTTGCATAAGCTGCTCCAGGCCGTGCTGGTCGGCGGCGTCGAAGTCGTTGAGCTGGTTGCTGTCTACGTCGAGCACGGCTACCACCTGGCCGTTTTTAAACACGGGCACTACGATTTCCGACTTTGATTCCGAGCTGCATGCAATGTGGCCGGGGAAGGCCTCTACGTCGGGCACCAGTACGGTGCGGGCCTCGGCCCAACTCGTGCCGCACACGCCCCGCCCCTGCCGGATGCGGGTGCAGGCCACCGGTCCCTGAAACGGCCCCAGCACCAGTTCCTCGCCCCGCACCACGTAGAACCCCACCCAGAAAAACCCAAATGCCTGCCGGAGCGCAGCGGCCGTGTTGGCTAGGTTGGCCGTGAGGTCGGTTTCGGCGGCTGTAAGAGCGGCTAGCTGCGGGTACAGCTCGGCGTAGCGGGCAGCTTTGGGCTGGCCAGGGGTGAGGAAGAGGGTTTCGGACATGGTTGGTAAGGAGGGGGCAATGGTAAGCACAAAAGAACGTCATGCACGTCTAGCGTCCGCGTAGCGTAGTCGAAGCATCTCGCTCGCTTCATCTTCACAATTGGGTCAATTGGCGAGCGAGATGCTTCGACTACGCTACGCGGACGCTAGACGTGCATGACGTTCTTTTTTATCCATTACTTCCCCACCGCTGGGCTAGCACTAGCAAAGCTGCCGCCCTGGTGCTCGGTGGCCTCTAGGATGCGGTAGTTGAGGTCTTCTTTCGTATCGAGGTACTCGTCGTAGCTGGTAGTTTCTACGAAGTACTGCACGGCTACTTCCTTGCCGGCAGGGGTGATGCTGTTGAATTTCATTTGCACGTCCTGCGTCACCAATGGGTGCTGCTGGATGGCGGCTGTGGCTTCTTCGATAATGGCCTGGAGCTGGGTGCTGGTAGTTTTATGGTCGAAAAGCAGCGCAAAGCCTACCCGGCGCGAGGTGCGCAAGCTCAGGTTATCTAGGGGCTTGTCAATCATGCTTTTGTTGGGCACGGTGAGGTAGCTTTTTTCGGCCGTGCGCAGGCGGGTGCTGCGAAAGCCTATTTTCTCTACCGTGCCGCTCACGTCGCCGGCCGTCACGAGGTCGCCCACGGCAAAGGGCCGGTCGAGGAAGATGGTGAACGAAGCCAGTAGGTTTTCCAGGCTTTCTTTGGCTGCCAAAGCCACCGCCAGGCCCCCAATGCCAAGCCCCCCAATGAGGGCCGTGACATCGACGCCGAAAACGCGGCCCATCGTGGTGAGCACGCCTAGCAGCACCACAAATACCTTGAGCAAGTCTTTGGCAAAGGGCAGAAACTGGTGGTCGAGGCGCTGCGCCTCGGGCGTGGCCGTTAGCTCGGCGCGGCGCTGCACCACGAGCAGCGCAAAATCGACGAGGCGCAGCACCACCCAGACTATCGTAGCAATAACCCCGATGTGAAACAGCCCTAGCAAGATTACCTTATGCCAGGGGTCGGTGCCGGGCACAGCCAGCGGCGGCAGCGGATAGCGCAACACGCTGAAGGCCAAGTAAACTGTAACCAGAAACAACAAGGCTCCCAGCGGCTGAATTAGCAAGTCGTGCAGTTCACTTTCGGTGACGCCCGCCGTGTGGCGGCGGATAAGCCGGAACAGCAGCTTACTGACCAGGCGCGACAATAGCCGGTTGAGCAGGCCGCCGAGCAGCAAAATACCCCCGGCCGTTACGTAGTCCAGTAGTTCATTACCCAGCACCGAGCGGTGCAGGAAAGGTGGCAGTTCCATAAGTCAGACGAGGAAATAATGTTCTGTTGTGGGATAGTGCGCCAGTACTTCTACTGGTTTTCGACTGAAAATGAAATTTTAATCGACAGACACAACTATAGCATCGACAAATGAAAATCTTTTCTTTCTATATCATTCGCACCTTTGCCCCTGCAATACTAGCTTCAAAACAGCCTGAGATGCCTTAAAACTAGTGAATTGGATTTTTTTCATTCCCAAAAAAACTTTTATGCGCATTTTGCTCTTTTAAGGATAATTAGGTACTAATAAGTTTTTGATTGCTATTTTGCGGGTTCTAAGCCGTTCCGACGGCGAATTATCCATCCTTCTTTTCCCTTCTACCATTTTTTCAACTTTTTCCAATGAAACCACTGCACACACGCGTTGACGCGCAACAACTGGACCGCGCGGCGGCTATGCTCAAAGTTCTCTCGCACCCCAAGCGCCTCGCCATTGTCGACCTACTTGGCAAAACCAAAGGCGGCAAAGAGCAGCAACTATCTGTTACTGAAATCTATCAGGCGCTGGACATTCCCCAGGCCATTGCCTCGCAGCACCTCATTACCCTCAAAGACCGGGGCATTCTGAAGTCGACCAAAGTAGGCACCAAAATCTACTACGCCCTGGCCGTGCCCGCGCTAATGAAGATTATCGACACACTGGAAGACTATTCCAGCCGCATCTAGTTGAGCCTGGCTCGAAGTCAGCAGCCCTGACTAGAGGCCGGAATCAGCAAACCAACAAAAAAGGCTGCCCATCGGGCAGCCTTTTTTGCTTAGCAACGCTTTCATCCCATTTGCATTTTTTTCACCAAATCTTCAAAAAATTCTCATTTTCTTAGCACAGTTCAGGTTAACCAGGTGAGGCAGGCTTGCTTGTTACCCACACAAAATGAGCGATAAATTTACTTAACACCGCTGTTCCTAGGCTGGCACTGGCTGCTTCTCCAAGTCGAAAAGGTCGGCAAGAAGCGGCAATAGCTGTTCGGCCTCGTCGCGGTGGCAGGCGGCTTTCAGGTGGAGTACGTGTTGCTTGAGCACCTTCTGCATAAAGGCGCGGGTGGCCTCGTCCAGCAGCTTTACTTCGGCCGGCGTAGCCTTTTTCTGGAAACGCTCCAGCTCCTGTTGCCGCAGGTGCTCCAAGCCAGCCTTCATGCGCTGAATAAGCGGTGACATGAGCATCTCCCGGCTCCAGTCGGCAAACTCGGCCAAACTGCTTTGGATGATAGCGCGCACCTGGGGCACGGCGGCCAGGCGTTGCTCCAGGGCTGCCGAGGCTTTGCTCTGGATAGCATCGACGTTGTACACCAGCACGCCAGGCACTTGCTCTACCTCAGGAGCTACGGAGCGCGGCACTGCCAGGTCTACAAAAAACTTGTAGCTCAGCACGTTGAGGTGCGCCACCAGCTCGTGCGTGAAAAAGGGCGTGTCGCGGCTGATGGAGGAGATTATCACGTCGGCCTCACGCAGGGCAGCGGGCAACTGCTCAAAATCAACTACTTCGACTTTGCCGGGGGCAAATTCTGCCGCTAGCTCTTCGGCCCGGCTGCGGGTGCGGTTGCAGAGCGTGACGGCAGCAAAGTGCTTGCTCTCGGCCAAATGCCGGCATACATCGGAGCCGATTTCGCCCAGGCCCACCACCAGTACGCGGGGATTGACTACGTCGGCAGTCAGTTCTTCTACTAGCTCCAGGGCCGCGTAGCTCATAGAGGCGGCCCCATCGCGAAAGTTGGTTTCCTGCTGCACCCGCTTGTTGGTGAAGAAAATAGTGTGCAGCAGGCGGTGCAGAAACGGCCCAACCACGTCGGCATCGGCCGCGTACTGATAGGCGTTTTTCACCTGATTGATAATCTGCAAGTCGCCCACTACCTGCGCATCCAGGCCAATGGCTACCTCGAACAGGTGCTGCGCCGCGGCTTCCGGCTCGGTATAGAAGTCGGCGTACGGAGTCAGGCTGTCGGCCGCCGGGTAGCGTTTGAGTTGCCCCAGCGCCTGTAAAATGGCTGCCCCGCAGTCGTCGTCGTGAGCGTAGTAGATTTCCGTGCGGTTGCAGGTGCTCAGTACCAGCAAATCGCTTAGGTGCAATTCCTGGTGTAGCTGTTGCAAAAACCGGCGGCAGGTGGCTTCATCCAGCGCCAGCAGCTCGCGAATGGCGAGGGGTGCTTTGCGGAAGGAGAAGCTGACCGCCTTAAATGTATGAGACATAGCACGAGCCGACCCAGGGTCGGCCTGCAAAATTACGGCACAAATCGAGATTATAGACGCTGAAAACAGGGATAATTGGTAGCTGGTTCGGGGTGTTTCCACTAAAATCCGTTATTGTTGGGTTAACAGCCCCCAACTTAGAAAAATTCTAAGTAATCGGGGCACCTATAGTAGCTGGCTAAGCAAGTGGCGCGGGCCTCTGGCCCGCGCCAAGCGGGTTGCCTTACTACTCCCCCTCCTGCCCGACCTTTGCTGCGCTATGCTACTTCCTATCTACGACCAAAAATCGCGCTCCAAGGTGCTGGTGCTCTTGCTAGCCCTGCTGGTTGGCGCGGCTACCATGCTTTATACCAATGTGTTGGTAAAGCGGCTCTCGGAGCGCGAGCAGCATCAGATAGACTTATACGCCCAGACGATGCGCCACATCATCAGCTCGGAGGAAAGCATGGCTTTTTTGCAGGAGCATATTATTAATTCCAACACCACCATCCCGGTTATTCTCACCGATGGCACCAACGTGATTGATGCCCGCAACCTGAGTCTGGGCCTGAACCCGCACCTGTCAGGGGCTGATTCCGCACGGCAAGCCAGCGACTCTATCCGGCAGGTAAAAGCCCGGCTGTTGCAAATGCAGGCGCAGCACGGCCCCATCGTGATTGAGCTGGCGGGCGGCGAGCGCAACTACATCTTTTACCAGGAGTCGCAGTTGCTACACCAATTGCGCACATATCCCTTGGTGCAGCTGGCGGTAATTGCCTCACTGGGGATGCTGGCTTATCTGAGCTTCAGCTATTCGCGCCGGGCCGAGCAAAACCGGGTGTGGGTGGGCCTGGCCAAGGAAACGGCGCACCAGTTGGGCACACCGCTCAGCTCGCTGGTGGGCTGGCAGAGCTACCTGCGCGAAAGCGAGCGCTTTGCGGGCGAGCCGATTGTGGAGGAGCTGGGCAAGGACATTAAGCGCCTCGAAATTATCACGGAGCGCTTCAGCAACATTGGCTCGGTGCCGGTGCTCAAGGCCGAAAACCTTTACCAGACTACCCGCAACGCCATTGCTTACCTCGAAGTGCGGGTGTCGCGCAAAGTGAAATTCAGCATCGAAACCGACCTGCCCCTCGATACACCCGCGTGCCTCAATGTACCGCTGTTCGACTGGGTGGTGGAGAACATTTGCAAAAATGCCGTCGACGCCATGGACGGGCGCGGCAGCATCACGCTGCACCTGCGGGCCGTGCGCCCCAGCCGCCGCTGGTGGACGCGCCGCCCCCCGCGCCCGCAGGTAGCCATCGACATCACCGACACGGGCAAGGGCATCCCCAAAAACAAGCTTGAAAGCGTGTTTCTGCCCGGCTACACCACTAAAAAGCGCGGCTGGGGCCTGGGCTTAGCTCTGGCCCGCCGCATCATCGAAAACTACCACGAAGGTCGGCTCTATGTAAAGGGCAGTGAGTTGGGAAAGGGCACCACATTCCGGCTGGTGCTTAACCAATAGGGGTTTTAGGGTAAGAGGGTAGGGGGGTAAGAGTTGAAGAGTTATTAGTGAGCCTGTTTAAGGTTTCGGTTTTAGGGTCGTTGTTCCGGTCAGACCGCCCTAGGCGGTCTGACCGGCTGCCGAAAGAACGCGGTTTAGGAGCTTTGCTGACCGCGCCAGCGGCAGGCGGTCAGACCGCCTAGGGCGGTCTGACCGGAACAACGACCCTAAAACCGAAACCTTAAACAGGCTCACTAATAACTCTTCAACTCTTACCCCCCTACCCTAAAAGCTATTCCCCTATCACCAACTGCTCCGGCAGGTTCAGCAGGTAGTCGCCGTAGCCGCTTTTACGCAGGGGCTCGGCTAGTTTGCGGAGCTGGTCGGCATCGATAAAACCTTGGCGGTAAGCAGCTTCCTCAATGGAGCCGACCTTGAGGCCCTGGCGTTGCTCCAGCACTTTCACAAACTCGCCAGCCTGCATGAGGCTCTCGAAAGTGCCGGTATCGAGCCAAGCAGTGCCACGGCCCAGAATGCCTACTTTGAGCTTGCCCTGGCGCAGGTATTCGCGGTTCACGTCGGTAATCTCGTACTCGCCACGGGGGCTGGGCTCCAGGTTGCGGGCTATTTCTACTACGCTGTTGTCGTAGAAATACAAGCCTGGCACAGCGTAATTGCTCTTAGGTGTGGCAGGCTTCTCCTCGATGCTGAGGGCCACTTTGTTGTCGTCGAACTCGACTACACCGTAGCGCTCGGGGTCGTGGACGTGGTAGGCGTACACCACGCCGCCGTCGGGGTTATTGTTGGCTTTGAGCAGGGCTTCGAGGCCTTCGCCGTGGAATATATTGTCGCCGAGTACCAGCGCTACTTTATCCTCCCCGATGAAATCGGCCCCTAGCACAAATGCCTGGGCTAGGCCATTGGGCACGGCCTGCACCACGTACTGGAAATTGCAGCCCAGGTTTTGGCCGTCGCCAAGCAGCTTCTGGAACTGCGCCTGGTCGTGGGGGGTGGTGATGATAAGGATGTCGCGAATGCCCGCCATCATCAGCAGCGACAGCGGGTAGTACACCATCGGCTTGTCGTAGACGGGCATGAGCTGCTTGCTCACGGCCAAGGTAAGCGGGTGCAAACGGGTGCCGGAGCCGCCGGCAAGGATGATACCTTTCATGGGTTGGGATTAATTTTTAGTAACGCGCTTTGCACTGCTGCTCAGGAAGTAGGCTGCCATTTCTGCACGGCGGCCAGCAATTTATCAAACGACTCTTTAATAACTACTGGCCGCTCGGCTTTATGGTCGGGGTCGGGATTTAGGTCATCAATAGAGGCCAGCCATTCGGTTAGAACAGTATCGCGGCAGTCAGTAATCAGTTGGGGCGTAAGCTTTTCACTAGTGTATTGCTTGCTCAGCAGCGTCAGAATTTCTACGGCTACCAGGCACTCTATCCAACCGTCTTCATCGGCCTCGGCCAGGGAAGGGTTTTCGACAATATCCGTCAGTTTTTCTACCAATGGCTCGCACACTTGGGCTAAGTAATCCAACGCGTGGTCGTTGTCGAAATTACCACTGCCCCAGGTTCCCATAGTGCTTGCTGTCAGCAGGTTGAAAAGGGTTAATTACGCTCTGCAATAAAGGCTTGGTTGTCCTTAAACCAGTTCAGCGTCTGCTTCAAGCCCTCCCCTATCCGCACTTGCGGCGCGTAGCCGAGCCGGGTTTCAGCCTTGGAAATGTCGGCCAGCGAGTCACGAATATCCCCAGCGCGGTTGGGGCCGAACTTGGGTTCCAGGCTGGAGCCGGCGGCTTCGCGCAGCAGGTCGTACATCTGCACCAGGGAGGTGCGGTCGCCGACGGCGATGTTGTACACCTCGTTGAGGGCGTCGGGGTTGGTAGTGAGAGCGGCGCGAATGTTGGCCTGCACGCAGTTTTCCACGAAAGTGAAGTCGCGGGTCTGGCCGCCGTCGCCGTTGAGGGTGGGCGGGTTATCCTGCAGGATGGCGTCGATAAAGAGCGGAATCACGGCCGCGTAGGCCCCGCCGGGGTCTTGGCGCGGGCCGAAGATGTTGAAGTAGCGCAGGCCAATAATTTCCATGCCGTAGATGCGGGCAAACACGTCGGCGTACAGCTCGTTGGCGTACTTGGTAACGGCGTAGGGCGAGAGCGGCTTGCCGATACGGTCTTCCACCTTGGGCAAGCCGGGGTGGTCGCCATAAGTAGAGGATGAAGCCGCGTATACGAAGCGCCGGATGCCGGCTTCTTTGGCCGCATACAGCATTTTCACGAAGCCGCCCACGTTCACCTCATCAGTCGTGACAGGGTCGTTGATGGAACGCGGCACCGAGCCGAGCGCCGCTTGGTGCAGTACTACGTCGATGCCTTCGCAAGCGCGGGCACAGGCTTCGCGGTCGCGGATGTCGCCCTCCTGCACTTCCAGCGCCGGATTGTCGGCAAAGAGGCGCAGGTTTTTGCGGAAGCCGTTGGAAAAGTTGTCCAACACCCGCACTTTTTTAGCGCCATGCTTGAGCAGGTATTCAACCAGATTAGAGCCGATGAAGCCCGCCCCGCCCGTTATGAGAAAAGCGGTTTCGGTAAGCGGCTGGTTATGAAAGGGTAGTTCGTACACGAGAAAACAATGAACAATGAGTAATGAACAATGAGCAATTCCGCTGGTGGCTCATCCACTGCTCATTGCTCATTGTTCATTGTTAATTACCGATTGGCGTACTGCTGCTTGTTATAGTCCTGGTAAGTGCCGCTGGTCACGCTGTTGAGCCATTCTTCGTTGGCGAGGTACCAGTCCACGGTTTGGGCCAGGCCCTGCTCGAAGGTTACGCTCGGTTTCCAGCCCAGCTCGTTCATGATTTTGCTAGAGTCGATGGCGTAGCGCATGTCGTGGCCGGCGCGGTCGGTAACGAACTTGATGAGTTGGCGCGAAGTGCCCGCCGCTTGGCCGGTTTTCTCGTCTACCACGTCGCAAAGCAGCTGAATGAGCTTGAGGTTCTGCCACTCGTTCACGCCGCCGATGTTGTAGGTGTCGCCCAGCTTGCCCTTATGAAACACCGCGTCGATGGCAGTAGCGTGGTCTTTCACGAAGAGCCAGTCGCGCACGTTTTCGCCTTTGCCATACACGGGCACCGGCTGGCCGGTGCGCAAGCGGTGAATGGCCAGCGGAATCAGCTTTTCGGGGAAGTGGTTGGGGCCGTAGTTGTTCGAGCAGTTGCTGAGCTTAATGGGCAGGCCGTAGGTATGGTGCCAGGCCCGCACAAAGTGGTCGGAGCTTGCCTTGGAAGCCGAGTAGGGCGAGCGCGGGTCGTAGGCCGTCTCCTCGGTAAACATCTCCGGCCCAAAATCGAGCGAGCCGTATACCTCGTCGGTGCTGACGTGGTAAAACGTGTGGCCCTCGTAGCCCTTGGACTGCCACAGATTTTTGGCGGCACTCAGTAAGTATACCGTGCCCAGCACGTTAGTGCGCACAAAAGCCAGCGGGTCGGTGATGCTGCGGTCGACGTGGCTTTCGGCCGCGAGGTGGATAACGGCATCCGGCTCCTCGTGAGCAAACAGCTCGTTCACAAACGCCTGGTCGGCAATATCGCCCTTGATGAAGCGGTAGTTGGGGGCGTTTTCGATGTCGCGCAGGTTCTCCAGGTTGCCCGCATACGTGAGGGCATCGAGGTTCAGAATCTGGTACTGCGGGTACTTGGTAACGAAGAGCCGTACCACGTGCGAGCCAATAAAGCCGGCCCCGCCGGTAATGAGGATTTTCATTGTAACAATGAGTGAATGAGTGAATGAGTGAATGGGCGAATGGGCGAATGGGCAAAGCAACTACATAGTTTATTCACTCATTTACCCATTCGCTCATTCACTCAACGAAAGCTGCCACTGCCAGGCGCTGGCCAGGGAGTCGAGCAGGGAAGTTTCGGTTTTGAAGCCCAGCACCTCAGCAGCTTTGGTAGCGTCGGCGTAGATGGCAGGTACGTCGCCGGGGCGGCGCGGGCCGATGGCGTAGTTGAGCTTTTGGCCGCTGGCCTGCTCGAAGGTTTTCACTACTTCGAGCACTGTGTTGCCGTGGCCGGTGCCCACGTTAAAGGTTTCGACGGCCTCTGGGGCTTTGCGGTCGAGCAGGCGTTGCACGGCGGCAATGTGGGCCTTGGCCAAGTCCACGACGTGGATGTAGTCGCGGATGTTGGTGCCGTCGGGCGTGTCGTAGTCGTTGCCGAAGATGGTGAGCTTATCGCGCAGACCTGCCGCCGTTTGCGTAATAAAGGGCACCAGGTTGTTGGGTACCCCCAGCGGCAACTCCCCGATTCTGGCCGAAGCGTGCGCCCCAATGGGGTTGAAGTAGCGTAGCAGGATGGTATGCACCTTGTTGGTGGACGCGGCGGCCGAGTCGTGCACAATGTCCTCGCATATCTGCTTGGTGCGGCCGTAGGGCGAGGAGGCCGGCTTAGTGGGTGTGGCCTCCGTTACGGGCAAGCTGTCGGGCGTGCCATACACGGTACACGACGACGAAAACACGAGGCTCTCAACCCCGAATTCCGGCATCACTTCCAGCAGCGTTATGAGCGAGCCCACGTTGTTGTCGAAGTAAGCCAGCGGCTTCTGCACCGACTCGCCTACTGCCTTGAAGGCCGCGAAGTGAATGACCCCTTGCACGTTGCCCTCTTGGCGCAGCACTTGGCGCAACGCCTCTTTATCCCTACAGTCGATGCGGTGGCAGGGTATTTCGCGGCCCAGAATGTCACGCAGCCCATCGAGCGCCGACTCTTTGGAGTTGCTGAAATTGTCGATAATCACCGGCTCGTAGCCAACTTGGGCCAACTCCACCACCGTGTGGGAGCCGATATAGCCGGCGCCGCCGGTAACGAGAATCTTTTTCATCAATGAGTAAATGAGTGATGGAGTGATGGAGTGAATGAGGCAGTTTTGAGCGAGGAAGCAGGCTAACACCTTTTTCTTTCACTCATTCGCTCCTTCACCCATTCACTCATTGCCTATAAACTCCAGTAATGCAACTCCTGCATGGGCTGGCTGCGGTAAAGGCCCTTGATGTCGACCAGCACGGCGTTGTCGGCGGTAATGGATTTGAAATAGGCCTCGTCTTTGTCCACGTAGGGCAAGTGGCTTACGGCCACAATCACGGCGTCGTAGTCTTGGCGAATCCGGTCGGCGGGGGTGAGGCGGAAACCGTACTCGTGGTATAGCTCGTCGGAGCTGGCGTGGGGGTCTACGATGTCCACGTTCACTGAGAAGTTCTTGAGTTCCTGAATCACGTCGGCCACCTTGGAGTTGCGGATGTCCTCGACGTTCTCCTTAAAGGTAGCGCCCATCACGAGCACGCGGCTTTTGGCCACGTCCTTGCCCTTTTTAATCATCATCTGCACCGTTTTGCGGGCGATGTATGCCCCCATGTTATCGTTGGTGGTGCGGCCCGAGAGAATAACTTTGGCGTCGTAGCCCAGCTCTTTGGCCTTGTAGGTCAGGTAGTACGGGTCGACGCCAATGCAGTGGCCGCCCACCAGGCCGGGCGAGAACTTGAGGAAGTTCCACTTGGTGCCGGCCGCTTCGAGCACCTCGTAGGTATTGATGCTCATACGGTCGAAAATCATCGATAGCTCGTTCATCAGGGCGATGTTTACGTCGCGCTGGGTGTTTTCGATAATCTTGGCGGCCTCGGCCACGCGGATGCTGCTGGCGCGGTGCACGCCGGCATCTACCACCAGCTCGTACACTTTGGCTACTACATCGAGGCTTTCGGCGTCGCAGCCGCTCACCACCTTCACGATGCGGCGCAGCGTGTGCTCCTTATCGCCGGGGTTGATGCGCTCGGGTGAGTAACCTACTTTAAAGTCGGTCAGGAACTTAAGGCCCGAGAACTTCTCCATCACCGGGATGCAGTCTTCCTCGGTGCAGCCGGGGTACACGGTGCTCTCAAACACCACATAATCGCCCTTTTTGAGCACCTTGCCCACCGAGCCCGACGCCCCGAGCAGCGGCTTAAGGTCGGGCTGGGCGTGCTCGTCGATGGGCGTAGGCACGGCCACGATGAAGAATTGCGCTTCGCGCAGCACATCGAGCGAATCGGTGAAGGTGATGTCGCAGCCCTCGAAGGCCGAGCTGTCCAGCTCGCCGCTGGGGTCCTGGCGGTTGCGCATCATCTCCACGCGGCCCGCGTTGATATCGAAGCCGATAACCGAGAGTTGCTTGGCAAATTCGAGAGCAATGGGCAGGCCCACGTAGCCGAGGCCAATCACGGCCAGCTTAGCTTCTTTGCGGAGGAGTTCGTCGTACACTTCGTTGAATTAAGAATTAGGAATTAAGAATCGAGAATTGAGCAGTCAGGGCTTGCTTTCTAATTCAATAACTGTTACGGTTTTATCGGCAGGATTTAACTCGTACCCCTCACCGCTTTCGGGGCAGGTGGCGCGACCGTGCGCATCAAAGCGCAGGCGGTGGCCGTAGGCGCTCACCCAGCCCTGCTGCCGGGCGGGGTTGCCGTACACGAGGCCATAGGCGGGTACATCGCGCGTGACCACGCTGCCCGCGCCTACGAAGGCGTAGCGACCCAGGCGCACCCCGCACACGAGCGTGGCATTGGCTCCGATGCTGACGCCCTGTTCGAGGTAGGTGGGGCGGTAGTGGGCGGGGCCCCGGCGCGGCACGGCGCTACGGGGCGTGCGCACGTTGGTAAACACCACGGAGGGGCCGAGAAACACGTCATCTTCGCAGACCACGCCTTCATAGAGGCTCACGTTGTTTTGCACCTTCACGTTGCGGCCCAGCGTCACGCCGTCGGCCACAAATACGTTCTGGCCCAGCGAACAGCCTTCGCCCAGCACGGCCCCCGCCGCCACGTGGCAGAAGTGCCAGATGCGGCTGCCCGCCCCCACGCGGCAGCCGGCATCGAGCACGGCCGTGGGATGGGCATAGAAATCAGGAGCTTGGGAAGGCATTACGCGCGGGCGGCATTTCAGCCCGCAAAGGTAAGGCGGCGGCCGGGCTTAGGTTCGTACTTTTGGCTACCTCACCTGTTTGTGCTGTTTTATGGGACTGTCCGCTCTCAAAACCAACTTGCCTGCCTACGTGTCGCCCGAGGAATACTTGCGCCTGGAAGAGGAGGCTACCGAAAAACACGAGTATTACGGCGGCAGAATCTGGCCAACGGGCGACGACCAGGGCGAAATAGCCCAGATACGCGCTATGGCGGGAGCCAGTGCAGCGCACAACCGGCTTTGCTTCAATTTGAGTGGTCTGTTATTTTCTCAACTGGATAACGGCCCCTGCGAAGGCTACACCAGCGACCAGCGCGTGCAAGTGCTCAATGCCAGCACCTACCTCTATCCCGACTTATCGGTGGTGTGCGGTGAGGCCAAGTTCAACGACGCTAAGAAACCCGATAACTTACTTAACCCTACGCTTATCGTGGAGGTTTTATCAGCTTCTACCTCCCGTGACGACCGAAGCGAAAAATTCATGCTTTATCGCCAGCTACCCAGCCTGAACCAGTATTTGATGCTGGATTCGCAGTCGGTGCACGCCGAGCTATACACCCGCCAAGACAACGACCACTGGCTTTACCGCGAAACTCGCGACCTAGCCGCCGTGCTTGACTTAAGCAGTATAGGTGCCACCTTGCCCCTGGCGCGACTCTATCAGGGTGTAAAGCTGGTCGGAGCCTAACCCTACTTTTCCCACACCGCTGCCGAGTCGGCGGGGGCGAACTGCCGGCTTAGCAGCACTAGCTGGGCATCTTGGTAGAGCACGCGGTAGTGAGGGTCGGCTTGCAGGCGGGCTAGGGCTTGCTGGGCTTCGGCGGGGCCCAGGGGCCAGGCGCCTTGCTCGTCGGGCTGGCGCAGCAGGGCTACCAGCCGTGCCGTGCGCAGCACCGGAAACAGGAACACGTCGCGCCGATTGAGCAGGTGGGGCACCAGGTTGGAGGCGGTGCTAAGCGGTATCCCGGCCGGCACCTGCGCCAGGGTAGCCGTGAGGGCAGCGCGGTCGTAGGCACAGCGGTAGTGGCGGCCCACCAGGAAGTTGCCGGTGGCGCGGTCGTACCACTGGCTGCGGCGGGTATAGAGCGTGACGACGGTAAACACGGCTACGCCCGCCAGAGCCGCGCTCCAGGCCCGCCGCCGCACCCCCAGGCCGGGCGAGCGGGTGGCGCGCAGGGCATCGGCCACGGCCAGGGCCAGCACCGGCGCAAACTCGATGGAATACTGCCCATTGATACCCCAAAACGCATAGTCATTAGCCAGCAGCTTCTGCCCCAGGATGGGCAGCAGCATGAGCGCGTACCAGGGCCGGCGCAGCAGCGCCCAGCCCCCTGATACTAGCACGGCCAGCCAGGTTTCGAGCTTGATATAGTCGTAGGAGCCATCGGGCAAGGTATTGCGAAACAGCGTGGCCCAGAGCAGCGGCGGGTGCGTGAGCACGTTGCCCACGGCGGCAGGCAGCGAGTTGCCCAGGTGGGCATAGCGCACCATTTGGGTGAAAGGGCGGTGCGTGGTGTCAAACAAGGGCATTGCGTAGCGCGTGACGACGAGGAAGTACCCCAGCGCGGCCACCGCGCCCAACCCCAGCCAGAGCGGGGCCACGGGATGCGGCTGCAACGGGGCCGGCGTGCGGCGCGGCCAGTGCTGCCATGCTAGCCCCAAAAGCACGAAAGCCAGCCACAAAGCCATATTTTCCTTGCTCACCAGCAGCAGCACGGCGGCAGCCAGCGCCCGCCCGCCCCGCCCCTGCCCTACCCAGAGGGCCAGCCACGGCAGGGCCATGGCCCCCACTACATTATCGTGGTAATCAAAGCTTAGCGCCGAGAATACGCCCCACTGCGCGGCGAAGAAAGCCAGTGCCCAGTTGGCTTCGCGCCCGCCGCTGCCCTGCGCCACCACGTAGCGCCACACGCCCAGTGCCCCCAGCAGCAAGGCTCCTATTTGCAGCAGCAGCAGCGCCCAGGCTCCGCCCACCAGGTAGTAGAGTGGCACGGCCAGAGCGGGCGTGAGGCTGAAATGCTGGCCCAGGTAGCCGGTAGGCGGGGCATCGAGCAGCAGCGTGGTGCGCGGCAGGCGCAGGTGGGCAAAGTCGGCCACGGCTTGAGCCGCAATGCCGAGGTCGAAGGTGGCGGTGCGGAAGTTGTAGTGGTTTACGAGTGATACCAGCGCGTAGGCCACCCCGAAACCCAGCAGTAGCACCGTGCGCCAGCGCCGGGCCGGCCACGGCGCACGAGGTGAAGCAGGTAGATTGAGAGGAGAGGTCATGGCTGATTGGGCGGCACAATAGAGCCGCTGCTGGAGCAGAATGCCCGAGACTGCACCCGTCTTTTTTCAGGCTAGTGTAGTCTGTCGTTTAGCAAGTCGCTAGTCAGCTTGCGCTATGGTCATGCTTCTGCAGCAGCAGACTACGAAAGTCTGAAAAAAGACCGGTGTAGCCGTGGGCTACTGCATCGCCGGGGCTGGCCTAGTAGCTACCCCAAGACGCCAGGGGGCCATCCGGTAGAGCTTAAAAACAACCAGCAGGATGAGCAAGGCGAAGAGGCCGGCAATGAATACATCCTTGAATATCAGCACTGTGTATTTCACCAAGTGCAGGTGGGCGAGTATTTTTTCGAGCTGCAGGAAATTGGCCACCGACACGAGCACCAGGGGCAGGTAGTCGCGCCGCACGAAGCCGTAGGCGGCCAGAAACAGCACGGCCGGGTGCCAGTAGCGCTCGTGCATCTGGGTGTTGAAAAAGCAGAACACCAGCGGCACGGCCCCGCACGAGAGCAGCACCAGCGCCAACTCGGGCCGGGCCGTGCCGCCCGGCGAGCGCAGCCTGCGCCAGGCGGCGGCCAGCAGTGGCAGCAGCACCACCGCCGAGGCCATCAAAAACCAGATGAGCCCCCACGCATGGTACGTGAGCCCGCCGAAAGGCAGCGTATCCAGCGTCTCGTGCAGCGTGTCCGACGAGCTAATTAGATACCAGATATTATAGGCATGGACGGATATGTATGGAATGCGGCCGGCGGCATGCAGGTTGAGGTAGAGGAGGCGCGGCAGGTAGTTTTCCCAGCCCCCCCAGATGAATGGGGCCAGCACCAGCGTGGCCAGGGCAGCGCTGGCTAGCAGCCCTGCTGCCAGCTGCCGGGGCCGGTGGTAGCCCTGCGGCAGCCAGAGCAACAGCAACGGCGGTAGAAAAATAATGGCCTGCGTTTTGGCCATTAGCGCCAGCACATACAGCAGCAGGCTGCCCACCGGGCGCTGCCGCGCCGCCAGCACCACCGCCCCAAAGCTGAAAAAGGTGTAAATCGCATCGACCTGCACCCAGATGAGCGTGTTGTAGAGGTAGCCCGCGTTGAGCAGCAGCAGCAACGAAAGTCCGAAGCGCCGCTGGCGCTCGCTCACCAGCGAGGCGGCCCACCAGGCCCCCGCAAAGTCGAACACCAGCGTGTACGCCTTGAGGTAGTGGCAGTAGTGGACAATCTTATCCACGCTGCCCATCATGTGCCCATACACCCACAAGACGTAGTGGTAGAGCGGGTTGTAGTCGTT
>JBPBPU010000082.1:0-19586 GCA_050954465.1 Janthinobacterium lividum
GGCATTAGTCCGCAGACGGTGATGGGGGAGTTGAAAAAAAATTGAAGCCGTGAGCCAGCTTCCGCCAGTACATCCCCGTTTCGTGGCCGACCCTGCGCAGCCCTTACGGCTGTGCGCGGACGAGATGTGGTCGTTTGTGCGCCGCAAAAAGGGCCAGCGCTGGCTCTGGTGGGTGGAAGATGCGGCCACGGGCCAGGTGCTGGCGTTTGTATTTGGGCGGCGCACCCACGCCACGTTCCGCCGGCTGCTGGCGGTACTGCGGGCGGCCGGCTGGCAGGTAGAGGGCTGGTTTACGGATGCCTGGCAGGCCTACGAAGCCTGTTTGCCGGCCGCGCAGCGCCAGGTGGGCAAACAGGCCATGCAACGCCTGGAGCGTAAACACCTGACGCGGCGCACCCGACTTAAACGCTTGGCTCGCAAAACCATTTGCTTCTCCAAAAAGCAGTTCTTTCACGACGGCTTGATTACCTTATTTATATTCCATTTCTTCTTTTAACTATCTACACGCTCAACACACGACCGTTTTACTCACGTCAATGCCGACGACGGGAAAAGGCAAGAGCAAATCCACAATGGGGTAGATTAAAGTGGACGAAACGAGTGAAAAGGACTTCCAGGGAATCTTTAATTATCCTGATACAGGCTCTCAGGCCTCACGGAGCTGTCCAAAGTAGCCCTAGAAAAAAATAGGGATTGTCATGTAAAACGAGCTCGGACGCTCCATAACATGAGAATCTTATTCCACCCTTTTCCTTTTCAGTAGCCCCTGTTACGGGGCGCAGGCAAACATAGGATAGGAGCTTCTTAGTCTTCCGGCAGAATTTCCACAGAGCTTTTGGGGAGTGGGATAGTCTGGGGGCCGTTGGTGAGCACGAGCGTGGCTTGCTTGAGGTATTTGTCGGCTTCCACGCGCAGCGTCAGCAGCTGGGTGGGGCTGGCCTGGTGCAGGGTGCGAAACGCGGCCTGGGTCTCGGCCTCGTCGAAGCGGCGCACGCGCAGGCGGTAGGCGTGGCCCGCCTCGTCGCGCACCCATAGCGTACCACTGCGAGGCACGGGCCGGGGCTGGGGCGTGAGTAGGGCTCGCACGTACGGGGCCGGGTCGCGCGTGTCGGGGCCGCTGGTGTACTCCCCCGACTGGTAGTAGAGGCGATAGCTGGTTAGCGTCGGGCCGGGGGGCAGGGCCAACTGCCAGGGGTAGGTGGTCAGGTACTCCTCCCACGGCTTAGAACTAATGGTGCTGGCCGCAATCTGCGCTTGCACGGCCGGTAGCATCTCGGCCTGATAGTAGCGCACGGCTTTAACGCGGTCAACGCCAGGGTTAAAGCGCTGGTAGTCCACGTCCGAAATCTGGGCCCGGTAGTGGCCTACCAGGGTTTGGCGGCCCGGCCCCACCAGCCAAACCACCACCAGGCCTTTGGGCAGCACGCACACATCTAATTCATTGTAGGTAGTTTGTTGATTTTTATCCGTATCCCAGAAACCAGCCTTGAGCAGCTCGTAGAGGCGCTGCTGGGGCAAGGCAAACTTGCCCTCGTAGAACTGGTCCTCGGTATAGGAGAAATACAGGATGTCCAGCCGCTCGGGGGCGGGCTGCATCTCCTCGCCCACGGCCCAGGCAATGCCCGACACGTTCCAAGGGCCCTTGCTGTTGAGGTAGTTGCCGCTGGGCACGAGCAGGTTCTTGCCGTCCGAGCGCACAAAGGCCCCGAACTGAATTTTCATGGGGTAGCCCTCGGCCGCCGTCGGGCCGGCGCTGAGGCGAAATCTTTCCGTCTGGTAGGGCAGCATAGAGGAGGAGGAGGCAGACGCGGCGGGCCGGCGCTGAGCGCAGGCCGTCAGGGCCAGGCCGGCGAGCAGCAGCACGCCCGCTGCGGGGTAAAATAGGGAAGCGAGCATTAAGGGGTTAGGTCTTGGATAATCTGCCGGTCGGGCACGTGCTTGGTTTCGCGCCCGGCCATGGTGAGGCCCTTCACCGTCCATTCGCCCTTGCGGGCCGAGCGGTGCAGGTAACGGTTGCGAATCTTGTACCACTCCGGCAGTAGCTCGTATGCCGCGGGCTGGTAGTGGCTGTAGTCATCGTTGTGGGTAGGTGGCAGGCCAGGCTTGGCTTCCCCGAAGCTCGGGGCCGGCCGGCTCGCCACAAAAGCGTTCATTAGCTCGTAGAGCGGGCGCAACTCGTCGGGTACGGCGTATTTTTGATTGTCACCCTCAAATGTCTCAAACTTCATGGGTTCGTGCTTCCCTCCGCCCTTGGCCTGGTTTATCATGATGGCCAGGGCAATGAACTGATAGTGGTGGGTGAGGGTGCGCCGGCCCTGGTACCAGCGCCTGAAGACGTTAATGGGCTCCAGCTGCGCGGCCGTATACCACTGCTCCCGAATATAGCCTTGGGCATCGGCGGCCGAGACGTTGCGCACCTCCTCTTCGTGCTCCTGGTAGCTGCCGCCGATGTCGGAATGCACCCCCGGTAGGCGCACCTCCAGCCCCACCCCGGCCCGCACCGAGCTGGCGATGGTGGTGGAGGCGAAGTTCTTGCGGTACTCATCGGCGGCCGCCAATTGGACAACCTCGCGGGCGTGCCCGCCGATGGCCAGGTGCAGCTCCTGCACGTCGTCATCGAAGCTGTGGTCCAGCCGGTTGTGAATAGTCTGTCCTGCCACCGTCGTGTGCTCCTCCCCCCCGTAGGAGGAGACCGTATCGAACAGGCCCACGAAGTTGATTTCGATGGCTGCTGCCTCGACGTAGAGGCTCTCGCTCAGGCTGGTATACTGCTTAAATAGCTCACCCGTGCGCCGGGCTACGAAGTGCCGCGCCGCCGCCGCCCCCCGGCTAAAGCCGCACACGTTGACCAGCAGGTGGTTTAGTCGTTTTCCTTCCCCCTCTCCTTCTGCGCTTTGCCTAAGAATACGAGTTATCCGCTCAGTCAGCAGCAGGATGCCCCGCGCTACCTTAGCCGGCACCCCTGTGGCACCCGCCCCGAAGGCCATGCCCATCGTGTCGTCGTCGCCGCCGTCGGTAGTGCCGATGCCCTCCACGTACACCGACACTTCCTTCAAATTGTCGGAAATGAGGTTCATATACTGCATCACGGCCACGTTGGAGTAGTACGACTCGTAGCTGCCTTCCACCTTAACTTGGCGGCCGTCGACACTTACGTAGCCACCCTTGGCCTGTTCCAGCCGCAGGGTAGTATTCGTGCGGTTGTTGCCGGTGCCGTCAAAGAAGACGGAGGCGACAATGTCGACCGGTTCCCGAGTGTCGCGCTTGCGCTCGCCCACCACCACGATGCCGACACCCCCTGCTACGCTCCCTGGCAGGCTCGAAATGATGGCTCCCATACTAAGCGGGGCTAGGAGTGGGTTGCTCATTGAGCAGCAGCGGGCACAAACTCATACTCGCCGTGCGCACGCCCTCGGCCTGGGTAGGCAGTGGCAGGCCCGGCACCTTGAGTTGCAGCGTGCTCACCACACTCACCTCCCCGCCAATGGCGCAGCGAATGGTGCTTTTCTCCAGCAGCGGGTGCTGCGTCGGGCTCAGCAGGCTCACCTTGTCGAAGTACTTTTCCCACAGCAGCAGCAAGGGCAAGCAGGGCGTGTTGTATTTCAGCGCGCACGTGCCGAAAGGCAGAAAAAGCTTGTCGAGCGTAGTGGCCATGAGCTTGCCCTGCACGTACACCGTGGGGTTAGTCATTACCTGCAGCTGGCTGGGCAGCGTGCCCTTGTCGCAGCGGCAAATGGCCCCGTTGCACACGTATTTCTGTCCGGTTTGGCTCATACTTGCTGGATGGTTAAATCATACTCCTTGGCGTAGCCCGCTGGGCTCTGGCAGGTGATGGTGGCGGCCACGGCCACTGGCCAGCCCGTCGCCGCATCGAGGTCGTAACGGGCACGGTAGGCAAAAGTGAGCGCCGCCGGGTCGGGCGGGGGTCCGGCCGCCGGCCCCGCCAGCGCCAGTGCTACGGCGGCCCGGTCGGTGCGCTGCTCGTCGAGCCGGCCGCTCACTAGTAGCGTGGCCCGGCCGGGGCCGGCGGGCGCCCCCAGCTCTAGGCGCTCGTGAAAATGCAGGGCCGTGCCGGCTAGAAAGTGCGGAAATGACTGCGGCTGCGTGTAGCCCAGACCACTTTCGAAGCGCTGCTGGTAAAGGTTGGCCACCAGTAGGCGGTAGGCGTAGTCGTGGCGTAGCGAGCTTAGCAGTAAAGCTGGCTCCTGTACCTGGGCTTCCACAGCGGCGCGAAGGGCAGCAATCAGCTCCTCCTCTTCGCCATACCGCTGTAGCAGTTCCTGCTCAATGACAGCCCAGGCCTCCACCACTTCGGCGTGGTTAGCTAAGGCCAGAAACTCGCCTGCCGTCGATAGCTCAACAACCAGCCGCTGGTAGAGGCCCGCCAGCAGCAGCACAATTTCTTCCAAAGCCAGCAGGTCAGGTTTACGAAGCCTGGGCGGGGCCGTGGCCCAGGTAGTCAGCAAGTGCGGCCCATGGGTGATGCTGCTCAGCGTCAATTGTTTCTGCACAATAGTGCGGGTTACCTCCGCCTGCCGTCGCTCTTCCCAACGGGTGGCCACTTCGTAGCGTAGCGGCTGCGGGCAGGCGTGTAGCGCCAGGCGCACAGACGGCTGGAAGACTCCTGGATTCAATAGGCGCTCGGCCGAACGAGCAGGGCGAACTCCACCTAGTACGTCCAGCACAGAACCTGCGGTAGCGGCAGAGATGAGAGAAGGATAAGCCATTAGATAACGATGCCGAGCAAGTCTAAAATTTGCTTGCTCGGAGTATTAGCCGTTGAGTTTAACGTCTGAGCCATTGAGCTTGACTTGCCCGGTAGCCGCAATTTCTACGTTAGTAGCCGCCTTCACCACGGCTCTCTTAGCGCTGGCGTCCAGGGTTAAGTCACCACTAACCGCTGTGAGGGACAACTCTTGCTGAGCACGTAGTGCTACATCTTCTTCTTGTGCGTCCACGCTCACGCCTTTCTTCGCAATGAGTCGGATGTCCTCATCAGCTTGCAGCATAATACTCTTACCTGCTTGCAAGGTAATATCCTGGCCTGCCGTTAAATTGATGGGCCCGTTGGTGCGAATATCTACGCTGCCGTCACCCTGGAAACTGACCAGAATCGAGGTGCTTTTCTTATTGGAATTAGAGAGCAAGATAGTCTGCGCGCCGGCCACATCGTTCATCACAAACTTGTTGCCGCCCGCCGTTTGCAGGCCCTTGAGGTGGTTGCTGGCCCGGGTGTAGCTGGCCTGCTGCGGGTTCTGCGGGTGAAACAAGTTGCCCAGCACCAAGGCAAATTCGGCCTGCCCCTGCTCATAGCCCACCAGTACCTGCGAACCCACCTCGGGCGTGAACATTTGCCCTTTGCCATCACCCGAATACGGCGTGCTCACCCGCAGCCAGGCGCTCTCGGCGTCAGTGGGTTGGGCCACGCTCCAGTAGTAGCGCACGCGCAGGCGGCCTAAGCTGCGGGGGTCAGCTAGGTCGATAACCTCGGCCAGCTCGGGCTGGGCGGCGGGCGGGACGTAGTGGGGGTTGGGGGGCGGGCCGCTCGCCGCCTCGGGCTGGGCCTCGAAGTAGTTCTGGTAGTTGCCGTTGCCGTCGAGCTCGTGGCGCACGGCTAGCACCCGAAACTGGCCGTAGGTCGTGCCCAGGGCATCCTGCACGTCGAGCACGCTGCCGGGGGTAGTGTCGAAGGCCTCGCCGCTGCCCTCCAGCGCCACCTGGCTACCGGCCTGCCCGGCAGCTAGTCCGTCGAGGGCGCGCTGCAACTGGGCCTGGTCGCGCCCGTGTGCACCCACCGCCAGGCGCTGGGGCTGGGTAAAAAGGGTGGCCGATTGCTGCACCGCAAACTGGTTGAGGGGGTAGCCACCAGCGGGCGGCGCGGCCGTGGCGCGCAACAGTGCGTGAGTGCGGTAGTTATAGCTGCCTCCTTCGGTTTTATTGGGCTGCAAGCGCATGGAAAGGCTGAATACCTGCGCGCTGCTGCTGCGAAAAGGAATCACCCGCGTGGCCTCCCGGCCCAGGCGCAACGTCGTGCCATCGTAGTAAAACCACTCGCCCTGCGCCGCGGCTAGCCGACTCAGAAAGTGGTAGTTAGTTTCCTGGTACTGCACCGTGTAGGGTAGCACCGACTGGCCTTGTGCCTTAAACTGCTTGGCAAAGGCATTGCCAGGGTAGCCGGCCAGCACCTGGTTGAAAATAGTGGGCAACGACTTCTTAACGAACGTTCGGCTCTGCCCCCCGTCTTCCAGCAAAAAAGTTGGGCTATACCCACTGATACGGTAGTAGTTAATCAAGTCGGCATCAGTCTGGACGCTGAGGTGGGTGATAACGCCTTTAAATTGAAAGGAGCGACCAGCATCCTGAGCCAACCGGCTGGTCCAGCTCAGGGTAATATCCTTGCCGCTCAGGCGCTCGTGGGCCTGAATAGGTACTAGCTCAGACCTAATACCCAAGGCCTTACCTAGCGTTTCGCACGAAAAATCGAGGGCAAACGTGTGATGCTGTAGTACGTGCTGCTGCAGCGAAAGCTGGTTGAAATCAGCTAGGGCCCGCGTTGGGTCGGCCACGCCATCGACCTGCACACTTGCTTTAACGGGACAGGGCATAGAAAGGAAAGATAAATACCTGCTTTAAGAATAGGCAACAAGATAGGGAGTGGCCACCCGGTACGCCGGCCTAATAGCCGACTGGCGCGGCGCTTAAGGCAGGCGCGCCCAGCCGGCAGGGGGCACTTGCTGCACCGCGTCAGGCACGGGCCGGCCGGGGTGCTCGTGCACGTCGGGGTCGGGCACGGCGTAGCGCACGTACCAGCGCGAGCCCAGCGGGCGCCAGCCGCCAAGCCAGTCTACCTCCTGCTGGTCTTCGTAGCGTACGCCCTGCACCTGGTAGGCGTAGCGCGAAACTTTAGCGCCTTTGATGCGCGTGTTCTCATACACCTGGGCCACAGTGTAGTGGCACTCGCCGCGTAGCAACCGGTTTTTGTTGGCCGAGGCGTAAACTGTCCAAGCTGCACCTCCCGTCACGAACGGGGCTGCTAGAGCTAGAAGCAGAGCATAAGGGTTGACTGGCTTCTTTCCACGTAGCATCTGCGCAGCATCGGTAAATAAGCTCCAAGTCCCATATACGAATAATGGAGTCGCTAAGCCAGCCATGATAGTGACTGCTTCAATATCGGACCATATCCACGGATTTATCATAGAAATTACTTGAAAACAGGAGAAGCCGGGTGCGACGAAATTGGTGTCACCAGTTTGGGAGAGGCCAGTGCATCAGCGGCGGCTCCGGCCGCCGAAGAACTGAGCGAGCCGGCCAGATTGTTAGTTAGAGGCACCCCATAGTTTTGCCCAAAGCGAATACTGGTACCTAGGGCAGAAAACGCGATGCGCGGTACGCCCACCCGCAGGGCACCCTGATACAGCTTCCAAGAGAGGTAGCTGGTTTCATTCATCTTTGCTTCGAAGCTGAGGCCGGCCTTGGCCAATACTAATCCGGTACCCGCCTGCGCCAAAAACTTAGCATTGGTGATAGTGTGCGGGTCATTGTTGGGGTACAGCACGCTCTGATACCCGTGATTAACCGATATTGCAAAAGCCGCTGCCCCAATAGCTGTGGTATAGGGGTTGACATTTAAGCCACTCATAAAATTCTCTACCCAGTTTACTTCGCCCATCGAATTTCTCCACCCATTACCAAATGCGACGTTAGCTCCGTATTGCCCCACTCCATTGAAAACCATGCGCTTGCCTGCTTGCTGAGCAAATGCTTTGGGTGCAGCCCGCAGCGCCGTATAGCTAGCCCGCAGGCCGGTGCCGGCTTCGAGCCCCGCCCCGGCCCACCGCAGCCCGCTGGGCAGGCCCGCCACTACGCCGCCCATGGCCACGCCGCCCAGGGCCATAATTCCCCCCTCAGCTGTGCTACGGATAACGGGGTCGTAAAGCGTGAGTGGGGTAAACTCGCCGCTGATGAGCCCCACGTTTTCCACGTATTTGTCGTGGGCTTTGGCGAGGGCTAGCTGCCGCTCGCGGGCTTGTATCTCGCCCGGCGAACGGCGCTCCCCCTGGCTGATGAAAGCCGTGGGCTGGGCAGGCTGCCGCAGCTGCCGGGCCCACTGTGCCTGCCGAGTGCGGGTGTTGGTCAGGCACTGCTCGTAGTGTTGCAGGGCGCGGGCCTGGGGGTGGGCTTGCTCAGCCAGGGCGCCATCCTGGCGGGCTACGGTGGCGTTGCTGCCAGGAAGCAGGCTGCTCAGCCGTAGCTGGGCGTGGTAGCGGCCGGCAGCGTGAACCGTGAGCTGGGGGTCGGGGTCAGATAGCCGCCGCCCCATTGAGGCAGGCGTGAAGCCGTAGCTAGCCCCGTGGGCCGCTTGACGCGGGCGCGAAGAAGGCGAGTGCATGCACAAAAAAGTTGCTTTAAAGGGAAGCGTGTCGCTACTGAGCGGTAGGGGGCCAGGCGCTTTCGTAGGCCACGCCCTGCTTGGTGATGCGCCGGGCCACGATGCTGAGGCGGCAGTGCAAAGCGGGTTGGCCCACCAAGCCGGGCTCAAAGTGCTCTTCGTAGCTCACGCAGTAGCCTTCCTCGAAAGCCAGTATCAGGCTCGGCGATATGCCATCGGTGGCTGCAAAGTTGACGTAGCCATTGAGCGCCAGGGCTGGCTGATAGGCCCAGTGCGGCAGCAAAATACCAGGCGCCAGACCCAACTGCAACTGGAGTTCGCCGCTGTATACCTTACTGCTGGGCAGGCCCCGCAGGCTGGTGCTCTGGTGCACGTGTTGCGAACACGTGAGTACAGCCACTACTAATTCTTCGACGTGCAGCGTAGCAAAAAAGGAACTCATACTGAAAGGGTAGTCGGGATGGGTAAAAGATAGTGGCTAGCGGGGCTCAGGAGGTGGCGTGGTCGAGGGGCCACACGTTGCGGATTTCGAGCTCTTGGTCGACGAGCAGCGTATGGGCCGATAGCACTACCGAAAGCGCTCCGGCCTGCTGGTTGCTCATGCCATCAAAAAATAGCCCCTGATTGACGCAGTAAGCGTCGGTGAACCGGATGGTGCGCGCCCGCAGCCCATCGGGGCCTAACACTACCAGCTCGCCACTCACCGCCTTGCGGCTGTCAGCCATCCAGGCATCGAGGGCGGCGTGGGCCAGGCAGTCGAGTACTACGTGCAGCTTGCCGGCGAGCACGCCACCCTGCGGCCGGTTTACCTCATCGGTGGTTTGCACAATGGCCCAATGGTACTCGCGCACCCGAATGGCATTGTCCTCGAAGTGTAGGGTAACCTGGCAATCAAACATAGGGAAAGCAAAACAACGAGGCGAGACAAAAGAACTAACCAGGTAAGGTGCGGGCCAATTGACTACTAAGCTAACCCAACTTAGGCCAAGGTGTATCGTTTTAGCCAGCGGCGTACTTCCCAGGAGAGGGTGCCAACTACTTGTTTGGCGCAGGAGCTACCGCAAGCCGTTCGTAAAGTCGCTGCACCTGCTTTTGGTTGAAAGTCCCCCCGCGCGAGGCGGTAAAGCCAAGGGCATTCAACTCCCCCGCCAACTGCAGAAAGCTCACCCCCTGTGCCCGGCGGGAGGCAATAAAGGCCGCCGTTTGCCGCCGGCCCGGGTGCTGCTGCAGGTGGGCTCGCCGCACAAGCAGGCTTTGTTCCCGAGCCGCAGCTGTGAGGTTGGCCGGCGTACCCAGCTGCGCGCCTCGGGCCTTCTTGGCGGCGAGCGCGTCTTTGGTTCGCTTCGAGATGGTCTCGCGCTCGTGCTGAGCAAGCACGGCGAAGAGGCCCACCGTAAGGGTGTTCGCATCAGGCATGTCGCAGCAGACGAAGTCCACTCCTGAGTCGCGTAGCGTTAAGATGAAACTCGCATTCCTACTGAGCCGGTCGAGCTTAGCAATGAGTAGTACCCCGCCCGCGACGCGGGCCGCGGCCATCGCGGCGAGCAGTTGCGGCCGCTGGTTCTTCTTACCACTCTCCACCTCGACGTACTCGCCCTGCGGCTGGCCACCTTTGAGGAAGCTGACCACCGCTGCCTGCTGCGCTTCGAGGCCAAGACCAGAAGCTCCTTGCTTTTGGGTGGAGACGCGATAGTAAGCAAAATAGGCGGGCATGACAGAACGACCTCTGGAAAGGGAGGGATTTTAGGCGAAGATACCCGCTATAGTCAGTTGTTAAACGTACGTTTAATAAACGTTACACGGATGGCTAAGTGCAACATGATTTACTTCTGTATTTCAGTTACTTATACCTAACTAAAGCAACTTTATCTTCAGATGAGTCGCACTGGTTATTCGCCACCTGAAGGCTTTTCTAATCAACCTGCTCTACAACGGGCGACTCGCTAGTAAACGTGGTAATGCGTGGGCGCTGGTCAAAGCGGTTGCTCCCTCTAGCTTCCTGCTGTTGGCAGGAGCGGCGGGCAGTTAGTAACAAATGTTATCGTCCGCCGCTAGGGCGCTGGCCCAATTTTGTCCCGTCAACCACCGCCCAAAATTACTGGTCATGAAAGCCGCCATTCTGTATTCGCCCGGAGACTTGCCGCACTACGCCGACGTTGCCGAACCCCTCGTGCAAGACGCCGACGAGCTACTACTCACCGTCACGGCCGCCGCCCTCAAGAACCTGGACCGCAGCCAGGCTAAAGGCACGCACTATTCCACCACGGCCGACGCGCAGCCACCTGCCCGCATCATCGGGGGCGATGCCGTAGGCACGCTGCCCGATGGCACCCGCGTCTACGCCCTGGGCAGCAGCGGCACCCTGGCCGAGCGCGCCCGCATCGACCGGCACCGCCTGGTGAAGCTACCCGCCGGCCTCGACGATGCCACGGCCGCTGCCCTGCCCAACGCCGTCATCGGGGCGGCCATGGCCCTACGCTTCCGGGCTGGCCTGCAGCCCGGCGACACCGTGCTTATCAACGGGGCCACCGGCGTCACGGGCCGCGTGGCCGTGCAGCTGGCCAAGCTTTATGGCGCCGGGCGGGTCATCGCCACGGGCCGCAATCCCGCGTCGCTGCAAGCCTTGGAAGCCCTGGGTGCCGATGAGGTTATTTCGTTGCAGCAACCCGATGAAGTTCTGGTCGACCACTTGCGGACGCTGCACGCGGCTACACCCATCGACGTGATTATTGATTACGTGTGGGGGCACTCGGCTGAACTGCTGCTGCTGGCCCTACGCGGCACCGGCACCTTCACACACCGGGTGCGCTTCGTCTCGGTTGGCACGGTGGCCGGCGACTCGGTGACGCTCTCCGGAGCCACGCTGCGCAGCGTCGATTTGCAGCTCTCCGGCTCGGGGCTGGGCAGCTGGTCGCGCGAGCAAGTCGGCCAGCTCTTCACCAGCATTCTCCCCGAAGCGCTGCAATGGGCCGCGGAGGGACGCTTAGTGCTAGAAACCGTGACGGTGAGATTGCCCGACATCGGGCGGGTGTGGGACCTGGACGTGCCCGCGGGCAAACGGCTGGTAGTACTAGTATAGAATACCATACGACCTTCTGACTATTAGCATCATGTACTTAACCAAACAGCAAACCACCGTGGCTTACTGGGTAGCCACGGGCCTGCTCGCCCTGTTCATGGCCAAGTCGGGGTGGGCGTATCTCACCCAGGAAGCCGTGCGGGTGGAGTGCCACCGCCTGGGTTTCCCCGACTACTTCCGCATCGAGCTGGCCCTGGCCAAATTTCTGGGGGTAACGGCCCTGGTGGCGCCCGTACCTGCGCGCCTCAAAGAATGGGCCTACGCCGGCTTCACCATCCTGCTCGTGTCGGCGGCCGTGGCCCACCTGGCCTCGGGCGAGCCGCTGGGCTCCGTCACCGGGGTCGTCGTCCTGCTGGGGGTGCTCGCCGGCTCCTACCTGCTGTACCACCACCGGCAAGTTGGCGAAGCAGCCAGCCTAGGCCCGCCACCCGCAGCGGTAGCGAGCGGGTTGAATCTTTCCCAGTGAGTAGCCGGGACTACCTATAGGCGTGCAGCCAAACGGATGGTAGGTTTGTACTCGCAAAGGGATAGCAGAAACTTAACCCTCTTCGAACGCCCGACCTTCGCTAGCCTTGGCTAGGGGAGGTCGGGCAACCCGTTACTACCTCCCTACCCGACGCCTGATGCTGGAGTGGTTGCGTGCCCAACTTTCCCTCTCTGCCGAGCAATGGCAGGCCTACGCGGCGCGCTTCACCCGCCTGGAGGTGCCCGCGCGCACGCTGCTGCTGCGGGAAAATGAAATTGCCAAACGCGCCTATTTCATCGAGCAGGGCTGCGTACGGGTATGGTTCACCAGCCAGGGCAAGGACCTTACGTTTCAGTTTTTCTTTGAGCAGCAGAGCGTTTCGTCCTTCGAAAGCTTTCGGCAGCATACGCCCAGCCTGTTTGCTATCGAAACCATCGAGCCGTGCGTGCTGTGGAGCCTAGCGCAGGAAGACGTCTACCGGCTGTTGCGCGACCTGGGCGAGTCGGCCCCAATGCGCGAGAAGCTCGCCGGCTTGCTTTTCGACCGCACCCGGCACTACGTGGAGCACTGCCTGTCTTTTATCCGCGATACGCCCAAAGAGCGCTACCAGCACCTGCTGGCCACTAATCCGCGGGTGGTGCAGCGGGTGCCGCAGCACTACATTGCGTCCTACCTGGGTATCAGTTCGGTGCATCTGAGTCGCATCAAGAAGTAATATTTTTGGCCTGCTTGGGTAATTGCATCCTACCCTTAGTATAAGGACGACAGCCCGTGCTAAGCCACCTGCTATAGCACGCATAGGATACGGCTTATTAGTTGCTTAGGCACCAAATCTTACGCTTCGCTACTCTATATGGCACGCGTCGCCGCCCAGGAAGCTAGCGCGACGGACTTTGACCGCAGATAGAGACGCTTCACCTGTTCGGCGCGAAAGGCCTTGCCATGGCGGGTCACAAAGCGCAACAGATTCAACTTCTCGGCAATTTGGGAGTAGTTCAACCCCTTCTCGCGCAGCAGCAGAATGTGCGCGGCCGCCCGCTCATTGTGCTCATTGGCGTGCGCCTTCGCTACGCTCTGGTCTCGCCCTTTCTGGGTAGCGGCTGGCGTGAGGTTAGCTGGAGTACCAAGTTGCGCGCCCTGGGCTAGCTTAGCGGCAAGCGCGTCTTTGGTTCGTTTGGAAATCGTTTCGCGCTCGTGCTGGGCGAGCACGGCGAAAATGCCGACGGTAAGGGTATTGGCATCGGGCATATCACAGCAGACAAAGTCTACCCCTGCGTCTCGGAGCTGGAAGATGAAGCCGGCGTTTCGGGACAGTCGGTCGAGCTTGGCAATGAGCAAAGTCGCGCCCTTCGCTTTGGCCAGGGCCATGGCCGCCGTCAGTTGAGGACGCTCGTTTTGCTTACCTGACTCGACTTCGACAAACTCCCCCACTAACGGCGTCGCCTGGATGAAGGCGCCCACCGCGGCCCGCTGGGCTTCGAGGCCGAGGCCGGACTGGCCCTGCTTTTGAGTGGAGACGCGCAGGTAGGCGACGTAGGATTTCACGGGTAAGGGGGAGTTTAGGCAAAAGTACCCCCGTTTCTGCTCATTTCACAGTCGTTAAACGTCCGTTTAATAAACGTTATAAACTCCTCAATATACGATAAAGCGGTCCTTGCTTGGAACAAAACACTGGCTTAACGTGCTGAGCTGGACAGCCTTAACCTTGTAAGTAAGTGTTATCACGCCTTATCATACTAGCCGAAGTAGTGACCCACTTTACCTATCACGCCCCGTCTAAAGCCCGGTCGCTATCATCCCTTCACCAATGTATTGGTGAGAGGCTCCACTTAAGCTGTCGGGCTCTAGCTTAGATTGGTCCTCTTTAAAGGGAGGCTTACACAAAGGCTAAGTTTCTTGGCGGCGACAGCTTTGCTCACCCGCGCACAGCCCGCTCAGAAAGTAGGTACTACCTCAAGTCTTTTCAATGCGGAATGCCAACAGATGGCTTCTGGTTACCTCGCGCCTACCTCAGCTCTTTGGTCTGGCGGCTTTGCTAACCCGCGTCCTATCTAGCCTCCCTACTTATCTTTCCTTCTTACTTGAAATCCTGGTGCCGCTAGTTGGCACCTTGCCTTGCCAAAGCTCATGAGAAGGAGCTGCCGCCACTGGTAGCATCGCTTTCCACTTATGTATATCTATAAGCAACTACCAAGCAGCTTCTGGAGCGCGGCGGGGGGACCTAGCATCGGTTCGCCTAGTGATAAAGCTACGCCTACGCGAGCGGGGCGCTTTATCATTGCCAGCATTGCGCAGCATACCAGCGAAAGCCGCTGGCGCTATTCTACCATCCCGTGGGGAGCCCCACTGCGTCTTAATAAACAGAGCTTCATTGAGTTGCAGGTGGGCGGCCGCTGGCGGCTACTCTCCAGCTTTCCGGGTTGGGAGTCGTACGGCAAAGACCCGTTGAAGGGCTTCATGGAATTGCACGCGTATTACCTCAGCCTGCTGGCTGATGTGAATGGCGATTTTGGGCGGCCGCTCAATACGCCGTTTCCCCGCGATTGGGACCTGGCACTGCCCACCACGTGGGTTTTCAACGACTTTGGGCCGACGGCCGTCAAGTATTTTGTGGATTATAACCACAACCGCAAGCTCGACCGCGTGGCGCGCCCCGGCCAGCGCAAAGAAGAAATTCTGAGCGACTTTCTGCACACCACGCCCCCCGATGAGCTGTCCTATAAACTAGCCCAGCAAATCCCTAATCACTATAAAGTTAAGTTGCTTGATTCGCACGGCTGCGTGCACATGGACCCCGCGGCCATGCGCCAGCTAGTAGACCGGGGGGTGCTGCGGGTGGGGGCTCAGCTAGAAATTCACCCGTACAGCGAGGCGGGTTTGCCGCCCCTCACCTTCACGCGTACGTGGGGCGAAGTGGGTACCGAAATCCATTTTTTTCCGTGGTCGCGGCGGCTCGTACTCTATAAGGTAACCAAGCAGCCCACTAGCCCTTCTCTCCACCCCGCTCATGGCTGATTTTCGGTATTTTCTGGTGTGCGGCAGCGTGGCGGGCAGCCTGTTGGCCGCCTGCGGGCGCCCCGAGCCGCCCGCCCAGGCTGCGCCTACGCCGCAGGCCCCCACGCCGTCCGCGCTTCCTACGGTAGTAGAAGCCGCCCGCCACTACGCGGCGCTATTAGCGCGCTCGGCCCCGCTAAACACCTCGGCCCAGCGGCAGTATGGTGGCCAGCAGCCCACCCGCCAGGATTTGGCAGCTACTTCGCCCGGCTACCACAGCTTGAGCTGGCGGCTGCCGGCATATGAAATACACGCCTTCGTCAATCAACAGGGGCAGCTAAAGTCGGTGACCATCCAAGCGCCGCACGTACCCGACGACTCTAACCGGGTGGTATTTGAGCCGCGCAAAGCCCTGCCCCGCCTGGTGCGCCTGCGCGACTTGCGCCAGGCGTTCGGGCCCGAGACGATGGTGCCGCCCGCCTCGCTCATGCAGTGCACCTTTTCGTACCGGCCAGTGGCGGCGGGGCCAGCCCTCTTGCTATTGGCTTTTTTGCCCTCCGACGCCCCGACCGATACCACGATGGTGCGGGAACTGGCTATCAGCCCCGCGCCTTCTAACTAAGTTTTTAAGCCTGCTAGTGGTACCTTAGGTACTTCTCGCCCATTTTTTCTGCTACGCTTCTTTTCCTGACATGGCCATTCCCGTTACGCCGCAGTTGCAGATTGGCTCCTTCCACGTGACGGAGTTTACCAGCTTCAGCCTTAGCCAGTCGTTATTTGAGCACCACCAGTTTAGCCTGAGTTTACCCTATGACCGGGTGGAAGGCACGACAGGTGCCTTTCTGTCGAAGGCACACCAACAGCTTTGCGGGCAGCGCTTTACGGCCACGCTCACGCCCACCTTGGGCGCGGGCGGCGCGGAGGAGCTGGCCTTTCAGGGCCTGGTGACGAAGCTCGAACTCGGCAATCAGGGCGACTTAACGGGCGTGATTCAGGTGCACGGCTACGGCCCCACTTACCTGCTCGACCAAGCCCCGGTGCGCCGCACCTTTCGCCAACAAACGCTGCTGGCCATTTTTCAGCAGGTGCTGCGGGCGTATGGCAATGACTTGCCCCCCTTGCAGGCAGCACCCCGGCACACGGCCCCGCTGGTCTACGTGGCCCAGTACGACGAAAGCGACTTTACGTTCCTGCACCGACTGGCGGCGCAGTACGGCGAGTGGTTTTACTACGATGGCAAAAACCTGCATCTGAGCCGGCCTTCAGCCGCGGCCCGGCCGCTTGTGAGTGACGGGGTGCGGGCGGGCTTGCAGCTCACGCTGCGGCACGGCGCGTTTGTGGTCTCGCAGTATAATCCCGTGCAGCACCAGCAGCTACGCGCCACTTCGCAGGAGCAGACCGTGAGCTGGGTGGGGCAGCACCAGCTCGCGTCGTTCGCCCTGGATAAGTCCGCCAGCATGTTGGCCCAGCCCATGCACCTGCCGGCCGGCGTACCCACTCCCACCCAAACCGACCTGCGCGAGGTGGCCGCCCGCTACAAATCGCAGCACGCCACGAGCTTAGTGAGCGCCAGCGGCTGGGGCGAAGACCCCGGCATGCAGGTGGGCGGCAGCGTGGCCGTGACGGGCGAGGGCTTTGGCACCGAGGCGCGCGACGAGGAGTCATTCGGCAATTACCTGCTCACGGCCGTCACGCACCTGCTCGATGGCAACACGATGTATTCCAACGTGTTTGAGGCTGTGCCGCAGGTGGCCGACTACCCGCCCCTGGGGCCACCGCGCCAGGCGCCGGCTGGTCAGCCCGAGTTAGCCGAAGTTATCGAGGTGGCCGACCCGCAGCGCCTGGGCCGGGTGCGCGTGCGCTACTACTGGCCCGTGGCCAAGCCCACGGAGGCCGAAACCGACTGGCTGCGGGTAAGCACCCCCTACTCGGGCGATGGCAAAGGGCAGCTCTTCACGCCCGAGGTGGGCTCGCAGGTGCTCATCGGCTACGAACAGAACCGGGCCGAGCAGCCACTGGTGCTGGGCAACCTGTTCCACGCCCAAAACAAGCAGAGCGCCCATTATACCACCGACGTCAACCACCTCAAGGGCCTGCAAACAGCCGGGGCAACAAATTTGTGATGTCGGATAAGCAGGGCAACCAAACCATTCTTATCTCCAACTCCAACAACAAGGGCACGGCGATGAGCATTAGCTTCGCCGGCGATGGCAGCATCCACCTGCACAGTGCCGGGCCAGTGACGGTGAACGGCAGCGTGATTACCCTCAGGGCCGGCGTACCCGGCGAAGGCCAAACGGCCTACACCGGCGAGATTATCATGCGGGCCAAAACCATCACCCTGGCTGCCGAAGAAGAAGTTAAGATTGATTCTCTCACGAAGACGGTGGCCCTGACGGCCAAAACCGACCTCACGGCCGAGGCCGAAGCTAACATGCTGCTGCATACTACTACGGGTAGTCTCACCCTGAGCGGTGGTACCACCGTCGACGTGTTGGGGCCCACGGTTAAAATCAACGAATAAGTCCCGGCCCCGCTGCCTTCCCCGCGCTTGCCTGCCCATGCTGTTAGCTGCCCCCAACCTGCCCACTACCCAGCACTACACGGTGACCGTGGAAACGGCCAGCCTACTGGGCAACCTCGGGTACGTCAACACCCGCCAGACGCACTTTCGCAAGCAGCCGCTGCACCCAGCCGGCGCCGGCTGGCGTTACGCCGTCACGGTGCTGGCTTTTACCCAAACCGAAACCCGCGGCCTGGCCCAACTCGATGCTGACACGGCGGCGCTGCGCCGCGAACTCATCCTGGAGACTGACGCGGCCTGCTGCCTGCTGCGCGTGTGCAACAAAGCCGACCTACAGCGTCAATGGGCTGCGCTGCACCCGCAGCTGCGCGAGAAGTACCGCCACTCCGAGCAGATAACGCCGGGCATGGTCGGCGGCATTGGCCAGGTGCTGCACGGCGACGGCTACCTGGAAGACGTGCTGCGCCGCGGCTACGAGTACGGGGTGCTGTTTCCGCCGCTCTACGGTCGTACCTACACGGCCGAGCCGGCCCCTGGCCCGCCCCGTACTATCGCCCGCTTTTTGGGCAACCTGGATTTGCCGCTGCTCACCACGGCCCGCCGCCAAGAGCCAGTGCCCCCTGACGTAGCCTGGGGCATCGCGGTGGAGGGCCAGGTGAACGCGGCCGAGTACCCGAAGGCCGAGTTAAAGCAGGCTTTGCGGGCTATGACCGATGTTTATAACCTGGATACCACCCTGCGCGTGCAGCACCGGGAAAGCTATGAGTTTGGCGTCAGCGCTGAGCTTCAGTCCGCTGCCCAATTCACTATCTATGGGGTGGAAGGCGTATTCATGAATAAAAACCTGTGCACCTTAACCCCCGCCGCTGGTTAATTTAGCTTTTCGGCGCCCTCGCCTCCGCTGCTCATGGCCAAGAAATACGTACCCGCCGGTGTCTTCCTGACGTGTGACAAAGGAACGCTGCCCACGACGCTCAACGTCGTTTTCAACGCCCGCACGGTGTTTCACGGCCAGAACGTAGCCACCGACCTCGATGTGATACCGCAGACAAACATCCCATCCATGGGAGTATGCAGCGTCTCGAAGGGCCCGTGCCTGCTGGTACCCGCCGGCAAGTGGAGCCCGGTGAAAGACGATGTGCAGCTGGGCAGCGGCCACCCGCTGCTGGAGGACTCGCAGCTGCGCTGCGGCCTAACGGGGTGCATCAGTATTCACTTTAGCCTGGCCGATGCCCAGGCCGCCTGCCCGCCCCCACCCGCTGCCGAGCCGAGCGTGCTCGACCAAATTGACGAGCGGATGAAAGGCTGGGGGCCGCTCGGGGCCTACGGGCGCTTTCAGCTGGGTATGGCGGAAGGCTTGTGGGCCGGCGGCAAGGGCTTGTCCGAGGGCCTGTGGGGCGTGGCCAAGGGTGGCTGGCACGCTGCCATGCACCCGATTGACACGGCCCACGCCATTGGGGAAGGTGCCAGCAATGCCTACCAGTGGGCCGGCGACGGCCAGAATTGGTCCAATGCCGCCCACAGCGCCGGCCAGGGCCTCAGCGATGCCGCCAGTTGGGCGGGTAACGGCGACAATTGGCACCACGTGGGCGAGCAGCTCGGCTCGATGTCGCCGCGCGATTGGGGCAAGGTGACGGGGCGCGTAGGCTTCGAAGTGGGCCTGACGGTGGCTACCGCCGGCGCGGGCACCGCCCTAGTCGCCGCCGCCGAAACCAGCCGCTTGGCCCGGGCGGCTCTGTTCGTAGCCCGCGTAGCCGATGTGGAAGGCCTAGCCCTGAGCACGGCCGGTAAGCTGGCCCGCACCGCCGCTGGCCAGATGCGGATACTAGGCAAGTTCGTGACTGGGGCCAAACAAGGCCGGCGTGTGGCGCAGGCCGCCCGCGAGGCGCGGGCGGCGCTCCGGGCCAGCCCGCTGGGTCGCAAGCTGAAAGGGATAGCCGCTTGGGTGGAGCGGAAGCGGAAGTGCTTAAAAGACCCCGTGGATGTGGCCAATGGAGTCATGCTTTTTGGGCAGGTTGATGTGGAGTTGCCGGGGCCTACTCTACCCTACTAAAACTGGGGGCATAAAAACGGGGCAGTCCGACCTTTGAGGTTCCTACACCGAAAAGACCAGTCTGCCCCGTGAAGCAATGCC
>JBPBPU010000084.1:0-19573 GCA_050954465.1 Janthinobacterium lividum
AGGATGAGGCCCTGCTCGCCGCCGTGCACCAGCGAGCGCAGGCCAATGCCCCAAAACACCCCCTAACCCACTCCCCCTAACCTGCCAAAGTAGAGTTAAGTAGTAAGACAAAAGTAATAAGTAGCAAGAATGGTTTTATGAGGCTGTTTTTCAGGTAGTTGCTATCTTGCTGCTTGCCACCTAATTCTGACTACTTACTTATCCCCTACTATTGCGCCATGAAAACACGGCTGCTTTGCGGATTGGGGCCCCTACTTGCGCTGCCTACGCTAGGCCAGACTGTTCGCGCCGATACCAGCCTGCTGGCGGCTACCAACAGCCTGCACCAACACTACGCCTCTGTGCTGCGCGACGAGTCGGGCCTCTACAGCGGGCCAGCGTACGTCAATTACGTGCGGCCCGGCACGCCGGGGCACCGGTTTTTCGATTCGGATAAGCCGCAGACGGCCACCATTACGTATGGCGGCATCATCTACGCCGGGGTGCGGGCGCGCTACGACCTGGTGCGCGACCAGGTAGTACTCAGCGCCCAGGGCGGCACTGCCGACCTGAGTTTGGTGACGGAGCGGGTGGCGTGCTTTACCCTCGGCTCGCACACGTTTGTGCGGTTGAGTAGCGACTCGGCGCTGGGGCTGCCCGAGCGCAACTTCTACGACCTGCTGGTGACGGGGCCGGTGCGTGTGCTGGCCAGCCGCCGCAAAAAATACGAGGAAACCCTACAAGACGGCCACATTGTAAGCGAGCTAGCCGCCCGCACCGACTATTTCCTGGTCCAGGCCGGGCGCAGCTACCCGGTGAGCAAGCTCGGCGACGTGCTACGCCAGTTTCCGCAGCAGCGGGCGGCACTGCGCAGCTATGCGCGGGCCAACCAGCTGGAATTTGACGAGGCTAGGCGCGAGGCGGCCATTGTGGCGCTGGTGCAGTATCGGGCTACGCTGGGACTGACTGATGGCAGCGGGCAGCAGGACAGGTGACTACAGGGAGGCCAGGAGGCTACTATCCCTTTACTTTAGTGCCTGCTTCCCACTCTAATCCTCTTATTGGCATGAAGGTTCTGTACCGGCTTGGGCTGTTGCTGCTAGGCATTGGCAGTAGCCTGAGTAGCTATGGGCAAGGCACCGAGCCGCTCGTCACAGGCCGCTTCGAGGGCCTGAGCCTGGAGGAGTTTGCCCGGCAGCTGGAGGCGCAAACCAGCTACCGGTTTTTCTTCGATTCGGCGGCCGCCCGTGGGGTTTCGGTTACGGTGCAGGCCCGGCAGCAGCCACTGGGCAGCGTGTTGGGGCAGGCGCTGGCGCCCAGCAAGCGGCGCTTTGTGGTAGATGAGGAGCGCAACGTGTTTATTTCGGCCGGAACGGGGCCGTCGGTGGCGTTGCCGGCTGATTTTTTCCGGGCGGGAGCGTCGGCCGTAGCCGCCGTGCCCGAGCCGGCCGCCGCCGAGCCGGTAGTGCCGCTGGTACGTGCTACCAGCGCGGTGCGGCTCTACGAGATAGGGCGGCCCGGTGCGGGCGCGGGCCGGGCTACCGTGGCGGGCGTGGTGCGCGAAGCCCAAACGGGGGAGCCGGTAATTGGGGCATCGGTGTCGGTAGAGCTGCCGGGGGTGGGCACCGCCACCGACCAGTTTGGCTACTACTCCCTCACGCTGCCCACCGGCCCACACACGCTGCAAGTGCGCGGGCTGGGCCTCAAGCAAACCCAGCGCCGCCTGCTGGTGCACGCCGACGGCCGGCTCGATGTGGAGGCAGACCAGGAGCAGACGACGCTGCGGGAAGTGGTGGTGCAGGGCAACAAAGACCGCAACGTGGCCGGCATGCAGATGGGCGTGGAGCGGCTCGACATCCGCACCATCAGGCAGGTGCCCACGGTGTTTGGCGAAACCGATATTCTGCGGGTGGTGATGACGCTGCCGGGCGTGAAAACCGTGGGCGAGGGCAGCACCGCCATCAGTGTGCGCGGCGGCGGCACCGACCAGAACCTGATTCTCTTCAACGACGCGGTGGTGTACACGCCTTCGCACCTGTTTGGCTTCTTTTCGGCTTTCAACCCCGACCTGATTAAGACCGTGGAGCTGTATAAGAGCGGCATTCCGGCGCAGTACGGCGGGCGGCTCTCGTCGGTGCTCGACATCAGGACGCGGGAGGGCAACAAAAAGAAATTCAGCGGCGCGGGGGGCATTGGGCTGCTCACCAGCCGCCTGATGCTGGAAGGCCCGATTGGCAAAAACGAAAAAACCTCGTTCATCATCGGCGGGCGCACCTCGTACTCCGACTGGCTGCTACATCGGCTGCCCGACCGCAGCATCAGCCAGAGCGCGGCCTCGTTTTTCGACTTGAGCGCCCACGTCAGCCACGAGGTCAATGCCACTAACTCGCTCTACGCCACGGCCTACCTGAGCCGCGACTACTTCAAGCTCTCGGCTGATACCTCGTATACCTACAACAACCGCAGCGCCAGCCTCAAGTGGAAGCATGGTTTCTCGAACAAGCTCTACGGGGTGCTTACGGCCACGGGTAGCCAGTACGAGTACCGCATTGCCAGTGAGCGCAACGCCACGAACGCCTCGGCCCTCACGTTTGGCATCGCTCAGTTTGGGGGGCAGGCCGATTTTACATATTACCCCAGCCCGGCCCACACCCTCGACTTCGGGGCAAGCAGCCTGCGCTACCGCACCGCACCAGGCAGCCTGAGCCCGCTGGGCGACCAGTCCTTGATACTACCCGACGTATTGCCCCGCGAGCAGGCCCAGGAAAGCGCCCTCTACGTGGCCGACCAGTGGAACATCTCGCCCCGCTTCTCGGCCTACCTGGGCTTGCACTACTCGCTCTACCAGGCGCTCGGGCCGCGCGAGGTGCCCCAGTACCTGGCCGGGGTGCCGCGCAGCCTCACCAACATCACCGACACGGTGCGCTATGGGGCGGGGGCCAGCGTGGCTACCTACCACGGCCCCGAGTACCGGGTGTCGCTGAAGTACGCGCTCACAGTCAATTCGTCGGTGAAAGCCAGCTACAACCGCACCCGCCAGTATCTGCACCAGCTCTCGAACACGGCCTCGGTGTCGCCGGCCGATACCTGGAAGCTGAGCGACAACTACGTGCGCCCCCAGGTGGGCGACCAGGTGGCGCTGGGCTTCTACCACAACTTCCGGGGCAATACCATCGAAGCCTCGGTGGAGGGCTACTACAAAAACCAGCGCGACTTCGTGGACTACACCAGCGGGGCGGTGCTGCTGCTCAACCACCACATCGAAACCGACCTGGTGAATGCCGAGGGCAAAGCCTACGGCGTGGAAGTGTCGCTGCGCAAAACGTCCGGCAAGCTCAACGGCTGGCTCAACTATACTTACTCGCGCTCGCTGGTGCGGGTGCCCACCGGCGCCAGCGCCGAGCTGGTAAACGGCGGGGCCTGGTACCCCAGCAACCTCGACAAGCCCCACGATGTGAGCCTGACCGGCAACTACCGCTTTTCGCGCCGCATCAGCACCTCGCTCAACGTCAACTACAGTACCGGCCGCCCCATTACGCTGCCCGTGGCCCTCTACGACTACAACGGCGTGCCCCGCGTGCTCTACTCTGACCGCAACCAGTACCGCATTCCCGATTATTTCCGCGTCGACCTGGGCCTCAACCTCGAAGGCAGCCACAAAGTCCACAAACTGGCCCACAGTTCCTGGACACTTTCGGTGTATAACCTCACCGGGCGGCGCAACCCGTACTCGGTGTATTTCAAGGCCCAAAACGGAAAAATCACCGGCTACCAACTCTCCGTTTTCGGGCTGCCGATTCCGACGGTGACGTACAATTTCAAGTTTTGATACCGCAGGTCATGAAGAAAATTATCTTCCTGCTAACCTGCCTTATCTGGCTGGCAATATCGTGCAACCAGCCGGAAAAGGTTTGTAGTACGTCTGAGTTCATTGCCTTTGACCACACAGGAGCTGAAGAGTATCATGTGCCGACTTTTGTTATCAGCCCCAGTAAGCTCAAACTTGTTTACATAGACAGCACTATCTATTCGGGCAAGAGATACTCACATGGATATGCAGGTATTGATTCATTACAGCTTGATTATATGTGGCTTATGCTTGAGTATGATTATGATACTACTGACTGCACTTCCTATTCCTTAGTCAGAAATTTCATACTCTCGAATCCAACATTCTTTACCAACAAACACAACCACAATCATGGCGATTACGACGATTACTGCGTGTTTATAGGCAACAGCAAGCACGAATTATTTTACAAACAAACTCCCGATTTCTTTCGTGAGCTTGTAAGTTATTTAAAGCAGAATCACGCCGACAAGAACCTGATAAAGCGCATAGAAGACAAATCTTTCTAAGGCTCCTTTTTAGCAGCAACTTATGCCCAAGCGCCCCAACCCCTCCCCAGCCGCCTGCCTACTGGCGGCCCTACTGCTGCTGCTAAGCGGTTGCGTCGATAAGTTTCAGCCCGAGGTGACCAGCACGGCCCAGCGCTACCTGGTGGTCGATGGCCTCATCAACCTGCGGGGCGTGACCACGGTGCTGCTCACGCGCACGCGCAGCCTGAGCACCCCCGCCCCGCTCGTGGAGGCCAAGGCTACCGTGAGCATTCGCGACGAGGTGGGCACCAGCTACCCGCTTACCGAGCAGGCAGCGGGTACCTATACCTCGGCAGCGCTGACGCTCGACGCCACCCGCCGCTACCAGCTGCGGGTGCGCACGGTGGGCGGCCGCGAGTACGCCTCCGACCTAGTAGCGGGCAAGCTCACTCCACCCATTGACCAGATTTCGTGGGCCGTGGAGCGCAACGGCGTGCAGCTGTACCTAGATGCCCACGACGCCACCAACGCTACCCGCTACTACCGCTGGACTTACCAGGAAACCTGGCAGTTCAACCCGCCCTACCATTCGGAATACGACTACTCGACCGGCACCATCCTGCCCCGCACCGACAACATTTTCGACGGCTGGCGCACCGAGGGCTCCACCGATATTTCGGTCGGCAGTACTGCCCGGCTCAGCCAGGATGTCCTGTCGAAATACCCTTTGCTGCTGCGACCGGGCAACTCCGACCGGTTTCGCATTAAATACAGCATCCTGGTGCAACAGTATGCGCAGTCGGCCGAGGAGTTTGCGTACTGGGAAAAGCTCAAGAAAAACACCGAAAGCCTGGGCACCCTCTTCGACCCGCTGCCTACCCAGCTCACCGGCAACGTGCACTGCCTCAGCGACGCCAGCGAGCTGGTAGTTGGCTATGTAGGCGCCAGCTCCATGACCGAGAAGCGGCTCTTTATCGACCACACCGACTTCCCACCGGGCACCAGCTTCCTGACAGGTTACGAAAACCAGTGCTCGGAGCCCGACACCGCCTACTTGTATGAATTGCCCGCCAAGATTACGCCTACCCAGCGGGTGCTCTACCGGTACGAATACCTGAGCAAGATTACCAACACCTACGTTCTTCGCGGCTACTTCTACACTATCGCGTTTTGCGCCGACTGCCGCATTCGGGGTACCAATGTGAAGCCCAGCTTCTGGCCCTGAGAAGCCGGATAATCAGCTGGTTTCCGCCCTTCAACGCTTCCCCTATACCATGCGTCACTTGCCGCTTGCCGGGTTTACTGACTGCCGCTGCCGGGCACTGCTGGGGCTGGCGGGCCTGCTGCTGCTCGGGGGGGGCACGCCCGCCCGGGGGCAGGCCGATTCGTTGGCCACTGTTGGCCGGCGCTTTGCCAGCTACAGCCAGCGCCACCCCATCGAAAAGCTGTTTGGGCACCTCGACCGGCCCGCCTACGTGAGCGGCGAAACTATATGGCTGAAGCTGTATACGGTGGAGGGCACCACCCAGCAGCCACTGGCCGCCAGCACCGTGGCCTACGTGGAGGTGCTCGACCCGCAGCAACAGCCCGTGCTACAAGTTAAACTAGCCCTGCGCCAGGCCACCAGCCAGGGCTCGCTGGTGCTGCCTGCCACCCTGCCCACGGGCCGCTACACAGTGCGGGCCTACACGAACTGGATGCAAAACTTCGGGGCGGAATTTTACTTCCACGCCCCTATTACCATCGTCAATACCCGCGTGCCGCTGGGAGCGGCGGCTACCCCGCTCGCCACTACCTACGACGCGCAGTTTTTCCCCGAGGGCGGCTACCTGGTGCAGGGGCTGGGCAGCAAAGTTGGCTTCAAGCTCACCGACGCCGCTGGCCGGGGCGTGGCCGCCGAGGGCACCGTGCTCGACGCGACGGGGGCCACCGTAGCGCGTTTCAGCCCCCTGCGCTTTGGCCTGGGCAGCTTCTCGTTCACGCCCACCAAAGCCGGCGCAGCTTACCGGGCCGTACTAAAATTCGCCAACGGCCGGCAGCTTACCCAGGCCCTGCCGGTGGTGCGCGAGCAGGGCTACGTGCTGCGCCTCGAAGACGCCGGCCCCGAGCAGCTGCGCGTGGTGGTGCAAACCCAGGGCCCGGCGCTGGCCAGTGAGCGGCTGTTTTTGCTGGGGCACGCCCGGCAGCAAGTGGCCGTGGCAGCCGAGGGCCAGCTGGTGGCGGGCCAGGCGGTGTTTGTGGTGCCCCGGCGGCAGCTGGCGGCGGGCGTGGCGCACTTTACGCTCTTCAACAGCCGCCGCCAGCCGGTGTGCGAACGGCTCTGGTTTAGTCCGCCGCCGGCTACGCTGGCGCTGCACGCCCAGGCCGATAAGCCACAGTACGCCTCCCGCGAGCCCGTGACGCTGCGCCTGACCACCGGCGCCCAACCGGCCAATTTATCGGTAGCGGTGTACCAGCTCGACTCGCTTTCGGCTGCGGGCGGGGCCGACATTACCAGCTACCTCTGGCTGAGCGCCGACGTGCGCGGCCCCATCGAACGCCCCGACCACTACTGCGCTACCCCTGACCCGGCTGCGGCCGACAACCTGATGCTGACCCAAGGCTGGAGCCGCTTCAGCTGGGCCCGCGTGCTAACCCCGCGCCCCGACTCGCTCCCTACCTTCGCGCCCGAGCTGCACGGTCACCTGGTGCGCGGCCGGGTGCTGGACCGCCGTACGGGCGCGCCGGTGCAGGGCCTGCACGCGTATCTGGCGGCCCCCAGCCGCCGCATCCGGCTCTACGGGGCCATCAGCCAGGCCAGTGGCAGTTTGCTGTTTGAGGTGCCCGACTGGTATGGTCCGCAGCAACTGGTAGTGCAAACGGATACCCGGCGCGACAGCCTCTACCGGCTGGAAATTCTCAGTCCTTTTTCGGGGAAATATGCCGCCGCGCCGGCCCGGCCGCTCCCGCTCTCGGAGCGTTGGGCGGCGAGCCTGCTGCGCCGACACGTACAAGCCGGGGTGCAGCAGCTGTATAGCGCCCCGCCGGGCCCCTACCTCGCCCCGGCCGCCGACAGCGGTGCTTTTTACGGCCACCCCACTGCCCGCTACCTGCTCGATACATACACGCGCTTCCCCACGCTGGAAGACGTTTTTCGGGAGTACGTGCCCGGCATCCTGGTGCGCAACCGCAAAGATGGCTTCCACCTGCTGGTGCCCGACAACAACACCCGCGAAGTAATGGAGAGCCCCCTGGTATTGCTCGACGGTGTGCCCGTGTTCGATACCAACCGCCTGATGGCCTTCGACCCCCTGAAAATACAGCGCCTCGACGTAGTATTGAGCCACTACCTCAGCGGGCTACTCACCTACAATGGCATCATCGGCCTGAGTACCTACCGGGGCGACCTGGCCGGCTTTCCGCTCAATCCGCACGCGCTGCTCCAGGAGTACGAGGGCGTGCAGGGCCAGCGCGAGTTTTACGCCCCGCGCTACGACTCGCCGGCTACCCTGCGCAGCCGCCAGCCCGATTTCCGCAACCTGCTCTACTGGAATCCCGAGGTGCACACCACTTCCAGCGGCAGCACCCTCACGTTCTATACCTCCGACCAGGCAGGCAGCTACCGGGTAGTGGTACAGGGCCTCACCCCCAGCGGACTGACGGGCAACACCAGCTTTATTTTCAGCGTGAAAACGGCGCTGTAAATGAATGAGGACACTTGGCTGGCAGCCAGCAAACGTTGTTCATGTCGTTTAACTCAACCAGATTGCTTCAGGGAAAAGAACGGCGTTAACTAGCAGCGAATCTCTGCTTATCCTCGGCGAGGGCAAGCAGGTGCTGTTGCCGCATAGCTACCACCTGCTGGTATCGAGCAAAGGTTTTTTGCTCGCCGCCCGCCAAGTGAAGAGGTATTTTCCCACCGAAACTACCCGCGTTAAACGCAAAGACAGCTACAACAAACGGGTGGAAATAACTACCGAAACTGAGTTGGAAAAACACTGGTACAACACCAGGCCCCAAAACACAGTATAGCCTACCAGCCAAGCTCCATAGCTGTGGCTGCTTGCTCGTTCACCTACCCTTTTGCCCTATTTGCTATGGCTACCAACACCACCCCAACCCCCACCGGCCCCGTTCTTACGCCTGAGCGCAACGGCGTCCGTTTCGGCCTGCTCACCGCAAGCGCTTTATGCGTGTACACGCTGCTAGCCGTATTGCTAAAATTTTTCTCCCACATCGAAGCCGGCAGTGTCGATGTATTGCTGCTGATAGTTGGTGCTGTGCTAGCCATTCGCAATTTCCGCAACGTGCGCGGCGACCACATGCCTTACCTCGGTGGTTACGGCACGGGCATCATCACGGCCCTCATCGCTTCCCTTATTCTGGGGCTGTTTTTCCTGGTCATTGTTTCGGTTTTTCCCCGTTCCGTCGACCTGACACAGGTCCATAACGTGTTCAGCAATGACGACTATGGTATCATAGCCTTCCTCTCCATTGTGCTGATGGGCACGATGGCCGGCGTAATTACCTCCCTGGTGGCCATGCAGTATTTCAAAGTGCAAGTTTCTGACCCCCTGCACATGCTGGATAAAGGGTAGTTTTCAAGTAGGAATTAAAAAAAGCAGGAATTGGGCTTATGCCTCCATATCGGAAGCATAAGCCCAATTCCTGCTTTTTTTAATTCCTACTTGAAAACCGGCAGCTCAAAAGGCACAAACTGCGTGACGTTGCCGCCGAAGCGGTGAATTTCGCGGATAATGGTACTGCTTATAGCAGCTAGCAGAGGCGAGGTAATCAAAAATACCGTTTCCAGTTCGGGGTTGATATGCCGGTTGGCTTGCGCGATGGTGTTTTCGTACTCAAAATCAGTAGTATTGCGCAGGCCACGCAGTAGATACCGGGCCCCCGTTTCGCGGGCAAAATCGGCCGTGAGCCCCCGGTAGCTGCGCACCGATATGCGCGGGTCGTCGCGGAATAAGTGCGCTATCTGGGTTTCCATCCATTCTACGGGCAAGTAGCGCTGCTTGCTGCTGTTGTTGCCGATGGCAATGAGTATCTCATCGAATAAGTCAGCCCCGCGTTTCACCACGTCGAAATGGCCGTTAGTAAAGGGGTCGAAGGAACCAGGAAACAACGCTATTTTTTTCATGGGTAGTTATTGCTTATCGCCAGCTATCCAGCACAATGTAGAGACGCATCTTTGCGTCTCGGCGTCTGGGCCGGTAGAACGATTTCGTTCAATGCTGAGACGCAAAGATGCGTCTCTACATCGTGCTGGACAGGTCAGTTAATTCCCGAGAACACTGCCGACTGTTTGCAATTTTAATTCAGTTTCCTGCCACTCCCGTGTTGGGTCAGAATCCACCGTGAGGCCAGTGCCAGCGTACAGAATGGCGCGGTCGTCCTTCACTTGCAGGCAGCGCAGATTCACGAACAGGCGCGATACGCCGGGCGCGGCCACGTTCACTGGTCCCAGGAAGCCGCTGTAGTATGCCCGGTCGTAGCCCTCGTGGCGGCGCAGAAAGTCCAGCGCGGCCACTTTGGGCATGCCCCCCACCGCCGAAGTAGGATGCAACAGCCGCAGCATATCAGTACCCAGTGAAGTTGGCGCGGGCACATGGCGCAAGTCTACCTCGAAGTCGGTGCGCAGGTGCAGCAGCTGCCCGGCGGCCACCGTGCGGGGGCCGGTTTCGTGGTACTCGCGCAGGCGCAGCTGCTTGAAGCAGCTCACGATGTAGCGTGCTACCAGGGCCTGCTCCTCAATTTCCTTCTGCCGCCAAATGGCCGCCTGTGGCCCCAGGCCGGGGGTAAGCGGCTGCGTGCCCGCCAGAGCCATTGTGTGGAAGTGCCCGTCGGCAGTGACTTCGGCCAGCACTTCGGGCGAAGCGCCCAGCCAGGTGCCCACGCCCGGCACGCTCACCAGCGACACAAACGCCCGCTCGTACCGCTCGCTCAGGCGGTGGAAAGCTGCCAGCGGGTCGAAGCCCGGCGGCAGCGGGCGGTGAGCGGCTCGCGACGATACCACCTTTACCACCTCTCGCGCCTCAATAGCTGCCACGCCGGCCTGCACCAATCGGGTGTATTCGGCCTCAGTAGCTGCGGGTGGGGCGGGCTGCGGGCTATAGTGCCAGGTTAGGCTGCGCAGAGGCGGCAGCGCCAGCCAGGCCGCGAGGCCGGGTACCAACTCCCGAGCGGCCGGAGCCACCGCCACCACTTCGGGCTGGGCGGGGTCGTAGCGCACGTCGGCCGGCAGAAACAGCGCCGGATTATGGTCGGAGTCGCGGAAAGGAAAGAAGGCAAAACCCGCCGGGGCTTGCGCATCGAGCGCGGGCGGCAAGCCGGTATAGGCCGCTTCGAGCGAGCGGCTTACCAGCAGCTGCGGGTGCGCCGCGCTCGGCTCGCGCCAGATGGCCAGCGGCCGGCCCGTGCGCAGGGCCCCCGCCGCCAGGTGGCGCAAGCGGGCCAACGCATCGAGGCCCGCTGCTGCTACGGGCCAGGGCAGGAGCCGGGGTTCTAAGCTAGGCATTGGCCGGCTTTTCTTTAGCGGCTGGCAAGTCGATAACGGCCATCGTGATGCGGCTGATGCACACCAGCGCCCCGGTTTCCTCGTGGGTGATGCGGATTTCCCACACCTGGGTGGTGCGCCCGACGTGCAGGGCAGTGGCCCGCCCGCGTACCCAGCCCTCGCGCACGCCTTTGATGTGGTTGGCGTTGATTTCCAGGCCCACGCAGGCTTGCCGGGTAATGTCGATACGCGTGGCGGCCCCAATGCTGCCCAGGGTTTCGGCCAGCGCTACGGAGGCACCGCCGTGCAGCAGGCCCATGGGCTGGTGGGTGCGGCCATCGACGGGCATGCGGCCTTCGAGGTAGTCGGCGGTGAGCGATACCAGCTCGATGCCCAGGGCGTCGGCCATAGTGGGGCGGTGGGCCGTCCAGATTTTAACGTCGTCGAGAGTCATGCGAAATATAGGGTAAGCTTTAGCTTGCCGTCGGGAAAGAGCGCAAAGGAACACCCGGCCGGCCAATGCAGTAACTTGGCAGGGTAGTTATCGTTCAGCTGAGTGGCAAGCTAAAGCTTACCCTAGATTATGTCTGTTCAACATCTTTACTTAGTACGCCACGGCCAGACTGATTTTAACGTGCAAGGCATCGTGCAGGGCAGCGGCATCGACTCGGACCTCAACGACACCGGGCGGCGGCAGGCGGCGCAGTTTTGGGCCGCCTACCAGCAAGTGCCCTTCGACCGCATCTACACCTCCGGCCTCAAGCGCACGCAGCAGTCGGTGCAGCGGTTTATCGACCTGGGCATCGCGCACGAGCACCACCTGGGCCTCAACGAAATCAGCTGGGGCACTCGTGAGGGCACCCGCATTACCCCCGACGAAGACGCGGAATATGCGGCCGTACTGGCTGCCTGGGCCATTGGCGACGACCACGCCCACCTGTCCGGCGGCGAAAGCCCGGCTCAGGTGGCGGCCCGGCAGCGGCCGTTTATCGAGCTGCTGCGTAGCCGCCCTCACGACGAGCGCGTGCTCGTGTGTATGCACGGCCGGGCCCTGCGCGTGCTGCTTTGCCAGCTGCTGGGCTACCCATTGCGCTGCATGGATGGCTTCGAGCACCACAACCTGGGATTGTACCGGCTGCACTACACGGGGTCGCGCTACACCATTCGTAATTTTTTGGACGTAAGCCATTTAGCCTGAAAAGTAAATGAGGCCGCCAAAGCGCGTACCTTAGCTGATGGCCCGGCAAAAAAAATGGCCTCGCTTCCCGTAAGGTTGGCGCGGGTTTTCGCCCTAATTTTGGCCTTCTCAACTCTTACTAGTAGCAACCGCGCAGCCCCGACCCACCATGGCCGTAGTAATTAGAATGCCCAAAATGAGCGACACGATGACCGAAGGCGTTATCGCGGCGTGGCTCAAAAAAGTAGGTGACAAAGTAAAATCCGGCGACGTGCTAGCGGAAGTCGAAACCGACAAAGCCACCATGGAGCTGGAAAACTATGAGGATGGCACCCTGCTCTACGTTGGCCCCAAAGAGGGCGAGGCCGTGGCCGTTGATGGCGTGCTGGCCGTAGTGGGCAACCCCGGCGAGGATTTCGCCGGCCTGCTCGACGGCAAAAGCGGCGGTGCAGCCCCGGCCGCCGCACCCGCTGCCACGCCGGCCCCTGCACCCGCTGCCACGCCTGCGCCACAAACGGTAGCCCCCACGCCTGCGCCGCAAGCAGCAACTCCTGCGCCGGCCGCTCCCGCCAATGGCAAAAAAGCTACTGTGGTGCGGATGCCCAAAATGAGCGACACCATGACCGAAGGCACCATTGCCGCCTGGCTGAAAAAAGTAGGCGACAAGGTGAAATCGGGCGACGTACTGGCGGAAGTCGAAACCGACAAAGCCACCATGGAGCTGGAAAACTACGAGGACGGCACCCTGCTCTACACTGGCCCCAAAGAGGGTGAGGCCGTAGCTGTAGATGGCATTCTGGCCATCATCGGCGAAGAAGGCGCGGATATTCAAGCCCTGCTGGGTGGCTCGCCGAGCGCTGCCCCCGCTACCAGCGCCCCCACCGAGGCTACGGTATCGCCGGCCGCTACGGCCCAGCCCGCTACCAACCCCGCTCAGCCCGAAGCCACTGGCCGCCTGCTGGCTTCGCCCCTCGCCAAGAGCATTGCTAAAGACAAAGGCGTGGACTTGCGCCAAGTAAAAGGCAGCGGCGAAAACGGCCGCATCGTGGCCCGCGACTTGCAAGCCGCGCAGCCCCAGGCTGCTGCCCCGGCCGCTGTGGCTCCAGTTACCGCGCCAGTGGCTACGCCCGCCGCTACCCCGGCCCCAAGCGTTGCTACCCCCGCCGCCAGCACCGATACCTACACTGATACGCCGGTGTCGCAGATGCGTAAGGTTATTGCCAAGCGCCTGTCGGAGAGTTTGTTCACGGCCCCGCATTTCTATCTCACGATGGAAATTCTGATGGACAAAGCCATGGAAGCCCGCGTGCGCCTCAACGAGCTGTCGCCGGTGAAGCTCTCGTTCAACGACCTGGTTATCAAGGCATCGGCCGTGGCCTTGCGCCAGCATCCGGTTATCAACTCGTCGTGGCTCGGCGACCGCATCCGGCAGAACAAAGCCATTAACATTGGCGTGGCCGTGGCTGTGGACGAAGGGCTGCTGGTGCCCGTTATCCGCACCGCCGACCAGAAAGGGCTCTCGCAGATTGCCACCGAAGTAAAGGAGCTGGCCGGCAAAGCCAAGAGCAAAAAGCTGCAGCCCGCCGAGTGGGAAGGTAGCACCTTCACCATCAGCAACCTGGGCATGTTTGGCATCGACGAGTTCACGGCCATCATCAACGAGCCCAATGCCTGCATCTTGGCCGTGGGCGGTATCAAGCAAACCGCCGTGGTGAAGGATGGGCAGCTGGCCATCGGCAACATCATGAAAGTGACCCTGAGCTGCGACCACCGCGTAGTGGACGGTGCCACCGGCGCAGCTTTCCTGCAAACGCTCAAAGGGCTGCTCGAAGACCCTATGCGAATGCTGATTTGATAGCGATGAGTAGTTAAGAATGAGCAATGAGCAATGGCTTCTTTGGCCTTGCTTGTTGCTCATTCTTATTTCTGCCGCTCACCTGTTCATTACCTATTGTTCATTGCTCATTATTTATGAAGATTCGCTCCACCACCGTGCTCGGCGTGCGCCACAACGGCCAGATTGCCCTTGGGGCCGATGGCCAAGCCACCATGGACAAGCACGTAGCCAAAAACAACGTGCGCAAAGTGCGCCAACTGAATGATGGCAAAGTAGTTACCGGCTTCGCAGGCTCTACGGCTGACGCTTTCATGCTGCTCGACCGGTTTGACGAAAAGCTTTCGGCTTACGGCAACAACCTCAAGCGCGCCGCCATTGAGCTGGCCAAAGACTGGCGCAAAGACCAGTACCTGCGCAAGCTCGAAGCCATGATGGTGGTGTGCGACAAAGACGAGCTGCTCATTGTGAGCGGCACCGGCGACGTATTGGAGCCCGATTCCGACGTAGCTGCCATCGGCTCGGGAGCCATGTATGCACAGGCCGCCGCGCTGGCGCTCAAGAAGCACGCGCCGCACCTCACAGCCCGCCAAATGGTGGAAGATGCGCTGCACATTGCGGCCGATATCTGCATTTATACCAACCACAATTTGATAATTGCGGAACCAGCAGTGTAACTATGTTGAACTGAGGGCGATTATGCGGAAGTAATTCTATTCGTATGAAAATTCCTCAATTTTATTATTACTCAAAATCGTTTTTGATTTTGGCGATTTTTATGATGCTGGCGATAGTTGCTGCAAGCAGTTGGATGTTATACTTGATTTTGCGCTTGGGAAGCGAAGCTTTTTATTCCTGGTTCGGCTGGATATTTACATTATTTTTTGGGTGGATGCTTGCTTGGACCTTAGTGCTTGTAGTTCGGTTTTTTCTCAAATTAATTAGCAATACTCCACGCTTAATGCTAACAAATTCAGGCATCACAGATTATGGCCAGAAAATCGGTGAAATTTGCTGGATGGATATTGAAGACGCTTATTTGCGGTCCAATGGAAAAGCCTTATTTATCTGCTTGGTTTTGTGTAATCCAGATAAATACTTGGTACTTCTGTCGCCCTACTACCGCTTCTTGGCCCGCTTTAACAAAGGGCTTGGCTTCACCCCAATAGGATTCAATATATCGAGTGTAAAGGCCGACACAAACGAATTATTGGCGACAATAAAATTACTGGCAGCGCAAAATCGTCAGCCTGCGTAAACTGCTAGTAAATACCTGCTTTTTCTTTTTCAAATGCACATTACCAACTTCCTCAAGCACCACTACCGCCACTTCAACGCCGCCGCCCTCATCGACGCGGCCGACGGCTACAACAAGCACCTTGCCGACGGCGGCAAAATGATGATAACCCTGGCCGGGGCCATGAGCACGGCCGAAATGGGCATCCAACTGGCCGAGCTTATCCGCCAGGATAAAGTGCAGATTATCTCCTGCACCGGGGCCAACCTCGAAGAAGATATCTTCAACCTCGTGGCCCACAACTTCTACGAGCGCGTGCCCAACTACCGCGACCTCACGCCCGCCGATGAGCACGAGCTGCTTAAGCGCCACATGAACCGCGTAACCGATACCTGCATCCCCGAAGAGGAAGCCATGCGCCGCATCGAGCACACGGTATTGAAGTTCTGGGAAAAGGCCGACAAAGCCGGCGAAGCGTATTTCCCGCACGAGTTTTTCTACCAGATTCTGCTCAGCGGCGAACTAGAGCAATACTACCAGATTAACCCCAAAGACTCGTGGATGCTGGCAGCAGCCGAAAAAAACCTGCCCATCATTTGCCCCGGCTGGGAAGATTCCACGCTCGGCAACATCTACGCCGGCCACGTTATCACGGGCGACATTAAAAACGTGCATACCATGCGCACCGGCATCCAGTACATGATTTACCTGGCCGACTGGTACACCAAGCAAGCCACGCACGAAAGCAAGGTGGGCTTCTTCCAGATTGGCGGCGGCATTGCCGGCGACTTCCCCATCTGCGTGGTGCCCATGCTGCACCAGGACTTGCAGCGCCATGAGGTGCCGCTGTGGGGCTATTTCTGCCAGATTTCGGACTCCACCACGAGCTACGGTAGCTACTCCGGCGCGGTGCCCAACGAGAAAATTACCTGGGGCAAGCTGGGCGAAAAAACCCCGAAATTTATCATCGAGAGCGACGCCACGATTGTGGCCCCGCTGATTTTTGCCATCGTGCTGGGGCAATAAATAGTTTTTTGACAGGACTTACGCAAAAAGGCTGTCAGGTTAGCCGCGAAGCAGCGACATGTTGGTAGTTTGAGTTAGTTAAAACGTTTTTAGAGCCGCGAAGCGGCGGCACTTTTGCCTGCGTGCCAAGTGCCGCCGTTTCGCGGCTCTTTGTTGTTTTCCAAGCAGCTACTGCCGCTCTTCAGCTAACCTGACGGCCTTTTTGCGTAAGTCCTATTTAAGCCGGTTCTAACGATGCTGGCCTATATACTGTCGGCAATGCGGTACGAGGCTGTCTACCAGGGCCCGCTGGGCAGCCTGCCAGTTCCCATCGCTCAGGTGCGAGCGGCGGGCGAAGCTCGTCACGGTCAGCAACTGGAAGGTATAGACAACCGGGGCGTAACCGGTGGTCGTTATGGGGCTGTCGGGAAAAACAGCCAGCTCGTCGCGGCTCACTGCCCGCCAGGCGGTGGTGGGCTGCGGCTGGCCGGTGCCCCCGTCTATATCCGAAAGCTCGGTTAGCTCGCGCAGGCGCTGGCCCTTGCGGTCGACCAGGTAATACTCGTTGTTCAATTCTCCTTCGCCCAGCTTGTTTTGGGTGATGATAATGCCGTTGGCTGGTACGTGGTAAAGGAGGTATCCGTCGGCTTTTTCGGGTGGTAGGCCGCAGGGCTCGCCTAGTACCAGCATAATCTGCCCCTCAAAGCCTTCGGGAATCAGAAACGTGGCGGCGGCTGTGTGCTTGCTCAGGGTTAGCGCCAATGTGGCCACGCCCACCCAGCCCACAAACGGCGCTACCGTGGCCAGTAGCCGCGCCCACCAGGGCCGCCCCGATACCCACACCAGCACCAGCCCCACCAGAAAAACCGGCCCGCCAAGTAGAAAAAGCGGTAGGAACACGGCGGTAATAGCCAGCCCGATACCCATCAAGGGCAGGCCTACCCAAAACAAAACGCGCCGAGGAGGAGAAGGGACGTCGGACATAAAACCAGCAGCCGCCGCGACAAAACAGCGGTTGGCACTGCTTACGAGTATGCCGGGGCCTGGTTAATCACGCAGCTACCCCAGCTTGGCGGTGCCCAGCGCCTCATCCGTAAAATGCGCCCGGTGCGGCTCCTGCGCAAATTTCTCCGCATTAAACGCTGCCGAATTGCCCCTGGGAATAGAAAGCGACTGCCAGCTTTCCCCGCAAATTATTTTGCCCAGGAGCACCAGCTGCCCCACGTGGTGCGGATAGTGCGCCAGCTGCCGGTTGATGGCTTCAAGCACGGTGTGGCCTTGGTTACGGATGTAAATAATGCGGCCTAGGTCGGCCTCCGTGAGGCCGTCGAGGGCGGCGAAGAGGCACTGCCAACCGGCCTCCCAGTGTGCAAGCACGGCGGCGCGGGTGGGCAGGTCGTTGTCGAATTCGGCTTCGCGCTCGCGCCAGGGCTTTTCGCCGTCAGTGGTGAGGAAGTCGGTCCAGCGCGAGCGCATATTGCCCGCCAGATGCTTCACAATGCTGGCCAGGCTGTTGCAGGCCGGGTTGGGCTGCCAGCACAGCGCTTCATCGGGCACTTGCGCCAGGGCTTGCTCGCCGAGTAGCTTATAGTAGGCAAATTGTTTACGAGCGCTGGGCAGGAAGTCGGTAAGCATGGGGTGAGTTAGGCAAAAAAGGTACTTGCTTGTTGCAACAAAATAAAGCTCTACTATGGCTACGCGCATCCCTGAAAAAATACTGGCCCGCCAGCATGAAATAACCGCCGACTTCCAGCGCCTCGTGGCCGCGCACGTGGCTGATGTAGTGGCGGGCCGCGCTACCGAAATGCTCGAAATTCGGGATTTTGCTAGCATGCTCTGCATTCACCCCACGCACCTCAGCAATACACTGAAGCTGACGACCGGCCAGCCGCCCTGCTTCTTCTTCGAGGCGCGGATACTGGATGCCGCCCGGCAGCTACTGCGCGATACCACCCGCTCGGTGGCCGACATCGCGGCGGGCCTCACCTACGACCCCTCCAATTTCACGAAGTTCTTCAAGCGCTTCCAGGGCTGCACACCCAAGCAGTACCGTGAGCAGGTGTGGGCCGAGCGCCGGGTTGAAAGTTCGGAACCTTTCACCATTTAACCGGAAACCCTCACCATAGCGCGGGCCAGCCGGGCTGGGAACTTTGTAGCACCATTTTACCTCCATTTTCCTCTTATGCCTACTTCTCACATAGCCCTCGTGACGGGCGGCAGCCGCGGCCTGGGCCGCAACATGGCCCAGCACCTGGCCGCCCAAGGCATCGACGTGCTGCTCACCTACCGCAGCCAACAGGCTGAAGCCGACGCCGTAGTAACTGAAATCCAGGCTCAGGGCGGCCGGGCCGCCGCCCTGCCGCTCGACGTAGCCGATGCCAGCAGCTTCGACGCTTTTTTTGCGCAGGTGCGCACCACGCTCCGCGACGTTTTCCAGGCCGAGCACTTTAATTTTCTGGTCAACAACGCCGGCACGGGTGCCTACGCCCCCTTTGCCGACACCACCGAGGCGCAATTCGACGAGATGGTGGCCGTCCACCTCAAAGGCCCGTTTTTCCTGACCCAGAAGGCCCTGCCGCTGCTGGCCGATGGGGGCCGCATCATCAATATCTCCAGCGGCCTGGCTCGCTTTGCCACGCCGGGCTACGCCGCCTACGCCGCCATGAAGGGTGCCATTGAGGTGCTGACCCGCTACCAGGCCAAGGAATTGGGTGGCCGAGGCATTGCCGTAAACACGGTGGCCCCAGGTGCCATCGAAACAGATTTTGGCGGTGGCCTGGTGCGCGATAATGCCCAACTGAACGCCTACCTGGCCTCGCAAACGGCCCTGGGCCGCGTGGGCCAGCCCGACGATATCGGCCCCGTAGTGGCCTTTCTCTGCACCGACGCCGCCCGCTGGGTAAATGCCCAGCGCCTGGAAGCCTCGGGCGGCGTGTTTTTGTAGGAATTTGGGCTAAATAAAAGCGCCTTCTTGCTGGGTAGCGGGAAGGCGCTTTTTTATGCCAGTCTATCTATCTGGTTTGAACCTGACTTTTACATTTGCATAAGCATTTCGTACGTGTCGCCGTCATACCAAAAAAAGTGGTTGTATGCCGGCCATATTTTATGAATGTAGCGGAGCAAGTCTGCTCCGCCGACAGTCACTGAGTCTTCGTGCGAGAAATAAAGCATGAATTCCCCTTGTCTATTAGTGTAAAGGTGTTCTAGCCCATCGTAACCGAATACACAATCGTCAAGCAGTTTTTCTTCAACTTTTCCGCCTTCTTCTACCTCGTAAATTCGGTGAGCGTTAAAGCTGGTTTTAAGCAATTTAATAACTTCTGGCGCTATTTCTTCGAAAGGCTCAGCTTGATAAATTTCGGTGTGTGGAATTTCTTCGTCACTAGTCATAGGTATCCAGCCAAACGGTAGTTCCCAACCCCATTTGGCATTCAACTCCAATAGACTTGTTGCAACGGAAAAGGTGACGAAATTTGACCATGAAAATTTCAACTCAGGATTTGAAAACTCCTCGTCAATGGCGTGCTGCTGTCGGGT